>JBGQBE010000022.1:0-47094 GCA_041494685.1 Dehalococcoidia bacterium | reverse complement strand
CTTACGAAACAGCTGCTCTACCGCTGAGCTACGCCGGCATCGTTTTGAATCTGGCTACACCAGATAACTGCGGTATCACGCCCAGCACAGCGCTCGGAGCGACCTGTCGGCAGTATAAGCGAATAGGTAGACCCAGGCCATGAATGCTGGCCAAGGGGCCACGGCTAGTTCGACCCGTACGCGTCCGCACGACCGAGGCGCGCTCGACCGCGCGCACTCGTGAACAGCACGAAGCCTACGCGGGAACTGCCGCCATGATGCTCGCGCGGTGTCCGATGAGATGCCCGATAAGCACGTTCTCGATGATTTGCTCGGCAGTCATCTCCGCTCCAGACGGCATCACTGCCTTGCCGTTGAGCTACTCGTCGCTGAGGCTGCGGATGATCGCGGCCGCTGGAGCCGTGGTCTCGTGAAGCAACGCCAGCGTGTCTTCACGCGAGACATTCGCGTACTGCTTTGCGTGATCGGCGTTCATCTGATCGAGCGTGTCCATCGTGAGGGTTGGCATCGCCGCGCTGGTGGCGGCAGCCTGTGCCATCATCGAGATCGGGCCGGAAGACCCGGCCGCGTGATGCGCCACCGCGGCTACGGTCCAGCCTTCTTCGGACGTTGTCGAGTTCCATGCCCGGTCGTTCATTCCCTGGATCGTGGAGGCGAAGTCCCGGCAGGCCTGTTCGGACCGCGTGGCGAGCGCATCTGCCTTCGTGTTCATTGTCTGTGCTCCTTTACTGTGGCGTTACCGTGTCGCTAACCCGCGGCACATCTATGTCGCGCTGCGGGGTCACGTCCCGCAAGGTGGTGTACTAGTGCGTCATCCCCGTCGTCGCTTAGCTCGCGACCGGCAGCAGCAACTCCTCCTTTGTGGGTGTCTCGGCTTACAGTTGTTACGGCTGCCCGAATATGTCGATCGAGATCTCGACCGCCGGCGTCGTTCCTCTGTTTTCAAGCCAGTGCGTGGTGTTCCTATCCTCGGGCCAGCCCACCCCCGGCCCATACTCCGTAGCCACTCCATTTCGATGGTCAGTGATCGTTCCTTGGAGTATGTACACCAGGCCCGGTCTGTCTCTGTGGTCGTGAATCGGGCCGAGGACCCCTCCAGGCTCGATGGTCACCATACGCATTCGAAGCTGGCGCCCTGCCATGCCCTCGATTTCGGGGCCAAGGTCAAGGGCTACAAGTTGCTCCACCGTGACGCCTCTCGTCTCGGGTGCCTCTTGTTCGGTTGCCATAGCGGTGTTCCTCCTGTGGATCCCAGCCGCCTCACGGATGGGCGGAAGTCTCGATGGTCAGGTTATCAGCGGGGTGCCTCGCTGCGCACGACCTCCGTGTGGTAGCGGGCCATCGTTCGACCGATGTCAGCCGGGCTGAGCAATCCCCTTTCATCGACGGGCAGCCGGCCAAGATCACGGAAGTACTCGACGTAAAGGTCCGGCGTCAGCGTGTTGATGAATGTTGCCGGCTCGTCGAAGGGGTTAGAGAATGTATGGGCCGTGCCAAGGGGGACCGTCACGCAGGATCCGGCCGCCACGTCGACGCTCTCGTCGCCGGAGGTGAGCGAAGCCGGCCCTTGGTGACGATGAAGATCTCCTCGAACTTGTGGTGGATGTGCTGCGGAGGCATCGCCGGCCCGGGCGGCACGATGACCTCCACGAGTCCCAGTCGGGGCACGTGCTCGGCTGCCGACTCAGCATCGCCATCATGGTGATGTCGCCCAAGGACCGGGGGTTCTCACGACCAGCGTCACCAAGGTGCTTCAGTTCGCAGGGCCCGCGCCCGGCACCTAGCAGCACGGAGGGCAGAGCTCCGGTGTCTTAATGATCGATGACTTTGATGAAGCCCGAGGAGAGCGGGAGACTGGCCGGATCGCCGAACCCCGTTGTGTCGCAATTGGGACGGAATGTGCCCACGATGATCCCATCGGGATCGTCGGTCACCATCAGGACAAAGTCGACGCCGATGTCGCTTGTTCCACCGACGACAGCGATGTTGCCGTGGAAACTGCCGCATCGAATCCGATAACTGTGGGCCCGCGGCGGGGACTTCACGTCTGTTGCACAGCGCTCGGCATGGGGAGGCCTTACGAAACGGTTGCTCTGCCGCTGGGCTACGCCGGCGCTGGGCGCGACGGGACTGGCTCCGTCGCGCCCGGCGCTTGTTTGCGGCGGTTGTGCGTCCGGTGGGGGCGAGTGCGAACCTCGACGCGGGTGAGGGCGCGGGGCCGGCGCGCTAGTGGGTCAGGTTGAGGCCGTTGAGGCCCTGGACGCCCTTGAGGGCCGAGATCTCGCCCTGGTGCGTGGCCGCGTGCCAGGCGAGCAGGTTCGCGAAGAAGGACCGCACGGGCATCGGGGGAGCGAACCCCGGATCGACGACGCGGTCGAGTTCGGCGTCGCTGACGGTGGCGAGGTACTCGTCGGTGGCCTGGTAGACCGCGGCGGCGTACTGGCGGAAGAGGCCGAGGTCGAGCGTGACGGACCAGTCCGGCTCCAGGCCTCCCTTCGGCATGTCGAGGCCGACCTTCGGCGCCCAGCCGCCGGCGAAGTAGACGGGTGCGCCGCCCCGGACCAGCCCGTTGAGGAGCCCGTCTTCGCTGAAGATGGTGTGGGCGTAGATAGCCCCGATGGAGTTGATCGTCGAGCCGGGGAGTTTGCGCGCGAGCGCGTCCGCGGAGCAGTCCCCGATCGCCGCCTCCAGTGTGCCGTGCATGGCCTGCATCTGTTGTCGCAGCGTGGTCTTTACGTCCATAGAATGTGCACCCCTCAATCCGAACTAGCTGCTCTCTGGCGGCCGGCCCCGTGGCGCGGCCCGAGATCTCAGACGTGCCGGGAGTATGGCAGAAGCTCGTCGCGGCGTCGATGGGGAGCATGCCGCCGGACGCCGGCGGGGGCGCGCTCGAACTCTCCTGTGGCGAACCTGATACGGCCCTTGGGTCCCAAGATCGACGCTCGGTCGGGGGCGGAAGCGGAGCGCTTGCCTTCCTTGCGGCGCGTAACACATGTGACCATACTAATCAGCCGCGACCGGTCGCGGCGACCGCCAGGGAAGGAGGGTTAGATGGAACTAACCAATCGTGAGGCATGGACCGCCGCACACGGCATGATCTTCGGCGCGTTGTTCTTGCTTGCATTCGCGGGCGGACTTGCGGGGCTGTGGAGCTTGCGGCCCGAATGGGTGACCCGCGCAGGCGTGGGTGAGCGCATGCTGCGGCTAAAGGTCGGCGTCACCGGCATGGCGCTGGTTGCCTGGGTCACAACGATCACAGGCACGTACGTCGTGTATCCGTGGTACCGCGCGCCGGCGCCGAAAGGGACGACAGACCTTACGCACTACCCCAAAGCGCTACTGCTCGCCACCTCCGGAAAAGAGGAATGGCACAATTTCGGTATGGAGTGGAAAGAGCATGTCGCGTGGCTCTCCCCGATGCTGGCCACTGCCGCCGCGTTCATCGTGCTGTACTACGGCAACCAGTTGATCGTCGATAAGCGGTTGCGCTGGGCCGCGATCACCCTGTTCGTTGCGGCATTCGCCGCGGCGGGCGCGGCCGGCCTGATGGGCGCGTTCATCACGAAAGCTGCGCCGCTCCAGTAAGCGCGCGGTACGAGAAAGGAGCATCGCCATGGCCATGAGCCAACCACGGAGCGAAGGCGGCAGGAAGATCGACGAGATCGTCTGGAGCGCCGAAGAACTGAACGTCGTAGAAAAGCCGAACGGCCCCGCGGCGGCGGCGTTGCTGGCGGCCGCGTTCGGTTCGCTCGTGATGGGGATTCTCACCACGTGGGCCGAGGCGTACACAGGGTTCGCCGACAAGATCAACCTCCAGCACCGCGTCGGCCCGCTGTCCGGCAAGGTGACATTCGCCGGGCTGGCGTTTGTCATCGCGTGGGTGGCGCTGTCGCTGGTGCTGTGGAAGCGCAACCTGCCATGGACGCCCGTCGCGATCGTCGCGGCGGCGTTGATCGGCGGCGGCTTCACCGGCACCTTCCCGAAGTTCTTCGACCTCTTCGCGCCGGGTTGACGCTGCTCCAACTGGAGTGCGCCACCTTCATCGATCGACAACGGCGTACGGGCGGCGCGAGAAACAAGAAGAGGCGTGCATCGCACGCCTCTTCTTTCTTGTGCTCGTCTGAGCGGGTCAGGCGGGTCCGCGTCGCGGAGTGAGCCCTGGGGCGGCTCTCCCTTCTCCGTTGTGGGTGAGGGCAGCTACGGCCCGGCCGGGCTCCCACGGCGTGCCCAGTACGGGCAGCAGCCAGCGGTCGACGCCGATCCAGCCCGACACCTTCCAGCCGAGCAGGATTAGGATGGCGAGGATGAACAGCACCGGGTTCGTGCTCGCCGAGCCGGCCAGCATGAAGTTGAAGTTCATCGTCGCGCCGACGAGCGCCGCCAGGCCGGTGAATGCGCCGACGATCAGGAGGACGCCGACCGTCATCTCGCCAACGGCGATCACCCACGAGAACCAGTGGTACCAGGCGTTGTCGTCCATGTACTTGAGGAACGTGCGGTACCAGTCGTACTTGATGGCCGGCGAACCCTGGGCCGGGATCGCGATCGCGCGGTCCCAGAACGCCTTGAGCCCCAGCCCGTCCGGCCCGTCGACGCCGATCCAGCGCTGGTCGCCCCACACCTTGTGGGAGCCGGCCAGGATCCACTGGTAGCCGAGGTACACCCGCGCCACGAGCCACAGCGGCGCAAGCCACGTGTTGCTGAAGACGGCGCGGACGGCGCCGGGATCGTGCAGTTCTCTCTTCTCGAATGCGCGACCAAGAAATGCCATCACACCCCCTCCTTGTTGTCGTTGTCGTTGAACACGCGCTCCGTCACCACTTCGCCGATGCCCCACGCGACGACCACGCCGACGAGGATTGGCAGGAACATCAACACCTGGTTCTTGTTCCCCATGTTGAATGCGATGACCACGGCCAGCCCCGCCACGGCCGCCCACGCGGCCACACCCAGGATCAGTGCTGTCAGTTTCGTCATGGCCTCCTCCTTCTTTCTGCCTTCACCCGAGGCTTCGTCTTTATTGTCGATCGCCAATCGGCCCCTCAACAATGGCGTTGGTCACGTAGCTTGCGCCCAGACGGCCCCAATCAGGGATGAATTGGATTCGTTCATCGAAGGGACACGGGCCATGTGGACCGTATCAGGGTGGCGGGATAGGGGTTGCGCTCGGCCCGGCGCCCCCGGGTGGGGTCTGCCCTCACCCTAGCCGGACGGCGACGAGTTCGCCGCGGCCGATGGGGACCACGAGGCCGGCGAGACGGGGGTCGGCGAGCGCGCGCTGGCGGAAGGCGGCGAGGTCGTCGGGGTGGGAGAGCAGGTTGTCGGCGACGAGGACGCCGCCGGCCGGGAGGAGCGGCGTGATGAGATCGAGGAAGGCGGCGTAGTCCTCCTTCTCGGCGTCGAGGAAGACGAAGTCGATCGGCTCCTTGCGCGCGCGGAGCCAGGCGAAGGCGTCGCCGGCGACGACGGTGGCAACGGACGCGAAGCCGGCATCGTTGATCGCGGCGGACGCGAGCGCGACTTTCACAGGGTCGATCTCGAGCGTGGCGACGCGCGCGCCGACATGCAGCGCGGCGGAGGCGAGCCACGTGGTGGAGTAGCCGCCGGACGCGCCGATCTCGACGATGGTGCGCGGCCTGGACGCGAGGACGAGCGCTTGCAGGAAGCGGCCGACGTCCCGCGGGATCTGGCGCAGGCGCTCGGCGCGCGGGACGTCATGCGCGCGCTCGGACGCGTCGCGCGCTTCGAGGCGCGCGAGGACGGCTTGCATCTGTGGAGTGATCAGCGCGTCGGCCATGACCCTGCGTACAGGGTAGCGCAGGGAGCGCGTCAGTCGAGCAGGGACGCGAGCACGTGACGGGCGCTGGCGGGGTCGGGCAGACGGTAGAGCGCGCGCGTCGCGCCCTCGCCGATACGCACCGTGATGCTGCCGTCCGGCAGTGCCGCGAAGAGCTCTTCGTCGGTCTGGTCGTCGCCCATGGCCACGATCACCTCGGCGCCGGAGGTGTCGCAGAGCAGCCGGGGCAGGATGTTGCGCTTGCTTACGCCGCGCGTCCGCGCCTCGACGACCATGTTGCCGGGCAGCATCTCGACCGGCAGACTCGCCGCCATGCTCTCGATCAGGACGCGCAATTCCCGCGCCTGTGATTCCACGAATCGTGTCGCATAGGGATTGGCCGCGGCGCGGCGGTAGTGCCAGGCGATCGACGCGGGTTTCTCTTCGACGAAGGTGCCGGGTGTCGTCGCGACGAAATGGTCGAGGATGGGGCGCAGCCGGAGCATCCAGTCGCGCGACAACGTCCTCGCCTCGATCCAGTCGCCGTCCGGGTCGGGGCGAGAGGCCAGGCCATGCTCGGCATGGAGCCCGACCGGCAGATCGCCGAACCACCGGGTGAGCGTGTCGCGCGAGCGGCCGCTGACGATGTGGACGCGTGTCTCCGGGCGGTCGGCGAGGCGCCGGACGAGTGCGAGCAGGTCCGCGTCCGGGATGGCCTCGGCGGGCGTGTCGGCGAACGGGACCAGCGTGCCGTCGTAGTCGAGGATGACGAGGAAGCGCCGGCCTTCCCGGAGCCGCGCCACGAGACGCGTGAGGGCAGGTCCCGCGTCCGCGGAGGTCGCCTTGACGGCGGCGCCCTTTGCGTGCTCCCGAAGATCATCGAGGAAGGACGCGGCCCAACGGTGGACGTCGTATGCGGCGACACGCCGCCGCATCGATTGCATGCGGCTCCGGCGCTCTTCCCGCGGCATGGTCAGCGCACTGGTGAGCGCCGCGGCCACCTCGCCGACGTCATACGGGTTCACGATCAGCGCCTGGCCCAGCTCGGACGCGGCGCCGGCGAACTTGCTGAGGATCAGGACGCCGTCGTCATCGACGCGCGTGGCGACGAACTCCTTGGCGACGAGGTTCATGCCGTCGCGCAGGGGCGTGACGAGCATGACGTCCGCCGCGCGGTACAGGGCCGATATCTCGTGCGGCGAGAGCGAGGTGTGCCGCCGATGGATCGGCTCGGATGTGGCGGTGGCGTAGGTGCTGTTGATCCGCCCGACGAGCTCATCGATGCGGCGGCGGAGGCCGGCGTAGGCTTCGACCTTCTCGCGCGAAGGCACGGTGACCTGGATGAGACGGACGCTGTCCCGAAGCTCCGGCGAGCGCTCGAGGAACCGCTGGAAGGCGAGGAGCCGGCCCAGCAGTCCCTTCGTATAGTCGAGCCTGTCGATGCCGACGACGAGCCGCGTCTCGTGGCCCTCCGACTTGATCCGGTCCGCTTCGGCCAGGACGCAAGGATCCTGGCCGCGTGCCGCCCAGTCCGCGGCGTCTACGCCCATCGGGTACACACCAAAGCGGACGCGCCGACCCTCGTAGGACACGCCGTCGAGTTCCGCGTCGAGGCCGAGCAGACCGCGGACCGCGTCGCAGAAGTGTCGCAGGTAGGAGAAGGTGTGGAACCCGACGAGGTCCGCGCCGAGCATGCCGCGGAGGAGCTCCTCGCGCCACGGCAGCACGTCGAGCAAGTCGTCGGACGGGAATGGGATGTGCAGGAAGAAGCCGATGCGCGCGTCAGGGACGAGTTCGCGCAGCATGCCCGGTACGAGCACGAGCTGGTAGTCGTGCACCCAGGTGAGGTCCCCGGGCTCGTGCCGCTCCGCGGCGGCGCGTGCGAAGCGGGCGTTGACGGCGCGGAAGTCGTCCCAGCCGCCGAGTTGCGTCGGGAGCTGATCGAGGCGGTCGTGAAAGATCGGCCAGAGGATGGCGTTCGCAACGTCCTCGTAGAAGCTCTTCACTTCACGGCGTGTGAGGTATACCGGAACGGAGCGCAGTTCATCGAGTCGCGCTTCAAGCGCGCGTTGCTGGCCGGCGCTCAGGCGAGGGAGATCGCCGGGCCAGCCGATCCAGAGGCCCTCCGATTGTCCGTGGGGGCCGCGCAGCCCGCTCGCGAGGCCGCCGCTGGAGGGCTCGACGCTGAGTTGATCGCCGTTGAAATGGGCGGTGACGGGGAGCCGGTTTGCGATGATAACGACGCGATCCATAGCAAAACCTCCGCTGGCACGCCGGGCGCGCTTGGGCCGATGGCGACAGGAAGAGCAGGGCGTCGCATCCTGCGTTGGAGGAGGTGCGGTTCCCTCTCATGTGCCTGCGAGGTTAGCTGACGGGTTCGGCCTGAGAAGCTGGCCTACTCGCTGATGCGAGACTCACCCCGAAACGTGGTTCCCCCGCTCCGCGCTAACGCGGATTCGGCCTATTGGATTACGGTAACTATAACGGATCGCAAACTGGCCACTCGTGCGGCCTGTCACAAGCGGCAGTCAGACGCCGGTGGGCATCCGGAGGCGGAGCGTGGTGCCTGCGCCGGGGGCGCTCTCGAGGTCAAAGGCGCCGCCGAGGCGCTGGGTGCGGAGGCGCATGTTGCGCAGGCCGCGGTGCGTCTGCGTCTGCTGGGCGTCGGCGTGAAAGCCGACGCCGTCGTCGTGGATCTGCAGCTGGATGACGTGGTCGAGGTCGGTGACTTCGACGGAGATGGCCGACGCGCGGGCGTGCTTGCGGACGTTGGACAGCGCCTCGCGCGCGATGTGCAGCATGGCGGCCGCGCGGTCGTCGCGCAGCTCGGAGATCGATCGCGGGAGCCGCGGCGAGACCTGCAGCGCGGTGCTGGCGCGGAACTCTTCGACGGTGGCGGCGAGATCGTGGAGGAGGTCGCCGGAGGAGTGCACGGGGCGCAGGTCGAAGATATAGGCGCGGATATCGCCGATTACGTCGTTGAGCTGGGTGATGCTGCCGTCCACGCGCTTCCCGGCGTTCACCGGATCCTGGACGATGTCGCCGAGTGCGAGTTCGAGCCCCAGCGCGGTGGCATAGATCGACTGGATCGTCCCGTCGTGGAGGTCCATCGCGATGCGCTGGCGCTCCTGCTCCATCTCCAGCGCATTGCGCATCTGGTTGCGTTCGGAGAGGTCGCGGATGACGCTTGTGATGAAGGTCTGCGTGCCGCGGACGAGCGGGCTGAGACTGATCTCGACCGGGAAAAGCGCACCGGACTTCCGGCGCCCTAGCAGTTCGACGCCGACGCCCATAGGCCGTATGCCGGGGTGGCGCACGTACTGATCGCGGTGGCCGGTGTGGGCGTCGCGGACCTCGTCGGGCACCAGGATCTCGACGGGCTGGTCGATCAGTTCCTCGCGCTCGTAGCCGAAGAGCGCCTCGGCCTGCGCGTTGACCAGCTCGATCGTGCCCCGCTCGTTGGCGATGACGACGGCGTCCGGCAGTGCCTCAACGACGGCCCTGAAGATCTTGTCTGGAAGCATGGATTGCTCTTCGCACATCAGGCCGGCCGGAGATTAGAAACTTAGAACTTTCTCTATCCTAGGGTACGGGGTGTCAACTTACAACCTCCGATGGCGAACGGCCCGCGTTAGCGCTCGCGCCAGCGAAGGCCGCCGATGCCGAGCGTCAGGCCGGCGGCGGTGATCGCGAGCAGGATGAACGTCTCCTGCGCGAAGCCGCCGCGGCCGGAGAGGATCGCGTCGACGGCCTGGCCGGCGTGGGTGTACGGCGACATGCGGGCGGCCCAGCGCAGCCAGTGGGGCAGGCGCTCGATCGGGTAGTAGACGGGCGACAGCATCGTGAGCATGATGCCCGCGGTGTTGGCGAGCATGTTGCTGATCTCGGCCGTCGGACTCCAGGTGGCGATGACGATGCCCATGCCCGTCATCGACAACGACGTGAGCACGAGCACCGGGATCAGCCACAGGTTGAGGTGGATGCCGATGCCGAAGACCGGCGCGAAGCTGAGGATGACGCCCGCGGTCAGCATACCCTGCGCGACGGCGAATACGACGACGCCGAGCGCGTAGGACAGCGGGTGGATCGGCGACGTGATGATCAGCTTGAGCATGTGCTGGAAGCGCTCCATCGCCATCAGCTGCGCCAGGTTGTTCACCGTCATGATGCCGATGCCGAAGACGAGCGAGCCGGTCATCAACCGCGTCGCCACCTGGTCGCCAGAGCCGGGAGGCGTCAGCGCCTTCGCGAACAGCAGCGTCCCGATCGGGACGATGACGATCGAGAACAGGTAGATGGGACCCCACGCGCGCAGCTTGCGCAGCTCCATCTCGAACACCACGAGCGCGTCGGAGAAGAACTTCGCCATCGTCATCCCTCCTGCGCCCGCGCGGTCAGTTCCATGTACACGTCTTCGAGGCTCGTCTTCGTCAACGAGAACTCCTCGACGCCGCGTCGTGCCAGCTCGGCCAGCACGTCGTCCGCGGTCTCGCCGAAGACGGCGTCGTGGCCGTCGGCGCCCTCGTACGTGGCCTTGAAGCGGTTGCGGACGTGCGCGCGCAGCTGCTCGACGGTGCCCTGGACGGCGAGGCGGCCGCCGCTGATCAGCGCGACCTCGTCGCAGAGCTCTTCGGCCTCCTCCATGTAATGCGTGGTCATGATGATGGTGCGGCCGCGGCCGCGCAGCGTGCGCAGCAGCGACCACACTTCACGGCGGGCATGCGGGTCGAGGCCAGTGGTCGGCTCGTCGAGCACGAGCACCGGCGGGTCGCCGACGAGCGCGTTGCCGACGAGGAGCTTGCGCTTGAGGCCGCCGGAGAGTGTGCGGGACAACTTTGACGCGTGCGGACCGAGGCCGAGCGACTCGATCAGTTCGGCGGCGCGGCGAGCGGCGTCGCCGCGGCTGAGGCCGCGGAGGCGGGCGAAGAACGCCAGATGCTCGCGCGGGGTGAGGTGGTCGTACGGTATCGCTTCCTGCGGCACGACGCCCATCAGCTTGCGGGCGCGGCCGTAGTGGCGGACGACGTCGATGCCCATGACGTGCACGCCGCCGGACGTCGGCTGCAACTCGCCGGTGATCTGGCGGACGAGCGTGGTCTTGCCGGCGCCGTTGTGGCCGAGCAGTCCGAGCGTCATGCCTGCGGCGACGCGCAGGCTGATGTCGTCGTTAGCGAGCACGCCGCCGGCGTAGCGCTTGCTCAGCGAGCGGACGTCGATCGCGAGCGCGGCATCCGCTGGTGCGGGTGCGAGATCGGTGACGGCGGCGTGGGCGGCCATGGCGTCCTCCGTGTGCCGCGTCGACCGGACGCGGGTCTGGGGCACCAGTATGCGTCTGCGAATGCGGCGGTTGCGACGCGCGGGGATTGCAGTTTCCGCAGCTGTACAGGCGGAGGCGGGTTGTTGCGGCGCGCGAAGGAGTAGCGGCGCTCCGCGCTACAGCGCGCGCCTGAGCTCGCGGATGCCGGGGCAGTGGTAGGCCGCCTCGAACTCCGGGTGGAGCTTCTCGCCGATGACGGCGAAGCCCGCCTTCTCGTACGCGCGCTGGGCGCGGTCGTTGCCGATGAGCACGCCGATGTCCGCCGTGGTCGCGCCGCGTGCGCGGCCCCTGTCCAGCACGGCGGCGAGGAGCCGATCGACGAGGCCCTGCCGCCGGAACTCCGGCAACGTCGCGACGTGCTCGACGATCCACGCGCCGGGTACGTGCTCCGGCGAGACGTGGACGATCGACGCGCCGCCGTCCTGCCACCCGGCCATGAACACGCTCTCCGGGATCTTCGCCGCGGCTGCGGCGAGCGGCAGCGCGGGCAGCATCGTAGACGGCGCGTGCTGCTCGTCGAAGTAGCCGCAGAGCGCGGACGCGGGGCGGCCGCCGACTTCGGCGACGAGGAAGAGCGAGTGGTGCGCCCAGTGCGCCTGCTCGGTACTCGCGAGTGCTTCGAGGAAGCGTAGTGCGCGGTCCTCGTCGGGCCCGGCCATGAAGTCCCACATGCCATTCTCGACGTGCGACCGCGCGGCGGTCAGCATCACCCACGCGACGAACGAGGCGTGTTCGGGGCGTGCGTCGACGATCTTGATGTCCGTGGCGGCCTGTTGCATGGGGCACCTCCGTGGCTGATCGCAGGGCTTCATCGTGCGGTGCGGCAGGCGCGGTGTCAACGGCCGATCGGCGGGATACCTGCGCGGGAACCCGGGACAAAGGACGACGCGACGGGCTTCGGCGCGTGCGGAGCTGGGGTGGGCGGCGACGTCGTTCGAGGCAGGGCTGCCGGTCGTGCTGCGGCCGTTCCGTGCGCATGGGTGGATCTGACGCGGAAAGCGGCCGCGATTGCCGGACGCGTCCGAAGCGCCGGCCTGGGCGGCGCGCGTCAACGGGGGGCGTCCAGCACCTCTCGCACTTTCTCGGCCAGCAGCCGCGATGAGAACGGCTTGCGCAGGAACGCGACGGCGGCGGCGTCCGCGCCCATGCGCAGCGCGGCGTCGTCGGCGTAGCCCGACGTGAGCAGCACGCGCATGGAAGGGCGCAGCGCCGTGAGCTGGACTCCCAGCTCGCGTCCGCCCATGGATGGCATGACGAGGTCGGTGAGGAGCAGGTCGATCCGGCCGGGGACGGTGGCTGCGACGCGCAGCGCCGTGGCGCCGTCTGATGCCTCGATCACCGAGTAGCCGAGCCTGAGGAGGATGCGCGCGGCGACGCCGCGCACGTCGGCCTCGTCCTCGACCAGGAGGATCGTCTCGGCGCCGCGTGGGAGAGAGTCGGGCACGCCCACGTCGGCGCGTGCGGCACCGTCTGCCCCCGCGTCGATGCGCGGGAGCAGGATCTTGAAGGTTGTGCCGCGTCCGACTTCGGACTGCACCGAGATATCGCCGCCTGCCTGCTTCGCGATGCCGTAGGCGGCGGCGAGGCCGAGGCCGGTGCCGCGCCCGACCTCCTTGGTGGTGAAGAACGGCTCGAAGGCGTGCGCCTGCACGTCTTCGCTCATGCCAGTCCCGGTGTCAGAGAAGGTCAGCATCACGTAGCGTCCCGGCTGCATCTCTCCGTACGGGACCATGTCCTTCGCGCCCAATACGACGTTCTCGGTTTCTACGATCAGGCGGCCGCCGTCGGGCATGGCGTCGCGCGAGTTCACGGCGAGGTTGACCAGGAGCTGCTGGAACTGGCTCACGTCCACGTTGACCTGCCCCAGGTCCGGCGCCAGCACCGTCTGCAGATCGACATCCTCGCCGATGAGGCGGGTGAGCATGCGCTGGGTGTTGGCGACCAGGTTGTTGAGGTTGACCACACCCGGCTGGATCATCTGGCGGCGGGAGAAGGCGAGCAGCTGGTTGGCGAGCGTGCCGGCGCGCTGTGCTACTTCGCTGATCTCGCGCACGTCGGCGACGGCGGGGTGGTCGCGCCCCAGCGTGTCGAGGACGAGATCGGTCGTGCCGATGATCACGGTCATCAGGTTGTTGACGTCGTGGGCGACGCCCCCGGCGAGGCGGCCGATGGTCTCCATCTTCTGCGCCTGCAGGAACTGCTCCTCGAGCCGCTTGCGTTCGCTGACGTCGACGCCGACGAGGACGGCGCCCGTGATCGCGCCCCGTTCGTCGCGCAGCGGGGACGCGTAGGTATCGAACACGCGGTCGCTCAGGCGCACCTCGAGCTTGGAGGATGCCCCGCCCAAGGCCCGGCGGATGGCATCCAGCAGGTCAGGCGTGTCCCGGTAGCGCTCCCACACCGACGCGCCGACGGCGTCTCCGCGTTGCCGCCCGATGTTCGCGAGCGCTGCGCCTTCGGCGAGCGTGAAGATGCCGTCGCGGTCGAGGGCAGCGAGCACGAGCGGCGCGCTGGAGATCACCGACTCCAGGTACTGGCGGTTCCGGCGGGCCTCCTCCAGCGCGTTGGCGCGGTCGGTGACGTCGATGCCCACGGCGATGGCGCCCGTGACGTTGCCGTCGCCGTCTCGAATGGGCTCGTAGTGCGACTCGAAGACGCCCTCGCCCACCCTGATCTGCACCACGAACGATTCGCCCCGCAGCACCCGGTGCGCGGCTTCCACGTTGTCGGAGTCGTTTGCATAGAGCTCGAAGATGGACATGCCCACGGCCTGGCCGGGTTCCATGCCGACCGCGGCGAGGCCTTTGCCCTCGGAGAGCGTGAAGATGCCGTTGCGATCGACAGCCGCAAGGACGACGGGGGTGTTGGAGATGACGGTACGCAGGCGCTCTTCGTTGACGCGCAACTGCTCTTCCGCGGCCCGGTGCTGCGTGACGTCGCGCACGCTGGCGTGGAGAAACCCATCGGAGGTCGGCCAGGCGCTGATCTCGGCGACGATGAACGTGCCGTCCTTGCGGCGGAGGCGGCGCTCCGACCGGACCGGCGTTCCCGCGGCCAGCCGCGCGGTCTGCGCTTCCGATGCCGCGCGGTCGTCCGCGGCGATGAGATCGCGCAGGTTCATGCCGATGAGCTCGGCCTCGGTGTAGCCGAGCATGGCGCAGCCGGCGGGGTTGACTTCGAGGTAGTTGCCCTGGGCGTCGGCCAGGAAGATGCCGTCGTTCGACTGCTCGACGAGCAGGCGGTAACGGTCGTGGCTCGGATCAGCGGCTCCGTCGTTGCGTTGCATCGCAGCTCCCGATGTGAAGGACCGGCGCGAGACAGACTAGCATGCGGAATCAGCGCGGCGCACCGCTCGCCGGCGCCTGGCGGCGCAGGGGCCGGAAGGGCCGCCGGACGGGGCTAACAGGCACTGGCGGGCGGAGAGGCGATCGGCTGACGATCAATGGAGGGGTCCGGCTATGACCTTCATCGCACTGATCACAAAGAACCTCGTTCGCCAGCCGGTCCGCACCGCGCTGACGGTGCTGGGCATCAGCATCGGCATCACCACGGTCGTGGCGCTGGGCGTGATCGTGGGCGGGATGAAGGCGACGACGAGTCAGATCCTGCGCGCGTACAACTCCGACTTCATCGTCGCGCGGAAAGGCGCCGCGGACCTGTCGTTGAGCACGGTGACGGAGCAGGAGGCGGACGAGATCGCGCGGCGGCCGGACGTGGATCACACGATCCGTGCGCTGTTCGACATCACGCAGGTCGGCGACAACCCGTTCTTCGCGACGATGGGGGTGCGGCCGCAGGACCTGGCGCTGGCACCGCCGGCGCTGGTTGCCGGGACGATCCTGAGCGCGGGGACGACGGAAGAGATCCTGCTGGGCGATGCCGGCGCAGCGAACCTGCACGCGAGCGTCGGCAGCACCGTGGAGCTGCAAGGGCGGAGCTTCCGCGTGGTGGGCATCTATCACACAGGCAACACGTACCAGGACAACGGCGCGATGGCGCCGCTGCGCGCGGTGCAGGACGCGGCGGGCAAGGCGAACACGGTGACCGGGGTGTACGTAGTGGTCAAGGCGGGACTGGACCCGGTGCAGGTGGCCCAGAGCATCCGCGACGACTCGCCGTTGCTGACGACGGTGGCGAATATCTCCGAGGTCTCGCGCGTGGACCAGGGCATCGTGCTGATGGACGCGCTGGACCTGGCGATCACGGCGCTGGCGGTGGGCATCGGCGCGATCGGCGTGATGAACACGATGGTGATGTCGGTGTTCGAGAGGACGCGCGAGATCGGCATCCTGCGCGCAGTCGGATGGCGCGGCAGCCGCATCATGCGGATGATCGTGGGGGAGTCGCTGATCCTGTGCTTGATCGCGACGGTGGTCGGCTCTGCGCTGGGGGTGGCGGCTTCGCGGGCGGTGCTGATGATCCCCGCGGTGCAGTCGGTGCTGGATCCGCAGTATACGGTGAACATTTTCGCGCGTGCGCTTGGCGTAGCCATCGCGGTGGCGCTGGTGGGCGCGGCGTACCCGGCGATCCGGGCGGTACGCCTGGCGCCGATGGAGGCGCTGCGCCATGAGTGACGGCGAGCCGATCATCGACGTCTCCGGCGTAGTGAAGAAGTACGAGAAGGGGCTGATCCCGGCGCTCAACGGCACGGATCTCACGGTGCGGCGCGGCGAGTGGATCGCGATCGTCGGAAAGTCCGGCTGCGGGAAGTCGACGCTGCTGCACCTGCTGGGCGCGCTCGACCGGCCCGACGAGGGCACCATCCGCGTCAACGGGCGCGACCTGGCGACGGAGCGCGACCTGAACCACTATCGCTCGCGCGAGGTGGGACTGGTCTTCCAACTCCACAACCTGCTGATGACCTTGTCGGCGAGCGAGAACGTGCAGGTGCCGCTGTTCGAGATGGGACTCTCTGCGCGTCAGCGGCGCGAGCGGGCAGATCGCATGCTGGATCTCGTCGGCCTGGCCGGCAAGGAGACGCACCGGCCGACGGAGCTGTCGGGCGGCGAGCGCCAGCGCGTTGCCGTGGCGCGGGCGCTGGTGACGGAGCCGCCGATCCTGCTGGCCGATGAACCGACCGGCAGCCTCGATTCAGTCGCGGGGCATCGCGTGCTGGCGTTGCTGCAGGACATCCGCGTGAAGACGGGACTGACGATCGTCATGGTGACGCACGATCCGGACGTTGCGGAGCATGCCGACCGGATCATCCGCATGCTCGACGGACGCGTCGTAGGGGAGGAGACGCCGAGCCCGCAGGCCGTCCGTACGAGCGTGTGAACCGCGCCCGACGGCCGCGCCCGTCACAGCTCGATCTCCAGCGCGCGGAGATCGGCGGCGGCGGGCGGGTCGATATCGACTTGCAGGGCGTTGAGCGCACGGCTCACCATGTTGTAGTAGCCGATAACCAGCGTCAGCTCGACGATCTCCTCCTCGTTGAGGAAGGAGCGGAGGGCGTCCCAGGCGGCGTCGGACGCGCGCGACTCCGACGTGAGTTCACCGGCGTAGTCGAGCACGGCCATCTGCTGCGGGTTGAAGAGTTGGATCGTCGGCGAGGCGACGCCGCGGATCTGGGCGTCGGTGAGGCCGACGCGGCGGGCGAACGAGATGTGCTGCGAGAACTCGTACGGCGAGCGGCAGAGGTAGCCGGCGCGGAGGATCGCCAGCTCGCGGAGGGCCGGATCCAGCTTGCCGTCGGAGAGCAGGTAGTCGCCGAACTTCATGAAGCGGCGGAGCGCCTCCGGGCTGTGCGAGAGGGCGCGGAAGATGTTGAGCAGCGATCCCCGGCGCTCCATGCGCTCGAAGAGCCAGCGGTAGTCCTCCGGCAGATCGTTCGTCTCGTTCAGCCGCACCCGTGCCATGCGCCACCTCCGTCGCGTGCCGCGATCATCCGCGTGCTGCGATGGTAGCGGGCGGTGAGGGGACGGGGAACGGTGGAGGGTGACGCCGCGCTACACGCCGGCGTAGCTGTGCAGGCCGCTCACCCAGAGGTTCACGGCAAAGTAGGTGAACATGACGCCGACGTAACCCAAGATGAGGATGCCGGCGGCGCGCTTGCCGCGCCAGCCGCGCAGGCCGCGCGCGTGCAGGTAGCCGGCGTAGATCAGCCACGTGACCAGCGCAGAGGTCTCTTTCGGGTCCCACCCCCAATAGCGGCCCCAGGCGGAGTTCGCCCACCAGGCGCCGAGGGCGATGCCGAGCGCGAGCATCGGGAAGCCGACCAGCACCGACTTGTGCGCGATCTCCTCGAGCGTGTTGGCGGAGGGGAGGCGGGCGAAGCGGCGCTTGCCGTCCTGCACCAGGTACAGCACCGCCGCGCCGAACGAGACCGACAGCGCGCTGTAGGAGAGCATCATCATGCCGACGTGGATCGCAAGGATGCGGTTCGCCTGCAGCGCCGGGATCAGCGGCGTCACCTTCGACGGGAAGTAGACGAGTGAGACCGTGAAGAGCGTCGCGATGCCCGGGAAGAGCACAGCGCCGATCGAGCGCTGGCGGTAGACGCGCTCGAAGATCACGTAGAAGAGCGAGCAGCCCCAGCCCAGCGCGATGGTGTACTCGTACATATTGGCGTAGGGCGGGTGACCGGTGGCGTCCCAGCGGAAGGCGAGCGAGAGCGTGAGCGCGGCGAGCATCAGCCAGCTCGCGCCGGTGGAGAGCGGCGCCAGCCAGCCGGGCGGCTCGCTCTTCGTCGCGATGGTCATGCTGGTGCCGGCGGTGGTCGCGGCGGCGCGGTAGGCGACGCGCGGCCAGAGCGGCTGCGCGACGTAGGCGGCGGTTGCGGCCAGCGCGAGCGCGTAGGCGGCGATGAAGAAGTCGTATGCCAGGCGCTCCATCGTGCTCCCGCAGCCGCCCCGGGCGGTCTCAGCTTGTCGGCGTGCCGGGCGCGCCCGGCGGCCGCCTGAATTCGATGCGGCGGAACGACTCGGCGTAGTCGTAGCCGGTGCGCTTGCGGGTCTCCCGCAGGCGTTTCTTCGCGTCCGCGCCGAACCAGTTCTTGCGGATGTCGTCGCGGGTACGGGCTTCGATCTGGCTGGTGTGGCAGAGGATCGCGTCGATCTTCTTGTCCAGATAGGGCCCTATGTCAACATGGTAGTCAGGCTCCGGCGCCCCGGCAAGCAGCAGCTCGGCCGCGCGGTGCGGGCCAAGGCCGGACTCGCGGTGCTCCGGGTAGTAGTGGGGGTCGTGCGCGGCGGGGTAGAGCGCGTCGCGGACGACGCGGCCGATGACGCGGTGGTCGGTGTGGTTGAAGGCGGGGCGGAAGCCGTCCCAGGTGATCATGATATCGGGACGGAGGTCACGGATCAGCTTGACGACGAGGCCGCGCAGCTCGTGTGTCTCCTCCAGGAAGCCGTCGGGCATGCCCCAGAAGATGCACTCTTTCAGGCCCAACACCTTCGCCGCGGCGCGCTGCTCGGCCTCGCGGATTGCTGCGAGTTCCTGGGGGCGCAGGCTGGCGTCCCGCGTGCCCTTATCGCCGCTGGTGGCGACGCAGATCGTCGTTTCGATGCCGAGGCCGCAGAGCTTCGCGATCGTGCCACCGGCCATGAACTCGGCGTCGTCCGGATGGGCCGTGACGATCAGCGCTCGCTTGTAGGCGGACCACTTCTCGCCGGTGGACGGGGGCTTCTGTTTCGTTGCGGGCATCGCCATGCCTCCTGCGTGGTCGCCGGTGCGGGCGTCAGTCCTCGTTGCGGTGGCGCTGCGAGCCGGGCGCGCCCATGCGGAACGTCGCGGTACCCATCGCCACGAGCGAGCCGGCATCGTCGCGGACGTCGACGTGCGCGATCGCGATCGCTCTGCCGGCGCGCACCATGCGACCCTCGGCGACGAGGGCGGCGCCGCGGGCGCGCTCAAGGAAGTGCACCTGCATGTCGATCGTGCCCATGATGCGGTCGTCGGGCAGCGTGCCGGCGGCGACGGCGCTGCCGGCGGCGGAGTCGATCAGCGCGCTGATGGCGCCGCCGTGCACGGCGGCGAAGGGGTTCATGACGTCGGGTGTGAGCGCCATGCGCAGCCGCGCCCAGCCGGGGCCGGCGGAGTCCATCAGCATGCCGACGTACTGGTTGAAGCAGCGGCGGCGCTCGAAGAGCTCACGGCGCGCCTCGATCCACGCGTCCCAGTCGAAGTCGTTAGCTGCGGTGTCTGTGTGGGTGCCGGTCATCGTGCAGGCAGGGTAGCAGAGCGCCGCCGCACGATCGAAGCGGCGCGCCAGGAGCGGCGCCGTTCTCAATCGGGCGGCGTGGGCTGAAGAACCCCGCCGCGAAGAAGAGCAGTTACCGCGCGGTCAGCGCGAAGAGCTCGTCCATGTGCGAGAAGATCAGCATGTGGCCTTCGCCGGGGAAGAAGCGAGCGTCGCAGTTGGGGATCGCCGTCGCCTGGTAACGGCCCATGACGACGGGCACGTTCACATCGGCGTCGCCCTGCCAGAGCGTGACGGGCATGGTGATGTCTTCGAGGCGGAAGCCCCACGGGCGCGCGTACATGACGGATTCGTACGCGGCGCCGCGCGCGCCGGGCCGCATCGACTCCAGCGCGTCCTGCTTGAACAGCTCGCGCAGGGCGGGGTCCGCCAGCACCTTCCGATCCGGTTCCGGCAGCGACTTCAGCATCTGGTCCATGAAGCGATCCGGCGAGCGCTTCATGGAGCGCGCCATGAACGCCATGACGACGCGGACGAGGATCGGCGCGCGGCGCGACGCGGCGAAGAGCATGCGGTTTTGACGGCTCATCCCCTGCGTGGCGCCCGGGACGTCGAACGGGCCGACGCCGCTGATCATCACGGCGTGCGTGAGCCGCTGGGGGATTTGCAGCGCGCAGACGGCGACATAGGGGCCGCCGCCGCTGATACCGGCGATCGCGAAGCGGTCGATGCCGAGCGAGCCGGCGAGCTGCGTGACATCGCCGGGCCAATCCAGGAACGTGCGCTTTGGCTGGAAGGTGGAGAGGCCGTAGCCGGGGCGGTCGGTCGAGATGACGCGGACGTGATGGCGGACCGCGGCGTCGTGGCCGAGCGCGCCTTCCAGCCGGGAGCCGGGCATGCCGTGGAAGAAGAACACGGGCGCGCCCTCCGGGTCGCCGTACTCGGCGTAGCCGAGAATGCGGCCGTCGCTCAGGCGGAGCTGGTTGTCGGTCTTCGGCGTGATGCTGGTGCCGGCGGTCATGCGCCCTCCTCCGGTGGCGTGCTGTCCGCCGCCGTGGTTGGCGATCGTAGCACGGCGCTGCCGGGGACGTCAGCTACCGGCCGGTGGCATCCTGCTGCGCTTTTCGCAGCGTCGCGAACGTGGTCGCCTCGCGCGCTACGGCGACTTCGTCCAGTTCGCGCCGCCGTCGGACGTGGTCCACGTGCCGGCGGGCGCGGTGAAGTAGCCGCTCAGGCTGGTCGTGAACGTGATGAACTCGACGGGCACGCCGGGGTCGAGGTCCGGCACTACCACCTCGGACCAGTTGTGACCGCCGTCAGTGGAGCGGAGCAGGTTGTGGCCGGGGCTGCTGAGGCCGAGCCAGCCCTTGTTCGCGTCCTGGAAGAAGAGCGCGCTGACGCCGGTGCCGTTCGGCAGTCCGCCGACGCCTGCCTCGGCGGGCGGACTGCCAAGGGTCGTGCGGCTGATCAGCGCCCACGTCGCGCCGCCGTCGTCGGTGTGGAAGAGGAACTTCTCGTTGCTGCCCGCCGCCGCGCCGCCGTAGCAGAACTGCCACTTCGTGTTGGCGTCCAGCGCGAACACCCTGCCGTCGCTGAGCGGCTGGCCGCTGATCGACGTGCGCAGCGTGCAGGGATCGAGCAACGCCGACGTGCCGGTCCACGTGACCGCGCCGCAGCGGTGGATGAAGTGCTCGCCGGGGTAGCCGGCGAACTCGTTGATCTCCATCAGCGCCCAGTTCGACTGGCGGTTGGCGGGCGTGTCCTGCATGAGCAGGAACTGGTTCACGCTCCCGCTCGTCACGGTGACGACGCCGGTGATCGTCACCTGGGCGAGGGTGAACGTCTCGGGCGCGCCCTCAGACTGCGGGCAGGCGAGGTTCGTGCGCACGAGGTAGAGGTAGCCGTTCATACCGTACGCGGGCGGGCTGCCGAAGTCGTCGCCCTTGACGAAGAGGCTGAGCCAGCCGGGCGGCGGGAAGCTGTCGCCGGAGCCGGGCGCGAAGGCGCGCAGCGTCGTATTGTCGGCGCCGATGCCGCTGAGGTCGTTCGAGACGTGCAGGTCGCCCTGGCCGACGAGCGAGCAGGATGCGGCCGCGACGGCGAACGCGGCGAGCAGGATGATGGCGAAGCGTGCGCGTGCGGAAGTGCGGCGGGACGGGGCGATCATGCGGAGCCTCCTGGGATCGCTACTGTGCGGGAGAGGTCACCGCATTATGCGGGACGGCGCGGTACGCGGCGCAAGGCGAGTGCGCGAGGAGATCGAAATGACCGTGATGGCGCGGAGTGCTTGCGGGCGCTACTCGCCCAGTTCGGGGTAGTCGAAGTCGTCCACTTTGACCGCCTGGACGATTTTCACCTGGGGGAAGCGGTCCTGGACGATGCGCTCGATGCCGAGCTTCATGGTGACCATGCTCATCGGGCAGCCGTGGCACGAGCCGGCGAGCTGCAGGCGCAGCCGCCCTTCCTCCGGCTCCCAGTCGACGAGGTTCAGCTCGCCGCCGTGCGAATGGACGTAGGGGCGCATCTCGTCGAGGCAGGAGTCGATCTCCGCGAGGAAGGTCTCGTGCGCGTCCTTCGCGGTCGTTTGTGGTGTCGTCACGCTGTACATCGTATGGCGCGGCGGCTGGGCGGGCAACTTCACTGGGCGTCGGAGACTGGAGATTGGGGGGACGGATGCCGCTGCGCCTTGCGCGGCCGATCTAGACTGATCGCGCGAGGCGAAAGGAGGCGCGGCATGCGGTATCCGGTGCGGTTCGATGCGTTCTCGCGGGTGGCGCTGCTGGTGCTGGGCGCGACACCCGGCAATTCGTACGTGGAGGTGACGCCCGACAGCGTGCGCGTGGCGTTCGGCCTCTACCATCGCAACTTCCCGCGCTCCGAAGTGGCGCGCGCCACGCCCGGACCGGGCTACTGGCTGAGCCGCGGCTGGCGCTGGCGTCCGGGCGCGATCGGCATGATCGCCGCGGGCGGCGGCGTCGTGTCGATCCACTTCCGCGAGCGGATCAGCATGCCGCTGCTGCCGCCGCTGCCCGTGCCGACGACGCGCGTCGAGCGCATCGATATCACGGTGGAGGATCCAGGCGGGCTGATCGCGGAGATCGGCGCCGGCGGCTGAAGCCGCCGACAGCAGACAGCAGGGGGTCCTCGCCTTGCGTTTCTGTTGTCTGCTCTCTGTTGTCTGTTCTCGGCGGCGATAGCGGCTGCGGCCGCTACAGATCCGCCAGGCCGGCGCGGAGGCCTTCGATGCGGGCGCGCGTTGCGGCGAGGCGCTCCTCTTCCGTCGCGATGATCTTCGCGGGGGCCTTCGCGCGAAACCCTTCGTTCGCCAGCTTCTCCGCGATGCGGCCGGCCTCGGCCTCGGCGTCGGCGATCTGCTTTTCGAGGCGAGCGCGCTCCGCCGCGACGTCGAAGAGGCCGGCGAGCGGCACGACGACCGTCGCGCCTTCCAGCACGGCGGTGGCGACCTGGTCGCGCGGCGCGTCGGCGGCGTCGGCGATGATGCGCACGGGCTTGGCGCGCGCGAGGATCTCGATGTAGGCGCGGCCCGCCTCCAGCATGGGCGCGTCCGCGCCGCCTGCGACGTAGGCCTCGATCAGCCGCGCTGGCTCGACTTTCTTCTCGGCGCGGATGTTGCGGATGGCGCGGACGATCTCGATCAGCAGCGTCATATCGCGCTCCGCCGCGGCGTCGGCGTAGCCGCTTTCGCCGCGCGGGAAGGCGGCGACGATCAGCGCCTCCTCGCCGACGCCGTCGATCTTCTGCGACAGCGCCTGCCAGATCTCCTCCGTGACGAACGGCATCACCGGGTGGAGCATGCGGAGGCAGCGGTCCAGCACATACGCGAGCACGGGCAGCGGCGACGGGCCGCGCTGGTTCTCGCCGCGCACGCGCACCTTGGCGATCTCGATGTACCAGTCGGCGAACTCGCCCCAGACGAACTCGTACACCTGGCGCGCGGCCTCGCCCAACTCGAAGCGCCGCATGAGGTCGTCGACGCCGCGGGCGAGGCCCTCGACGCGCGACATGATCCAGCGGTCCTCGAGCGGAGCGTCCGGGCCGGGCATCGCGTCGGGCAGCCGCACGGTTCCGTTGCCGATCATCGAGATGACGAAGCGGGCGGCGTTCCACAGCTTGTTGGCGAAGTTGCGGCCGGCCTCGACGCGCTGCTCGGCGAGGCGCATGTCGTTGCCGGGGCCGCTGGACGTGATCAGCGTGTAGCGCAGCGCGTCGGCGCCGAACTTCTCGACGACCTCCAGCGGGTCAACGCCGGTGCCGAGCGACTTGCTCATGCGCTGGCCGTGCTCGTTGCGGACGGTGCCGTGCAGGTAGACGACGGAGTACGGGATCTCGTCCATGTTGTAGAGGCCGAGCATGATCATCCGGGCGACCCAGAGGAAGATGATGTCGTAGCCCGTCTCCATGACGGAGGTGGGGTACCAGTACGTCAGCTCCTCGGTCCGCGCGGGCCAGCCGAGCGTCGAGAACGGCCAGAGGCCGGACGAGAACCACGTGTCGAGCACGTCGTTCTCCTGCAGCAGGTGGCCGCCACCCTTCGGCGAGCGCTCCGGCGTCTCGATGCCGACGATGGGCGTGGCCTCGACGCCGGACCAGGTGCCGTGGCGCAGGATCTCGTCGTGCGTGACGCCCTGCGCGCGCAGCTCGTTGTAGGTGCCGACGCGCGGCTCGGCGGTGACGCCGGCGGCGGGGTCGCGCAGGGTGACGATAATCTTGTCGCCGTCGTCGTCGGCGCTGTACCAGACGGGGATGCGGTGGCCCCACCAGAGCTGGCGGGAGACGCACCAGTCGCGGATGTTCTCCATCCAGTTCAGGTAGACGCGCTCGAAGCGGTCCGGCACGAACTTGATGCGGCCCGCCTTCACCGCGTCGATGCCGGGCTGCGCGAGGGCGCGCTGGTTCACGAACCACTGCCACGACATGAGCGGCTCGACGACGGTGTGGCAGCGCGTGCAGACGCCGATCTGCATCTCGTGCGGTTCGGTCTTCGCCAGGTAGCCGAGCTCTTCGAGGTCGCGCAGGATCACCTCGCGCGCCTCGTAGCGGTCCATGCCGGCGTAGGGGCCGGCCTCCTTGTTGAGCGTGGCGTCCAGGTTCATGACGTTGAGGATCGGCAGGCCGGCGCGCTGCGCGATCTCGAAGTCGGTCGGGTCGTGGCCGGGCGTCACCTTCAGGGTGCCGGTGCCGAACTCCACCTCGGCCGCCTCGTCGGCGACGATCGGGATCTCGCGCAGGATGACGGGCAGCAGCACGGTGCGGCCGACGTTGTCCTTGTAGCGCGGGTCGTCCGGATTGACGGCGACGGCGACGTCGCCGACGAACGTCTCGGGCCGCGTAGTGGCGACGGTCATGTGCTCGTCGCCGGTCTGCGGGCGGCCCTCGGCGTCGTGTCCGGTGACGATGGGGTAGCGGATGTGCCAGAGGCTGCGCAGCTCGTCCTCGTGCTCGACCTCGAGGTCGCTGAGGGCGGTGCGGCAGCGCGGGCACCAGTTGATCATGCGCTCGCCGCGGTAGACCAGGCCGTCGTCGTAGAGCTTCTTGAACGTCGTGCGGACGGCGGCCTGGGGGCCGTCGTCGAGCGTGAAGACTTCGTGCGACCAGTCGGCGGACGCGCCGAGGCGGCGGTGCTGGTTGCCGATGATCGGGCGGTAGCGGCCGACCCACTGCCAGACGCGCTTCTCGAACTCGTCGCGGCCCAGGTCGTGGCGCGTGAGTCCCTCCTTCGCCAGCTGCTTCTCGACGACGTTCTGCGTCGCGATGCCGGCGTGGTCGACGCCGGGCACCCAGAGCGTGGGGTCGCCGAGCATGCGGTGCCAGCGGACCAGGATGTCCTCCACGGTGTCGGTGAGCGCGTGGCCGATGTGCAGCTCACCTGTGACGTTGGGCGGCGGCATGATGATGCAGAACGGCTGCTTCGCGGGGTCGATGCGGGGCTTGAAGTAGCCGCGCGACTCCCAGAAGTGGTAGACGCGGTCCTCGGTGGCGCGCGGGTCGTACGACTTCGCCATCGGGGGAGTATTCGCGGGTTCAGGCTGCTGCGTCATGCGCTCGCTCCATCACCGGGTGCTACAGGCCGTCGCGGGCACGAAGAAGCCCCTCGCACGCACGAGGGGCCCGCTGTGCCGGCCGTGGTTCAGCCGACGGTCAACGGGCCTGCCGTACCGATACGACTACTACGCTGCTGCCGGTCCGATCTGCCATATCGGGCATATGGTAGCGGATGCGGTTGGAAGCGGGAAACGTGGTCCGGAGGTTGGAGGTGATCGGGGACTCAACACAGAGGCACGGAGGGGTTGTAGTTAGTCGAGGGCCGATCAGCACTTGCTCGCGACGGGCAGGGGATCGTATCCTGCGCGGACACCCCTACCCAGGGGGTATGGGAGGAATGCTATGCTGCCAGATACGAAAACCGACGTCCTGAAGCGGCTCAACTTCATCGACGGGCACCTGGCCGGGATCCGCCGCATGGTGGAGCAGGACAAGTACTGCGTCGACATCCTGAAGCAGACGTATGCCGTGCGCCGCGCCATCGAGAAGATGGACAGCATCATGCTCGGCGGGCACCTGCACACCTGCGTGGTCGAAGGCATCCGCGACGGCCGCGAGGACGCCGTGCTGGCGGAGCTGAGCGAACTGTATGAGATGGCCGGCAAGTAGCCGGCGAGGGGGAGCCCGCGAGGGCATGCACAGGAGGATCGAGATGACCACCGGCAAGACCATCACATTCGCCGTCAAGGGGATGACCTGCGACAACTGCGTGCACCATGTCACCGAGGCCGTGAAGGGCGTGGCCGGCGTGAAGGACGCGCAGGTGTCGCTGGCCGAGAACGCCGCGCGCGTCGATGGCGAGTTCGACGTGCAGGCGATCATCGCCGCGATCGAAGAAGAGGGCTACGAGGCGAGCGTGAAGGCGTAGCGCTCGTCCGCACCAGAGATCACACGGGAGGCCGCCATGGCCGTCGCAACCAAACCCGCACCCGGCAGGACCGCGAGCGCGGCGACGCTGGACATCACCGGCATGACCTGCGCGTCGTGCGTGCGGCGCGTCGAGCGCGCGCTGAGCAAGGTCGACGGGGTCGAGTCGGCGAACGTCAACTTCGCCGCGGAGACGGCGCTCGTTACGGCGCCCGCCGGCGTGCCGATCGACGCGCTGATCGCCGCGGTCGAGAAGGCCGGCTACCACGCGGCGGAGTCGGCGCCGGACCGCGGCCGCGGGAACGAGCGCGAGGACCACGCGCGCCGCACGCTGCTGCTGGTGCTGTTCGGCGCGGCGCTGGGCGCGCCGGCGGTGATCCTGGCGATGGCGATGGACATCGCCGGGCTGATGATCGCGGACAACGCGACGCTGCACGGCTGGATCGTGCTGGCGCTGGCGACGCCGGTGCAGGCGGTGCTGGGCTGGCGCTACTACCGCGGCTCCTGGATATCGCTGCGGCACCTGAACCCGAACATGGACGTGCTGATCGCGCTGGGCACGAGCGTGGCGTTCGCGTTCGGCGCGTGGGTGGTGATCTGGCAGCGGCCGTACGACATGTTCTTCGACGTGTCGGTGGCGGTGCTGGTGTTCATCACGATGGGCAAGTACTTCGAGGAGCGCTCGAAGGGCGCGGCATCTTCGGCGATCCGCATGCTGCTGGGACTGACGGCGAAGTCGGCGCGTGTGCTGCGCGACGGTGCGGAGGTGGAGATCCCGGTCGAGCAGGTGCGCGCGGGCGACGTGTTCGTCGTGCGGCCCGGCGAGCGCATCGCCGTGGACGGTGTGGTACGCGACGGGCACGCGGCAGTGGACGAGGCGATGATCACCGGCGAGTCGATCCCGGTCGAGAAGCGCGCGGGCGACGCGGTGATCGGCGGCACGGTGGCGCAGGACGGCGTGCTGCGCGTGGAGGCGACGGCGGTGGGCGCGGCGACGACGCTGGCGCGCATGGCGAAGCTGGTGGAGGAGGCGCAGGGCTCGAAGGCGCCGATCCAGAAGCTGGTGGACCAGGTCGCGGCGGTGTTCGTGCCGGTCGTGATCACGATCGCACTGGCGACATTCCTGGCGTGGGGGCTGGGCGGCGGCGGCTGGGTGACGGCGATGCGCGCCGCGGTGGCGGTGCTGGTGATCGCCTGCCCGTGCGCGCTGGGGCTGGCGACGCCGACAGCGATCATGGTCGGCACCGGCCTGGGCGCCGAGCGCGGCATCCTGGTCCGCAACGCGGAGGTGCTGGAGGCGACGCGCACGCTGGACGTCATCGTGCTGGACAAGACCGGCACGCTGACGGAGGGCCGCCCGCAGGTGACGGACGTAGTGCCGATCGGCGTGATGCCGGAGGGCGCGCTGCTGACGCTGGTCGCCGCGGCGGAGCAGGGCAGTGACCACCCGCTGAGCCGCGCGATCGTCGATGCGGCGGTGGACGCGGGCTACGCGCTGCCGGCGGCGGCCGACTTCGCGTCGGCGACGGCGCGCGGCGTGTTGGCGACAGTGGAGGGCCGCCGCGTTGTGGCGGGCAACCGGCGGCTGATCGACGAGCATGGCATCGCGGTGGATGCGGATGCCGAGGCGGAGTTTGAGCGGCTGGAGCAGGCCGGGCGGACGGTGATCTTCGCGGCGGTGGACGGGCGCATCGAGGGCGTCGTCGGCATCGCCGACGAAGTGAAGAAGAACGCGCCGCGCGCGGTGGAAGCGCTGCACGCGCTGGGCCTGCGCGTCGTGATGATGACCGGCGACAACGAGCGCGCCGCGGCGAGCGTGGCGCAGGCGGCGGGCGTGCGCGAGTGGCGCGCGTCGGCGCGGCCAGAGGACAAGCTGGCGTTCGTGCGCGAGTTGCAGGCGCAGGGGCTGCGCGTGGCGATGGGGGGAGACGGCGTCAACGACGCGCCGGCGCTGGCGCAGGCCGACATCGGCATCGCGATGAGCACCGGCACGGACGTGGCGATCGAGGCGGGCGACATCACGCTGCTGCACGGCGACATCTCGAAGGTGGCGGAGGCGATCGCGCTGAGCCGCGCGACGCTCGGCACGATCAAGCAGAACCTCGTGTGGGCGTTCGGCTACAACGTCGTGGCGATCCCGATCGCGGCGCTGGGGCTGCTGAACCCGGTGATCGCGGGCGGGGCGATGGCGTTCAGCAGCGTCTCGGTGATGAGTAACAGCCTGCGGCTGCGGTCGCAGGCGCCGCGCATCGCCCGGCGCAGCGGCAACACGTACGACGAGCGGAACGCGCGCGCGTTCTGGTCGGCGAACGCGGGGCCGGCGCTGGGCATGGCGCTGGCGACGCTGGTGCTGGTGGTGCCGCTGGTGCTGTTCACGGGCATCGACCGCGGCTGGTGGGGGTAGCCCCGGGCGGGTGGAGGTCGGAGGCCGGAGGTTGGGGGTGGAGACTGCTCCCCCTTGTGGGAGAGGGGGTCGGGAGGTGCAGGCGAGTCCGCCAGGTACGACCCTAGCGCACCTGCCCGCTTGACAGACCCGGTTGTCCGCGATAGCATCGTAGCAGAAGTAATCGATTCTTCTGGCTACTTATGCTATGACTGATACTATCTTCCGCCCCCGTTTCACTTACACCCCACGCATCAAGGACTCGATCGAGTGCGTGGAGCGCAACCAGTGGCTGGTCGAGAACGTGCTTCTGATGCCCAAGCACGAAGCCTGGATGCGCCGCGAGGTGTCAGTGGAGCGCGCAGCCGCGACGACTCGCATCGAGGGCGCCGACCTCGACGAGGCCGCGGTGCGGGACTTGGTGAAGCGCGGCTCCGGCAGCACGAAGCTGACCGAAGACGAGCAAGCGAACATCAACGCGATTCGCGCGTACAAGTTCGTCGATTACCTGAGCGACCTGCAGGATCAGCCCGTTGATGAGATGGTCATGCGCCAACTGAACCGCGAGTTCCTGGCGGAGATCGGCGGCGACAATACGCCGGGAGAGATGCCCGGGACGTATCGCAACGGCCAGAACCGCGTGGGGAGCACCTATCTTCCGCCCGACCAGGGTGACGTGCCGCAACGGATGCGCGCGTTCGCGTTGTGGCTCAACTCCGACGTAGAGACACACCCGGTGATCAGGGCTGGCCTCGCGCACCTCGAGCTGGTGGCGATTCATCCGTTCTGGGACGGCAACGGCCGCGTCGCGCGCGCGCTCGCGACGCTGGTTCTGCAGCGATCCGGGTTCGGGTTCAAGAAGCTGCTGTCGTTCGAGAAGCACCTGTGGTCC
The DNA here is from genome assembly GCA_041494685.1 of Dehalococcoidia bacterium. Lineage (GTDB taxonomy): Bacteria > Chloroflexota > Dehalococcoidia > DSTF01 > JACRBR01 > JBGQBE01. Next base: position 17,656 of record JBGQBE010000022.1, on the reverse strand, counting down.
GTGCGCGACGCGTACTTCTCGGCGATCGAGCGGTCGCTCGGAAGCCGCTACGAGCAGGGCTACGACGCCACGCAGTGGTTGGAGTTCTGGGCGGATGCGATCGTGGAGCAGACGAAGGTGCTTGCCCAGACGCTGACTGACTGGCGCAGGATGATGGATGAGGCGTACAGGGATTTCGACGGGCTCCAGCTCAACCATCGGCAGGTGGACGGGCTGATCTTCGCCATGCGCGCCGGCTCGCTGACCAGATCGGATTACATGGAGATCACGAACGTCTCGCCCGTCACGGCATCACGCGACCTGCACGATCTCACGGAGCGGGGGTTGTTGATCGCTGAGGGCCGGACGAGAGACCGTGTGTATCGGTATCGGCGCGTGGGGTAAGCGCGACCGGCGCGATCGCGGACGTCGTGACGCCGGCCCCCTTGCTGGTGCGCTGATCTTGCCTGCTAGAGCGAGAACTTCTCGCGGCCCTCGTAGACCGCCATCGCTTCGTCGACGCTGTGGCCGCCGTAGGTGATGGCGGAGATGGCGTTCGTCATCTGCACCGCCTCGTGCAGCGGCTTCTGGTGGATGTTGCGGCCGGTAGCGCTGCCGAACGCGCCGGAGACAAAGATCTGGTCGTGCAGCGTCTGGAGGAACTTGCGGACGTCGGTGCTGCCGCCGCCGGCGGTGATGACGCGGGTGCGGCCGGCGGCCTTCACCGCTTCCTTGAACGCCTCGGCGGGCGGCGTGCCGTCCTCCGGCTTCGGGTAGTTCACCTTCACGAAGTCGGCGCCGAGCGTCGCGCCCAGGCCGGTCGCGCCGGCGATGAGGTGCGGGTCCTGCTCCTTGGGGACGGCCTTGCCGCGCGGGTAGATCCAGAGCACGGCCAGCATGCCGTTGCGGTGCGCCTGCATGCACGCCTGCGCGGCCTCGCGCGTCTGCTCCGATTCGAACTCGCTGCCCGGGTACACGGTGTAGCCGACGGCGACGATGTTGAGGCCGGCCTCGCGCAGAGTGAGCGCGTCGTCGACGGCGACCCAGCCCAGGCTCTGCGGGTCGCGCTGCGACGTCTTGATCAGGTGCGACTTGGAGTTGAGCTTCACGAGGTAGGGGATCGTCGGGTAGTCGCGGCCGTAGCGGGCGATCAGGCCGAACTGCGTGGCGTAGCAGCCGATGACGCCGTCGCGCGCGATGCGGAACAGGTGCTCCGGGCCGGCGTCGTCGGCCGCGATCACTTCGCCGCTGCTCAGCGTGCCGTAGAAGTCGTCGTTGAGGTGCTCGACCTTTTGGTCGCCGGCGAAGAGCATGAGGCGGCCGGTGCCCTTCGTCATGGTCTGGAAGTTCTCCTCGTACCGCGCTTTCTGCGCGGCCGGGACATCCGCCGGTACGCCCACCTTCGTCAGTAGCCGCGTCATCTGTGTTCCCTCCGTGTTCGTGCTTCCGGCGCCCCGCCAGGGCAGCCGCGGCGGGCCCAGTGGCCGCTCCAATTATCTGATCCGATGACCCGTGCGGGCAATCGCCGAATGGCCCGCGGGCGCGCTCTTTTTCCGCCCTTAACCCTTGTGGAAGTCGGCCGCGCCGTAGCCCAGCAGGTCGCTGAAGTTCTTGGCGACGATGTCCGGCGTGTAGTCAACGGCGTTCTTGGGGTCGAGCGCGTACTTGCCCTGGAGCACCTGCACCGTCGTGAGCTTGCTGCCGAGCGCCGCCTTGGAGCGCATGAGGATGCCGGGCTTGTCATCGATCAGCACGTAGTGGCCGGCCTTGAAGCGGGCCTCGACGGCTGGCAGGTACTTCTCTTTGTGGACGAAGATCAGCACGCGGCCATCGACCGCCTCGGTGACGCCGCACTGGTGGATCTTGCCGGGCTGGAAGACGGGGTCGCCGTCGGACACGACGATGGGGAGGCCGATGCTCTTGAGGTGGAGCACCGTCTCGATCGCCTTCGGGTACAGGCGGGCGCGGAAGTCCCACTCCATCAGCGCGTCCATGCCGGCGTCGACGGTCGCGGCCTGGGCGGGGAACTCTTCGCGCAGGCGGCGCATCGTCTCGTAGAAGTCGATGATGTCGATCTCCTTACGGACGACCTCGTACAGCTCCCAGAAGCGTGCGGCGATCTGATCGCCGAGGATCGCGAGGAGTCTCGCCTGCATGTCCTTCTTGACGCCGTCGTTGTCGAGGATGGTGTTGTCGAGGTCGATCATGAAGACCAAGTCGCGCACGTCGCTCTCCTTTGGGCGGGCCGCCTATGTTGCGTTGCGGCACCCCGGCAGAGCGTACACACGCCCGCCGCGCCACGCCAGCGTCATGCGACCCGTCTTGACGGGGGGCCGACCTGACCCCGCGCCCCTACTCTGCCGTGCGCACCAGGATGGCGGCGTCGAGCGGGTTCAGGCGCAGGTGGCTGACGGCCGCGCCCGCCGGCGTGCGGTAGCCGGGGCCGACGTCGAGGTCAGCGTCGTTGGGGCCGGGGTTGACGACGACGATGCCGTGCGCGAAGTTTCGAATCTGGAGGCCGGCGCGCTCGACGCGCTCGCCGGTGGGCGCGCCGAGCGGAGCGCGGGTGTACGCGGGCTGCGGGGGGTAGCGGTCCGGCAGCGCGCCGATGGGCGTGCCCTGGCCGAAGGCCGATGCTGCGCCCTGGACCCCCAGCAGGAACGACGCGAAGGCGAAGCGGCCGGCGCGCTCCTGCAGGGGCGCCGGCGCGCCGGTGCCGTACGCCAGCATGGTCTTCCCGAGGCGGCTGATCTGGGTGAGCGCGTCCACGTCGTCGGCCCAGCGCGCGGGGTCCGCCGTCGCGCTGCCGTCGCCGGCGAAGGGGCGCAACACGACGGCGTCGGCGCTGTCGAGCAGCAGCGAGGCGTTGGAGCGCAGATAGTCGCTTCCGTCGCCGATGCCCTCGATGGCGATGTAGGCGTCCGGGCCGGCGATCTGGCGTGCCTTCGAGACGAGTCCCAGCACGTCGCCGCGCCACTCGTCGTCGGTGTATGGCTGCCCGGTGGCGCGGCTCACCGGATGCGAGAGCAGCACCTTGCGCGAAAACGAGCCATCGGGCGCGGCGACGTACGGGATCACGTCGTCGAGCACGACGCCGTCGTACCCCATGCGGCGGATGATGCGGGTCTGCGCGGCGATCTGCAGCCGGACGTTCTCGTTCGAGGGATCGAGCACGTAGTTGACGTGGCCGTTCCACGGCGCGACGTCGCTGTAGGCGCGTACGAAGGCGCCGCCGGCGTCGCGCAGAAACCACGACTCGTGGCTGCCGTCGCCGGGCTCGATGCCCTGCAGCGTGCCGTCGTTGCTGCTGAGCGTCCAGAGCGTGCGCAGGATCTTGATGCGCGGGTTGAGGGCGCGCAGCGTCGCGAGATCGGTGTCGCTGAGCTCGACGCCGTCGGGCTGGTGCTCCAGGTTGTCGATGACGATGTCGTACTCGGCGGCGATCTGGCCCAGTTCGTCCGGCGTGAAGTCGCGGCGCGGCGGGTTGCCGTAGCGGTCGCGGGCGTTCGGGTCGACGGCGACGTGATCGAGGAAGAGCGGCGCGGAGATGGCGCCGGCGGGGGCATCGGCGGCCTCGGCCTGCGCGGTGCTGCCGGGCGCCGCGACCGGAGCATGCGTGCGCGCGGAGAACTCCTGCGCGCCGCCCGGCTCGATGGCGGAAAGCGGCGGCGCGCCCTTGCGGGGCGAGGAGCCGGGGTCCGGGATCACCCATTGCGCCGCGATGACGAGCGGCAGCAATAGGGCACCAGCGACCAGTAGGGACGGCCTGCGGATCCGCATGCAGGAGTATCGGCAGGCGGGCGGCGTCCGGGCAGCGCGCCGGGGAGCCATGGCGGCCCTGTTCGCGCCGGAATCGCCGATTCGCCATACTTCCCGGGCATGGAGACCTCCCCCGAAGCATCGATCGCCCCCTACGGCCCTTCCGGGCACGTGGTCGCCGGCCGCCGCATCGACTGGACGGGGATCGACCTCATCCTCGGCATCGTCTGGTTCATTGCGGCTTTCGTAGTCATCCCGTTGCCGATCGTCGGGGTGATGCTGCTGTTCTACGACCGCGGTTCTCCGGGCCTCGCGGCGGGCACGTTCATCGTGAGCGCCGGATCGGAGCTGGGGATCGTCGCGGCCGCGGCGATGCTGACGTTCCGCAAGTACGGCGGCGGCTGGGGCCGGCTCGGGTTCGCCGTGCCGGGCTGGAACGCCGCCGGATGGGCACTGGCGGCGTTCTCCGGTGCGATGGCGGTCTCCATCGCGTACGGGCTGCTGGTCGATCAAATCGGCGCGCTGCACTTCCTGCGGACCGACTGTGCGCAACAGATCCCGCGGGTCGTGCGAGAGCACCGCTGGGTGCTGGCGATCGCCGCGTTCATGGTGATCGCGGTCGCCCCGCCGTGCGAGGAGATCTTCTTCCGCGGCTTCCTGTTCACGGGCCTGGCGAAGAAATGGGGACTGGCCGCCGGCATCGCCGTGAGCGCGCTGCTGTTCGCCGGGGCGCACGTGGACTACAAGTCGTTCGTGCCGATCCTGGGCGTGGGCGCGTGCTTCGCGTTCGCCTACTCGCGCAGCCGCAACATCCTGTCAACGATGGCGGCGCACGTGGCGTTCAACAGCATCTCGATCGCGGCGATCGCCGCCGGTTCGTGCGACAAGGGCAGCAGCATCGGCACGCCGTGGCTGGGCGCGGCGCAGGTCGCGCTTGGGGCGCTGCGCGCGGGGGGGTGGCGATGAGCCGGCTGGCGGAGCTGTTCGCGCGGACGCGGGCGGAGGGGCGCGTGGCATTCATGCCGTTTATGACGGTCGGTTACCCCGACCTGGAGACCAGCATCCAGCTCGTGAAGGCGATGGTCGAGGCCGGGGCCGACGCCATCGAGCTTGGGGTGCCGTTCAGCGACCCGCTGGCGGACGGGCCGACCATCCAGAAAGCCTCGTACCGGGCGCTCCAGCAGGGCACGACGCCCCGCCACGCCATTGACATGGTGGCCTCGTTACGTCGAGCCGGGGTTGCCGTGCCGCTGATCCTTATGGGATACTGCAACACGTTCCTCGCCGCCGGCGAGGATCGATTTGTCTCGGACGCGGCGGCCGCCGGTGCGGATGGGTTCATCATCGTGGACCTGCCACCGGAGGAGTCGGACGGGGTCCTGGGGCACTGCCGGAAGCTCGGGCTGGACCTGATCTACCTGCTGGCCCCAACTTCGGACGACGGGCGCATCGCGGAAGTCGTGCCGCGGGCCGGCGGCTTCATCTACTGCGTAGGCGTAGTGGGTGTGACGGGGGCCCGGGCGCAGATGGCGGACGAACTGCCGGACTTTCTGCGGCGCCTGCGGCGGCGGACTGACCTGCCGCTGGCGGTCGGGTTCGGGATATCGAAGCGCGAGCACGTGCTGGCGCTGCGCGGCCTGGCCGACGCGGCGATCGTGGCGAGCGCGCTGATTGACATTGTCGAGTCATCGCCCGCGAATGAACGAGTAGAGCGAGTACGGGACTATGTTGGGGTGCTCACCGGCCGCAAGGAGGACATGGCGTAAGGCCATCGACGTCGCCACCGGCGACCTTGATGGCCGCGTCTATGGCTATTCCGCGGCCGGCGCATTTGGGCGCCGGCAACCGTCCGCCTGAAGCGGACGGACCGCCGCACGGCGAAGGGCCTGCGGTTGCTGGCGGAGCACCTGGAGATTCGAGCGAGGCGATGAGGCTGCGGGGGATTCGCGGCGCGACTACGGTCGACGCCAACACCAGGGAAGCGATTCTCGACGCGGCGGCCGAACTCCTCTCCGCCATCATCCAGGCTAACGGCATCCAGCGCGACGATGTCGCGAGCGTCTTCTTCTCAACGACGCCCGACCTGAACGCTGAATTCCCCGCCGTTGCGGCACGCCAGATGGGCTGGAGTCACGTGGCGCTGATGTGCGCGCACGAGATGAACGTCCCCGGCAGCCTGCCGATGTGTTTGCGCATCATGATGCACGTGAACACGGAGCGGCCGCAGGAGGAACTGCGATTCATCTACCTGCGCGGGGCGCGCGTTCTCCGGCAGGACCTGGCGGATGAGACGGCCGGCGCGTAGCGTGGGTCTCAAGCCGAAGAGCGAGTACTTCCCGCGCGAAGAGCAGGGATGAAGGAGACAGCACGATGATGGTCATCATGAAACCGGGACATACCCGTGAAGAGTTCGACGACGTCATGACGCGTATCAAAGAGGCGGGGCTGGACGGCCACCCGATCATGGGCGTCGAGCGCACCGTGATCGGCGTGGTGGGGCTGGACCGCATGCACCCGGAGCTGGCGGACGACATCGAGGTGATGCCCGGCGTAGAGGGCACGGTGCCAATCAGCAGCCCGTACAAGCTGAGCAGCCGCGAGTTCAACCCCACGGACACGATCGTGGACGTCAACGGCGTCAAGGTGGGAGAAGGGACCGTCACGGTCATCGCCGGGCCGTGCGCCGTCGAGAGCGCGGAGCAACTGATGCTGACGGCGCGCGCCATGCGGGCGCGCGGGGCATCGATGCTGCGCGGCGGCGCGTTCAAGCCGCGCACGTCGCCGTACAGCTTTCGCGGCCTGGAAGAGGAAGGGCTGAAGCTGCTGGCCGAGGCGCGCGCGGAGACGGGCCTGCCGATCGTCACCGAGGTGATGTCGGAGGCCACGGTGCAGCTCGTCGCCAAGTACGCCGACGTGCTGCAGATCGGCACGCGCAACGCGCAGAACTTCTTCCTGCTGGAGGAGGTGGCGCTGGCCGGCAAGCCGGTGCTGCTGAAGCGCGGTATGTCGTCGTCGATCCAGGAATGGCTGCTGGCGGCGGAGTACATCCTGGCCAAGGGCAACAGTAACGTGATCATGTGCGAGCGCGGCATCCGTACGTTCGAGACGGCGGCGCGCAACACGATGGACATCAACGCCATCCCGCTGATCAAGGAGCTGAGCCACCTGCCGGTGGTCGCCGACCCGAGCCATGGCACGGGCAAGCGCAAGCTGGTCGAGCCGGTGAGCCTGGGCATGGTCGCGGCGGGCGCCGACGGCCTGATCCTGGAGGTGCACCCGGACCCGGAGCACGCGTTGAGCGACGGCGCGCAGTCGCTGACGTTCGACATCTTCTCGAGCGTGATGGAAAACGTGGCGAAGGTGGCGGCGGCGGTCGGCAAGAAGATGGAGCGCAGCGCCGTCACGGCGTAGGGCGCGCGGACAGCCTAAGCAAGAGGGGGCGGACCATTCGGTCCGCCCCCTCTTTGTGTTGCATCCGCTACTGCTGGTCGAGGCGGGTGTTGCCCTGGAGGTAAGCGCGCATCAGGCGGCCGGCGTCCTCGCTGCGCATGGTGCGCCAGAAGCGCTCCTGCTCGAAGCGCAGGCCGTCCTCCAGCGGCAGCTCGGCGCCCTGCAGCACACACTGCTTGATCAGCGCGATGCTGAGCGCCGGACGCGCCGCCAGCTCCGCCGCCAGCGCGAGCGCTTGCTCCATCAGCCGGGAGGACTCGACGGCGCGGTGCACCAGGCCGATGCGCGCCGCCTCCACTGCGTCCACGGTCTCGCCGAGCAGCATCATCTCCAGCGCCCTCGCGGTCCCGAGCAGGCGCGTCATGCGCTGCGTGCCGCCCGCGCCGGGCAGGATGCCGACGCGCACCTCCGGCAAGCCCATGACGCCGTCGCCGGCCGCCATCAGGCGGAAATCGCACGCGAGCGCGAGCTCGCAGCCGCCGCCCATCGCCGTGCCGTTGATCGCGGCGATGACGGGCTGCGGCAGCGCCTGCAGCTTGAGCAGGAGCTTGTGCATGCCGTGCAGCTCCGGTCCCGCGCCGACGTCGCTGCGCGTGCGCGCGGCGTCGGAGACGCCGGCGAGTTCGCCGACGTCGTAGTGCGTGATGAACGTGCCCTCGGCGCCGCCCGTGAGGATCAGCGCGCGCACGCCGGCGTCTCCGGCGACCTCGTCGGCGAGGGCGTGCAGCTCCTCGACCATCGCCGCATTCAGCGTATGCCGCGGAGGGTTGGACATGACGGCGACGAGCGCGTCGTCCTCGCGGCGGGTCTGGAGGTAGGTATAGGCGGTCATGGCGTCGGCTCCTTCGGCGTGCGGGGCGTGCGGCGAGCGCGCGGCGATCGGCGCACCGACCAGGGCAGGTGGATCAGAGCACGGCGGGCGATTAGGGGAAAGAGGACGGGCCCGCACATCGTGGGCCCGTCCTTGCGTATCAGCGAGCAGCACACCGGTCAGGGTGTGTTGATGACCTCCATCAGGCTGGGGTTCACGTTCGCGGCGTGGTCGACGAAGTTGGCCGACTGCAGCGCCTGCAAATAGCGCTTGAGCTGGGCATCGCGGAGGGCCTTGAGGCCTTCCTTGCCCTGGGCGACGGTCTTCCCCATCGCCAGGATGTACGCCTCGCGCAGCGGCTTGTCGCGCTTGAGGTCGGCGGCCAGCATGATCTCGCCCCGCTCCAGCCAGGTGCGGACGTTGCGGCGCTTCTGCGAGCCGCCGTTCAGCAGGTAGTAGCGCAGGTGCTCGACGCCGTACGCCAGGTGGCGGCGCAGGTCGCTGGCCGTCAGCTCGAAGAGCTGGCGGTCAGCCTGCGAGCGGCCGATCGTGTCGCCCATCTCGCAGACGGCGAGCAGGAAGGTCGTGCGGATGATGTTCACGTAGCAGACGAGCTCGGTGAACTTGAACGAGGCGCGCACGGTGCGGCCGAAGAAGCCCGGCGTCTCGAAGCCAAGGCCGCCGCCGTTGGCCAGGGCGCGCTTGCGGAACGCCTCGACGTGGCGGGCGTGGTCGAAGACCTGCGTGGCCAGGTAGAGCTTGACTTCGTGGTAGCCGTAGGAGATCTGCTGCAGCCAGCCCATGAGGACCTGGTTGGAGTTGTAGGCCTGCTCCGAGATGTTGGACGCGATCTGGTCGATCGCCGCCTCGACGTGGTCGGCCAGCGGCTCGATGCTGCTCCACGAGATCTGGGTGGAGGGCTTCCACTGCTCGCGGATGCCAGCCTCGTACAGGTCGGCGGCGTTCTCGGCCCAGACTTCGAGTTTGTCGTAGATTGTGTAGGGCGCAGGCAGGCCGATGTCCTTCGACGGGAAGGAGCCGCGGGGCGTGTCGTTCTCGTAGGGCCAGTGGTCGGGCGCCCAGGCGTAGGCGCCGTGGTCGGCCAGGCGCAGGGTGAAGCCCTCGGCGCCGAGCACGGGCTTGGGCGGGCGCTCGGTCGGCACCTTCGACCAGCTCATGTCGAGCGCGGGGAGCGTGAGGATGCCGGGGATCTCCGGCGCGACCTGTTCTGGTGTCTGTGTGTCTCCGTCTGCCATGTCATTCGCTTTCTTCCGCGGCGCGTCTTCGCTTCGCGGAACGCAAGGGCACGATAGCCGTGCCCCTGATGCTCAGTGCTCGATGAGGTGCGCCGGAGCCCAAGCCCGGCGCGCTGCCGTTAGTTCCGCGGCGGGTCCAGCAGCATCGCCATGAACGGGTTCATGCGCTGGCGGCGGTCGCCGAGGCCGACGACCTCAAGCCGGTGCATGTACTCGTTGACCTGGCGTTTGCGGATGGCGAGCAGCTTCATATAGCCCTCGCGCAGCTGCGCCTCGGTGGTGCCGCCGCCCAGCAGGATGGCCAGCGCCTCGCCCGTCTCGCCGCCGCCGGTGAGTCCGGCCTGCGTCGATCCCGCGCCGAGGTTGCCTTCCATGCGGTCCAGGTAGGTGTGGATCTCGTCGCGGCGCTCCGGCTGGGTCTCCATCACGTACTTCATGTGCATGACGCCGAAGGCGACGTGGCGGCTCTCGTCCTGCGCAGCCAGGCGGAACATGCGCTTGTCGACTTCGCTCTGGGCGAACATCTCGCCCATGCGGAACATGGACTGCACGAAGCCCTCTCCGACGAGGTGCAGCGTGGAGGCCATCTCGGTGAAGTCTTGCGCCGTGAGCAGGCCGATGGCGCCGGGGCCGGCCTTCAGCAGGCCGATGCCGTTCGCCAGCGCGCGCTTGCGGAACACGTCCAGGTGGCGCGCCTCGTCCATGATCTGAGAGGCGAGGAAGAGGCCGACCTCGAAGTACTCGCCGCTGACGTTGGGGGCGTACTTGCCCGGGACGTCGCCGGCGATGAACTCGACCTGGGTGAGGAAGGTGCAGAGCTGCGACATCGCGAGCTCCATCTCTTCAGGCAGGTCCGGCAGGTCCGCCCACGGGATATCGGTGGCGGAAGACCACTGGCGCTGCACAGCCTCTTCGTACAGGAGGGTGGCGGATTCCGACCACGTGGCGGACTTCATGTTCCAGAGCTGCTGCGTGCGCTGCGAGTCGCTGCGCGGGGCGGAGCCGCGGAGGCGGCCGCTCTGGTTCGTGGTGGAGGACGGGATGTCGCCGTAGGAGGAGGTCTGCAGCTCCTCCAGCGTGAGGCCGCGCTTGCCCGGGGCGACCCGGAGACCACGCTCCGCGAGCGGCTGGTCCAGCCAGCTCAGATCGAGATCTTCGCCCCCCGGCTCCTTGCGGAGCTGATCAAGGATGTCCTGTTGCATGGCCATCGGCGGTCCTCCTGTGGGTGTCAGTTATCTATGCAAGCGCTTGCTAAGGTCGGGCCGCACCGGCGGCCTGCCCCATAGCATACTCGGAACGGGGCGTGGTGATCCATACGTCAAGGGCTGTCTGGCTTGACTCCGGGGCCGGAGGATACGGGCCGGAGGATATAGGTCGAGAGTGCTTCAGTTCGACAGGGCCGCGTGGCGGTCTGACGCTATCTCTCGCAACGCGGCTTCGCCCGCCTCGCCGCGCGGGGTCAGACCCTTGCCCTCTTCGACGGCCACGAGCAGGCCGTCGCGGTAGAGCAGGGCGTTGGTGTGCAGCGACGGTACCCGCGGGCCGGGCACGATGACGCCCGCGAGGTTCAGCGGGTCGGCGGCGCTGACGCGCACCAGTTCGCCCCCGCGATCTTCGCGCCGCACCCGGCGCAGGCCGTCCACCGCGTCCGGCATGGCGTACTGCTCGCCCATGAAGCCGGCCACGAAGCGGCCGCCGCGCACGATGCCGCGCGCCTCCTGGCGGCGCAGCGCCCGGAGCACGTCGCGCCAGGGCACGGCGAAGCTCTCGCGCGCGACGAGATCGCGGAAGACGACGCCGTAACGGGCGAGCAGCTGCATCGCGACCGACTGGGCGAGTTCGTCCGCCGGTGACGCTTCCGGCTGGAAGCGGTGGAGGATCGACCAGCGCCCCTGCGGCTGCGTCGCGCGGGGAAGGCGCGCGCCGGCGTAGCGCGCGTGCCGGCGCGCGCTGCGTGCCCGCGCCGATCCTGCGGGCGTCATGATCTGCCGCAGCGACTGGAAGCCGTCGCCCGTGACGATGCCGCGCGACACGAGATCCCAGAGCGCCTCTTCGAGCTGGGACGGCAACTGCCGCGTCGCCGCGGCGAGGTCGTCGAAGAACAGGGCGCCGTGCGCGCGCAACGCTTCGAGCGTGGCGGCTGCGGCGCCGGTCTGCGGATCATCGGGCGCCTGCGTGCCGCGCACCGACTCCAGCAGCCAGCCGAGGTCGCGCCGCAGTGCCAGCGTGATCGGCGTCGCGCGCGACGGCGACACGCCGCGCGCGACGTTGCCCTTGCGCAGCGAGAGCCGGCCCCAGGCCGCGTCGCCGGCGAGACAGAGCTCGTCGAGCCACTGCGGGTTGTAGTTGATGACGCGCGAGGGCAGCACGTCGCGCTCCCACGACGCCGCGGCCGCTTCGAACCCCTGGAGCTGCGCGATCGCCTCCAGCAAGCCGCGCTTGCCTTCGAGCCGCCGCCCGCCCGCGACGTGCTGGCGCACGAAGAGATAGCGCACGAAGTCCTGCGCGCTGACCGGCTCGATCTCGCTGCGGAGCCGATCGAGCGTTAGGCGGTGGATGCGCGCGAGCAGACGCCGGTCGCACCACTCTTCCTCGTCCGTGCCCGGGGTGAAGCGCCCGCGCAGGACGATACCTTCGCCCTCCAGCCGCGCCATCGCCGACGTGACTTCGCGCGCGCCGAAGGCAAGCATCGCGGCGACGCCGGCCGCGGTGGCGGGGCCCAGGTACTCCATGTGGCCGCGCACAGCCGCGAGCACGGCGGCCTCGCGTTCCGGGTGAGGCGCGTCGAGGTGCGGCGGCAGCGTCACGGACGGCGAGATCGCGGCGCCGGGATAGAGCGCTTCGACCGCGCGCAAGTGCTCCGCGGCGAACCACAGCGCGCCGGCGGCCGTGCGCACGGCGGCGGCGCGCCCGGCGTCCGCGAGCGCGTCGAACCAGTCCCGCCAGGCCGGCGTCTCGCGCGCGACGACCAGGCCGAGCAAGACGTCGTGCAGCTCGTCGGGGTCGCGCGGCTCCGGGCGCGCGTCGTCGCGCACGCGGTCGATCGCGGCGGCGTCCAGCGCGCCGAGATTGCGCTGGCTCTCGGGCAGCGTGCGGCGCATGGAGACGGCCTGCGTGCGGCGCTCCTCGAGCGGCGCGTCGTCGAGAAACGCGTAGGGCTTCGCGTTCAGAATCTCGTGCGCGAACGGCGACGGCTCGGTCGTGTCGCGGGCGTGCAGCGTGATCTCGCCGCGCTCCATGCGCTCGATGACGGTGTACAGGCGCGCGAAGTCCATCGCTTCGAAGAGGCAGTCGTCCACGGTCTGGCGGATCAGCGGGTGGTCGGGGATGGGCAGCGGGCCGGTGAGGTTCTCCTGGCAGCCGACCTGCTCCGGGAAGACGGCCGCCAGCAGGTCGTCGGACCGCATGCGCTGGATGGGCGCGGGCACCTTCTTGCCGGCCTGCTGGCGCAGCACGGCGAGCGCGCGCGTCGCGTTCCAGCGCCAGCGGGCGCCGAACATCGGCGCGACGAGCATCGCCTGCTCCAGCGACTCGCGCAGGACGCTGGCGCGCACGAACGAGAACGCGTCCTCCAGCGGGAAGCTGTGCTGCGGTCCCATGCTGAGCACGACGGCGTCGTCCGTCGCGGCGGCCTGCAGTTCGAAGTCGAAGTTCACGCAGAAGCGCTTGCGCAGCGCCAGCCCGAAGCCGCGGTTCACGCGCCCGCCGAAGGGCGCGTGCACGACGAGTTGCATACCGCCCGCGTCGTCGAAGAAGCGCTCGAACACGACGTCGGTGTCCGACGGCACGACGCCTAGAGCGGCGCGTTGCGCGGCGACGTACTCGACGAGTTGGAGCGCGGCGGCGCGGGGCAGCGATGCTTCCTCGGCCAGCCAGCCAGCGGCGTCGGAGCCGTCGAGCCGGGCGGCGAGGTCGCGCCGCAGGCGACTGACCTCCTCCGAAAGCTCCCACGTGCGTGCGGGCGCTTCGCCCAGCCAGAACGGGACGCTGGGCGGCCGGCCCTGCGCGTCCTCGACGCGGAGGATGCCGCGCGCCGATTCGACGCGGCGGATCTTCCACGCGTGCGACCCCAGCAGGAAGATGTCGCCCGCCATGCTCTCGACCGCCCAGTCTTCGTTCACGGTGCCGATGAACGTCTCGTCGGGGTCGAGCACGACGCGATAGTCGGCGACCTCCGGGATCGCGCCGCCGGCGGTGAGCGCGGTGATGCGCGCGGCACGGCGGCCGCGGAGCGTGCGGTTGATGCGGTCGCGGTGCAACAGCGCCGGGCCGCGGCCGATGCGCGGCGCGACGCCCTCGCTCAGCATCTCGACCACGTCGTCGAAGTCGGCGCGGGCGAGCGCGGCGTACGGCGCGGCGGTGCGCACCAGGTCGTAGAGCGCGTCCTCGTCCCAGTCGCGCGTCGCGCACTCCGCGACGATCTGCTGCGCCAGGATGTCGAGCGGCGCGACCGGCGGCTCGACGCGGTCGAGGCGGCCCGCGTGGACGGCGCGCACGAGCGCGGCGCACTCCATGAGCTCGTCGCGCGAGGTGGCGAAGAGGCGGCCGCGCGACGTGCGCCCGAGCGCGTGGCCGGAGCGGCCGATGCGCTGCAGGAACGTGGTGATCGCGCGCGGCGAGCCGATCTGGCACACGAGATCGACCGAGCCGACGTCGATGCCCAGTTCCAGCGACGCCGTGGCGACGATCGCGCGCATCTCGCCGGCCTTGAGGCGCTGCTCGATGCGCAGGCGGCGGTCCTTCGACAGGCTGCCGTGGTGGGCGGCGACGTGCTCCCCGCCCAGGCGCTCGCCCAGGTTGTGCGCCACGCGCTCCGCCATGCGCCGCGTGTTGACGAAGACGAGCGTCGTGCGGTGCTCGGCGATGTGCTCCGCTAGGCGGTCGTAGATCTCGCCCCACTGCTCGTGCGTGGCGACCGCGCCCAGGTCTGTCGGCGGCACCTCGACCAGCAGGTCGAGATCGCGGCGGTGGCCGACGTTGACGACGGTGCAGCGCGGCGCCCCGTGCTCGTCGTCACGGCCGCCTCCCACGAGGAAGCGCGCCGCCTCTTCGATCGGATGGACCGTGGCGGAAAGGCCGATGCGCAGCGGCCGCTGCTCGCACAGCGCGTCGAGGCGGGCGAGCGAAAGCGCGAGGTGGCTGCCGCGCTTGTCGCGCATCAGCGCGTGCAGCTCGTCGACGATGACGGTGCGGACGTTGCGCAGCAGCGCGCGGCTGCGCTCGGCGGTGAGCATGAGGTAGAGCGACTCGGGCGTAGTGATGAGGATGTGCGGCGCGTGGCGAAGGATCGCGGCACGCGCGGACGGCGTCGTGTCGCCCGTGCGCAGCGCGGTGCGGATCTCCGGCGCCGCGAAGCCCAGCTCGCGCGCGGCGTCGCGGATGCCGGCGAGCGGCTCCTCCAGGTTGCGCTGGATGTCGCCGCTCAGCGCTTTCAGCGGCGAGACGTAGACGACGTCGATGCCGTCCGGCAGCGCGCCGTCGAGGCCGCGGCGTAGCAGGCTATCGATGCTGTAGAGGAACGCTGTGAGCGTCTTGCCGGAGCCGGTGGGGGCGGCGATCAGGGCGTCGCGGCCCTGCGCGATCGCATCCCAGCCGCGTGCCTGGGCGTCGGTAGCGGCGTCGAAGCGCCGCTCGAACCACGCGCGGACGGCGGGGTGGAAGTGCTGCAGAGCGTCCATGGTGCTCCAGTGTACGGCTTGGGGCGCAGGGACGCCGAGGCGCCGAGGGGGGGTTCAGGATGGCCGGAGGACGGTTCCCGCGGGCGGAGCGGAAGACTGCTGACGCCGGGTGGCAGGAGGGGTAGCGTTCGCTTCCTTTACAGGCACAGGCCCGCCAGCGGGATCGGCGGCGGTTGTAACCTTTTCGTGTCCGGCTCCGTCTAACGGAGTGAAAGGGGCACAGGACAGACGATGGAGCAGCGAGGGACGGCACCTGGCATGGCGCTCCTGGAGCGCGCGAGGTCCGGCGACAAGGACGCCTTCGGGCTCCTGGCCGAAGAGCATCGCGCCGGGCTGCTGCGCCTGTGTTTCAAGATGACCGGTTCGCCCGAAGAGGCAGAAGATCTGGTGCAGGAGACGCTGCTCAAGGCGTACACGCACATCGCCGAGTTCGAGTTGCGGGCGTCGCTTTCGACGTGGCTGTTCCGCATCGCGACGAACGCCTGCCTGGACCACCAGCGCGGCAAGAAGCCGTGGGACCTGGAGAGCCGCTGGAAGTGGTTCCGCGAGAACGGCGAGCTGGTGCGGCAGATGGAGCAGACGCTCTACCTCTCCCCGGAGCGCGCGGCGGAGGTGAAGGAAGTCGCCGCGACCTGCGTGAACTGCGTCGCCATGTCGCTGCCGGCGAAGCAGCGCGCCGCGCTGGTGCTCTGCGACCAGGTGGGGCTGTCGCGCGAGGAGGCGGCGAAGTCGATGAACGCGTCGGTGGCGGCGGTGAAGACGGAGCTGCACCGCGCGCGCAAGACGATGACCGACGTGTTCGCGAAGCACTGCGCGCTGGTGGACGAGCAGAACGAGTGTGACGGCTGTCTCGCCGCGGGGCGCGTCCAGCGCGGCGGCGGGCCGAAGGAGCGTGCGCGATGACGTGTGAGCAGATCCAGGAGCTGCTGTCCGACCTGATCGACGGCGAGCTGGCGGAGGGCGCGCGCGCCGCGGTGGAGTCGCACCTGGCCGCGTGCGAGGCGTGCGCGGCGGAGCATCGGGCGCTGCTGCGGACGGTGCGCTTCGTCCGGGCGAACAGCAGGGCGGCGCTGACGCCCGGCACGCCCGGCGGTGTGTACATGGACTTCACGCGCGCGCTCGCGGACGAGGCGTACGAGCGCAGCGGGACGGACGTAATCGTCGAGGCCGTGTTCGGGCGGCCGCCGCAGCGCTAACGCGGTACTGATTCCAGGGGCAAGAGGGAGCGTCGCAGGGCGCGGGTGCCGGCATGGCGCGCGCGGGCGGGCGGCGCACGGCCGGAGCAGATCGGAGGGTGCGATGAAGACGGACGTGATCGTGATCGGCGGCGGCATGGCGGGGCTGGCGAGCGGCGCGCTCCTGGCGAAGCAGGGGCTGCGCGTGGCGGTGCTGGAGAAGGGCAACCGGCCGGGCGGGCGCGCCTACACCTACATGGAGCAGGGTTTCACGCTGAACTACGGCCCGCACGCGATGTACCGCCCGGACAGCGGGCCGCTGGGCGACGTGCTGCGCCGCCTCGGCCGGCCGGTGATCGCGTGGGGCGCGCCGGACGCGATGCGCACGTACTGGGCGGGCGGGCGCCGATTCGCGGTAATCGGCGACAAGACGCACCAGGTGCTGACGACGAAGTTGTTCTCGTTGAAGACGAAGGTGCGGCTCGGGCAGGTCATGCTGGGCCTGCGCGGCGCGAAGTCTGAAATGCTGGGCGAGATGACGGTGGGCGCGTGGCTGCGCGAGCAGGCGGGCGGCGACGCGGAGCTGACGCGCTTTCTGCGGATGCTGATCACCGTCAACACGTACACGCGCAACCCGGAGGATCTGAGCGCGCGCTTCGCCATCGGCCACCTGCAGCGGCACCTGTTCGCGAAGGACTACGTGGGGTACGTGAGCGGCGGCTGGGGGGCGATCTACGGCGGCTTCATCGAGTCGCTCCGCGCGGCCGGCGGCGAGCTGGTGACGGGCGCCGGCGTCGAACGGCTGGAGACGGACGGCGGACGCGTGACCGCGGCGATCGCCGGTGGGCGGCGGTACGAGGCGGCCGCCTTCGTGTGCACGCTGGCGCCGCAGGACGCGCCGTCGATCGCCGCGGCGGGGTCGCCGCTGGCGGCGGAGCTGGCGCGCTGGTCGGGGCTGCAGGACGTGCGCGCGCTGTGCATCGACCTGGGGTTCGAGCGCGTGTTGCGGGACGACCTGACGGCGGTGTTCGACATGGAGCACGACCTGTACTTCAGCATCCATTCGGCCATCGCGCCGGACCTCGCGCCGGCGGGCGGCCAGATGCTGCACGCGATGGCATACCTCTCGCCGGAAGACGCGGCGACCGACGCGGGCATCGCCGCGCGGCGCACGGACCTGGAGGCGGGGCTGGACCGCTACTTCGCGGGCTGGCGCGAGGCTGCTACCGTGCGGCGCGAGCTGCCGAGCGCGCGCGTGTCGCCCGCGCGAGAGACGCCTGAGCAGCAGGGCGGCGCGCGCGTGCCGCCGCGGTCGTCGGTGGTGGAGAACCTCTACTTCGCGGGCGACGGCCGCGACACCGGCTACGCGCTGGCGCAGGGCGCGCTGGTGTCGGCGCTGGAGGTTGCGGACGTGGTGCCTGCGGCGCTGCGCGCGCCGGCGATGGCAGCGGCTGGTTAGCGGGATGCAACACAGATGCATCTGTGTTGCATCCCGCTAACCAGCCGCTGCCATCGCCGGCGCGCGCAGCGCCGCAGGCACCACGTCCG
>JBGQBE010000021.1:0-50163 GCA_041494685.1 Dehalococcoidia bacterium | reverse complement strand
GGCGCACCGCCTCGGTGAGCAGCGCCTCGCCGGTGAGTTCGCCGCGCCGCGACGTGACCATGACCTGCTCGTGGTCCGCGATGCCGTGCTCCGCCGCGTCGAGCGGATGGATCGCGACGCGCACCGTCGGCGCGCGCGCGAGCAGGCCGCGCACGCGGCGCGTCATGGTGCCGCCGTGCCAGTGGTAGAGCACGCGGCCGGTGTTCAGGATGAACGGGAAGCGGCGGCTCGGCAGCTCCGCGGCTGCCGGGCCCTGCGTCACGGGCACGAAGCGCGCCCTGCCGGTTGGGAACGTCTCGGTGAAGAGGCGCGGCGTGCCCGGGTGATCGGGCGTCGGGCACGGCCACTGGATGCCGCCGTCGCGGTCGAGCCGGGCGTGCGAGATACCCGCCATCGACGGCGCCAGCGACGCGAGTTCGTCGAAGATCGCGGCGGGGTGCGGGAAGTCGAAGCCGTCCGCGGGGCGTCCGAGCAGCGCGGCGACGCGCCGGGCGACGTCGCAGACGATCTCCCAGTCGGCCCGGCTGTGGCCCACCGGCGCGATCGCCTGTCGGACGCGCTGCACGCGGCGCTCACTGTTGGTGAACGTGCCTTCCTTCTCGGCGAACGACGTCGATGGCAGCACGACATTGGCCAGCGCCGCGGTCTCGGTCATGAAGATCTCCTGGACGACGAGGAACTTGAGCCTCTCGATCGCCTCCTCGGCGTGCGCCAGGAACGGCTCGCTGAGCAGCGGGTTCTCTCCGACGATGTACATGCAGTCGAGTCTGCCCGCCGCGGCCTCTTCGATCATCTCCGTAGCGGTGAGGCCCGGCGCGGGCGTGAGATCGCCGCCCCACGCATCCGAGAACTGCCGCACCACGCCGGCGCCGAGACCCTGCAGCCCCGGCAGCTGATCCGGCAGGCAGCCGGCGTCGCCGCAGCCCTGCACGTTGTTCTGTCCGCGGAGCGGCGAAATGCCCGATCCGGGCTTGCCGACCTGGCCCGTCGCGAGGGCGAGGTTGACCAGTGCGTGGGCGTTATCTGTCCCGTTGGTGTGCTGTGTGACGCCCATGCCCCACAGCAGGCACGATCCCGAGAACGGCGGCCTGGCGAAGGTCCGCGCCGCGCGCCGCACGAGTTCGGCCGCCACGCCGGTCACCCGCTCCGTGGCCTCGGGCGCGTACGCGTCGAGGCTGGCGCGCCACGTTTCGGCGTCCTCGGTGCGGCGGTCGATGAAGTCGCGGTCTTCGAGTCCCTCGTCGAGCACGGCGCGTGCCAGGCTGTTGAAGAGCGCGACGTCCGTGCCTGGGTTCGGCCGCAGCCACATGTCGGTGTAGTCGCAGAGATCGATGCGCGTGGGGTTCACGACGATCAACTTCGTGCCGCGCGTGTCGATCGCGCGGCGCAGCCTGGAGGCGATGACCGGGTGGTTCGAGCTGGTGTCGCTGCCGACCACCATCAGGCAGCCGGCCGCCTCGTAGTCGTCGTAGGAGTTGCTCGTCGCTCCGCTGCCGATCTGCAGCATCATCGCCTTCACCGACGGGCCGTGGCAGAGCCGCGAGCAGTGGTCGATGCTGTTCGTGCCCATGAGCAGCCGGACGAACTTCTGGAAGACGTACCCGTCCTCGTTCGTGCCCTTCGCGGATGCCAGCGCCGCGAACGATGAGCGGTGCTCGACGAGCTTACGTGCGACGAGATCCAGCGCTTCGTCCCAGGACGCCGGCTCGAGGCGGCCGTCGCGCCGGATCAGCGGCTCCGTCAGGCGGTCGGGGTGCTGGACGAACGGCGTGCCGAAGCGGCCCTTCACGCACAGCATGCCCTGGCTCGACGGGTTCGCGGGCTGGTCGAGCACGCCGACGATCTGTTGCGTGTCATCGACCTGGAGCCGGATGCCGCAGCCGACGCCGCAGTACGGGCAGGTGGTCGCCACTTCTTTCGGCGCGACGGGCGGCGGCGCCGGCTTCTTGACGAGCGCTCCCGTCGGGCAGACGGACACGCACTGCCCGCACGACGTGCAGATCGACTCGGCGACGGGCTTGTCCATGAACGTCGCGACGCGCGCCTGGCGGCGGGCGCCCGCGATCGCGATCGCGCCGATGTGCTGCACGTCCTGGCAGGCCTCGACGCACCGCCCGCAGAGGATGCAAGCGCTCAGGTCCGTCAGGAAGAACGGGTTGCTGTCGTCGCGGTGCGGGCGCGGCTGCGGAGCGAAGCGTCCCGGTTCGATGCCGTAGTGCTGGAGTTCCGCGCTGAGTCCGCCGCCCACGCCGGGCGCGGACGACACGGCGCCGGCGTCGACCATCGCCGACGTGAGCTGCAGGACGGTGCGGCGCACGCGATCGGCGGCCTCGCTCGCGCTCCGCACGGCCATGCCGGGCGCGGCCGGCGTGTGGCAGCTCGCGCGAAGGCCGCGCAGCCCGTCGATCTCGACGAGGCAGGTGCGGCATGAGCCGATCGCCGGCTGGTCGTCGTCCTTGCAGAGGTGCGGCACGTGGCCGCCGGTGGCCAACACGGCGTCGAGGA
The DNA here is from genome assembly GCA_041494685.1 of Dehalococcoidia bacterium. GTDB lineage: Bacteria > Chloroflexota > Dehalococcoidia > DSTF01 > JACRBR01 > JBGQBE01. The sequence continues at coordinate 47,658 of JBGQBE010000021.1, read as the reverse complement.
TGGTGCTGCCGTCGGCGACTTCGACGCTGATGTCATCCACGGTCAGTGTGATCGTCATGGCTGCGCCAGCCATTCGTCGCCGAAGTGGCGTTGCGCGCTGAGATACGGCAGCGGCGCCATCTGTCCGAGCCCGCAGAGCGAGGCCGCGCCGACGGCTTCCGCGAGTTCGTCGAGGCGGGCGGCGGCATCGGGAGACGGATCAGCAAGGAGGTCGCGCATGCGGGCTGTGCCTTCGCGGCAGGGCGTGCACTTGCCGCACGATTCGGCGGCGTTGTAGGCGGTGAGATGGCGCACGACCTCACGCATCGACATGGCGCCATCGATCACGACGATGCCACCGGCGCCCGGCGAGGCGCCGCTGCTGTCGAGCCGGCCCGGCGCGAGCGGCGCCTCCCACAGAGACGGCGGAAGCAGCGTGCCGGAGGGGCCGCCGCACAGCGCGGCGCGCAGCGTGCGTCCGTCCGCCGCGCCGTCGGCGATGACCTCGATCACGTGGCGGAGCGTCGTGCCGAAGGGCACTTCGTACACGCCGGGGTCGCGGACGGCGCCCGAGACGCACACGATCTTGGTGCCCGGATGCTCGGGCGTCCCGACGGTGCGGAAGGCTTCCGGCCCGTCCCGCAGGATGAACGGCAGGTTGCAGAGCGTCTCCACGTTGTTGATCACCGTGGGCCGGCCCCAGAGTCCGGATTCCACGGGGAGCGGCGGACGCAGCCTCGGCACGGCGCGGTCGCCTTCGATGCTCGAGAGGATCACGGACTCTTCGCCGCACACGTAGCCGCCGGCGCCGCGCCGGATCTCGACCGGGGGCGCCTGCTCGCCGAGCAGGCCGCGGGAGCGTGCCGTATCGAGCGCCGACTGGAGCCGCGCCGCGGCGAGGCGAGCCTCGCCGTTGATGTAGATGTAGACGGCCGCGGCTTCGACCGCGCGGGCCGCGATGAAGACGCCTTCGACGACGAGGTGCGGATCGCGTTCGATCAAGTACCGGTCCTTGAAGACGCCCGGTTCGCCTTCCTCCGCGTTCACGACCAGATATCGCGGTGCCGCGTGCCCGATCGCGGTCTTCCACTTGAGAGCGGCGGGGAAGTACGCGCCGCCGCGGCCGAGCAGACGCGCGTCCTCGACGAGTCGCACGATAGTGCTTGGTTCGATGTCCTCCGCGCGGCGCAGCCCGTCGTAGGCGCCGCGCCCTAGCGCGTCGTCGATGTTCTCCGGATCGATGACGCCACAGCGTCCGAGCAGCCTGCGCGTCTCGCCGGGGCGCGGGCCCGGCGTGGTGCGCTCGCGTATCGGCGGCGTCGCGCGATCGCCGATCGCGGCGAGCGCTGACTCACGCGAGGCGGTAGCCACGTATTGCCCTCGCACATGGGCCACGGGCGCCTCGTCGCAGCGAAAGCGGCAGGAGTGCTCCTCCACGATCCATCCTGCGGGCAGGTCTGACGCCAGCGAATCAGCGAGTCGGCGGGCGCCGTTCAACAGGCAGCTGAGGCCCGTGCAGACGGTGACCGGCTCACCGCCCGGCGGCGTCAGCCGCAATTCGCTGTAGCTCGTCGCGACGCCGAAGACCTCGCTCTGTGGAACGTGCAGGTGATGCGCCGCCGCCGCGAGTGCCGCCTCGGAGAGGTAGCCCGCGTGTTCCTGGATCGCGATGAGGACGGGCAGCAGCTCGCGGCGTCGCCGAGGGAACGGAGCGAGCAGTTGGTCGAGATCGTTCGGGTTCATCAGTGCTCCGTAGGTGTCGCTGCGTTCGATTATCGTCGAGCGCATGCCGCGGCGACAAGCGCCCGATTCGGCGACCCGCGAGGATGTCCCGACTCTCCGGGTGCCAGACGGCCGCGGGCTTCTTCGCCGGGACGACAGCAACCGGTGTGCGGGGCTCAGCTCGCCTTCACGCTGAAGGCGGCTCGCGCAGCTCCTCGGGGATCTCGATCTTGGCGATGGCGGCTTCCGTCTTCGGGTCAAACACGTGGAGGTGGTCAATATCGAGCATCAACTTGATGTCTTGCCCGGCTCTCGCCCTGGTACGCGGATCGACGCGCGCCAGCACCTTCTCGGTGCCGCTCACGAGGTGCAGGAACTTCTCGTTGCCCATCATCTCGGTGACATCCACGCGGGCCTGGATCGCGCATCCCCTGACGCGAGCCGGGAGGAAGTCAGGATCGTGGATGTCCTCAGGCCGGATGCCGACGACGACCTCGCTATTCGTGAACGGTGCGAGCTGCCGTGACCGGCTCGCCGGAAGCGCGATGTGCCACGCGCCCGCATCGAGCGTCATCTCCTCGGCCGTGCCCGTGAGCGTGCCCGGTACGAAGTTCATGGCAGGGCTGCCGATGAAGCTGGCCACGAAGATGTTGTCCGGCCGGAAGTACAACTCTTCGGGCGTGCCCACCTGGTGCAGCAGGCCGTCCTTCAGGACGGCGATCCGGGTCGCCATGGTCATCGCTTCTACCTGGTCATGGGTCACGTAGATGAACGTCGTCTGGAGCCTGCCGTGGAGCTTGGTGAGTTCGGCGCGGGTCTGGACCCGGAGCTTGGCATCGAGATTCGAAAGCGGCTCATCGAACAAGAAGACGAGTGGTTCGCGCACGATCGCGCGCCCGAGCGCCACGCGCTGCCGCTGGCCGCCCGACAGCTGAGCGGGCCGGCGCTTGAGCAGGCTCTCGATCTCCAAAGCCTGGGCTGCTTCGAGCACGCGGCGACGGGTCTCGTCCTTCGGCGTGCCCCGCATGCGCAGCCCGAACGCCATGTTGTCGAAGACCGACATGTGGGGGTACAGCGCGTACGACTGGAACACCATGGCGATATCGCGGTCCCTGGCGGGGAGGTCGTTCACGAGCCGGTCGCCGATGTAGATGTTGCCGGTTGTGAGCGGTTCCAGTCCGGCGAGCAGTCGAATCACGGTCGACTTGCCGCAGCCGGAGGGTCCGACCAGCACGAGGAACTCCTTGTCCTCAATCTCCAGACTCAGGTCGTTCACCGCGGTGACGTCGCCGAAGCGCTTGGTGACGTGTTCGTAGACGACTCTCGCCATGGATCCTCTCTTGGCCTAGCTGCTCAGCGCGCCCGCCATCAGTCCACGGACGAAGAATCGCCCAAGGAGGATGTACACCACTAGCGTCGGCAGCGCCGTGATGAGGGCGCCCGCCATCTGCACGTTCCATTCGACGATGAAGCTCCCCGCCATGTTGTTCAGCGCGACGGTAGCAGGCTGGATCGCGGGGTTGCTGGTCACCGTGACGGCGAACAAGAAGTCGTTCCAAATCGACGTGAATTGCCAGATCGCGACGACGACGAAGCCCGGGAGCGAGAGCGGGAAGACGATCCGCCGGTAGATGCCGAAGATAGACGCGCCGTCAATCTTGGCCGCCTCCACGAGTTCCGTCGGGACGTTCGCGTAGTAGTTGCGGAAAATGAGTGTTGTGATCGGGATGCCGTAGATCACGTGCGTAACTACGAGACCCCAGAGGCTTCCGTAGACGTGCAGCGCCTGGAGCGTCTTGACCAGCGGGATCAGGACGCTCTGGTACGGGATGAACATGCCGTACAGCAGCAGGAAGAACACGACGTTCGAGCCGGGGAAGCGCCACTTTGTCAGCACATAGCCGTTGATCGAGCCAACCATGCACGAGATGAGCGTGGCCGGGATCACCATCTTGAAGCTGTTCGCCAGGTTGCTGTCGAGCGAGTTGTACGCCTCGCGGAACGAGTCGAAGCGGAGGCGCGACGGAAGATCCCACATCTGGTCCAGTCTCACCTCGCCGAAGCTCTTCAGCCCGGTGACGAGCAGGACGTAGATCGGCATCAGGTAGAGGGCTGCGAAGACGATCAGCACGGCATAGATGGCGATACGAGACCAGTGGACAGTCACAGCCGGGCCTCCCGTCGCAGACTCCAGTACAGGTAGGGGATCACCAGGACGCTCACGGCCGCCAGCATGACGATCGAGATCGCCGCGCCGTGCGAGAAGTGGTTGCCCTGGAACGTTGTCTCGAACATGAACAGGGCTGGCACATCCGTCGCGAAGCCGGGCCCCCGTCTGCTCATCGATATGACGAGGTCGAAGATCTTGAGCGACTGATGGCCGAGGATGATCATGGCGCTGAGCGTCACGGGCCTGAGGAGCGGCAGGGAGATGTGGCGGAGGACCTGCGTCTCGGTCGCGCCGTCTACTCTCGCTGCCTCGCGCAGCTCCTCCGGGATCGCGCGCAGACCGGCGAGATACATGACCATGACGAAGCCGGACATCTGCCACGTGGCCGCGATGACGACGGAGATCATCGCCAGCGGCACGCCGTAGTTCGGGTTCGCCAGGAATCCGAGCCCGGCCGCGTGTAACGCCTCACCGAGCCGCGAATCGGAATGGACGTACGTAACGGAGGGGTCCGTGTACCAGCCATACCCCAGCGCGCGCAGTCCCACCTTGGTCGGCAAGATGTTGACTCCCGCGCTGGGAGCCAGCAACCAGCGCCACACGACGCCGGTCACGATGAAGGACACGGCCATCGGGAACAGGTAGATGCTCCGGAAGACGCTCTCCCCGACGATGCGGCGGTCGAGCAGTGACGCGAGGACAAAGCCGAGCGTGAGGCAGGCCACGACGAAGAGCACCGTGAACACGACCGTGTTCCGGATGTCGATCTGAAAACGGAAGTTCTCGAAGAGATCGCGGAAGTTGTCCAGGCCGACGAAGGTGTAGTCCGGCCGCACCGAATCCCACCGACTGACTGAGACGAACGCGCTCCAGCCGATGAAGCCGTAGACGAAGACGCCGACGGCGAGGAGCGAAGGGATAATCAAGGCGATGGCCGCCGCCTGCTCACTCGTAGCGAGGCGGAGCAGGCGGCGGCCACGGATGCCCACGTTCATAGCGTCCCGTTTCACCCGGACTACTTGCAGACGGTAGCGCTCTTACAGGCGTCGGCCAGCCGGCTCTGTAAGGTCCCTGCGTTCTTGTCTGCTACGAACGCAGTGACTGCGTCGCTCACATTCGTGAGCCACCCCTGCTTCACCGCCGCTCCGTGAGCGAGGCTCGGGACGATGGTGTCCTTCTTCCAGTCGTTCATCGCGGACTGCAGATAGTCATCGAAGAGGCTGGCGTCGCAGTCGGTGCGCGCGCAGATGGAGCCCTTGAGGGGGTTAAAGGCCTCCTGGCCCTTCTTCGATCCGACGACCTTCAGCCAGCAGACGACCGCGTCGCGGTTCGGCGCGCTCTTCGGCAGGCCGAAGGTGTCAGACAGCGCGTCGTACATCCCGCTCGTCCCCGGCGAGGGAACCCAGCCGGAGTCGGTGAACTTCTTCGCCTTGTTGTCGGCGTGCAGCCAGTCACCCATGATCGTCATCGCGGCCTTCCCGCTGATCACGAGGTCGTTGGCCTGGTCCCACGAGAGCGAGCTGTGGTCGCTGTTGACGTAGCCGAGCATCTTCTTGAACGTGTTCAGCGCATCGGTCACCTTCGCGCTGTTCCAGTCCGTTGCACCGGTCCACAGACCGTTGTACCCGTCAGCGCCCAGCGAGCCCAGCAACACGGTTTCCATCAACTGCACCGAAGCGAATGCATCGACGTCGCCCAGGGCGAGCGGCGTGATCCCCTTGGCCTTCAGGGCGTCGGCGGCGGCGAAGAAGTCATCGAAGGTCGTCGGTGGCTGCAGCCCGTTCGCCTGGAACACCGCCTTGTTGTACCAGAGCACGTTCGCTCGGTGAATGTTCACCGGCACGGAGTAGGGCTTGCCCTGGTACGAGACGATATCGAGCACGCCCTTCGGGAAGACGCTGTTCCAACCCTGCTGGGTGAACAGGGAGTCGAGCGGTTCCATGTAGTTCGCCGTCACCCAGGTGTCCGTCAGTTCGTGGCCCATGTGCACCTGGAACGAGCCGGGAGGATCGTTACCCAGCATGCGGGTGGTGAGTACCTGCCGAGCGTTCGCGCCGCCGCCACCGGCGACGGTCGCGTTCACGATCTCGACGGTGCCCGGACAGGCCGTCGGGTAGAGGTCGTACAGCGCCTTGAGGCCCGCGGCCTCGCCGCCGGTCGTCCACCAACTAAAGATCTCCAGCTTCCCGGAAAGCGCCGCGGGAGTCGCGGTGCCCCCGGCGGCCGCCGTGACAGTGCGCCCTGGCGTGGCGGTCGCCGTCCCACCTCCCCCTCCGCAGCCGGTGGCCAGGGCCGCCAATACGATAAGCGCCATCATGGCTGGCAGTAACTTCAACGTACGCGACATCACTTGAGCTCCTTCCTTGCTTCGGCGACGCGTATGAACCGATTCTATCTTCGAGGGAGGGGTATCGTCCGGGGAATTGCCGATTGGCCTTCATCCGGGGTCTCTTTGGCTGGCCCGGTCGTGCCGTAGACTGGGCCGTGATGAGGAGCCAGTCCCCTTCGGAGTCCCGGTTTACGCCGTTCGCCTATGCGGGCATCGCGTTTGGCGCCCGCCTTGCGGCGTACCTGTACTTCCCGCGTCTGAGGGTACTGAACGCGCAGGGCGTCCCGCGCGGCGAAGGGGTGCTCATCGTCTCGAACCACATCGACTTTGCCGACCCCTGGCTCCTGCTGGCGGTCGTGCCGCGCCGGTCGATCTTCCTCGCGATGCGCAAGCTGTTCTCGTGGCCGGTGGTCGGCCTGCTGGCGCGGCTGATCGGGGCCCTGCCGGTGCGCGACGACGGGCCGGCGCTCGAGGTGACGCGCACGACGCTACGGGCCCTCCGAGGCGGCGGCGCGGTCGTCGTCTTCCCGGAGGGCGAACGAAGCCGCACCCCGGGCCTGCTTCCGGCGTCGTCCGGCGCGGCGCTGCTCGCGTACCGGTCCGGATGTGCGGTCGTCCCGGTCGCTATCATGGGGACGGAGCGGGTGTCGTGGCCGGGGACGCTCCTGCGCCCGCTCCTCGGACCGAAGATCACCGTGCGTTTCGGTGAGCCGTTCCGGCTGCCGCCGGTAGAGCGCCTGGATACGGCGACCCTGAAGGAAGGCACTGACGTGATCATGCGGCGGCTTGCGGCGTTGCTGCCGGCCGCGTACCGGGGTGTCTACGGCGAAATCGGCGCTTCTGGCAGTTGTGCGGAAGCGGATGTCGCGCCACGCTGAGAATGCGATTGTTGGCGGAACCCCGGAGCGCGTTACAGGAGGACCGGCATGCAACAAGACATCGTCGCCGCTGGTTATGACGCGGTGCATCGCGGCGTGACGAAGAGTCCCACGCTGCGCCGGCTATGGCATGAGCTGGCAGCGGGCCTCGATTTCCCGGAGCAGTTTGGCCACATCAGTTTTACAACCCTTCCGGAACTGAGGCGCATGACCGTCGAGCTCCGTCTCCGTCCCGGCGGCACGCTGGTCGATCTGGGCTGCGGCACGGCCGGCCCGGCGCTCTGGATGGCGCGTGAAACGCAGGCGCGCCTCACCGGCGTCGATGTTTCGTCCGCAGCCATTGAGTGCGCGGGCGTCCGAGCGGAGGAAGTCGGACTGGCCGGCCGCGCGCGCTTCGTCGTCGGGTCGTTCGCCGGTACGGGATTGGAATCCGCTTCGGCCGATGGCGTGATGAGTGAAGATGCGCTGCAGTACGCGCCCGACAAGCACGCTGCGATGGCCGAGGCGGCGCGTATTTTGCGTCCGGGGGGACGGTTCGTCTTCACGGCCTATGAACTTGATCCTGAGCGGGCAGGCAAGCTGCCGATCCTGGGAGTGGACCCCGTCTCCGACTACCGGCTGGCGCTGGCGGCGGCGGGGTTGAGCGTTGAGCGCTATGAGGAGGCTCCCGGCTGGCCGGAACCGATGACCACCACCTACTCCGCGCTGCTCGACGCAAGGGAACCGCTCACGCAGGAAATGGGCGCAGCAGCCGTCGGCGCGCTGTTCATGGAGATGTCGATGACGCTGGAGCACGAGCCGTATCGACGCCGGGTCCTGGTCGTGGCGACGAAGCCAGCAACGTAGAGACGCGCCGGCGGACGTGCACATCTTCCGCCACTCAGCTACCCTAGCGCCTGGCAAACGGCTCTACAGCGGTTCGCCATGTCCTGATCGGCGACTGAAGCTGATGCAACGCCAAGCCAAACTGACACACCCCGCTAGATGGAGGATCATTCGATGGCATTCTTCGTGACCCGCCTTAACGTCGGCGACTACGACGCATGGAAGCCGATGTTCGACGAGGATGCTCCCGGCGCAAGGCGATCAGCCTTGGGGCACAGGATCTTTCGGAGCGTGGACGACCCGGGCGTGGTGTTCATCCTGGTGGAGTTCGCCTCGTCCGACGACGCCAAAGAGGGCCGCGCGCGCCTGCTCGCCTCGGGCATCCTCGCCCGCTTTTCGGACAAGACGGAACCGGCGATCATCGAGGAATCCGAGGCCGTTCGCTACTAGTATCAGCCCACAACCTGGCGTGGTGTCCGGGCGCCCACACGCGCGCTCGTCCGTCGCCGGCCTCACGGCGTCGGCGTCGGCTCGCCCTTCCCCCGTCGCAGCGCGAACAGGTCGTGGGGGCGAACGCGCATCATCCACATCGCCAGCAGGCCCATCGTCGTGATGAAGAGGCTGACGAAGACGCGCGTCGCGACTGCGTAGGCGAACGCGGCGTCGCTCGTCGCGCCTTCGTGAGACAACACGGCGACCAGCACGACTTCGTACGTACCGATGTTCTGGAAGGTGATGGGCACCGTGCGGACGACGCCGACAGCTACGACGACGCCGATGTACGAGGGCAGCGGAAGCCCCAGGTGGAACGCCAGCCCGAACGTCCAGAACATGACGGTCTCCATCGTGTAGCCGATTGCTGTGAGTCCGAGCACGACGGCGAGCAGGCGGGTGTTACGCAGCGCCTCCAGTCCGTCCCGGAACGCGGGCCATCCGCCGGTGACGGCGCTTCTCAATCGCGCCGGACACCACTCCAGCATCGGCCAGTCCGCCAGATCTGCCGGGAGCATGCGGCTCAGCAGCGCCAGCGCGACGAACGCGCCCGCAGCCACGCTTGCCACGATCCAGAGGAGGCCGGCAGGCGCGATGGCTGAGGGCAGAAGCGCGATCGCAATGATGAGCAGGATGGCCATGGCGATGCCGTCCACGAGCACTTCGGTCGCCCGCCCGGCGACGATCCCTGCCCTGGACAGGCCGTAGCGATTGGCCACGATCTGCAGGCGAGCGATCTCGCCGATCCGCGCGGGGAGGACGTTGTCGACGAAGTTGCCGATCAGGAACGTCCCCACCAGGCTGGCGAGCGGCACGCGGCCGACCTTCTTGAGATAGAACTGCCAGTGGATCGAGTGCACGACGCGCGACAGCGCGTAGATCAGCGCCGCAAGGAGCGCCCAGCCGTACTGGGCGTTCGCGAACGACGTCCCGACGTCGCGGAGGTCGACGCGCGCGAGCGCCACTGTGAGAAGTGCCGCGGCGAGGACGATCTCGAACGCCCAGCGGCTCCATATCACGGACGCCATGAGCGCGGGACGTTTGGGTTTGTTGGCGAGCATGGATGTCCCGGATCGACGGCATTCGCGGCCGCGGACAGCAGCCGTCCCGGAGCCAGCATATCGGTTCGGGGCCCGGGAGACGCGGCGCTTCATCTTCTGCCGGTACACTCACCGCGATCGTGCAGGCGACTGGCCGCGAGGCTGGTCGGTCACATTGTGGGACGGGGGCGGCAAGGCATGACGCGTTTCGCGGTCGAGCTCGCCGGAGCGGTGAGATCGCTACCTGTGCGGATGCGGTGCCTGTGACGGCGTCGCGGCGCGTGACGCGCGTCGAGCGCACGGCGTACCACGAGGCGGGGCACGCCGTGGCGGCCTACCTGCGGCACCTGCGGTTCACGAGCATCTCGATCGTCCCGGATACCGGCACGCTGGGGCGTTGCGAGTTCAGCGAGACGGCGATCGTTCTTGACTTGGACTCCAGCGCGGCGCTGCGGACGCGCAGGCGCATCGAGACGATGATCATCGTTTCGCTGGCCGGCGTGATCGCCGAGAGCCTGCTCACCGGCCGCCACAACTGGCGCGGCGCCCACGCGGATCTGCACGACGCGGCGCGCTACGCGTCGCTGGTCACGGCCAGCGTCGAGGAACTGAGGGCGTACGAGCGCTGGTTGTGGGAGCACACGCGGACGCTGCTTCGCGCCCGCCCCGGGCGGCTGGCGATCCAGCAGCTCGCGGCAGTGCTGATGGAGGATCGCCGCATCGGTGAGCGGCGCGCGCGCGCGATCATCGGCGCGGCGATCGAGCGCGGCACGGCGAAGCGGCGACCGAAGCGGAAGCCTCCCGCGCGGCGCCGGCGGCACGTATGAGCGTGGCCGTTCGCCGTGGGCGCGCCGCCTGCCTCGACGATCACGCCGGGACGACGTGCGTGCCTGCGCGGCCGTCGATGGCCTCGATGGCGCGTTCGGGCGTGGTCACGATGAACTCGCGCCCGCCGCGATCGAGGAAACGGATCGCCGCTTCCATCTTGGGCTGCATGGAACCGGGCAGGAAGTGCCCGTCAGCCATGTAGCGCTTCGCTTCCGCCGTGGTCATGCGCTCGAGCGGACGCTCCCTCGCGGTGCCGAACCACGCCTGGACGTACTCGACCGACGTCAGGTCGATGATGCGGGTGGCGCCGAGTTCCGCCGCGAGCAGTCCGCCCGACAGATCCTTGTCGACGACGGCCTCGACGCCTGTGAGTGCGCCGCTCTCTGTGACGGACACGGGGATGCCGCCGCCGCCCGCCGCGATGACGATCGTGCCAGCGGCGGCGAGGTCGCGGATGACCTCCGTCTCGACGATCCGCAGGGGCGCGGGCGATGGCACGACCCGCCGGAAGCCGCGATGCGCGTCCTCGACGACGGCGACGCCGCGCTGTCTCAGCGCGTCCGCCTGGTCCGCGGTGTAGAACGGGCCGATCGGCTTCGTGGGTGCGCGAAAGGCCGGGTCGTCAAGGTCAACGACCGTGCGCGTGACGACCGCCGCGATTCGCCGGCGGACTGCACGCTGCCGCAACAGCCCTTCCAGACGCTGTTCGATGAGGTATCCGGTCTCGCCCTGTGATTGCGCGACGCAGACGTCGAGCGGCAGGTCATAGGCCCTTCCGCACGCGGCCTCGGCGCGCAGCAGGATGTGGCCCACCTGCGGGCCGTTGCCGTGCGTGACGAGCACGCGGCACTCTCTCGCGATGAGCTCGCCGGCGACCGCAAGCGCGGTGTCGAGGTTGGCGGCTTGCTCATCGATGGTCCCTCGCTGACCGGCCCGGATCAGCGCGTTCCCGCCGAGCGCTACGACGACCAGCTCAGACATGCCGCTTCGCCTCGGCGATGACGTTTGCCAGGATTTCGGGGAGGCCCGGGCTTCGGGTCGTGGCGAACTCGTACGTCAACCGGCACGTGGGGTGGGCCACGTTGATGATCCGGCGCAAGTCGACGGGCGTCGCGATGAGCACTACGTCGCAGGGCGTTGCGTTGATCGTATCGGCGAGCTCTTGCACCTGGGCGGCGCCGTAGCCCATTGCCGGGAGCAGCGGCCCGATGTGGGGGTGCGCGGCGAAGGTCTCGCGGATGCTGCCGACGGCGTACGGTCGCGGATCGACGAGTTCGCGAGCCTGGAAGCGCTTGGCGGCGAGCAGTCCGGCGCCGTAGCTCATGCCGCCGTGCGTGAGCGTCGGACCGTCCTCGATGACCAGCACGCGCGCGCCGGCGAGCAGCGACGGCGTGTCGACGCTCAACGGCATCGCGGAGTCCACGACGGTCGCGGACGGATTTGCCGCCTTGATGCGCTCGCGGACGGCGGCGACCTGGTCGGCTGCCGCCGTGTCCAGCTTCGCGAGCACGATCACGTCGGCGCGGAGCAGGTTCGCCTCGCCGGGGAAGTATGTCTCTTCGTCACCCGCGCGATGGGGGTCCACGAGCACGATTTCGAGGTTGGGGACGAAGAACGGCAGATCGTTGTTGCCGCCGTCCCAGATGATGACGTCGGCTTCAGCCTCGGCCGCCCGGAGGATCCGCTCGTAATCCACGCCTGCGAACAGGATGTCGCCCTGGGCGATGTGCGGCTCGTACTCCTCCATCTCCTCGATCGTGCAGTTGTTCAGCCGCAGGTCTTCGAGGCTTGCGAAGCGCTGCACGGCCTGCGCGGCAAGATCGCCGTACGGCATCGGATGCCGGACGACCGCCACGCGCAGTCCGGCGTCCCGCACGGCGCGGGCGATGGCGCGGGCCGCCGGGCTCTTCCCGCATCCCGTCCGGACAGCGCACACCGAGATCACCGGCCTGGCGGAGCGAAGCATCGTGGCGCGCGGGCCGAGCAGACGGAAGTCGGCGCCGTGCGCCAGCGCCCTGGACGCGATGTGCATCACCGCTTCGTGCGAGATGTCGCTGTAGGCGAACACGACCTGGTCGATCGCACGATCGTCCACGACCGCCTCCCATCCGGCCTCCGTCCGGATTGGGATGCCTTGGGGATAGAGGTCGCCGGCCAGCTGCGGCGGGTAGATCCTGCCGGCGATGTTCGGGATCTGCGCCGCCGTGAAGGCGACGACCTCGTAGCGCGAGTCGCGGCGGAACACGGTGTTGAAGTTGTGGAAGTCGCGTCCGGCCGCGCCCAGGATGAGCACGCGCGTCCGTCGCGCGTCGCCGGCATCGTCATGCCCCGTGGATACCATCGACCTCCCTCCGTTCACGCATCTGTCGCCGCATCGCGCGGCCGCTAGATCTCCAGCACGGCGGCGCCGTGCACGGCGCCCTGCTTGATGCGCAGCAGGACCTCGTTGGCGTCCTCCAGGCGGAAGCGCTCAATGTCGGCGCGGATCGGGATCTCGGCGGCGAGCGCAAGGAACTCTTCGGCGTCGCGGCGCGTGAAGTTCGCGACGCTGCGGACCGTGCGTTCGTGATACAGCGCGGCGTAGCGGAGTGGAGGGATGTCGCTCATGTGGATCGCGTTGATCGCCAGCGTGCCGCCCCGGGCGAGGCGCGCCAGCGCCTGCGGCACCAACTCTCCCGCCGGCGCGAAGATCACCGCCGCATCGAGCGGCACGCCAGGGTCGTCCCACGCTTGGCCGGCCCAGGCCGCGCCCAGGTCCAGCGCCAGTCGCCGGTGGTGCTCCTCGCGCGTGAACGCGTATACCTCGCAGCCCCAGTGCCGAGCGACCTGGATCGCCAGATGGGCCGACGCGCCGAATCCGATGAGCCCGAGCCGCCCGCCGGGTTTGATCTCCGACAGCCGCAGGGAGCGATAGCCGATGATCCCCGCGCACAGCAGCGGCGCCGCGTCGAGCGGCGCGAACGATGGGGGCAGCCGGTACACATAGCGTGCGTCAGCGATCATCTGCTCGGCGTAGCCGCCGTCGGCGTCGCGGCCGGTGAACCGCGCGTCAGCGCAGAGGTTCTCGCGGCCGGACGCGCAGAAGGCGCAGGTGCCGCAGGTGCTGAACGGCCATCCGACGCCCACCATGTCGCCCACGCGGAACACATCGACGCCGTCGCCCAGCGCCACGATGCGCCCGGCGGCCTGGTGGCCCGGGATCAGCGGCATGGCGGCCGGCACTTCTCCTTCGACGATGTGCAGATCGGTGCGGCACACGCCGCACGCCTCGACGCGGATCAACACCTGGCCGCGGCCGGGATCAGGTTCGGGCACGTCCTGGGCGGCGAGGAGCCGATCTTCGGCGCGGCCGGCGTGCGTCAGAACCATCGCCCTCATGCGCTCACCCTGCCGCGGCCGCGCCGTGAGGCCGCGCGCTCAGAACTTGTACCACTGGTACCACTTGCCGAGTGGCAGCACCATGACGATGACGTCGTGCGTGTGGCCCTGCTCGTCGCGCAGCAGTTCGTGGATCGTCGCCGCCCTGATGAAGCCGAGCTGCTCCGTCGCGGCGATGGCGTCGTCCTGGACTCCCGCGACGAGTTCCGCCGTCACTTTCTCGAGTTCGGCGTCGGCGGCGATATCGCAGAGGTCCCGCAGCAGCGCCGTCCCGAGTCCCTGGTAGCGGTAGTCCGGCGCGACGACCACGCGGATGCCGGCTACGCTGCGATAGGCGCCGTGGCGGCTGCGGATCAGGGTAGCGTCGGCCACGATCTCGCCGCCCACCATGGCGACGAGCGGCAGGATCCGGTCGAAGTCACGCTCCGACGTCCATTTGCGAGCGACGTTCTCCGAGGTTACGTCGTCCTTGAGGAAGTACCGATCCTCTGCCGGCACGCGCGTGAAGAACTGGTACAGCGCGTCGCTGTCCGTCTCCGCCAGCGGTCGCACCGTGACAGGCCGTCCGTCACGCAGAGTGATCTGCTTCGGATATGCGGTGAGCTTGTAGACGGTCATGCCACGGCCTCCATCTCAGTCCATCCCTAGCGGCCGTCCTCGAACCGGTCCGCAGTGCACGATTTCATCCTCGCAAGCGGCAGCGCGCGGCGCACGGGCCATTCGGTACGCCGAGACGGGATCACTGGACGCCCGGACCGCGAGCCACCTGGCCGCTCGGCCCGCGCGCGGCGTTTACCCGCGCTGCTCGGCTTGCTTCTTGCCGAGATAGTCGACGATCGCGTTGAGCGTGGCAAGGCGGGGGTAGTCTGCTTCAGGGATGTCGATGCCGAACTCCTCGTGGATGGAGATCAGGAAGTTCAGCGCGTCCATCGAATCGATGTCGAGCTGGTCGCGGATCCGCGCGTCCGGATCCAGCGACGGCAGGTCGGCCTCGGGCGCGATGTCGCCCAGTAAGCGGAGCACTCTCTGGCGGGTCTTGTCGTCGTTCATAGCTGCGAAGGCTCCTGCAACAGGCGGTCGATGGCGGCGAGGAACAGGCTCCCGCGGTGGCCGTCGGCGACCCGGTGGTCCGCGGAGAGCGTGGCCGTGATCACCGGATGGACAAACAGTCCTCCGTTCACGACGACCGCCCGCTCCGTCACCCTGCCGAATCCAACGAGCGCGACCTGCGGCGGGTAGATCAGGCCGAACACGGACTCCGCCCCCGTCTCACCCAGGCTCGTGATGGTGATCGTGGGGTCGGACACTTCGGAGCTGCGCAGCGAGCCCGCGCGCGCGCGCTTCACCAGGTCGCGGAAGTCCTTCATCAACCCATCGAGCCGCTGCTGGTCCGTGTCGTGCAGCGCCGGCGCGATGAGACCGCCACCGCGCAAGGAGATCGCCACGCCGACGTGGATCGCCGGGATGAGGCGAACGCCATCACCGGCCCAGACCGCGTTGAACTCGGGCGCCTCCCGGAGCGCCAACGCCACGGCCTTGATGAGCAGAACCCCGTACAGAAGCCGGTCAGTGATGGGTTTGCGGCTGTTCTCCTCGGTGAGCCATGTCATCGTGCGGCTCATGTCGATGGTGGTCGAGAGGTGGAAGTGCGGGATCTCGCGGGCGGAGCGGGTCATCGCCGCCGCGATCGCCTGGCGCATCCGCGCCTGCCGGTCCGACACGGCGGGTGGCGCCGCCTCGGGCACCGGAGCTGCATGCGCCGCGGCCTCCTCGATGTCGCGCCGCATGATGCGGCCGTCCGGCCCGCTGCCCGTGACCGTCGCGAGATCGACGTGCAGCTCGGCGGCCAGCTGCCTGGCCGAGGGGCTCACCCGCAGCCGCTCGCCGGCGGGCGCGCGCGGTGGTCGGCCGGCCTCCGCAGGGCGTGGTGTGGGGCGCGCGGCTGGCGGTGTCGGCGGCGCAGGCGCGGGGGCGGGAGCCGGAGCCGCGGCGGCGCCTTCTTCACGGATGATCGCGAGCGGTGTGCCGACGGGCACCTTCGTACCGGGCTCCACGAGTACCCGTTCGAGGACGCCCGTCATGAAGATCTCGACCTCGACGTCAGCCTTGTCGGTCTCGACTTCGGCGATGATGTCGCCGCGCGCCACGCGATCGCCCGGCTGCTTCTTCCACTCGACAAGCGTGCCGCTCTGCATATCCGCGCCGAGGATGGGCATCAGGAATTCCGACATGTTACGCGAACATCTCCTGCACGGCTTCCACGATCGCCGGGGTCTGTGGGAGCGATGCGTCTTCCATGTGCCTGGCGTACGGCGCCGGTACCTCCGCGCCGCAGACGCGGGCGACGGGCCAGTCGAGGTAGTCGAAGCCCCGTTCCGTGATCTGTGCCGAGACCTCCGCCGCCAGGCTGCCCGTCCGCCACGCCTCGTCGACCATGAGAGCGCGGTGCGTCTTGGCAACTGACTCGAGCACCGTGTCCATGTCCAGCGGGCGCAAGACGCGCAGGTCGATGACGTCCGCTTCGATCCCCTGCGCGGCCAGTTCCGTGGATGCGCTTAGCGCCTTGCCCAGCGATGCTCCGTACCCGATTAGCGTGACGTCCTTGCCCCGCCGCCGGACAGCCGCATGTTCGATCTCCACGGCGCCCGACTGCGCGTCGATGTCGTCTTCCACCGGGTAGAGCGTCGCGTGTTCGAAGATGAACACCGGGTCGGGCCGCTGGATCGCCGCGAGCACCATGCCGCGGGCATCGGCCACGGTGGCCGGCGACAGCACCGTGATGCCGGGGATGTGCGCGTACCAGCCTTCCAGGCTGTGCGAGTGCTGCGCGCCGAGTTGACGGCCGCCGCCGGTCGCCATGCGCACGACCAGCGGGATGTTCAGCTGGCCACCTGACATGTACCGTAGCGTCGCCGCGTTGTTGAGAATCTGATCCATCGCCAGCATGCTGAAGTTGACCGTCATCACTTCGACGATGGGCCGCATGCCGTTAAGCGCGGCGCCGATCCCCGCGCCGACGAACGCTGACTCCGACAGCGGCGCGTCACGGACGCGCTCCGGACCGAACTCGTCGATGAGACCGTGGCTGACGGCGAACGCGCCGCCGTAGCGGCCCACGTCCTCGCCCATCAGGAACACGCGCTCGTCGGCCAGGAGCGCGTCTCGAAGGGCCGACCTCAGTGCCTCGCGATAGGTCATCGTCGTCATCGGCTCAGTCACTCATCACGAACTTCGCCAGATCCTCGACCGGTTCCCACGGCCCCGCCTCGGCGAACGCGACCGCGTCGTCGATCTCTCGTGCAACGGCGGCCTCGAGAGACTCCAGGTCCGCGTCGGAGAGCATGCCGCGTTCGCGCAGCCGCCCGGTGAATGCGGCGATCGGATCGCGCTGCTTCCAAAGCTCCACTTCCTCCCTCGCGCGGTAGAGTTCCGGGTCGGCCATCGAATGCCCGCGGAAGCGGTACGTCTCGAACTCGACCAGGCGCGGGCCGCCGCCGGAGCGGACCGCCTCGACGGCCTTCCGCGTCGCGGCTTCGACCGCCGCGACGTCCATGCCGTCGACCGTCTCGGCGGCCACGTCGTACGCCTCGGCCTTGCGGCGCAGGTCCGTCACCGATTCGGAACGCTCGAGGGCGGTCCCCATCGCGTAGCGGTTATTCTCGCACAGGAACAGCACGGGGAGCTGCCAGAGCCGCGCGAGGTTCAGTGACTCGTGGAACTCTCCCTCCGCAACCGCCCCTTCGCCGAAGAAGCACGCCGTAATCGGGGCCGCCCCTCGCATTTTGTCGGCGAGGGCGAGTCCCACGGCGATCGGCAGCCCTCCGCCGACGATCGCGTAGCCGCCGAAGAAGCGGCGGCTGAGATCGAAGAAGTGCATCGAGCCGCCGCGTCCGCGGCTGCAGCCGTTCGCTTTGCCGTACATCTCCGCCATGAGCGCGCCGGCCGGAATACCGCGCGCCAGCGCGTGGCCGTGGTCGCGATAGGTGGCGACGATCGCGTCGTCAGGCCGGAGCGCGCCCATGGCGCCGACAGCGACCGCTTCTTCGCCGATGTAGAGATGGAGGAAGCCGCGAATCTTGCCGGCCTGGTACAACTCCGCCGCCTTCTCCTCGAACCGGCGGATGCGCAGCATGCCGTGCAGGAGCGCGATGCCATGCTCTCGTTCGAGGGGGGTGTCCGCGGGCGGCGTGACCGCTTTGCGCCGGCTCACGGGTTCACCGCTTCGAGTGTCGAAGTGTCGCCTTCGGGCAGCCCCAGTTCGCGTGCCTTGAGCAGCCTGCGCATGATCTTGCCGCTACGCGTCCGCGGCAGAGTGTCCAGGAATTCGATCTCCTTGGGAGCGACGACCGCGCCCAGGCGCTTGCGGGAGAACGCCAGCAACTCGCGCCGCAGTTCGTCGGACGGGGCGTAGCCCCGCTTCAGTGCCACGAACGCCTTCACGACCTCCATCGCCACCGGATCGGGTTTGCCGATGACGCCGGCCTCTGCGACTGCTTCGTGCTCCATGAGGATGCTCTCGACCTCGAACGGGCCGATCAGGTGGCCGGAAGACTTGATGACGTCATCCGCACGCCCGACGAACCAGAAGTACCCGTCCGGGTCGCGGCTCGCGAGGTCGCCGGTCAGGTAGTAGCCGCCAGCGAAGCAGCGCTTGTAGCGCGCAGGCTCGTCCCAGTAGCCGCGGAACATCGACGGCCAGCCCGGCCGCAGCGCGAGTTCGCCCTCGACGTTCGGCTCGTCGATCCGCTCGACGCCGCCATCGCCGGTGCGGCGGACGATCGCGGCCTCGATGCCGGGAAGGGGCCGGCCCATCGAGCCCGGGCGGATGGGCATCGAGGCGTAGTTCGCGATCATGATGCCGCCGGTCTCGGTCTGCCACCAGTTGTCGTGGAACGGAAGGCCGAAGGCCTCGTTGCCCCAGACGACGGCCTCCGGGTTCAGCGGTTCGCCGACGCTCGCGAGGAATCGCAGGGACGACAGGTCGAACTTTCGCGCGATGTCGGCGCCGGCCTTCATCATCATGCGGATCGCCGTCGGCGCCGTGTACCACACGGTCACCCGTTCCTGCTGGATGATCCCGTACCAGCGCTCCGGATCGAAGTCGCCTTCATCGATGATGCTGGTGACGCCGTTGGTGAGCGGCGCGATGATGCCGTACGAGGTGCCGGTGACCCAGCCCGGGTCGGCGGTGCACCAGAAGACGTCGTCCGGGTGCAGATCGAGCGCGATCTTGCCCGTGACGTGATGCGCTACGACGGCTTCGTGTACGTGGACGGCCCCTTTCGGCGTGCCCGTCGTGCCGCTCGTGAAGTGCAGCAGTGCTGCGTCCTCGGGCTCCGTCGGCTCGATCGAGAATGCGGCGCTCGCTGCTTCGACGAGGCGCCGATAGTCCTGCGTGCCGGGCAGCTCTGAGTGCGCGCCACCCTCGCCGATAATCAGGACGTGCTCCAGTTCCGGCAGCCGATCGCGCAGCTGGGCGACCTTCCGGGCGTACAGCGTTTCGGTCGTGACCAGCACCTTCGCGCCGCCGATGTGCAGTCGCGCGAGGAGAGGTTCCGGTCCGAACGCCGAGAACAGGGGGCAGAACACGGACCGGTTCTTGAGCGTGCCGATCGCGGCGATGTACAGCTCCGGGATCCGACCGGCGAGCGCGTAGACCCGGTCGCCCTTGCCGACGCCGAGGAACTGGAGGACGTTCGCGAAGCGGTTCGTTTCGCGGAGCAGGTCGGCGTACGTGAAGTCCTGGACGGCGCCCGACTTGCCGATCCAGCGGATCGCGCGATGGTCGCGGCGCGCGCCCAGTGCGTGCCGGTCGACCGCCACGTGCGCGATATTCAGTCCCGCGCCCGGTCCGTCGAGTTCGGCGCGCGCCGCCGCCCAGGAGAACTCGCGGCACGCCGCCTCGTAATCGGTCAGGTTCGGGGTGACCGTCCAGCTCGATTTGACGATCTCGGCCCGGCGTGTGTCGGTCGGAGCCATCGGATCTCCCGGAGCCATCGCAGAAACTGCCGTTCCTCATCATCCGCTCGTATGACGCCGCCTACAAGGGCCGTCTGGCGGACGGGTGGAGCCTGTTCGGCACTGGGGGAGGAGGAGAGCCGCTCCTAGGCTGATGCTGTCGGATGCCCGTCCTGTGAGCGACTCCGAACCCGGGCTACTCGCCTGCACCGAAGAGCCGCGTCCGGTATTCCAACGGAGAGAGCGCCATGAAACGCCTTCGTATCGTCTTTCGCGGCGGGGCCGTAGTCGATGTGGACATCAGCCACGACTGGAATCTCGATTCGGACCTGATGAAGTTCCCGCCGCCGTCGGACCTGTGGACCGAGCGGTTGCGCTATGTCTCCGCGGCGGAGATCGTGGCGATCATCGAAATGCGGGCCACGGTAGAAGAGTCGTAGCGGCGGCCGCCGGTGCGGCAGCCCTACTGCACGCTGCGGTTGTAGCGCGTGATCGCACGGTTGGCGCTCGCCGCGGCCTCCTGGAGCGCCTCGCGGGGCGTCTTGCCGCCGACGAGCACGGCCTCGAACGCGTTCTCGATCGCCTCTCGTACCTGGGTGAACGGACCGATCACCGCGCCTGCGGTGGCGGGGTTCTGCGGCGATCGCAGGACCTGGTCGCGTGCCGTCGTGAACTGCGGGAACTGCTTGTGGAGCGAGGCCGCCGGCTCCAAGTCCCACGCGGAGACGCGCACCGGGAAGTAGCCGGTGTCCACGTGCCACTGCGCCTGCACCTGCGGCTGCGTGGCGTACTTCAGGAACTCCCAGGCGCCGCGCTGTTCGACGTCCGGGCGGTCCTTCATGATCCAGGCCGCCGCGCCGCCCAGCACGATGCCTCCCTCGGGGTTCGTGCCGAGCGACGGCATGGGCGCGGTACCGAAGCGGGCCGACGCCGCGCCGAGCGTGATCAAGATCGTCCGCATCGACGCCGTGGACTCGATGGCCATGGCGCTCTTGCCGGTGATCATCGACAGGAAGGCCTGCAGCCCCTGGCGCCCGACATTCGTCGCGAGGCCCGACTTCACCATCTCCTGCCACCAGGTCAGGATCGCTTCGCCCTGCGGGCTGTCGAACACCACGCCCGTCGCGAGGCCGGCGCGGCCGTTGCCGTTGTTCGCGTACAGGGCGCCCTGCTTCGCCAGCATCTGTTCGAACTTCCACGCGTCGATGCTGAGCGCGATACCGTTGCGCGTGATTGCTCCGCCCGCGTCGCGCTTGAGCAGCTTCTGGGAGTCGCTGCGCAGTTCCTCGAGCGTCGCCGGCGGCCTGTCCGGGTCGAGTCCCGCGTCCTTGAACGCGTCGCGGTCGTAGTAGAGGACGAGGCCGGAGAGGTTGAAGGGCATCGCCCGCAGCTTGCCGTCCAGCGTGTAGTAGTCGATCGCGCGCGGCTCGAAGTCTGAGAGATCGATCGGCGACGGGTAGCCCTCGGAGGCGCCGGAGGTCGCCATGTCGAGGTCGATGAAGTCCTGCGGTGGCGTGGTGGCGCCGCTATCGACCATAAA
Organism: Dehalococcoidia bacterium; assembly: GCA_041494685.1. Lineage (GTDB taxonomy): Bacteria > Chloroflexota > Dehalococcoidia > DSTF01 > JACRBR01 > JBGQBE01. Next base: position 26,519 of record JBGQBE010000021.1, on the reverse strand, counting down.
GCGCAGCTCAATGTCGTCGAGTTGGATCATCGCCGGCATGGCGCTCGTGCCGAACGACGCGACGAGTTTCTTCAGCGAGTCGGGGTAGCCGCCCTGATAGATCGGCACGACCGTGTATTGATCCTGAGAGGCATTGAAGCCGTCGACCATCTTCTGCAGGGCGTTGCTGTTCACGCCCGTCATCGAATGCCAGAAGCGGACCTCCACACGGCCATTGACATAGTGCAGCCCGCGGTCGGTGCAGCCGGCGAGCGCGGCGAGCACGAGCATCAGCAGCAGGATCAGCCGGCGTCGCATCTCAGCCCTTCACGGCGCCCGCCGTGAGCCCTCGCACCAGGAAGCGCTGGAAGGCCACGACGAGGAACAGCATCGGCAGCAGGGCCATGACCGTGCCCGCCAGCACGACGTTCGTGCGTTGCACCTCCTGGTCTTGCAACGACGCGATGCCGATCTGCACCGTGCGCATGTGCGGATCATTCGTGATCAGGAGCGGCCACAGGTACTGGTTCCAGGACTGGAGGAAGCTGAAGACCGCGAGCGTCGCGATCGCCGCGCGCGAAAGCGGTATCACGACGAAGAACAGGAATCGCATGTTGCCGTAGCCGTCGATATCGGCCGCGTCCTTGAGCTCGGCCGGCAGTGTCATGAACTGCTGGCGCAGCAGGAACGTGCCGAACGCCGTCGCCAGGAAGGGCACGGTCAGCCCCTGGTACGTGTCGAGCCAGTTCAGGCGCTGGACGATCTGGAAGTTCGGGATGATCGACGCCTCCCACGGCACCATCATCGTCGACAGAAAGACGAAGAAGATCAGCGTGCGCCCCGGGAAGCGGACGAACGAGAACGCGTACGCCGCGAGGATCGACGTCACGATCTGCCCCGATGTGATCACTGTGGCCATGATCAGGCTGTTGAGCATGTAGCGGGGCATCGGAATATCGGTGAACGCGGCGCGGTAGTTGGACCACTGGGGCGAGTGCGGCCAGAAGTCTGGCGGATACGTCAGCAGCTTCGTCACCGGCTGCAGGCTGTCGACGACCGTCATGTAGAGGGGGAACAGGATGACCGCGGCGGATGCCATCAGCAGCGCATAGACGGGCACGCTCGCCACGAACTTGAATGCCATCCGCATCGCTGTTCGTTTCATCGGTAAAACACCCAGCGTTGCGCCGCAATGAATTGCACCATCGTCAGCAACAGGACGATGACGAACAGCACGACCGCCTGCGCGGACGCCAGCCCCACGTTGTAGTGCAGGAACGCTTCGCGATAGATCGAATAGACGATCACCGTGGTCGAGTCGAGCGGCCCGCCTTTCGTGAGGATGTCGATCTGTCCGAACGACTGGAACGCGAAGATCACGCCGACGGTGGAGACGAACAGCAGGGTCGGCGACAGCGCCGGCAGCGTGACGTGCACGAACTGGCTCCAGGGGCCGGCGCCATCGACGCGCGCGCTCTCGTACAACTCCTCGGGGATATTCTGCAATCCCGCCAGGATCACGATCGTGGCGAGCCCGACGTTCATCCACACCGTCGTCATCGCGATCGCGGGCAGCGCCCACTTCGGGTCGGTCAGCCAGTTCGCCGCCGGGACGCCGCCCTGGCCCAGCACATAGTTCAACACGCCCACACCGGGGTTCAGCAGCAGCAGCCACATCACAGACGAGACGGCGACCGAGGATGCGACCGTCGACGTGAATACGGTGCGGAACAGGATGATGCCGGGCAGCCGCCTGTGGACCAGCAGCGCGAGGTAGAGTCCGAGTCCCGTGGAGCCGATGACCGTGTACAACGCGAATTGGCCCGTCACGATCAGGCTGTGCCGAAAGTCCGACGACGTCAGCACGTCGCGGTACTGGTCGATGCCGACCCACACTTCGCGGCGGCCGAACGGGTCGGTGGCGTGAAAGCCGAGCCAGATGGACCGTACGAGCGGGTAGAACACGAACACGCAGAACAGCGCCAGCGACGGCAATACGAACGGCGCCGCTGCCAGCGACTGCCGGAGCCACGGAGATCGACGCCGAGGGCGCGCTGCGGCGACTGTCATTCGAGCCTCCTGCTGGTGGCGGGATCGAACAGCAGCAGGTGCGGCGGCGCGATCTGGAAACGCTCCGTCGCGCCCTGCCGCACGACCTGGTCGGCGTCGAGCCGGCAGACGATGCTTCGGCCATCGATCAGCAACGTGGCGTGGATCTCGTTGCCGAGCAGTTCGACGACGTCGACCTGCGCGTCGAACCTGGCCGCGGCGGCGCGGTCTGCGTGCTCCACTGCCAGTTCGATGTGCTCCGGCCTGACGCCGACGACTACCTCTGCCGCACTGGTGGTACGGGCCACGGACGCCTGCGCCGGGTCCAGTGCGAACGAGATCAATGGCGTATCGACCGTTACGCCGGCCGCCGAGTCGCGGAGCGGCCCGCGGAAGAACGACATCGCCGGTGTGCCGATGAACTCCGCGACAAAGAGGTTGGCAGGGCGCTCGTAGATGTCCTGCGGCGAGCCCACCTGCTGCAGCATGCCGCCATCCATCACGGCGATGCGCTGGCCCATCGTCATCGCCTCGATCTGGTCGTGGGTCACGTATACGGCTGTGGTCTGGAGCGTGCGGTGGAGCCGGATCAACTCGATCCGTGTCTGCGCGCGCAGCTTGGCATCGAGATTCGATAGCGGCTCGTCCATCAGAAACGCCTTGGGTCGCCGGACGATGGCGCGGCCTAATGCCACGCGCTGGCGCTGCCCACCGGAAAGTTGCCCCGGTCTGCGCTTCAGCAGGTCCTGCAGCCCGAGCATGGCGGCGGCCTCGCGCACCAGGCTGTCCAGCTCGTGGCGGGGAATGTGCCGCATGCGGAGTCCGAAGGCGATGTTGTCGTACACGCTCATGTGCGGGTAGAGCGCGTAGTTCTGGAACACCATCGCGATATCGCGGTCCTGCGGGGCGAGATCGGTCACGTCGCGGCCGTCGATGTAGACGTCGCCGCCGCTGGGCTCTTCGAGCCCGGCGAGGATGCGGAGCGCGGTGGTCTTGCCGCAGCCGGAGGGGCCGAGCAGCACCATGAACTCGCCGTCCTCGACTTCGAGGGAGAAGTCGGCGAGGGCGATCACGTCGCCGAAGCGTTTACTGACCTGATCGAACCGGACGCCCACGAGGCCTCCTGATCTCCAGCGGCATTGTACGTGCACGGGAGTGCTGCGCGCTCGACGTAGTGTCGGCGAGCGCCCGACACACGGATGGTCGCCGTCTCACGGCGCGAGCGCCCGCGCGCTTGCCGGCTTGAGGCGGAGCAGGATCGCATCGACGCTGGACGTGAGCGGGGCTGAACCATCGACCCGCATGCGCTGTGGCCCCGGGATCTCATCCAGCGGTTCGAAGCGCGCCTTCTGTGCCACGTACACGTCCCAGTCGGCATCAGACGCTGCTGTCGGCTGCTGCGAGCGCTCGAGAAGGCGCGCCCGCACGATCTCATCGCCGGCCACCACCTCCAGCGCGAAGAACGGGATCCCCGGCTCGTCCGCGAGCGCGCGCGCCTGCGTCCGCGACGCACGCGCAGCGTGCGTCGCGTCCAGGATGACCGGGCGGCCGAGCGCCAGGTGCGCGCGGGCCTCCTGCAGCATCCTGGCGTAGACCAGCGAGCGCTGTTGCGGCGTGTAGGCGCCCTCGTTGGCCGCGGATTTCAGCGGGGTGTCTTGTGGCAGCTCCAGCGCCGCCCGGCGCAGCCGGTCGGTGCTCAGCACGACGGCGCCGATCCGTGCGGCGAGCGCCCCTGCTACGAATGTCTTCCCGCTCGCCGAGAGCCCCGCCATGAGGACGAGCCGCGGGGCGGGTGGAGGCGACGCGTACGACTCCGCCAGCTCGAAGTAGCGAGCGCCGCGCGCGTCCGCGGCGGCGCGGTACTCCGCGTCTTGCGACTGGCGCCGGGCCAGCCACTCGACCTTGCCGCGGACGTACGCGCGATAGCAGCGGTAGAAGTCGAGTACGACGGGCAGCGTGTCGTCGCCGGCGTCCGCTAGGTACGCCGCGACGAACTCGTCCGCGAGGTCACGGCGCCCGCGAAACTCGAGGTCCATGGCCAGGAATGCGACGTCGCCGGCGACGTCGCCGCAGCGGAAGCGATCGCTAAACTCGATGCAGTCCATGATGCAGATGCCGCCGCCCGGACCGATGACGACGGCGTCCGAGCGGAGGTCGCCGTGCACCTCGCGGACATGTCCCGCGTCTGCTCGCTGTTCTACGAGCGCCGTGTTGTCGCGCAGCCAGCGCTCGGCGTAGGAGCGGATGTGGTCGATCCGTGCCGCAGACAGGGTTCGTCCGACGCATTCGCGCGTCTGCTCGAAGTTCTCGTCGCAGTTGCGCCACACCGCTTCGCGCCGGCCGTGCGTGGCGATCGCCGCGCTCGTTGCCGCCGAACGATGGAACGCGGCGAGCCTCCTCGCCACGGCATGGATGTGCGCTGGCGTGGCGGCGTCGCGGGCAATCATGTCGGAGAGGAACGCGCCGGGCTCGATGCGTCGCATCTGCACCGCGTACTCCGCGACCTCGCCGTCGCCGCCGATGACGACGTCCCCGGCGTGCCGGACGACCGGCACCACGCCCAGGTAGACATCGTCGCAGAGCCGCCTGTTCAGGCGCACCTCCTCCTCGCAGAGGCGTCGCCGCTCTTCTAGGATGGTGTAGTCGAGAAAGCCGAACGAGACCGGTTTCTTGATCTTGTAGGCGAACTCGCCGGCCAGCAGCACGTGCGACGCGTGCGTCTCGATGTGCGTGACGGTGCCGGCCGCGTGCGGGTAGGCGGCTGCGCGCCGGAGCGACCGCACCACGTCGTCCTGGGAGAAGCGTGCCGCGTGAGATGGTTCGTCCATCGATGCGCCCCGCCAACGGGCGGATGCAGCTCTCGGCGCTCGCATACGCGTTCGCCAGTTCCATGGATCGTACCGCCGGCGCAGGTCCAGGCGGTAGAGCCGGACAGCCTCCCGCGCGTCCTGCGAGGGCCGTCCGGCATCGCCGATCCGGGCCGGGTAGCCCCGTGAGCTTCCCGCCGGCCCGGCGTACACTGGTTTGCGCGGGGTTCTGAATCGGGCGACCAGCGCACATGGAGGCGATATGGCGACGCGAGCGGTTGTGCTTGGAGGGGGCGGTCCCGTCGGGATCGCGTGGGAGCTGGGGCTGGCGGCCGGGCTGGAGCGCGCTGGCGTCCGGCTTCGCGACGCGGATCTCTTCGTCGGCACGTCGGCAGGATCGGCCGTGGGGGCGCAACTTGCGTCCGGCAACGCGCCCGATGACATCATCGCGCAGTACGCGAGTCTTGACGACGCGAGCCACCCGTCCCAGAAGCCGGTGGACTTCGCGGCGCTGCTCCAGCAGTTCATGCAGCTCTTCACGTCCACCGAGCCGCCGGAGAAGGTGCGCGCAGACCTCGGCGCCTTCGCTCTGGCGACCGACACGATCAGCGAGGATGAGTGGCTCGACACGTTCCGTCGCATGCCGGGCATGACCGCGGACCTCTGGCCTGGCCGACGCTTCGTCTGCACCGCGGTGGACGCGGCTACCGGCGCGTTCGTCGCTTGGGACGGGGCCGCGGGCGTGGCGCTCGACCGTGCCGTCGCTTCGAGTTGCGCCGTGCCGGGCATCTACCCGCCGGTGACGATCAACGGCCGCCGCTACGTCGATGGCGGGATCCGCTCGTCGACGAATGCCGACGTGGCGCGGGGCTACGACATCGTACTGATCGTCTCGGTGGCGATGCCGGGCATCAACGCTGTGCCGGCGATCGCGGAGGCGATGAGGCGGCAGATCGAGGGTGAGATCACCGTCCTCCGCGAAGGTGGCAGCAGGGTGGAATTGATCGAGTCGGACGAGGCGTCGCTGCAGTCGTTCGGCCTGAACCTGATGGACTTCACGCGGCGAGAGCAGGTGGTCGAGGCTGGCCGCCGGCAGGGCCTGGCGGAAGCAGCGCGATTGCGCGAGTTCTGGGCAGGTGTGGCTGCGAACTCCGCGTAGCGGAGCCCGGCACATCTCTACATAACACGAAGCAGCCGGGACGCGCAGCGCTACCGGCCCCATGTCCGGGCGCGCACACGATGGCACAGCGGCGGCTCGCTCCTCAGTTTCCTTGAGCAGCTCGAGTGCTCCTGACGGGATCGGATAGGCGCCGGTGGCTCGCGGCGCCGCGCCCGGCTGTGCTACGATAGTTGCAAGTGCAATGATATGGCCGCCGCCCGCTCGCGGGCCGGTTGGAGCAACAGGAGGGGCTATGCCCGCCGTAACCGCTGACACGCTGCAACTTCCCCGACTGACGGTGTTGCCCGAGCGCGAGACCGCGTGGCGCCCTGTTGCCAGCGTCGTCACGGCGCATCGCCAGTTGGAAGGTGAAGGCTTCGTGGTGCGCCGGCCGTTCCCCAGCGCGGAGCTGTCGCTCGCCGACCCGTTCCTGCTGCTCGACCAGATCGGCGCGGTGGAGTACGCGCCCGGCGAAGCGAAGGGCACGTCGTGGCACCCGCACCGCGGCTTCGAGACCGTCACGTACATGATCGACGGCGCGCTGGAGCATCAGGACACTACGGGCGGCGGCGGCATGATCACGGACGGCGCGACGCAGTGGATGACGGCCGGCGCCGGCATCCAGCACATCGAGCAGCCGCCGGAACGCCTCGTCGTGACGGGCGGGCTGTTTCACGGCGTCCAGCTCTGGGTGAACCTGCCGCGCTCGGCCAAGTGGCTCGCGCCGCGCTACCAGGACATCGAGGCGCGCGACGTGGCGCTGTTGTCGAACGATGACGGCTCATCGATCGTCCGCATCATCGCGGGCGAGCTCGACGGCCACCGCGGCCCCGGCATGACGCACACGCCGATCACGTACCTGCACGCGACCGTCGCGCCGGGATCGCGCCTGACACTGCCGTGGCCGCGCGACTTCAACGCCCTGGTCTACGTGCTCTCCGGGCGCGGCTACGCCGGCACGGAGCAGCGGCCGCTCGATGAAGGGCAGCTGGCCGTGTTCGGGAGCGGCGACGCGTTGGCGGTGCGGGCGGCGGACAGGCAGCCGGCCAGCAGCGCGGCGGGCTGGGAGATCCTGGTGCTCGGCGGACTGCCGATCCGCGAGCAGGTCGCCCGCTACGGGCCGTTCGTGATGAACACACGCGAGGAGATTATCCAGGCCGTCGAAGATTTCCAGGCCGGGCGGATGGGCATCATCCCGGCGCAGCGCGTGCCGCACCTCACCAGCGCCGACGAGCCGGTCCCGGCCGTATCCGATCGTGCCTAGCGTCCGCTACGGCGCGGGAGTAGCGGCGGGCGCGCCGGTGATCTGCGCCAGGCGGTCGAGAATTCCCTTGAGCCGCGCGATCTCCTCGCCGTAGCCCGCGAAGTCGCCGTTGCGAAGCAGCTGCTGCGCGCGGTCGTATGACGCCTGCGCCTGCGCGACGAGCGACGCCGCGTCGCCGCTGATCGGGGCGGATGTCGCGGTCGCCGCAGGCGTGCTCACCGGTGTAGCGGGCGTCGGCTGCGGTGAGGCGCCGGCGTTCGGGGTGGCGCTCGGCGTCGCGACGCTGGCGCCGGTGCTATCGAGACCGGAGGGCTGGGCGCGGCCGAACAGTACGTCGATCGCGCGCGCGAGCGTTGGCTCCATGGCGATGTTGTCGCCGTTGACCACGACCACGCGCTTGAGCTGCGGGATCTCGCTGCCGCCACCGGACGCGGAGAGGTAGAGCGGTTCGAAGAAGAGGTTGGCGCTGCCAATCGGGATCATCAACAGGTTGCCGCGGATCACCTTCGAGCCGGACTGGTTCCACAGCGTCAGCTGTTGCGACACGCGGCCGTCGGAGTCGATGCGGCGCTCCACCTGCGTCGGCCCCGGCACGCTCTCGCTGGACGGGAAGCGGAAGGACACGAGTTTGCCGTAGTTTGCGCCGTCGGAGCGCGCCGCCAGCCACGAGATCGCATTCGTGCGGTTCAGCGGCACGAACGGCATGATCAGCATGAACTCCTCGCTCTGCTCGCCCGGGATCCGCGCGATGACGTAGTACGGGCGCACCCGCTGCTCGCTGCTGCCGAAGATCTCGGTCGGGATATCCCACTGATCTTCTTTCTGATAGAACTGCCGCGCGTCCTGGATGTGGTAGCGCAGGTACGCTTGCGTCTGCAGCCGGAACAGATCCTCCGGGTAGCGGAGGTGCGCCTGCAGCGTCGCCGGCATCTGATCCGCCGGCGTGAAGAGGTGCGGGTAGACAGCCATGTACGCCTTAAGGATCGGCTCGTCGGGCTGCATCGCGTAGAACGTGGTCTCGCCCGAGTATGCGTTGACGGCGATCTTCACGCTGTTGCGGATGTAGTTGACGCCGCCGGTGCGGTGAGAATAGGGGATGCGGTCGGTCGTCGTGTAGGCGTCCTGCATCCAGTACATGTTGCCCTGATCCACCACCATGTACGGGTCCGCGTCGAGCTGGAGGAACGGCGCGATCGTGTGGATGCGCTCCTGGATGTTGCGCCGGTAGATGATGCTGCTGTTGCTGTTGATGGCGCCCGAGATGAGGATGTTGCGGTCGGCGAACTTCCAGGCGTACACAACCTTGCGCAGCAGGTTGCTGAGCTTCACGCCGCCCTGGCCCTGGAACTTCGTCTGCACGTTTTCGCCCGTGCCGGTGGGTGTGAACTCGGGTTCGTTGCCGTCCACGATGATGTAGTGGTCGAGCTGCTCGCCGAAGTACAGCTCCGGCCGGTCCGTGGTGAGCGGGCCCTGGAGCGGGATGTCGCTCTCGATGAGCTTCGGCGTCCCGTCGGGCTGCGCCTCGTTCACCGCGGCTATGGTGTAGCCGTATCCGTGTGTGAACTGGAGACGGGAATTGACCCAGGTCTGCGCGTCCGCGGGAAGCCGGCTGGGATCGAGTTCGCGCGCGCTCAGCATCACCTGCTTGTACTTGCCGTCGATGGTGTAGCGGTCGACGTCGACGTCCAGGAAATCGAAGAGCGGGCGGATCGTCTGGATCTGGCGGAGCGCAGCGCGCAGCGGCTCGGGGTCCCAGAGCCGCACGTTGTTGATCGTGTCCTGGTTCGCGGCGACTTCTTGCTCCGTCGCCTGCGCGCTCGCCGGGAACTGCTGCTCGCTGACCGCGTCCAGGCCGTACGCGTAGCGGGTCATCGCGATGTTGCGTCCGAGATACTGCTCTTCCTTCGAGATCTCGTTGGGCTGCACGATGAAGCTCTGGACCAGCGCCGGGTAGATCGCCCCGCCGATCGCGAGCAGGATCCAGACGCCGACCGCGCCGAGCGACAGGACGAGCCCGGCGCGGAAGATCCCGACGACTACGAGCACCGCGGTGATGCCGGCGACGGCCATCAACGCGTAGAGCACGGGCAGGTTCGCGTGGATGTCGGTGTAGAACGCGCCGAGGTCGACGCCTTGGGTGGAGTACACGAGACTGAAGGTGGAGAGGTAGTAGCGCCCGATCCACACCAGCAGCAGCGCGACCACGAGCGCGGACACGTGCAGCTTGATGCCGCGCGGGACGTCGAGCTTGAAGACGTTGCGGGCGATAGGCCGGGGCGCGTCGACGCGGAAGCCGTACAGGACGGCGCGCACGCCGTAGACCGCGAGCGTGCCCACGGCCGACAGCACGAGGGCGGCGAGCAGCCAGTTCAACGCGAACTGGAACAGCGGCAGCTTGAAGACGTAGAACCCCAGGTCCTTGTGGAACTGCGGGTCGTCGATGCCGAACGACTGCGCATGCCGCGCCAGCAGCACGTCCTGCCACTGTCCCGCGGCCGCGGAGGCGAATGCCAGCGACAGCAGCGCGGCGATGACGATCACGGCGATGGTAACGATCCGCCGCGCAACGGGCGACTGCAACTCGCGGAGCACGTCGCGCAATTCCGGGCTGACGTCGAAGTCCGGGTCATCGGCGGAGGGCGCGAGACGCCGCGCCAGCCAGACGTTGGCCAGAAAGAGCAGCAGGAAGACTCCACCGCCCGCGAAAAAGAGCCACACGCGCGTGGTGATCCGGGCGACGTAGGTGGAGCGGTAGCCGACGGTGTCGAACCAGAGGAGGTCGGCGTAGATGTCCTTGCCGACGTTCGCGACGATGTAGAGGATGACGAGGCCTGCTCCGAGCACGGCCCATCGCCACCAGCGGCCCAGCCGCCGGGCGCCGTCGGTCCCCTGGGGGAAGCGGAACACGATCGGCGGAGGCCCCAGCGGTCCGCGGTCGCCCCGGAAGTCGCTCACAGTCTCGAAGCCCGCTGTGCGCGTGCATCAGCCGGCGGGAGTGGCATTCGCATCGTCATGGCTGAGTGTAGCACCCGGCGCGGCGTCCGCCCCGCGCGTGCCGGCCGTTCAGTACCGCAGGAAGGCGCCGATGCCCCGCTGCGCGAAGGCCGCACCGGCATCCGGCGCGAGGAAGTGCACCGTCGCGTCGGTGAGCATCGCTACGCGGACCGCGGTCTCGGTGACGTCGTCGCTGGCCTGAAGCTGGCCGCCGCACACGGGGCAGAACTTCATCTCGCCGACCGAGATGAAGTGCCCTTCCGGGCAATGGACGCCGGCGCGCGTGGTCGCCGCCGGCAGCACCAGCATGTGTACGCGCCCTTCGCCCAACGCCTGCAGCGTATCGGTCCAGCCAGCCGCCGCACGACCGCCCTTTCCCGTCGCGGTGGTGAGTTCCGCGACGAGTTGCGCGTCTTCGGTCTCCCGCGTGGATACCTCCAGGGCCGTGACGCGATGCACGACGTCGGGCGTGATGGCGAACATCTCGACATCGAGGGTACCCGCGACAGCGCGGTCGAGCGCGGGAGGCAGGGCGCGGCGCAGGACGGACAGCGCTTCATCGGGCCCACCCAGGATCAGCGCGTGGATGGGCCGCGTGCGGTCGATCGCCCAGAGGTGCTCCACCGTGCGGCGGGCGTGTTCGTGCAACTGGTGCTCGCGGTGGCGCGCGTAATTCGCCTGCGCGAAGCCGCCGACGTCGCTGCGCCCGAGGATGTCGCTCTGCAGCACCGTCTCGTCCTCGACGTCGCCGAGGAAGACCGTGATGAGACGCGCGCGCTCCTTATTGAACAGGACGACGCAGTAGCGGCGGTGCTCGTCCAGCGCGGCGATGAGCGGCGCCAGCACCGGGCGGGCTTCGAAGCGCGCGACCGGACGGACGGGGAAGTGAAGCGGGACGACTGCGCGCAGGCCCGCGGGACCGCTGAAGAACATCGCCGCCGAGCGCCCGGGTGCTTGCTTCCAGTTCCGGACTTCCTCCGTGACACCCTCGATCTCGTACTCCAGCCGGCCGCGCATCCAGGCGTCGCGCGGCCGGGCGCGGAGCGGTTTCCAGAGATCCATCAGGGCTGCCTGGTGTCCGTTGCGCCCGGCCGTGGAAGGATCGATGTCGAGATAGACGCTGAGGATGCCCTTGTCGTGCTCAGAGTTGACCAATTGGCGCAGCAGCGCTTCAAACCGACCGTCCTCGAGCAGCGTGCCTCGTGACTCTTCGTGCATGATGCGTTCCGTCGCGGTGCTCATACCCCCACCCCTTCGTAGCCTACGGGCAGTGTGCATCGCGTCGCGCCGGCGCGCGTCGGCCGTTCAGACACAGTTGGCTGTGCATCCGCCCCGCGTAGGGGTGCCATTCGGCATGGACGATGGTACCGGGCACACGCTCAGGTTCAGCGTCACGCGCGACGTTGAGGGCCGGGAGAAAAGCAGAGGGCCCGCTCGAATGCGGGCCCTCGCGGTCGTGTCTTCGCGGCGCTGGAGCGCTAGTCCTTCCAGACGGGGTACTGCTGTGCGCGGCGAAGCTTGAAGTCCGTCTCGGGCAGCTTGAACCCGACGGCGCGGACCTTCTTGAGGCTCGTTTCGATCTGACGGACTTCGGTCGCGCTCAGCACCGAGCCGAACAGGTCGTTGTAGAGCTCATCCGCGATCTTGACGATCTCCGCGGTGATCTCCTTGCCCTTGTCGGTCAACTGAAGGCCCACGGCACGGCGGTCGTTCGGGTCGGGCAGGCGCCGCACCCAGCCGCGCGTCTCGATGCGGTGCAGGATGCCGGTGATGCTCTGGGTCTCCTGGAAGAGGATGGTGGCGACCAGGCTCGGCTTGATCGGCTCGACGGCGTAGTGCAGCACGGCCAGCACGCGGGCTTGTGACGCGGAGACGCCGAGGTGGTAGAACCGGCGCTCCAGCAGCTTGTACGACATCCAGTACAGTTCGCTGACCAATACCCATGGTGTCAGCGATGCATCCATAAAGGACGGAGAGGGGGCGGCAGCTGTCTTCGACTTCGGTGGCATGGGGGTACCTCGCTCTTATCGATGCAGTTGGCGGCATTCTTCAGGCCGGCGCGAATTACACGGTACACCGTGATGCGCTTGATGTCTTGTAGTTCGGGGAAAAATCAATCACAGATCGCAGGATATCAACGGGCGGCCGAGGCCGCCAGATTCGAAGTATCACGGGTGACTCTCTTGACAGAATGCACCGCCGCGGCGGATAGTCGCGCTTATGAACAGCGTTCAGCCTGCGTTACCCGCCGCGCCGCGAGAGCGCTCCGCAACCACTGGCGCTGCCGGCAGCGCTCAGCGCGCGTTCGTCATGGCCAACGACGCGGAGACGCTGGCCGCGTCCGGGCGCTTCGATGCGGCGCTCCTGCTTATTCCGGGTATCGGGACGCACGCGCGGACCTCGATCCTGTTCGACATGGTCGATCCGCTGCTCGTGCGCCTGTCGGAACTGGGCGCGCTCGTCGACGCGTCGGCGCTGACGCTGGGCGACTCCGCGGCACCGGGCGGCGCGTACGATGCGCTGCTGATCAGCTACGTGCCGGTGACGGGCGCGCAGGGAGTCAGCGATGCCCCTCGCCGTCTGCTCGCCGTCGAAGGTCGATGGGAGGATGTCTTCACGCCCTCCCCGGTGAAAGTCGTGTCATCGTGGGCGGGGCGAAACGCGGCGAAGATGATGTGGGAGTTGAGCGTCTACATCGCGCGCGGATGGCGATGGCTCGTCTCGCTCGCGGCGCTCGCGCTCCTGCTTGCCGGTGTGGCGCTGTCGGCACGTGCGCCGGTGGCAGTGGCGCTCGTGCTGTCATCGGCGTTCGTTACCCTTTGGGCCGCACTGTCCGACGTCTGGCCGGATTCCGAAAATGCCGCGACGCTCACTCCGCCACGACGGCTGCTGGCGCTCACATCGGCCGGCACGCTGGCGGTCTACGAGATCCAGCGCGGCTTCGTCCTTGTCGTCACACTCGCCGGCGCCGTGCTCCTGCCGCTCGCGGCCGTGGTTGCTCGCTGGCTTGCGTCGCTGCCGCTAATGGAAGGGTTCGGTCTCGGCGCGATCAAGAAGGCGGAGCAGTCGCTGCTCGGTCATGGGATCGGCGATATGGAGACGGTCGCGGACAACCACATCGCGAGCGCGGCCATCCACGCACGCCTGCGAAGGGCGCTCGGAGAGATTGAGTCGCGCGTTGCGCCGGGCGGGACGATCACGGTGATCGGGCATTCGGGCGGCGGGCCGCTGGCATGGTGGCTGCTGAGCGAGCCGGAGATCAAGCAGCGCGAGGCGTCCACCCAGTTCCGCTACCGCCTGATCACCGTGGGCGCGGCGTTGAACTGGGCGAAGCACGGGTTCAGCAGCCTGGCCACCCCGCTCTCGGAGCCCCTCGTGAACGCACAGTGCGTCGAACAGGATAGGCGTACGGCCTGGGTCAACGCCTTCACCGCGTGGGATCCGGCGCCGCACGGCCCTGTCGCGCCAGCCGACTTTCTCGGCTGGGCGGCGCCGCCAGGCGCCGCGTTCGGGCCAAACCGCCAGATGACGAACCTTGGATCCCCCCTTTCCACCGAGCACTCGGAGTATTTTCGCAACCAGCAGGAATTCGTGCCGGAGCTGCTGAACGCGATCGATCCTGATCTCGCGCGGCCGGGGGAACGCACGGCAACGCGCGGGCAGTTGCTGTCGAACCTGCGGTTCGCGCTGGTCAGCCCGATCGTGCGGCTGCGGATGATCGTGGTGGCCGTGCCGCTGGCCGCGATCACCAGCATGGTGCGGGGCCGCGAGATCATCTGCCGCAACACGGACGTTGGGGTGTACGGCGCGGTCACGAGCGCTGCCGGTGATGTAATCTCGGGCGCGCTCTCACGGGCGCAACTTACGTTCGCGGGCGATGCGGTGTGCGGCAACCGGTTCGCGCGCGACGCCGTCGTGGCGGTGGTGCTCCTGCTGGCGACGAACGCGTTGATGGACGTCTACACCAATTTCTTCTGGCAGAGCCTTGGCCGGTCGGCGCGAGAGCTGCGTCCCGCGCGGCGCGGCCCGGTCGCCCTGCCGCTGGGTGCGTCGACTATCGTCTGGCTGCCGACGATCGTCCTGCCCGCGATCCTGCTGTTCCCGTTTGACCTCGGCGCCGCGTACTGGGTGCTCATGGTTCTGACGCTGCTGCTCGTTGCGCTCGAGCTGCTGTGGCTCAACGAATGCCTCCTCGCGCTCGATGACGCCGGGCGCGGTGAACGCTACGGGATCCCGATGGGGCGTCGCCGGGATGGCATCAGGCACACACCGGCCGCGTACAGCCTGGACCGACGGTGGCCGGGTCTGCGCACGCCGTCGGGCGAGGCCGTGCGCTCCGCGCAGTCCGTCGCACGGATGGACGCGGCGAAGTGGGCGGGAGGGGACTCCGGCCGTGGGTGAACACGTCGTCCGGTCAAAGGGCGTAGAATAGCAGGGCCGGTGCGCGCAACGATCGCAGTGGAGCATCAGCTTGTCAGAACCGTTGCCGCAGCCCACGCACATCAAGCTGCTCGGTCGATTCGAGATCGCCGACGGCGTGGCGCGCCTGTCGGACGAGCGGCTGAGCCGCCGTCGTAAGTCCTCCTGGCTGATCAAACTGCTCGCGCTTTCGCCCGAGCACGCGCTGAACCGCGAGCAGATCAGCGAGACGCTGTGGCCAGAGCTGGAGCCGACCGCCGCGCGCAACAGCCTCTATAAACATCTCCACTTCCTTCGCAGGGCGTTTCGCGATGAAGGGTCGTCACGCGACATCGTCTCACTGGCCGGTGCGATCGTCTCGTTGCCCGCCGGGGTCGTGGTAGACATCGAGGAGTTCAGGCGCGCCGCAGACGTGGCCCTGGATGCCGGCACGGATGTCGTGTTGTATGAGCGGGCGCTGGAATTCTACGGTGGGCAACTCCTGCCGGGTGAGCTGTATGAGCCGTGGACGGAGCCACATCGCGAAGGTCTCAGCAGCCTGCGCATACAACTCGTCCGCCGGCTGTCCGAGTTGTACGAGACGCGCGGCGAGTGGCTGCGCGCCGCGGATCTGCTGAGGAGCGTACGCGACGACAGTCTCGATGAGGAGATCGTGCGCTCCGTCATGCGTGTGTCGGAGCTGGCAGGCGACCGCGCCGCCGCCATCGCGGAGTACGAGCGCTGTCGCAGCGCGCTCCTGCGGGAACTGGGCGTCGAACCGTCGGACGAAACGGCGGCGTTGTATCGCGCGCTCGTCTCGCGGCAGCCGGACGCCGTCACCGTCGCGGTGGCCGGGCGGGCGGAGACGAGGCTCGTCGGCCGCGATCCTGAGATGTCGCAGCTCCGGCGGGCGCTGGCGGACGCCATGTCCGGCTCAGGCGGGGTGGTGCTGATCCACGGTGAACCGGGCATCGGCAAGACGCGCCTGACCCAGGAGCTGCTCGACTACGCGCGGATGCGCGATTGCCAGGTGGGCGTGGGACGGTGTTTCGGCGACGAGGGCGCCCCTCCGTACCACGCGTGGGTTGAGGCGCTACGGCCGTTGATCCCTGCCGCCGACACCGGCGGGCTGCACACGGCGCTCGGTGCTTCGGCGCAGGAGATCGTCGAACTCTTCAGCGAGTTGCGCGGCGTGTTCCCGGCTGCTCCACCGGCACCCGTGTCGCCTGAGCGGGCGCGCTTTCGCCTGTTCGACGGCGTCAACCGGCTGATCCGCTTCATCTCCCGGCGTGCGCCCATACTGCTGGTGATCGAGGACCTGCACGACGCGGACGACTCGGCGCTGCTGCTTCTGAGGTCCATCGCGCGCGAGTGCGCCGGTCAGCGCGTCCTGCTCGTTGCCACGCACAGGACGGCCGAAGCCGCGAAGCGGCCGGCGCTGCGCGAGGCGCTCTCGGAGATCGTGCGCTCAGGCCTGAAGGCGCGGATCGCGCTGGCGGGGTTCAACGAACAGGAGATCGGCCAGTACATCCGGCTGACGACGGGGACGGATCCGGCGCGCGGCGTGGTGAGGGAGATCGCGCGCGAGTCCGGCGGGAATCCGCTGTTCGCTCGTGAGTACGCGCGCCTCCTCCTCTCAGGGCGCGACATCCGCGGCGTGCCCGAGACGGTGCAGGACATCGTGCTGGACCGGATGGAATCGCTCTCGGACGACTGTGTGGAAGTGTTGCGAACGGCGGCCGTCATCGGCAGCCGCTTTGAAGCCTGGTTGCTGACCCGCGTGGCGCGCGCGACGCGCGAGTTGGCGATGAACGCGCTTGGCGAGGCGGCGACCGCGGGCATCATCCGTCCCACCGACGATCATCTGGACGGGTTCGAGTTCACGCACGATGTCATTCGCAAGACACTGTATTCCCGCTTGCCATACTCGCGGCGCGGCGAGTTGCACGAGGCAGTCGGCGAGGCGCTGGAATCGCTCGCGGAACGGGACAAGCATCTCGGCGAGCTGGCGCATCACTTCGCCCTCGCGGCGCGCGCGGGTGGTGACGCCGAGAAGGCGATCGGCTACAGCGTGCGCGCTGGTGAGGCCGCGCGGGCGCGGTTTGCGTGGGAAGAAGCCGTCAGGTACTGGGAGACGGCGCTGCAGCTCATGGACCAGGTCCGCGCCGATCCGGAGCAGATCGCCGCACTGCTGGAGCGGCTGGAAGACCTCATCGCCGGCACCGGCGGAGACTATGAAGCGGGGCTGCAGTACCTGGAGCGCGCGCTCCGGCTGCGTGAGCAGTTGGGCGATGACGAACGGGCGGCGCAGATCCATTCGCGGCTCGGGAGAGCGCTGTCCACCCACGTGGGAGACGTCCGCTATGCGCGGTACATGGATCTCTCTCGCGCGCTCGACCACTATCGCGCGGCGGAGGCCGTGCTCTCTCGTGGCGCGGAGCGCCCGGCGATCGTCTACTTCTACGTCGGGCAGGCGTCGGCGGCATTCAACGCGGTGCGTGTGAACGAGGCGTTGGCGGCGTCTCAGCGTGCGATGGATGTGGCGGAGCGGCTGGGGCTGGAGATCCTCTGGGCGAGCGCCGCGCTGCTCCGCGGCACGTCGTTGAAGGCCGCCGGGCGCCTCGGCGAGTCGAAGGCGCTCCTGACGCGCGCCTACGAGATCGCGGACCGGCTCACCATCCCGCTCGTGGCGTACTACGCCGTCACGAACATCGCGGACTGGACGGAGGGCTATCGCGCGGGCTCAGGCGAGCTGTATCGCCGCGAGATGGAGAAGCAGCGCCTTGCGGCTGCTGAGACGCACCGCACGGCGATCATCGAGGACCTCGGCTGCGCGCTCTGCCGCAACGGCCGGCTCGACGAAGCGAAGCAGCTGGCATCGGAGGTGCCGGATGGCTTCCTCACGGCGATGGTGCGCTACTGCGATGGCGACTGGGACGGCGCAGAGGCCACCTGGCGCCAGGGGTTCGAGATGCTGGCCGCCGTCGGACATCGCTCCGCGTACGCCAGCCGCGCGCACCAGCTCGCCGCGCTGCAGCTTGCGCGTGGTGACGTCCAGGAGGCCGAGCGCCTGCTGCGCGACGAACTGGCGATCGGGACTGAGGGCGGCGGCACGCTGATCGAGCTGCGCGCCCGGATTGAGCTGGCGCTCGTCTGCGCGGACGCCGGGCGCGTCGACGAAGCGCGCGAGCACGTGGTAAGAGCGCGGACGATCGTCGACGCCGGCGAACAGTGGGGCAGCCAGGCGGGACGTGTCGCGATGATCGAGGGCGCCATCGCCGCTGCCGCTGGCGATGCAGCGCACACGGCCGAGCGATTCGTTGCGGCAAGGCGCATCTTCGACGCCGCCGAGCTGGTGTGGGACGAGGCCGAACTCCAGCTGCAGTGGGCCCGCGCTGCCCGGCGTCTGGGCAATGCCTCCGAGGCCGAAGAGCATGTGCGCGAGGCCCAGGCCATCTACCGCCGGATTGGCGCGGGTGACCGCTGGCTCCAGCGTACGCTTGCCGCCGCAGCGGGCGTCGGATCCGAATAACACTCCTTCCTCCCCAGCGACCGGCGCCACTCGAGACAATGCTGTGTACCCCTCTATCGTCTCCGCGTGACATGCTCGCCTGGGTAGAAGCGCCGTCGTCCGGGGAAGAATCTGGGAAGATCGCTGGCGTAGCCTGAACGCCGTTCAGGTGATGGTGGAGCGGCCTCGTCGGTCACACCGCCAGTACCGCACCTCGGCCGAGGCACGCGTCCACCACATCTGAACCTCACGAGCGGCGATCAGACGAAGAGTGAGGCTGTGCGGTGGATGTACGCGACAACGGCTATGTGGAGGGCGAAGAGGTCGTCGTGCGCCTCGGCCGGGCGCGCGTGTTCGACCCGCAGCGCGGCGTGGTGCTGGAGCGGAGGCGCGTCCCTCCGTGGACGATCGGGCGCGTGATCCATCGTTCCGACGAGCGTAGCGGGCAGTCGTACGTGCTCACGTTCCGTCACCGCTACAGCGCCTACCTCTGTGCGGTCGATGGGGCGGCCATCGAGGGCACCGCCTGACATGTCCCGGCCGGAAGCGTGATGTTTGGTCAGGCTGGTACCGCCGTGAGTGATCCTGTCCCTTCCGCTGCCGGCCCCGCGCTCCAGCGTGCCCATGTCGATCGGCGCGTCGTCGGGCTTGTCGTACACGGCATCGGCGAGCAACCGCGCGGCTCGACGCTTCAGCACCTTATGGGAGCTTTCCTGCTCCTCATCCGCCATCGCGTCGACCCGGGCGCCGGTGTGGCCATCACGCCGATCGACGAAGACGGAGCTGCCGAAGGGCGGATCTGGTTCAAACACGACGGCCTCCAGTATGAGTTGCGGATGATGGAGGCGTGGTGGGCGCAGTGCTTCAACGAGTGCTCGCTCAGTGACTTCCTGGGCGGCGTCGTTCGATTCGGCCGGGCCGGGATCACGCGCGATCTGAGGACGCCAGGGACGAAAAGCCGCGGCACGATCTTGCGCGCGCTGCTTGGCCCGTTCCGGCGTCTCGGCCATCGCAGCTCGCTGCTCGATGTTCCGTTGCTGCTCGAACGCGCCATCGTGGACGTTGCTGCCGCATTGCTCGCGTTGCCGCTGGTGTCGGTGCTGGTCCTCGCGGTGGTCATCGACAAAGCGGGATTGCGGGCACTGCTGCCCACGTGGATCACCAAGCCGCTGCTCTGGCTCACGAACATCGCTACGCGCCAGATCGGGGACATGTGGATCTACATGCAAGATCCCTGGAACGCCGCGCGCATTCGCGTCCGTTTCGAAGAGCGGCTGTACCAGCTCATGGAGGAGATCGCGCCGACTGACGACGAACCCCGCGCAGATGCGGCGTTCGTCGTCGCTCATTCGATGGGGAGCGTCGTCGCGTACGAAGCGATGACCGGGAGCCGGATGAAGGACGCGCTGGACCGGCACTTTCGCCCTCGCGACAGCACCGTGCCCCTCCGTCCGGCGCTCCACCTGTTTACCGTCGGCAGCGCCCTGAACCTCGCCTGGGATGTCACGCCCGGAGACGAGGAGTTCCGCTTCGCCCGCCCGCTTCCGAACTGCGCCCGCTGGGTCAACATCCGTGCGCAGTTCGACCCGGTGGCGCTGGGCCCGCTGCAGTTCCCGGTCGATCCTCTGGCCGCCGCCGCGATTCGCGCCACGCAGCCGGAGGACATCGAAGTGACAAACCAGATGGACGTGTTCTCCGATCACACGGCGTATTGGGACAATGCCGAGCAGGTGATCGCGCCGATGCTGGACCGCGTCCTGGGCGGCCAGGCACACGATGAGTTGCGGTTGGATGCGCCGGCCCGCAAGCGGCGCGTAGCGGCGCTCGCCCTGGCGAAGTTCCTGGCATGGGCTGCCATGCCAGTGGTGTTTGTCGCCGTCGCCTGGACGGGCGCCGCTGTGTGGATCATGCCTCGCGCCAGCGATGTCGCGAGCCGCCTTCACGTGCCGCTATCCGACTGGCTCGACAAACATGTCTTCACGCCGCTTGTCGTGGCGGCGGCTGTAGCGCTCGCCGCGGCGTTCATCTATTCCACGCTGGTGCAGGCGGTGTGGGGCCGCTGGGATCAGCGCGCGAAGTATCGTCCGGCACCCTAGCAGGGCGTTGTGGTGATGCGAGGCCTATCGCTCCGCGTCGTGCAGGGCGACAGCGCCACCGCCGAGCCGGCGGTATCGCGCGGTGCGGAAGCCTGCTTCCCGCAGCATGTTCGAGAGCGCGTCGGCGTCCGGGAATCCGGTGAGCGAGTTCGGCAGGTAGCGGTAGGCCGCCCGGTCGCCGCTGAGGAATCCGGCGATCGGCGGCATGATGCGGTTGAAGTACAGCCGGTAGAGCGCCGTGAATGCGCCCCGGGGCGGCGGCGTCATGTCCAGGCAGACGAGCCGTCCGCCCGGCCGCAGCACGCGCGCCATCTCGCGGAACGCCGCCGGCAGGTCGACCAGGTTCCGCAGCAGGAAGGCGTTCGTGACGCGGTCGAAGCTGGCGTCGGCGAACGGCAGCCGGATCGCGTCGGCGGCCAGCCAGGTGCACGGTGCGTCGCCGCGGGTGCGGCTCGCCGCCAGCGTCAGCATCGCCGGGCTGAAGTCGGCGCCCGTCACCGATGCCGCGCCGCGCCGCACGAGTTCGCGCGCCATGTCGCCGGTGCCCGTACCCAGGTCCAGCACGCGCTTCCCGCGCACGTCGGCGGTCCTGGCGGCCATGCGGCGCCAGCCGCCGTCCATGCCGAAGCTCATGATCCGGTTCATCCGGTCGTAGCGCGGGACAATGCGACCGAACATGCCCTGGATCTGGCGCGCGCGTTGGCCGGGGACCTCGTCGGGCGGTGAATCGGGGGCGTTCGCCGGGTGCTGCATGGCCATCACTCGGTATGCGTGCGCGGCATTGCCGCGAGATGGGTGGGCTGCTAGGCTTCCATAAAGCGACCGACGTGTCAGTCGGTTTTAGTCTAGCATGAAATTCGAACAACAACGCGCCGAGCAACGCCACAGCCGCATCCTGGATGCCGCGCTCAAAATCTTCTCGCGCAAGGGCTACCACGACAGCTCCGTCGACGAGATTGCCGACGCGTCCGACACGTCGAAGGGCGGCGTCTACTTCCATTTCCCCGGCAAGCAAGCCATCTTCCTGGCGCTCATGGATCGCGCGGCGCGGCGGCTGCTGGATCGCGTCGAGGAAGCGATCACGCGCGAGAGCGAGCCCGTGGCGAAGGCCGAAGCGGGCCTGCACGTCGTGCTGCGCACGTTCGGCGGCCACCGGGCGCTGGCGCGGCTGTTCCTCATCGAAGCGTACGGCGGCGGCCGCGAGTTCCACGCCCGCCTGATGGAGATCCACGAGCTGTTCATCGGCGTCATCAAGTTCCATCTCGATGACGCGGTGCTCTCCGGCGCGATCGCCTCCGTCGATACGGAACTGGCGGGGCGCGTCTGGTTCGGCGCGCTCAACGAGATCATCACGCACTGGCTGTTGACCGACCATCCGAAACCGCTTGAGGAGTCGTACGCCTTGCTGCGCCCGCTGATCTTCCGCAGCGTGGGCGCTGAACTGCCACCCGAGCGCGGTGACGCCGCCGGAGGACGCCGATGATCATCCTGCAACCGCGGCCGGCGGCGGAAGAGTACAGCGAGCTTGCCGCGCGCGCGTGCGCGGAAGCGGCGCGCCGGCGCGAGCCGGTGCTGTTGAGCTACGCCTGCGACGCCGATGTGCTCGACGCGCTGCGCCTCTACCGGCAGTCGGCAGCGCTGGGGCGCGACGCGGTGTATTGGGAGCAGCCATCGCACGGTCGCGCGCTCGTCGCCGTCGGTGCTGCGACGTCCGTGACGCTGCGCGGCCCGCGCCGCTTCTCAGATGCAGCGGCTGCCTGGCGGGCGCTCGCCGGCGGAGCGATCGCGGGCGACCGGCGCGACATCGTCGCGCTGGCCGGGTTCGCGTTCGCCGCGGACGGCGAGCGCGCGGCGCACTGGTCCGCGTTCGGCGACGGCGCGCTCACCGTGCCGGAGTTGTTGTATCGCTGCGACGGCGGCCGTGCGCGCGTGACGCTGAGCGTCATGGTGCAGCCCGGGCAGGCCGCGGACGATGTGCGGTTCCCCATATCAGCGCTGCTCGAAACCCCCGGAGCACTGCCCTCGCCGGCTTCAGCGCCGGTACCTATGGGCCAGCGTGACACGGTCAGCGCCGACGCGTGGGGCAGGGCGGTCACGGCGCTTACCGCCGAGATCGAGACCGGCCGCGTCGAGAAAGTCGTCCTTGCGCGCGAGGTCGCGCTCCGCTCTCAGCAGGCCGTTGACGAAACGGAGGCGCTGGCACGGCTGCGGCGAGGCTTCCCGGCGACCACGGTCTTCGCCTTCCGTCGCGGCGGCGCGTGCTTCATCGGCGCGACGCCGGAGCGGCTGGTACGCGTCGAAGGCCGGCGGGTCCGCGCGATGTGCCTCGCCGGGTCCGCGCGGCGGGGCGCGGACGAGCAGGATGACGCGGCGCAGGGAGCCGCGCTGCTCGCCGACGCGAAGGAGCGCCGCGAGCATCAGCTCGTCGTGCGCGCGATCACGGACGCGCTGCGGCCGCTCTGCCGCGACCTGGACGTGCCGGCGGAGCCGGTGCTGCTGCGCATGCCGAACGTGCAGCACCTCTCCACGCCGGTCGAAGGTACGCTCGACCACGAGGCGTCAGTGCTGGACCTCGTCGAGCGCCTGCACCCGACGCCGGCCGTCGGCGGCACGCCGCGTGCGGAGGCGCTGCGCCTGATCCACGAGCATGAGCCGTTCGATCGCGGCTGGTACGCCGGGCCGGTGGGCTGGATGGACGCGGGCGGCGACGGCGAGTTCGTCGTCGCGATCCGGTCCGGCCTGATCCGCGGCGACGAGGCGCGGCTGTTCGCCGGCTGCGGCATCGTGGCGGGCTCTGATCCCGCGCGAGAGTTCGAAGAGTCATCGATGAAGCTGAGGCCGATGCTGTGGGCGCTGGGCCAGTCATGATCGAGACCACGATCGCGAACGCGCTCGATGTCACTGTCGGCGCGTTCGTCGACGAACTGGCGCGCGCCGGCGTCACCGACGCGTGCGTGTGCCCCGGCTCGCGCTCGACGCCGCTGGCGATGCTGCTGCACGCGCATCCGGGCGTGCGGGTGTGGATGCACCTCGACGAACGCTCCGCGTCGTACTTCGCGCTTGGCATGGCGAAGGCGTCGCGCCGGCCCGTCGCGCTGCTGGCGACGTCCGGCACCGCGGCGGCGAACTTCGCGCCCGCGGTGGCGGAGGCGCGGTACGCGCGCGTGCCGCTGGTGGTGCTGACGGCGGATCGGCCGCCGGAGATGCGCGACCTCGCGGCGCCGCAGACGATCGACCAGGTGAACCTGTACGGCAGCCACGCCAAGTGGTGGCTGGAGATGCCGCTGCCCGAAGCGACTGACGCCGCCGCCCGCCACGCCCGCACCGTCGCCGCGCGCGCGGCAATGGTGGCGCGGGAGGCGCCCGCGGGGCCGGTGCATCTCAACTTCCCGTTCCGCGAGCCGCTGATCCCGGCGCTTGACGGGACAGCGCAACGCGGTGACGCCACGCGGGCGATCACGACGGTAAGCGCGCCGCGCCGCGCCGCGCGTGCGGACGTTGCGGGCCTGACCGGGCGACTGCGCGACGCGCCGGACGGCATCATCGTCTGCGGCCCGCAGGACGATCCGGCGCTGGCCGGCGCCGCCGCTGCGCTGGCGCGCGCGCTCGGGTACCCGCTGCTGGCGGATCCGCTGTCGCTCGTGCGCTGCGGGCCGCACCAGCGCGAGCTTGTCATTGACGCGTACGACGCCTTTCTGCGCGAGACGTCGCTGGCCGAGCGCCTGCGGCCGGACATCGTGCTGCGCTTCGGCGCGCCGCCGACCTCGAAGCCGCTGACGCAGTTCCTGCAACGCCACGCCGACGTGCCGCAGATCGTCATCGATGATGCGCTGTGGCCGGATCCCATGCACACGGCGTCGGCGGTCTACCACGCGGAGCCGGCGTCGTTCTCTGCGGTGCTGGCGGCGGAGTTCGGCGCGGCGCGCGACCCGGGCGGCTGGGCGCGGACATGGTCGTCGCTTTCGGCGCGCGCGCGCGACGCGATGGGCGCGTACCTCGACCGCGACGGCGCGATCAGCGAGCCGGCCGTGTTCCGCGATCTCGCGGCGGTGTTGCCCGACGGCGCGACGCTGTATGCGGGCAACAGCATGCCCGTGCGCGATCTCGACACGTTCTTCCCGGCCGGGCCATGCGCCCTGCGCTGCCTGGCGAACCGGGGCGCCAATGGCATCGACGGAGTCGTGTCCAGCGCGCTGGGCGCCAGCGCCGTCTCCGATGGGCCGCTGGTGCTTGTGATCGGCGACCTGTCGTTCTACCACGACATGAACGGCCTGCTCGCCGCGAAGCGGCACGGCATGGACGCGACGATCGTGCTGGTGAACAACGACGGCGGCGGCATCTTCTCGTTCTTGCCGCAGGCGGAGCACCCGCAGCAGTTCGAGGAGCTGTTCGGCACGCCGCACGGACTGCAATTCCGCGCCGCGTGCGAGCTGTACGGCGTCGGCTACGAGCGCGCCGCGGACCGGAGCGCGTTCCGGGCGGCGGTCGCACGCAGCATCGCGTCGCGCGGGGTGCAGGTGATCGAAGTGGTGACGGACCGCGCGGCGAACGTTGCGCTGCACCGCGCCCTCTGGCGCGAGGTCGCGGACGCGACGTCAGGTGGTACGTGATGCCGCTGGTAGACGTGAACGGCCTGCAACTCAACGTGGAGGTCGCCGGCGATGGCGTTCCGGTGCTGCTGCTGCTGCACGGCTTCACCGGCAGCGCGGCGACGTGGCGCCCGTTGGAAGTGGCGTGGCCCGGGTTTCGCACCGTCGCTGTGGACCTGATCGGCCACGGCGCATCGGCGGCGCCCGATGATGAGACGCGCTACACGATGGAGCGCTGCGTCGCCGACCTGGGCGCGCTGATCGATGCGGAGTGCGGCGGCCGCGCGGTCGTGCTCGGGTATTCGATGGGCGGGCGGGTGGCGCTGCACCTCGCGCTCGCGGCGCCGGAGCGCGTCGCCGCGCTGGTGCTCGAGAGCGCGTCGCCGGGCATCGACGATCCCGCCGAGCGCGCAGCCCGTGTCGCGTCCGACCGGGCGCTGGCGGAGAGCATCGAGCGCGCCGGCCTGGAGGCGTTCGTCGACCGCTGGCAGGCGCTGCCGCTCTTCGCGACGCAGTCGCGGCTGCCCGATGACGTGCGGCTGCGGCTTCGGCAGCAGCGCCTCCGAAATCGGCCGGGCGGGCTCGCAAACAGCCTGCGCGGCATGGGCGCAGGTGCGCAACGGCCGACGCTCGCGCGGCTGGGCGAGCTGGCGATGCCCGTCCTCATGGTCGCGGGCGAGGACGATGCGAAGTACCGAGAACTGGCGCGGGCGATGGGCGGGCGCATCCCGCGGGCGCGCGTCGAGATCGTGGAAGGCGCCGGTCACGCGGTGCACCTTGAGCAGTCAGCGGCGTTCGCGTCACTGGTAAAGGAGTTCCTGGTCACATGTCTGCAACAGAGCAAGCAGCCGGAATCATCCGCCCGGCGGTAACGTGGCAGTCCGCCGCGACCTATGGCGACATCCTCTACGACAAGGCCGAGGGCATCGCCAAGATCACCATCAACCGGCCGGAAGTGCGCAACGCGTTCCGGCCCCAGACGCTGTTCGAGATGAAGGCGGCGTTCGCCGACGCGCAGGAAGACCCGCGGATCGGCGTCGTCGTCCTGACCGGCGCGGGCGACCACGCGTTCTGCTCCGGCGGCGACCAGCGTGTGCGCGGCGACGGCGGCTACGTGGGGCACGACGGCGTGCCGCGCCTCAACGTGCTGGAGTTGCAGCGCCAGATTCGCACGCTGCCGAAGCCCGTCGTCGCGATGGTGGCCGGCTACGCGATCGGCGGCGGCCACGTGCTGCACCTGGTCTGCGACCTGACGATCGCGGCCGAAAACGCGGTCTTCGGGCAGACCGGCCCGAAGGTCGGCAGCTTCGATGCCGGGTACGGCGCGACGCTGCTGGCGCGCATCGTCGGGCACAAGAAGGCGCGCGAGATCTGGTATCTCTGCCGGCAATACTCCGCGAAGGATGCGCTGGAGATGGGGCTGGTCAACACCGTCGTACCGCTGGAGGCGCTGGAGGAAGTGACGGTCGAGTGGGCGCGCGAGATGCTGCAGATGAGCCCGACAGCGCTGCGCTTCCTGAAAGCCGCGTTCAACGCTGACACCGACGGCCTCGCCGGCATCCAGCAGCTCGCGGGCGACGCGACGCTGCTCTACTACCTGACCGAAGAGGCGAAAGAAGGACGCGACGCCTTCGTCGAGAAGCGGAAGCCCGACTTCTCGAAGTTCCAGCGGT
>JBGQBE010000020.1:0-50172 GCA_041494685.1 Dehalococcoidia bacterium | reverse complement strand
CAGAATCCGCGAGCCGCTGTGGCGGTCTTTCGTGCGGGGTAGGACGGCTGTGCTCAGCTGGCGAAGACTTCTTCGGCGGGGGTGATGCGGATGGCTACGGGGCGGATGGCGAGCTCGCGGGCGCCGATTGCGGCGTCTTCTTCCAGCACGGAGGGCGGTTTGGGGGCGTCGTAGGCGATCGTCGCGGGCTCGCGCGAGAGGAGGGCGGCGCGCAGGGCGTCGGCATCTTGCGTGACGGCGACGACGCTGAGGTCGCGGTACGAGAGGTGGCGGCGGAGGGCGTCGTTCACGGCGGCGACGGTGAGCGCGGACATGCGGGCGCGCATGGTCGAGGTGAACTCGCCGATGCCGTACCAGCGGCTGTCGAGCGCGTAGCCGAGCTGTTGGTCCTGCGTCTTCGTCATCACGAAGACGTTCTTCATCAGGTAGTTACGGGTCGCTTCGAAGGCCTCGGGCGTCATGCCGCCGTCGATCAGCGATTCGAGTTCGTGCAGCGCGACCTTCAGCGCGAAGACGGCCTGCTCCGGCGGCACGGGGCGGATCCACACCTCGAAGAGCTGGGCGTGACGCGCTCGGTTGGCGTCGGGGAAGAACTGGTACATGCCGCGCGGGAACGCCTCGACGTAGGCGTAGTCGCCGTAGTTCATGCCGCGCACCTCGCGGATGCGATGGTAGAGCTGGCCGTGCGACGCACGGTGCT
Organism: Dehalococcoidia bacterium; assembly: GCA_041494685.1. Taxonomy (GTDB): domain Bacteria; phylum Chloroflexota; class Dehalococcoidia; order DSTF01; family JACRBR01; genus JBGQBE01. Next base: position 49,472 of record JBGQBE010000020.1, on the reverse strand, counting down.
CGCCGAGCCAGGCGCGCGCCAGCCAGAGCGCCGCGAAGTCGGGGTGCGCGCGCGTGACATCGATGGCGTGACCGAACGAGATCGCGGTGGCGCGCGTGTCCTTGCGGACGATCTCGACCTCGAGGCCGTGCGGGCGGTGCGGCGTCACCGTGGGCGGGTGCAGAGGCGCGCCGGCGGGCAGCGCGGCGAGGTCGCCGCGCAGGCGGTCGATGAAGGCGTCGGGCGCGTCGCCGGTGACGCCGATGGTCAGCGACGCCTGCGTGAACGTGCGGCCGATGTGCGCGCCGACGTCGACCGGCTCGATCGCGTCGATGCCGGCGACGGTGCCGAGCGTCGGGTGGCCGTACGGGCCGCCGAAGAAGATGTTGGCCTGCAGGCGCTCCTTGGCGAGCTCCTCCTCGTTGTTCGCGCGGAGGTCGGTGACGAGCGCGTTCATCTGCCGCTGCTTGACGCGCGAGAAGTCTTCTTCGCGCAGGCCGGGCTCGATGAGCTGCGGCAGCACGATGTCGGCGAAGCGATCGGCGTTGTCGCGGTGGATGACGCCGGTGAAGACGGTCATCTCGCGGTCGACCTGGGCGCTGAAGCTGCCGGCCATCGGGAAGAGGGCGCGCGTGATCTCGTCGATGCGCAGGTGCTTGCTGCCGGCGTCGGCCACCATCGACGCGCCGAGCGCCGCGAGCCCCTCGCGCCCGGCGGGGTCCTGCGCGGAGCCCGCGTCGAAGAGCAGCTTCACGCGCAGCAGCGGCGAGGGTGACTTCTGGATGACGAACGGCGAGCTGATGGCGCCCACGCCGGACGGCGGGCGCGCCGGCGTCGGCGCGGGCACGGGGGCATCGGCGGCGTCGGCCGGCGCTGGCGGCGATGCCGCGTCGAAGGATGCCAGCGCGGGCGTGGCGGCGATCGCCGCGGGGAGGGGCTCGTGCGAGAGGGTGGTGACGACCATGCGCGCGTCGTCGAGGTACGCGCGCGCGGCGGCGAGCAGGGCGTCGGGCGTCAGCGCGTCGTACTGGCGATAGAGGACGTTGAGGGTGTCGTACGAGCGGCGGAAGCGGACGAACATCGCCAGCGTCTCGGCGATCGACTCGGAGTTGTCGAGCGTGCGGGCGAAGCCGTAGCGCGCGTTGGACTTCGCCTCGTCGAGGCGCGTCGCGTCGACGGCGGCGCCGCGCGCGCGGGCTACCGCTTCGAGGATGACGTCGCGCACGTAGGCGGCGTCGGCGGGGTCCTTGACGCGCGCCATGATCGTGGCGAGCGAGGGGTCGGCGGTGGGCGCGAAGTAGGGGCGGAACTGATCGACCTTCTGCTCCCGCTCGACGAGGCGGCGGTAGACGTCGGACGTGGGGCCGAACTGGAGGTCGAGCAGCATGTCCAGGGCGGCGTAGTCGGCGTCGCTCTCGGAGAACGCGGGGCCGTGGAAGGCGACGGTGACCCAGGGCAGCGTGGCGCTGGTCCAGGGCACGTGCACCGCGACGGGCCCCGCGGGCGGCGGCTCCGGCGGGATCGCGACGGTGAAGCTGCCGCGCTGCCACGCGCTCCAGTACTTCTCGACGAGCGCGACCACGGCGTCGGGCGGGACGTCGCCGGCGACGACGATGGTGGTGTACTCGGGGCGGTACCAGCGGTCGAAGAAGATGCGGGAGTAGCCGAACTGGTTGGGCATGTCTTCGATGTCGCGGAGGAAGCCCATCGTCGTGTGCTGGTAGGGATGGGCGCGGAAGGCGTGCTCGCGCTGGAGCTCGATGAGCTTCTGGATCGGGTTGGCGCTGTTCTTGTTGTACTCGCCCAGGACGGCGCGCGCCTCGGTCTTGAAGTCCTCTTCGCTGTAGCGCAGGTGCATGAAGCGATCGGCCTCGACGTCGAGCATGCGCTCGAGGTCTTCGGCGGCGAAGGTCATGTGGTAGTTGGTGTAGTCGTCGGTGGTGTAGGCGTTCTGGCGCGCGCCGGTCTGGGCGATCAGGTCGTTGTACTGCTCGGACGAGTAGCGCTCGGTGCCGCGGAACATCATGTGCTCGAAGAAGTGCGCGAAGCCGGACTTGCCGGGCTCGACCTCGTTGCGGGACCCGGTCTGGACGGGGATCTGGAGCGAGATCAGGTTGGGGAAGCCGGTCGGCACGACGATGACGCGCAGCCCGTTGGCGAGGGTCGCCTCGGTGGCGCGGTAGGGGAGGATATCGGCGGGTGTGCCGTGCGGCTGCGTCATCGTGGCCTCGATGCGAACGGACTCGCCCGGCGAGCGGCCGGGCCGTCATGGAACATACCACAGTGATCGCGTCTGAGCGCCGTGGAGGATCGTGTCGGAAGATGGCCGCCCGGCTCTGCGGCCCGCGGCGGGCCTACAGGCTGTGGAAGCTGCCCTCGGCGGTCTGCAGGTGGTGCGCGTCGTTGAGCCGGTAGAGCGCGCGGCGTCCGCCGCCGGCGGCGACGACGTTGATCGACGTGTGCGCGGGCCGGAAGAACATGTCGTACTTCGCGCCGATGATGTGCCCGATGTAGGCGTTGATGACGCCGCCGTGGCAGGCGATGACGACCCGCTGATCCGGGTGCGCGGCGATGATCCCTTCGATCGCGTTGACGACGCGCTTGTGGAACTCGTAGCTGGGCTCTGAGAGCGGGTAGACGTCCCAGCTCTTCTCGGTGACCATCCGCTCGCGCGCGCCCACCAGGGCGCGGCGGCCGATCACCTCCAGCGGCGTCCGCTCCGGCGGCACGTCGCGGAAGATCTCGACTTCGCGCAGGTCGTCGACGACGATCGGTTCCATGCGGTGGTGCCGCGCGATCTCGTTGCCGGTGTCGAGGGCTCGCTGGAGCGGGCTGGCGTACACGGCGTCGATGCGCTCGGTCGAGAGCGCCATGCCGACGAGTCGCGCCTGGCTGCGGCCGAGCGCGCTGAGCGGCGGGTCGATCATCTGTCCCGCGGGGCCGGTCTCGTCGTAGTCTTGCTGGCCGTGGCGGACGAGGATCAGCTCGGTGATGTTCTGCGTGCCGGAGAGGAAGGCGAGGTCGAAGGCGCCCGGGACGCGCTGTCGCGCGGCGCGCTCATCGACGGCGCGCTCGACTGCCTCGTTGGCGGCGGCTTCGGATTCGGTCGCGGTGGTGTCGCTCAAGGTGCCTCCACAAGACGGGCTGGGTGTACGGACACGATAGCGCACGGCGGTTAACGGGGGGTTAAGGACGCGATTCCGTCGTGACCGGAAGAAGGGAGGTGCAAAACGTGACTCCCCATTTCAGCGCATCTAGCGCCGCAGAATTCGACCCAGACGCGCCCGATGGCGTATCGTTCCCAATTGAGATGGCATGGACGACCCCACAATACTCACGTAGCGAAGTTGATGCTGCGGGCAAGGTTCTGATTGGAGCGCTCGATGTTGATGACCTGGAGGGTTACGAACAAGCTCTCTTGGTCATCAACAACTGGCGCACTTCGCATGCCTTCCCGCTCAACACGTTTCAGGTGACGCTTCGCAACAAGGCGCGGGAGATCGATGCGCAGTCCATCGTCGCTCAGCGGGTGAAGCGCCTCTCGTCAATTGACCTTAAACTGCGGCGCCTTGGCTGGCTCAGACTCTCAGAGATGCAGGACATCGGTGGTTGCAGAGCCATCGTTGGTTCGGTGTCATCAGTTCGTCGTCTTGTCAGGTCCTATGAACTCAGCCGGGTCAAACACACACTGGTCCGAACAGACGACTACATTACGGCTCCCAAGAAGTCTGGGTACCGAGGCGTACATCTCATCTACAGCTACTTCAGTGACCGCTCGGAGACATATGGGGGCCTCCAGATTGAGATGCAATTGCGCTCAAGACTCCAGCATTCTTGGGCAACCGCCGTCGAGACAGTAGGCACGTTTACCGAACAAGCACTGAAATCCAGCCAAGGCGAAAAGGACTGGCTCCGCTTCTTCGCACTCATAGGGAGTTCGATCGCTAATCGTGAAAGGAGTCCAACGGTACCTGGCACTCCTGAAAAGCGAAGTGAATTGCGAACCGAGATCCGTCATTACGCAAAGAAGCTCGATGTCCGGAAGAAGCTGACGGCGTACGGCTCGGCGCTTAGGATTCTAGAGAATCCCCGCGAACTCAAACAGTCGCACTACTACCTTCTGGTGCTCGATCCGAGTGGTGTCGGGACAATCACTGTAACCGGATACCAATTCAGCGAGCTTGAACGCGCCTCCAGAGACTATCTCGAAAGCGAGAAGCTGACGCGTGGGAAGCCTGGTGCGGACGCCGTTCTCGTCTCCGTGGAATCGATGGCTGCGCTTCGCCGAGCTTACCCGAACTACTTCCTTGACACGCGGAAGTTCTTGGACGAACTCAAACGTGCCACGGCCTAAGCCACTTTTCGCCTACACGTCCGCAGTCCATCCACGTCTCCTACACGGAGCCGTGCAACTGCCGCAGCCTGCACCACGATGAACGATGAGAGGCAGGGCAGCGTCACGCGCTGCAAACCTCGTCGCGTGTGCTTGCCCGATGAGCGGTGGCACTTGAGCCGAGGGAATACGCGCTCCACCGACTGGCGACGGCGGGAACTTCCTTTCTATACGCCGATGGCGGACTTGAGGCCGAGGAGCGTGCGGGAGAGCTCCAGCTCGCCGAGGTGCGTGAAGCCGTGCGTCATGCAGACTTGCCCGAGCGCGCGGATGGCCGGCATCTCGCCGAGCGGCTTCACCATCACCGGCCGGTTGAAGGTCGATTCGTCGGGGTTGGCGAGCCAGTCGGCCGTGCTGCGCCACACCTGCTGCACGTACTCCCGGAAGGCGGCGATATCGGCGATGCGCAGCGCCTGCGCGTCGGCGGCGGTCATGCCGGTGCCCTGCGCGACGGGCGGCAGTCCCAGGCGCGCGGCCCAGCCGCCCTCCATCCACACGGTGGGGCGGCGGTCCTGCAGGATGAAGCGGACGATGTTGTCCTCGGTCCGGGCGTAGTGCCACATCTCGAAGGCGATGTGGTTCGCCGCGGGGCTGCCGCCCGGGATCACGTACCACTGCTCCGGGGTGAGGTCGGCGACGCCGTGGTCGAGCATGGCGTGCAGCCGCTTGAGTTCGGCCTGGATGAATTCTACGAGCGTCATGGGGTGGTCCCTTCTCGCTAGCGGTTACTTGCCGATGAAGACGGGCGGGCGCTTCTCGAAGAACGCTTTGCGCGCCTCGGCCGCGTCCTGCGTCGAGAACGCGCGCAGGATGTTGGCGAGTTCGAAGCGGACGTGGTCCTCCAGGTCGATGCGCGTCGCGCGCGTGATGCCGCGCTTCGTCAGGCGGCTGGCGACGGGCGAGCGCTCGGCGAGGAACGCGCAGTACTCCGCGAGGCGCGATTCGAACTGCGCGTCGGGCACGACCTCGCCGACGAAGCCGAGGCGCAGCGCCTCGTCGGCGCCGACGGTGCGGTTCTCGAGGAGGAAGCGCATGGCCTGCTCGTAGCCGACCGCCTGGGGCAGCGTCCACGTCAGGCCGCCGTCGGGCGAGCCGCCGATGCGCGGGTAGCCGGCGATGAATCGCATCGACTGGGCGGCGAGGCGCATGTCGCAGGCCATCGCCAGCGAGAGGCCGGCGCCGGCCGCGACGCCGTTGATGCCGCCGACGATCGGCTTGTCGCAGACCTCGCGCAGGACGAGCGCAAAGCGGCCGACCCAGTGGACGTCGTCCATGAACTGCTCCTGCGGCGAGAGAGGAGACGCGTCCGCGCCGGGGCCGGTGAGGTCGAGCCCGGAGCAGAAGGAGTCGCCGGAGCCGGTGATGGCGACGACCCAGACGTTGTCGTCGTGCGCGGCCTGTTCGACGGCGGTGACGATGCCCCACGCCAGCTCGTTCGACAGGGCGTTCTTCTTCTCCGGGCGGTTGAGGACGATCGTCCTCACGCGGCCGTCGTCGCGGATCTTCAGTACATCGCTCATCGCGTCACCCCTTTCGCGCCGTGCCCCTGGCGCCGCTAATCCCATCCGTACGTTGCGTTCAGCGCCTGCAGCGCGTCCACGTCGAGCGCGCCCGGGCGCTCGACGATCGCGTGCATTTCCTCGAAGTAGCCGCGCTCCGCCGTCGGCGAGAAGAAGACCAACGCGCGCGCCGGCTTGTCCGTCGCGTTGTGCCAGGCGTGCTGCACACCCTTCGGCGCCAGCACGAACGTGCCGGGGACCGCCGCGACGCGCTCGCCGCCGACGGCGAATTGCAGCTCTCCCTCCAGCACATAGAACGCCTCGACCATGCGATGATGCGCGTGCGGCGTCGAGCGGGAGCCGGGCGGGGCGGTGCGTTCGTGCAGCGAGAAGCCGCCGTTGGTGTCGCCGCCGCCGGCGATCCACGCGAGCATGTCGCCGTACGGCGTGCGATAGGACGCGCCGTCGCCGGGGCGGACGATGACTGGCTGCTGATCAGGCTGTGATGGCACGTGCGCGCTCCTGCGGGGCTACGCGCACATTCTCGCATCCGCGGGGCGCAGGCGGAACCGCGGGCTGGCCGGGGCGGGTTAGCGGGCGGCGGGAAGACTTGAACCTCGACGATGAAGCGTGAGCGCCAGCGCCTGAAGGGCGGCCTCGGTCGCGTACGGGTTCGGCAGCTTGTTGAGCGCGCGAGAGACGCTTGGGAGCACCGTCACGAGCGTCTCGCCGAAATCGAGTTCCAGGGCGAGACCGTCAGGCGCGGTAGCCGGACACGGCGCGCCGTCGTACGCGATGTTGCCGATGCGCCACTCGTGGATGACCGCATGCGCGCCGGGAACGAGCACCTCGTTGTGCGTAGCACAGCGATCGCGGCGCCACTCGGGAACAGAGCCGGTCGCAGCGAAGAACCGCGCCTGTGCGGCCGACATCTGGGATACCGTCACGAGCTCGGCGAATTCGTCGTCGGCGCGGCCATACGTGAGCACGAGCGTCGGGCCGAGTTCAGGTTGAGCGGAGTCGACGGCGCGCACGTCCGTGAGCATGAGCGGAGGGGCGGCGCCATCGCCCGCATAGGTGGAGCCGAACCAGAAGATGGGGAACGTTGCGCCGGCGGTGTCAAGCGTTCGCTCCGGCTCCGGGGCGGAGTAACCGATCGAGGCGGGCTCGAAGAAGTCGGGTGGAAGGGTATCCCGCGAGACGAAGCCGATGCGGTAACGCGTCGTGGTGTGGAACTTCTGCTCATATCCGCCGAGCACGTAACGGTCGGTGCCCTTGCTCTTGAACGCGAGCGGGAGATGGGTCGCCGGATCGATGAACAGGACGTCATGCACTTCGACTACGGAGTCGATTCCGGACACGTCGCCGTCGCTGACGATGGAGAGCGCATCAGCGCCGTCGAGGCGCCGGCCGGTTTCGGTTCGCGTTACGATTCTGCCGTTCGATCCGGGGCAGTGGTTGAAGAGAGTCAGTATGCGTTTCGAAGCACCGGGGCAGCCCTCTATCGGGACTTTGAACTGGCTCCCGTCCTCGGCAACCCCCAGCTTGGCGCCACGGCGGTAGATAAGGCCGCGCTGGCTGGTCGTGCTGACGCTCGGGGACCAGTAGGTCGTCGTTGTTTCTTCGTGCGCGGCGTCGTTCGGCAGGTCGAGCCATGCTTCGCGCGTGCCGGTGATTCCGGCGTCCGACGCTTCGGCATCGACGGTTACGTGGGCCACCATACCCGGGCGAGTGAGCGCGGCGGCGATGCCAGCGTAGACATCGGCGACCGGCGGGCCGGGCGGGCCACGGTGGTCACCGCGCGCGAGCCACCACATCGCCGTCGCGATGACGACTACGACGACGAGCGCGGCGGTGACAGGCGGGAGCAGCTTGTTGCGCACGGCGGACCCTCCGAGACCTAGACGCTCGCGAGCGGCTAGCGGTTCCGCGCAGGCGGTTTCGCGCGCTTTCGACCCGTGACGGCGCCCGCGGCGAGGGCGAACAGGCCGGTGCAGGCGAGGAGCACGTCCAGCGGCCATGCGCTGCTCGCGCTGGATCCGGGGCGGCTGCCTGTATTGGGCAGTCGCACGCGCGGTTTCGCTGGCGGCGGCGCCGGCTCGGGGGCGAAGTCGTGGCGGTAGATGGTCGAGCGGTCGCTGCCGCCCTGGATGCCGACCGCAGTGAGGAGCCAGATCCGGCCATCGGTCTTCGCGAAGTCCTTCGCGAACATGCCATCGGCGGCGCTCTCGGTCGTCCACGTCCGGCCGCCGTCCGTGGTGGCCAGGATGAGGAGCTCACCGGCCGGTCCGTAGCCGGTCGCCCATCCGCGCGACGGGCCGGCGAACGTCAGGCCGTAGAGGGTCGTGGGCGCGCGCCCTATCTCGTTCCACGTACGGCCGCCGTCGCTTGTGGCGATGACCACTGTCGAGCAATCGCCCCCTGTACCAGGACAGTCCGTGCGCGTAGCCCAGCCGATGTCGGGCGTGACGAAGGACGGGATCGTCGCGTCGTGCGGGAGGGGGCGCGTCTCCCACGTCGCACCGCCATCCGAGGTCACGCGGAAGGAGTCGATGCAGATGTACGGCGCGCAGGCGAGCGTCCAGCCGTGCTGGTTATCGATGAACGTCAGCGGCCCGTAGCCATACGCGGTCCGGTCGATCTGCCGCCACGTGGCGCCGCCGTCGTCGGTGCGCCAGAGGCCGTCGTGCGACGACGAGACGATGGCGCGCTCGGCGTCGAACGCTTGTATCGCCAACGGCTGGCCGAATGGCGCCGGCCGCTCCTGCCACGTCTTCGCGCCATCGATGCTGCGATGGACCGCCGCACTTTCGCTGCAGCAGATGGTCGCTCCCCAGACGACGTCGCCTCCAGGGGCATCGATCGAGTCGAAGGGCGGGGCGTCACGTAGCGACCAGGTGGCGCCGCCATCGTCCGTGACAAGCAGACGGCTGTTCGCGAGCGCGTACCCGCGGTCGCGGCTCGCGAACTTGATCGAGCGCAGCGATTGCGTCGCCGCGGTCGCTGTCGCGGACCATTGCAGGCTGGCGAGATCGAGCCGCGCGATCCCGGTGGCCAGCGGATCTGGCGAATTCACGCCCAACAGAAGGGTTCGGCTCGTCACCGCGAAGAACTCGCCGCTGCCGTCCGGGTTCCGTGCGGGCGTCCACGTGACGCCGCCGTCCGTGGTATGCGCGACGGCGCTACTGCACTCGAACTCGGCGCAGAAGTTCGCGCTGATCCAGCCATCGCGCGCGGAGCGGAAATGGATCTCGTTGACGGTGTCCGGCGCGGCGTCGATGCGCGTCCAGTGCCTGCCGCCGTCATCGGTGCGGTAGAACGGGAGGATGCCGGAGCCACTCGCGGGCTCGGTGAGCACGAAGCTGGTGGCGAAGCCGTGCTTCGCGTCGAGCCACTGCATGCGCTCCGGGACCACGCCAGGGGTCTCGGACAAGATCTGCCAGTGGCGCCCGCCGTCGTCGGTGCGGAGCAGCATGCGGTGCTGCGGATCGCAGGCGTCGAAGGGCTGGCCTTCGGCGCAGGGCGAGGCGACGAGCCAGCCGGTGCGACCGACGAACGCGATGTTGAAGAACTGGCCGTAGCCGGCTGGCGGTTCGTTGCGCCAGGTGGCGCCGCCGTCTGTGGTGTGCAGGAGGACGCTGGGAGGGCTGACGGGACGCGGGCTGTCGTCGAAGCCTTCTCCCGCGCCGGTTATCCATGCTTCCTGCGTGCTGATCACGGCGATGCGATGGAGGTGCACGTCCGTGCCGCTCTGCTGCAGCCGCCACGTGAGGCCGGCGTCGTCGGTGCGGCGGATGACGCCGGAGCCGGCGACGGCCCACGCGCGCTTCGCGTCGGCGAACGCGAGGTCGCCGTACGTGAATGCCGCGATTGGGTACGGCTCCGTCCAGCTCCGGCCGCCGTCAGCGGTGCGGAGGATGCCCGCCGCCGTCAGCGCGAGGCCGACGTTGTCATCGACCATCTCGATTCCGTAGATCGTCGGCGCGGGCCGGCTGTAGACGCGGGTCCACGCACCGTCATCGGCGTGCGACGTGCGCGGAGTCGCGGCAGCGAGCACGACGAGCGCGAAGAAGCATAGGAGGATGGTGCGCATGGTTGGAGAACGCCGGGATGGGGGAAAAGGTTAACGGCCGGAGTAGCTGGCCGGGGCGGGTTAGCGGGCTGCCGGTGTGGCTTTGATGAAGTCGACGACGGCCTTCGCGAGCTCCTCGCCGCGGTCTTCCTGCAGGAAGTGGCCGCCGCCTTCGATCGTGGTGTGCGGCTGGCCCTTCGCGCCGGGTACCAGGAGCTGGAACGCTTTGTCGGCGCCGCGAGTAATCGGGTCCTGGTCGCTGAAGGCGCAGAGGAACGGCTTCCGCCACGCGCCCAGCACCTCCCACGCCTTGCGGTTCGCGGCGGATGCCGGGTCGTCGGGGCGGGTCGGCACCAAGAGGGGGAATTTGCGGGCGCCGGCCTTGTAGGTGTCGTCGGGGAAGGGCGCGTCGTAGGCGGCGGTCACGTCGGCTGAGAGCTCGGTGCGGCAGCCGCCGCGGACGATGTTGCCGATCGGCAGCGAGGGCGCCTTCTGCGAGAACTCCTGCCAGCGCAGGAACGCCTCGCCGGGGCTGCTGTCGCCGGTGGGCAGGAAGGTGTTGGCGGCGACGACGCGCGCGAAGCGGTCCGGCTCCGCAGCGACGAGCCGCAGGCCGATCAGCCCGCCCCAGTCCTGGCAGACCAGCGTGGCGCGGCGCAGGTCGATCGCGCGGAGGAATGCCAGCATCCAGTCGACGTGTGCCTGGTAGGTGTAGTCATCCTGCTTCGTGGGCTTGTCGCTGCGGCCGAACCCGATCAGGTCGGGCGCGACGGCGCGCAGGCCGGCGGCGGTGATGGCCGGGATCATCTTGCGGTAGAGGTAGCACCACGACGGCTCGCCGTGCAGGAGCAGCACCGGCTCGGCATCGCCCGGACCTTCGTCGATGTAGTGCATGCGGAGGGCGCCGACATCGACGTAGTGGGGCTCGAAGTTGTACCCCGGCAGGCCGGCGAAGCGTTCATCGGGGGTGCGGACGTAGTCCATCAGGCGTGCTCCCTCAGCGGGGCTACCCCTCGTCGCGGGGCTGCGGGGCGGGGGCGGCGGCGCCCGGGGCGCCGGCCTTCGTGTTGCCGGCGGTGGCGATGCTGGAGCCGCTCTCTTCGATCGTCTTGAAGTCGTCGTCGGCCAGCGGCGCCAGCTCGCCGCGGCGATGCGCGTCGAAGAGCTCGAAGAGTTGCTTCTTGTGGGGACGCTTGCGGCCGATGGGACAGGCGAGCCAGTCCTCGGTGGACTCGTCGCAGTAGCCCCAGCGCTTGTCGCCGCACTTGGGCTGGATGTGGCGGGCCAGCTCCGGGAAGGATCGGTTGATCTCGGCGCGCATCTGCGACGCCACCTGGCGGAACTCCCACTGGGCGCGCGTGCAGAGGCGCAGGTCGCAGATGTGCAGGAGCTCCAGGAAGTTCACGACGATCTTGAAGTTGGTGTTGGCGGCGTTCGGGATGAGGAAGCGCGCGTCTTCGGCCGGCACGCCGGCGTCGATCAGCTCCTGGTACAGGTCGCCGAGGCGGTCGAACGCCTCCTCCATCTTCTCGCCGAAGCCTGCGCGCTTCACCGTGTCGGGCACCGTGTAGGGGAACTCGCCCTTCTTGAAGGCGACGTAGCGCTGGCTCTGCTGCTCGAAGCTGATGCCGATGTGGTGGCGGACGAACTGATGGCTGAAGGCGCGGCTGACGCCGGAGATTGCGAATTCGAACCAGACGTGCTCCAGCGGCGACGCGTGGCCGGTCTCCAGACGCTTCTCGATGAAGTCGAGCATCTGCTCGCGGGTGATGCGGTCCGACGCGATGCGATCGACGATGGCCTGCGGCGTCAGGGCCGAGTACGCCGTGCGGTAGGCGACGTAGAGCGAGCGCATGGGGTCGCTGGTGTGGTCGAGCATGCGGACGTTGATGGACACGTTGGAGAACCTAGAACCTAGAACTTAGAACTTGAACCTGGAACTTAGAACCTAGGGCTTAGAACCTGGGACGTGAACTAGAACCAATGTGTGTGGGGGCATTCTATCGAACGGGGCGGGTGGGGCGGTTGTGGTTATGCAAAGCCAGGGGGAAAGTTGGGCGGTCAGCGGAGCGAGTAGAAGGCGGTGCCCTGGAGCAGGATGACGAGCATCGCGCCGCCCGCGATGAAGGGGGCGTAGGGGATGGGGTCGCCCTTGCCGCGCAGCCGCGTGATGAGCAGGATCGCGGCGGCGAGGCCGCCGGAGATCGCCATCACGAGCATCGCCGGAACGACGAGTGTGAGCCCCAGCGCGAAGCCGACGAAGAACGCCAATTTGACGTCGCCCATGCCCATGGCGCCGCCGGTCAGCACCGACGGGACGAAGAGGATGCCGCCGAAGATGAGGCCGCCGGCCATGACGCTGCGCCAGTTGGCATCCGGCAGGATGCAGCCGACGGCGATGGCCGCGAGGATGGCGGGGTAGGTGACGACGTTGGGGACGCGGTAGGCCAGCACATCCGTGGCGGTGCAGATGATCAGCATGGCCAGGTATACGGCGACGATGGCGAGGTAGCCGATATCCGAGCCGTAGCGCGCGCCGGCGAGCGCGAAGAGCGCGGCAGTGGCGGCCACGATGACGACGGTGCGGTAGCGGGAGCGGCTCGTGAGCAGCAACGGCATCGCCAGCGCGCCGGCCTCGCTGCCGAGATCGAGCGGCGGTGCGGCGTCCTGCGGCGCCTGATTGGCGTCATCGTCGAACTCGCCGCGCTCGTACGGTTCCCGGGCCAGCTTCGCGGCGACGGCGTCGATGGCGAAGCCCGCGGCGAACCCGATGATTGCCATGATGATGATGGTCACGCGCGCTCCTTGCACCTGATGATCGGCATCAGCGTAGCAATTCTGTGTAGGGGCGCTCGCCTAGTGGGAATCGGAGGCCGGGTGTGCGTGGAGGTCGCCGGAGGGTACTGAAGCCACGGCGAGGATCCGTCGCTGTTCGGCCGATCAGGCTGAGCGCGGGCGCCAGGAGGGGTGCGTGGTATCGAGCCACGTATCGGCGAGGCGCTCGGTGGCGCCGTACCAGGCGGGCAGGCTGGAGTTGCGGACGTAGCCCCAGGTGAGCCGCCGCTGGACGGGCGCCAGGTACTCCAGCCGCGCGTTCACGTTCGTGATCAGGTAGTCCTGGATGTCGAGGCCGATCTTGCGGCGCGCGTCGGCGTCGAATTCTGCGCGCTGCTTGTCCAGCATCGCGTCGAGCTGCGCGTCCTGCAGGCGGTAGGTGTTCATGGGCTGGCCGCTGCGGAAGTGCGGGTAGAGCCAGTCGTCGAGGTCGTTGCCGCCGTCCTCCATCGCGAATGTGCAGAGCGTCACGCCCTCCGCGGCGCCTTCGATGTTGCGGCCGAGCGACGCGGCGATGAGCGCGTAGCCGCTGGGGTCGACGACCGGCACGATGTTGAGGCCGAGTGCACTCTGCAGCTGCTGTTGCAGGGCCGGCATCGCCTTATCGACGAAGGTCTTCGGTATGCCGGCGAAGAGCACGTGGACGTCGCCGATCGGGGCGTCGCCCAGGGCAGCTTCCCAGAGCTGCTTCGCTTTCCGGACGTCGTCGGCGCGGCCGGCGTCGTCGCCGCGGTAGCCGGGATGCTTGCTCAGGTCCGCGTCGCCGATCGCCCACTGCCGCATAGCCGGTGCGACGGGGCCGGTGAGCCTGGCGGAGGCGCGCCCGCCGTCGACGGCGGGGTAGAGCAGATCGATGATCGCGTTGCGGTCGATGGCCAGGTGCACGGCGCGGCGGACGCGGTCGTCCTTGAACGGCGCGCGGTCCAGCAGCAGCCGGCTGGCCAGGATGCCGCCGGCGTCGGTCTCCTCCAGCGCGATGTCGGCGAGGTTCGTCTTGCGCTCCGAGTCGAGCACAGCGGGATCGCTGAAGCCGGTGCTGTCGATGGCGCGCCGCTCGAACGCGATGCGCTGGAAGGCGTCCTCCTGCGGCGCGAAGAAGGCGTCGTAGCCGTCCAGGAAGGGGCGGCCGGCGCCCACCGCGCCGGGGTTGTCGTCGCGCGCGAACCACGAGGGGTTGCGGCGCAGGCGCATCACCGCCTGCGCTTCGAGCGAGTCAAGGAGGAACGGGCCGGTGCCGACCATCGCGCCGACGCTGTTCGCCTGGTCGCCGGCGTCCACTGTCTCCTTCGCGATGATGAAGGCATGGCGGCCGGCGAGAAAGCCGAGGAATGGCGCGACCGGCTGCTTGAGCCTGATCGCCAGCGTGCCGGTGTCGCTCACGTCGATGCGGTCGATGACGCTCCAGTTGCCCTGGCGGTAGAAGCGACGCGCCTGCGGGCTGTTGCGGCTGGACTGGCGCTCGATGCTGTACTTCACGTCGTCAACGGTCAACGCGCGGCCGGCCAGGGCAGGATATGCAACGCGGATCTGCGGCGTGTCGTGGAATGTCACGCCGTCGCGGAGCTTGATGATGTAGGTGAGGTTGTCCGGCTGCTCCGGCATGGCGGCGGCGAGGTCCGGGACGATCGTGCCGCCGCTGTCATCGGCGTAGCGGTAGAGGCGGCTGAAGACGCCCGCGTGCAGGTCGGCGATCGGCCCCATCTGGGTGAGATGCGGGTCGAGCGAGTCCTGGATCATGGCGTCGAAGTTGTAGGTGCGAAGGACGCCACCGCGCGTCGTCACGGCGGCGAGGCCGGGTTGGGCGCTGCCTGCGTTCGGCGCGGGCGTCGACTTCTTGTCGCGGCAGCCCAAGACGGCCGCGGCCGAGGCGGCGGCGAGCGTTGCGCCGGACGAGGCGAGGAAGCGGCGGCGGCTCAGGCGACGCATCAGCGCGTCCCGGCGCGCACGCGGCTACGGCGCCTCCGCGCGATGGTCAGTGGTGCGGGACGATGACTCACGCCGATGCTTTGGCCAATTCGGGCTCGTCGGCGTCGCGCGCGCCCTTCCAGTCGCACTTCGTGCATTTCGCGCCTTCGCTGCCGGACTCGACGAGGAGGCCGGCGCATGACGGGCAGGGCAGCTTGAGGGGCCGCGTATTGCTGGTGAAGTCGCACGCGGGGTAGTTGGCGCAGCCGTAGAACGTGCGCGTGCGGCCGCGGCGCGTCTTCCGCTCGATGAGGTCGCCGCCGTCCTTCGGGCACGCGACACCGATCTTCTGCAGTACGGGGCGTCGGGTCTTGCACTCGGGGTACTTCGTGCATTCGAGGAACTGACCGTAGGGGCCGCGCTTGCTGACCATGGGGGAGGCGCAGACCTGGCAGATCTCGTCGGTGGGCTCCGGCTCGGGGGCCTTGTCCGTGCCGATCGGGCGGGCGTTCTTGCACTCCGGGTAGCCGGAGCAGGCCAGGAACTGGCCGAAGCGGCCCCAGCGGACGATCATCGGGCGTCCGCACTTGTCGCACTTCTCGTCGGTCTGCTCCTCGACGCGCGGGGCTTCCTCCGCCGCAGCGAGCGCCAGCTCAAGCGGCTCGTAGAACTCGCGGATGACGGGGGGCCACTCGCGCTCGCCGTTCGCGACTTCGTCCAGCTCCTCCTCCATCCGCGCGGTGAAGCCGGCGTCGATGACGGCGGGGAAGAGGTCGGTGAGCATGTCGGAGACGACGCAGCCCAGTTCCTGGGGCCGCAAGGCGCGGCCTTCCTTCCTCACGTAGCCGCGGTCCTGGATGGTGGACATGATGGGCGCGTACGTGGACGGCCGGCCGATGCCGTTCTCCTCCAGCGCCTTCACCAGCGTGGCTTCCGTATAGCGAGGGGGCGGCTCCGTGAAGTGCTGGTCGGGCTTCACTTCGAGCAGGCGCAGCGGGTCGTTGGCGTCCATCGCCGGCAGCGACTTCTCCTCGTCCTCATCGGAGTCCACGTCGCGGCCCTCGATGTACACCTGGCGGAAGCCGGCGAAGCGCATGTGGCTCGCGGACGCGCGCAGCAGGTACGGCTTGTCGTGCGCGGGCGCCTTGGCGTCAATCTCTGCGCTGACCTGGTCGAAGATGGCGTCGGCCATCTGGCTGGCGACGAGGCGTTGCCAGACCAGGCTGTAGAGCTTGAACTGATCGCTGGTGAGCGACTTCTTCATCGAGGCGGGTTCGCGCCGCGTCGACGTCGGGCGGATCGCCTCGTGCGCCTCCTGCGCGCCCTTGGACCGGGTCTTGTAGAGCCGCGGTTGCGCGGGGACGAAGTCGGCGCCGTACTTCGCGGCGATGAAGCCGCGCGCTTCGTCGCGCGCCACCTCGGCGATGTTCAGCGAGTCGGTACGCATGTAGGTGATGAGACCGACCTGTCCTTCGCCGGGGATGGTGAGACCTTCGTACAGCTGCTGCGCGACGGCCATGGTGCGCTTGGCGGAGAAGCCGAAGCGGCGCGATGCCTCCTGCTGCAGGGTGCTGGTGGTGAAGGGCGGCGACGGGCGGCGGAGCTGCTGCTTCTTCTTCACGTCGCGCACGGTGTACGCGGCGGCGCGCAGGTCGCCGGCCACGGCCTGCGCCTGTTCGCCGCTGTTGATGTCGGCTTTCTTCGTCCCGGGCAGGCCCGCGAGCCGGGCGGTGAAGGCGGCGTCGTCGGCGCCGGCCTGCTTCGCGAGGCGGGTGTCGATCGTCCAGTACTCCTGGGGCGTGAATGCCTCGATGGCGCGTTCGCGGTCGACGACCATCTTGAGGGCAACGGACTGCACGCGGCCGGCGCTGAGCCCCCAGCGGATCTTGTTCCAGAGGACGCGGCTGACCTTGTAGCCGACGAGGCGGTCCAGCACGCGGCGGCCCTGCTGGGCGTCCACGAGCTTCATGTCGATCTCGCGCGGGTGCTGGAAGGCGGCCTTCACGGCATCCTGCGTGATCTCATGGAACTCGACGCGGTGGTAGGGCTTACTGCCGAGGTCCATCGCCTGGAGCAGGTGCCAGGAGATGGCCTCACCCTCGCGGTCGGGGTCTGTCGCCAGGTAGATGGTGCCGGCCTTCTTCGCGGCCTCCTTCAGGCCCTTGACGACCTCTTTCTTGTCTTTCGGGATGATGTAGCGGGGCGCGAAGTCGTGCTCGACGTCGACGCCGAGCTGCGACTTCGGGAGGTCGCGGACATGGCCGATCGAGGCTCTCACCTCGTAGTCCTTGCCGAGAATGTTGGAGAGCGTCCGTGCTTTGGCTGGTGATTCGACGACCACCAGGCTCTTTTCCCTGGATTTTGCCATGGTTCCCTATCAATTCCCCCGCCTTGCGAGGCCCCGAGAGTTATACACGACCCCGCCAGCCGCCGCACAACAGGGTTCTCGGCTCGGCGACAGGATCCTGAAGCCACGGCCCCGGAACGTGGGCGGGGGTTCCGCGGTGTCCCTGTGCCGCTTCGGACGGCGGCGAGCCGTGCATGCGGGCGGCCTTCGCATTCCGTCACGACGAGCGTACCAAATATGAGGAGCGCCCCGGCTGCGAAGCTCGGATTCGAGGTGGAGGCCGGCAGGGCCTCAGATTCTGTGAGAAAAATCCGATTAACTCCCTAGTGACGAAATGGCGAGAGATAGAGTAGGCTGAAGTCCTCGTGAGGGGGCGTTCCGCCGTTGTCGGCAGGGAGGGTGACGCCATGAAGCCAGGAACCAGGGTGCGGCTGAAAGCCGAAGCGTTTCGACGCGGGCGGCCGCACCTGCTGCAACATGCGCGAGCCGGCGACCTGGGTATCGTCGGCGGGCCGTCGAAGCAGTCGCCGGGGATGTCGCAGATCTACACCATCGTGCATTTCGATCAGTGCGGGCACGATCACCGGCTGCTGGACAGCGAGATCGTGAAGGCCTGAGGCTCGTTCAGCGTGCCGCCGTGGCGTCGCGGGTCCGGACGTAGTTCATCCGGCCGACCTGCCGCACGAGGCCCTTGAGCTCCAGCATGGCGAGCGTGCTGGTGACGATGGCGATCGGCAGCCCGCACTCGCGTCGCACCTCGTCGATGTGGGTGGGCTCCGCGCCCAGGTGGCGCAGCAGCACGCCCTCGGTCTCGTCGGCCGGCACGAGTTCGGCCATCTCGATCTGGTGGGACGCCATCGTCAGGTTCAACTCGGCCAGCACGTCCTGCACGTCGAGGGTGAGCTTGGCCTCGCCGTCCTGGATCAGCTTGTTGGTGCCGCGGGAGTTCGGCGAATAGATGCTGCCGGGCACGGCGAAGACTTCGCGGTTCTGCTCCAGCGCCTGTCGCGCCGTGATGAGCGCGCCGCTCTTGAGATCACCCTCGATCACGAGTACGCCCAGCGCGATGCCGCTGAGGATCCGGTTGCGGCGCGGGAAGAACTCGCTGCGGGGTTGCGTGCCGATGGGGTAGTCGCTGATCAGCGCGCCGCGCCCGGCGATCTCCTCCGCCAGGCGTTTGTGCTCGGGCGGGTAGATAAGGTCCAGTCCGCAGGCGAGCACGGCGATGGTGCGGCCGCCGGCTTCGAGGGCGGCGCGGTGCGCGATCGCATCGACGCCGCGGGCGAGGCCGCTGACGACGGTCACGTGGTTGGCGGCGAGGCCGCGCGCCATCTCCTCGGCCGCCTGGCGTCCGTAGACGGAGACCTTGCGCGTGCCGACGACCGCGACGGCCCACTCGTCGGCCGGCGTCAGGGTACCGCGGACGTACAGCACGGGCGGGCGGTCGTAGACCTCGCGCAACTGGCGCGGGTAGGCGTCGTCGTGCCAGGTGAGCGCCTGGATGCCGTGCTCGTCGAGGAGGCGGGCCTCGGCGTCCGGGTCGACCCCGCTGCGCGACGTCACGAACGCGGAGACGGTGGCGGCGTCGAGGCCGGCGGCGCGCAACTCTGACGGGGCGGCGTGCCACGCCGGCTCGAGGCGCCCGAAGTGGGCCTCCAGCTGCGCGACGCGCGCACGGCCGATGCGCGGGATGCGGCTGCAGGCAATCCAGTACTTACGTTCTACTGCGTCCACAGGGCGAGTATAGGACGGAGGAGGCATGGTTGGCTAGAGGGTGCGGACCTCGCCGTTGGGCCCGTGTGTCAGGACGGATGCTGGGGATCTGCCGAGAGCGGCTGGATCGCGCCCGTCGCGGTGCTGAGGCGGTAGATCCGCCAGTCGCCCTGCTCGTGCAGCACCGTATAGCGGCCGCGCAGGAAGCCCGTCAGCTCGTCGAACGTGGCGTAGGCGCCGTCGGAGACGACGATGTAGACGGGCGGGTGCGCGCTGAGGTCGCGGATGATCTCGGCCTTTGCGCCGGGCACCACGTCGCCCAGGAACGACGTGTAGTAGCGCGTGGGATTCGCGAAGCCGCCGGCGGCGTAGATCCAGGGCACCTCGCCCCATACGTACACGGACGTTCCGGCGTCATCGCGCTTGAGGATCGAGACCACGTCCCGCACGGTCGCGGTCTTGCCGTCGAAGTAGTAGGCGTACTCCAGATCCGACGTGTTGCCCCGGCGGTGGTCGATGAACGCGCGATAATAGCTGACGGGGTCGATCTGCCGCCGCTGGTGGTAGGCAGGCGCGAACTGGTAGGAGACGATCGCGGTGACGGCGAGCGCCGCCGCGGCGAGCATGACCTGGCCGCGCTGCTCCGCCTCCACGCGTGCCGGCGTGGCCAGCGTGAGCGCGAGGGCGGGCGCGGCCTGTTGCAGGTAGTGCGGGAACGCGAACGAGCTTGATACCGAGCCGGCGACCGCGAAGCCGAGCCAGAGCAGCGGGAACGACTCGATGCCGATCGCCTCGCCGCGTCCCTTGCGCCGCGTCATCCATGCTACGACCAGCAGCGCCGGCAGGTAGCCGCCGAAGCGGATGGCCGGGTTCTCCGGGCTGAGGCCGGCGTACAGGCCGAGTGAGCCGACGACCGCGTACCAGTATCCGGCGAACGCGCCGTCGGCGAAGAACAGTCCGGCCAACGCGAGCTGCGGCAGCGCGAAGCCCGCGGCGAGCGGTGCGATGGCGCGCCAGGGGCGCTCGTGCGTGTACCAGATCATCAGCCCAATGGCCGCGCCATCGAACACGGCGACTTGCTTGTAACCGGCGGCAACCCCCAGCAACAGGCCGGCGAGCACGTACAGCGCGCCGCGCTGCTCTTCGGCACGCCGTTGCGCGAGCACGAACACCAGCGCCGCCAGCGACGCCGGCAGGATCATGTAGGTCTCGGTCATCGCCAGGTTCGCTTCGATCACGGGCGTGCCCATGATCATGGCGAAGATCGCGCCCGCGACGACGGCGCGCGGCGCGCCGAAGACGGCGAACGCCAGCGCGATGACCGCGCCTTGCGTCAGCATGACGGCGACCGTGGTGACCATGTGCAGCGGGAACACACCCGTGCCGAAGAGCGACTGGATCGCCGCGTAGGTGAAGAAGATCAGAGGCGGCTTGTTGTCCCAGGCCTGTGAGTAGAGCGTGCGCCCGTCGCGCATGTTCTGGGCGATCGCCGCGAAGATCCCCTCGTCGCCGTACCAGCGCGGCTCGAGCAGCGAGGGGTAGCGCAGCGCGAACGTCAGCAGCAGCGTGAGCGCGGCGAGCGCGCCGTACAGCGCGATATCGCGGGTCCGGGAGGTGTGCGTGCGCGGCGGGTGCATATGCTCAATCTTACACGAGGGAGGGGCGCCCGGCGGCTAGGGGGCCGCGGCGGGATCCTGCTCGTGCGCGGACTTGGTCGCGCGGACCTTCTTGATGCGGCGGCCGAGGACGCTGAGCACGCGCAGCGTCAGTCCGTCCACGCGCACCTCGTCGCCGGCGACGGGCACCTTGCCCAGGTGGTGGTAGACGAAGCCGCCGATGGTGTCGTAGTCCTCCGCGTCCGTCTCGAAGCCGAACAGCTCGCTGAGCGCGTCGATGCTGACGCGCGCGTCGAGGATCGCCTCGCTCTCGTTGACGCGCTCGATCGGCGCTTCCTCGCGGTCGTACTCGTCCTGGATCTCGCCGACGATCTCCTCGAGCAGGTCCTCGATCGTGACGAGGCCGGCGGTGCCGCCATACTCGTCCACGACGATGGCGATGTGCACCTTGCTCTGGCGCAGCTCGGCGAGCAGCTCGTCGACGCGCTTGGATTCCGGGATGAAGTAGGGCGGCCGGGCGATGTCCTTGAGCGCAGGCCGCCGGTCCTCGGTGATGCAGCGCAGCAGGTCCTTGGCGTAGATGATGCCGACGACGTTGTCGATCGTCTCGTCGTAGAGGGGGATGCGGCTGAAGCCCTTTTCGACGATCAGCGACAGCGCGTCGTCGATCGTCTCGCTCACGTCCAGCGCGACGATGTCGATGCGCGGCGCCATGATCTCGCGCGCGATCGTGTCCTCCATCTCGATGATGCCGCGGATCATCTGGCGCTCTTCCTCTTCGATGATCTCGCCGTCCGTCTCGATGTTCGCCAGTCGCAGCAGCTCTTCGGTCTCGCCCTCGCCCGCGCGGACGGCGGAGCGAAGGCCGCGGTCGATCGCCGACGCCAGGGGGCCGAACAGGGTGCGGAAGAGGCGGATGACGGGCAGGAGCGCGACGGCCCAGCGCTCCGGACGGCGCGAGACGACGATGCGCGGCAGGGCGTCGATGAGCGCTACGGCGGCGAGCACGGCGAGCGCAACATACAACAGCGTGGCCCAGTCGTGGCCGCGCGCGCGCGTCGCGATGAAGATCGCGATGGCGGCCGTGGCCACGATCGCGAAGTTGCGTACGACCGCGAGCGCGCCCAGCGTCGACGCGCGCTCCTCGATGTAGGCGCGCAGGACGTCGGCGCGGCGGCTGCCGCGGCCGGCCATGGCGCGCAGCCGCATGCGGCTGGAAGCGGCGACGCCGGCCTCGGCCGCGGCGACGACGGCGAGGAGCGCCAGAGCGGCGATCAACAGCAGGGCTTCGAGCGTACGGTCACTGCTCAGGGCCGCCCGCCTCCTTCTCGCTCTCACCGCCGCGGATGCGCGCGGGCGCGCCGATGGCGATCATACCGTCCGGGACGTCGCGGTTGACGACGGAGCCGGCGCCGGTGCGCGCGCCGCGCCCGATACGCACCGGCGCGACGAGCATCGTGTCGCTGCCGATGAACGCGCCGTCGCCGATCGTCGTGCGGTGCTTGCGCGTGCCGTCGTAGTTGGCGGTGATCGTGCCGGCGCCGATGTTCACGTCCGCGCCCACCTCGGCGTCGCCGATGTAGCTGAAGTGCCCCATCTTGCTGCCGGGGCCCAGCCGCGATGCCTTCACCTCGGCGAAGTTACCGATATGGACGCCGCTGCAGATGTAGGAGCGCGGGCGCAGGTGGCTGTACGGGCCCACGTCGATGTCCGATTCGAGCGTCGACTCCTCGATCATCGAGAAGCGCACGGTGCAGCGGTCGCCGATGCGGGAATCACGCACGAGGGTGCCGGGGCCGATCTCGCACGCCGCGCCTATCGCGGTGGCGCCCTGGAGGTACGTGTTCGGGGCGATGACGGTGTCCGCGCCGATCTCGACGCCGGCGTCGATGAAGGTAGAGGGCGGGTCGGTGATCGTGACGCCGGCGAGCATGTGGCGGTGGCGGATGCGTCCGCGGACCGTCGCCTCCGCTTCGGCGAGCTGGACGCGGTCGTTGATGCCGCGCACTTCCGCATCGTCCTCGGCGGCGACCGCGATGGCAGCGTTGCCCTCGGCGTGCGCCATGCTCGCGAGCTGCGTAAGGTAGCGTTCGCCGTTCGGCGCAGGCGTGATCCGGGCGACATGCGGCCAGAGCCACGCGGCGCGGGCGGCGTACTGGCCGGCGTTGATGTGACGGTGCTCGCCGCGGTCCTGTTCGGGCGCATCCTTCGTCTCGACGATCGAGACGACGCGGGCGCCGTCGAGTTCGAGGAAGCCGTACGCCTCGACGGGCACGTGCGCCGAGAGCAGCGACAGGTCGGCGCCGTCTGCGACGGCGGCCATCAGGCGGCGCAGTGTGGCGGGCAGCACCAACGGCACATCGCCGTTCATGATCAGGATGTGGCTGGCGGCGCCGGCGGCCTCGCGCGCGCACTCGACCGCGTGGCCGGTGCCCAGCGGCTGCACCTGCACGGCGAAGCGCACGCCTTCGCCCGCGGCCGCACGGACGGCATCCGCCGCGTCGCCTTCGCCGACGACCACGACGATATCGTCGACGCCGGCCTCGCGCGCGGCGTCGACGACGTGTCGGACGATCGGCAGGCCGGCGAGCGGGTGGGCGACTTTCGGGAGCGACGAGCGCATGCGCATGCCCTGGCCGGCGGCCATGATCACGGCAGCCCAGCGGGCGTGCGAGGGTGCTGCGGGATTCTGGGGAGGTTCGTCTGGATCGTTGATCAAATTCGTGCCCATGCCGGCGCACATCGGGCGCGCCGGGATACCGGGCCGCAGGGATCGTATCGACGCGCGTCCGAACCTGTCAAGCGAGGCATCGCGGCGGGAACCGGCGGCGGGCGGCGCGCGCTGGCGCGATCAGGCTGCACGGTCGGCGATCCGGGGGAGCGCGGCGGCCTCGGCATCGGGCCAGCGGTACGCGACCGCGGCGAAGATGGCGGCGACGAGGAAGACGCCCGGCGCGAACGCCACCGCTGTGCAGAGCCAGCAGGCGAAGAGGGCGGCGTGCAGCGCCAGCAGCAGCGCCGCGGTGCGGGCCTGCTGCGTGACGTCGCGCGAGCGCGGCGCACCGGGCGCGAAATGGCCGCGGAGGAAGATCGCCAGCGGGATGAAGAGCAGCACCAGGCTCTGTGTATGGAGGTGCGGCGAGACGAGCAGCGGCAGCATGACGGCCAGCGCGTACGACTGGTCGGCCGATGCGGCGCCGTCGCGGGCGGCGGCCCAGCGGCGCAGGGCGACGGCGTACGCGGCCGCGGCGATCAGCAGCGTGCCGGGCGCCCATAGCCAGGCGGCGTCGTTGCCGGTCGTGCTGACGATGAAGCCGCGCCAGTTCGACATCAGCGCCGCGTTTACTTGCAGATTGTCGCCGGAGCGGTAGCGGGCGACGAGCGCGAGGTTGTCGATCAGGGCGTGCGGGTCCGTGATCAGCTCGGGGACGACGAGCAGCGGCACGCCAGCCGCGGCGAGCGCGAGCAGCGTGCGCCACTGGCGCCAGGCGATGAGCATCGGCACGACGCCGAGCAGGAACTGCGGCTTCAGCAGCACGGCGGCGAGCACGATGCCGGCGGTCGCCTCGCGCTCGCGGCGCAGCAACAGGTACGCGCCGAAGAGCGCGGCGAAGACGAAGAGATCGACCTGGCCGAAGACGACGTCCGTGACGGCGGGGATCGACAGCGCGAAGGCGGCGACGAACGCGCGGCGCGGCAGCCGCGGCACGGCCGCGAGGTGGCGTTCGAGCGCGGCGGCGAGCGTCGCGAGGAGCGCGAGGTTGATCGCGCACCAGACGAGGAACGCCGCGCCGAACGGGAGCTTCGAGAGCGGCGCGAAGATCCAGGCCGCGAAGACGGGCAGCGGGTAGCCGGTGGCGTGGGCGAGCGTGCCGGGGTAGAGCGCGTGCTGCACGAAGTCCTGTACGCCGGGGTCGTAGAGGCCGTGGCCGCCGTGCCGCACGATCGATCCGGCGGCGTAGAAGCTGAGGAAGTCGCCGCCCGCGCCGCCGTGGGCGGTGACGACGCGCACGGCGCCGACGGCCGCGAGCAGCGCCGTCGCGAGCAGCGCGAGCGCGAAGGCGCCGCTCGCGGCGGCCAGCGCGTGCCGCGTGCGCGGTTCGATCTCCGTAGCTTCGCGTTGCGTCATCTCAGGGAGTATCGGCCGGGCGGCGGCAGCGGCGAATCAGGGTAGGGAGGTTGCCTAGGGGTTGGGAGTTGAGAGTCGGAAGTTGGGAGTTACTCCTGCCACCGCACTTCGTACAGGCGCACGGCGTCCTCGAAGCCCTTGAGCATCGTCTCGCCGCGGTCGGCGTAGACGTAGCTCTTGCCGGTGAGCAGGTGGCGGAGCGGCTCGGGGATGAGGATTTCGCCCGCGCCGGCCTTCGCGGCGATACGGGATGCCATGATCACGGTCGAGCCGAAGAGGTCGCCGTCCTCTTCGATCGGCTCGCCGGCGTTGAGGCCTGCCCGCACCCCCAGCCCCTCTCCCGCAAGCGGAGACGGGGGCTCGACCGAGGCGAAGGCGCGCTGGAGGGCGATCGCGCAGTCCATCGCCTTCGTGACGGAGCCGAACGACGCCATGAAGCCGTCGCCCTCGAACATCGTCTTCACCTCATGGCCACCATGCTGCTTGAGCACGTCCCGAGTAATTCGTTCGTGCTCTCGCAGCACGTCGCGGCCCTTCGCGTCGCCGAGGCGCTGCATCATCTCCGTGTGGCCGACGATGTCGGTGAAGAGGATCGTCTGTACGGAGCCCGCGGCGAGGTTCGGAGCAGGTCTCGCGCTGGGCGCGCCATCGCTGATGAAGTCGTTCAGGATGTCGAGCACTTCGACGATGCGACCGGTGACGAGATAGTTCATGATGCCCTCCCGAAGCGGTACCAGGCGCGCTTGGGGAATCTTCGCGGCGAGATCCTGTGCCAGACGAAACGAGAACATGGGGTCGTCGCTCCAGTGCAGGACGAGCGTGGGGACGCGGATCGACGATAACAGGGGAGTCACGTCAGTCGTCTCGAACCCGCGGGTGAGGAGCCGGGCGACGAACTCGCCCGACGCCGACTGGCTGTAGACCTGCGCCGCGTGCACACCGGCGTCCGGCAACTCGCGCCGCCCGGGCAGGTCGGCGAACGCCTGCGCAGCCGTGTCCGGGTGCAGCCGGGCCAGCTCGGCGAAGCTGACGACCTGCTCCTTCGTCATCAGATCGGCCGCCCGGGCAAAGGTGCGATGGAGCACGAGCCGCCGCAGCTGCTCGGAGTGCCGTGCGGCGTAGTCGATCGCCCGCGGGCCACTGAGGGTGCTCGCCCAGAGCGTGAATCGGTGCGCGCCGGACGCGCGGACGACCGCCGCCACGTCGAGCGTCAGGGTGTCGTGCGTGACGTCACCGACGTCCCGCTGCGACAGCCCGGTGCCCCGCATGTCGTAGCGCACCACGCGCCGTCCGCGCCACAGGGTCCGCCAGAACCCCATCTGATCGTCGATCAGGTGATCGAGCGAGAAGGAGCCGACGAACTCCGGACAGCACACCAGGTCCGGGCCTTCGCCCTCAACGCAGTACGCGATACGGACGCCGTCCTCAGTCGTGCAATAGCGGATCTCGCGTTCCATCGAAGTAGTATCTCACCGGCCTGTAGGGTCGTCTACCGAGAGGTTTCCCCAGACCGGCACCGCAACGGCCGAGCGCAACGCTCGGCAAGCCGCCCGACTAGCTCGCTGTTCATTTTTCGGGGAGCGGGGCCCGGCCGCCTACTTGCGCGGTCTTACGGCGGGCCGGCGCGCTGCCGGCGCCTTGCGCGGCACCACGTCGATGTTGCCGTCTTGATGAGCGCGCAGGCTCGAGCGCGGCGTCAGGGCGGTGATCACGACGGCGCCGGCGCCTGTATCACTGATCTCCGTCTTGAACCCGGCCACCGGAGTCAGTCCCCAGGCGAAACGCACGCGGCGCCCATCGCGAATGGCGGCGACGAGCGTCCGACGCATCTGCTCCTTCTGCGCGTCCGGCCATCCGTCGATGCAATGCTGGATGAACTGCTCGGGGAGGGGCGCACTCCCGACCGCTTCACGCAGCGCGCTCTGTAGCGGAGCATTCAGTGCGCCCCGCTTGTGTAATAGCTGGATGAGCCCCGCGGCTTTCACACCTCGCCTGCGCGCCACCGCTTTGTCGAGCGCTTGCGTGGTGCGCGTTTCCCCTGTCTGGAGCGCCGCTATGAACGTCCTGAGGCTGGACATCGGAGGCATGTGGTACCTCGCCTTCTGTGTGCTCCGCCCGGCGGGAGGGTCCGGCACGGCGACGAGAGCCTCGGCTGCAATGGTGCCGCTTACCGTAGAGTATGCCAGCGACGCGGGGCGGTACAACTCACAACTAACAGCTAGACGCTATCTAACATCTAGCTTCCACCTCCCATACAATGCCGCCTATGAACGTGGACGATATCCGGGAGACGTTTACCAGCTTCTACGTGAAGCGGGGGCACACGCGCATCCCCAGCGCGTCGCTGGTGCCGCACGGCGACCCGACGCTGCTCTTCACGAGCGCGGGCATGGTGCCGTTCAAGCCGTACTTCATGGGGCTGGCGGAGCCGCCGGCGGCGCGCATGGTGACGGTGCAGAAGTGCTTCCGCACGACGGACATCGACGAGGTGGGCGACTACAGCCACCTGACGTTCTTCGAGATGCTGGGCAACTTCAGCGTGGGCGACTACTTCAAGGAAGGCGCGATCCTGTACGCGTGGGAGCTGCTGACCGAGGGCTTCAAGCTGCCCGAGGACAAGTTGTGGATCTCGATCTTCGAGACGGACGACGAGGCGCACGACCTCTGGCGGAGGACCGGCGTGCCGGAGGAGCGGATCAACCGCTACCCGGAGAAGAACAACTACTGGTTCAGCGGCGACGTGGGGCCGTGCGGCCCGAACAGCGAGATCTTCTTCGACCGCGGCGCGCGGCCGGCGACCTGCAAGGAATGCGCGGCGGGCACCTGCAAGCCGAACGGCGAGCCGGACTGCGGCCGCTTCCTGGAGGTCTGGAACCTGGTCTTCATGACGCTGTACCAGGCGGAGGACGGCACGCGCACCGAGCTGCCGCGCAAGAACATCGACACCGGCTCCGGGCTGGAGCGCATGGCGTGCGTCTTGCAGGGCAAAGACACGGTGTACGAGACGGACGTCTTCTCGCCGATCATCGAGCGCATCGAGGCGCTGACGGGCAAGGCGTACGGCGAGGTGGCGGCGGTCGACGTGGCGATCCGCATCGTGGCGGAGCACGCGCGCGCGGCGACGTTCCTGATCACGGACGGCGTGCTGCCGTCGAACGAAGGCCGCGGCTACGTGCTGCGGCGGATCCTGCGCCGCGCGGTGTATCACCTGACGCAGCTCGCGGGCGCCGGCGAGGGCACGCTGCTGGACAAGGTGGCGGAGGCCGTGATCAGCAGGATGGAGGCGGCGTACCCGGACCTGCGCGACCGCGCGGAGTTCGTGACGCGGCTGCTGGCCTCGGAGGAGTCGAAATTCCGCGAGACGCTGGAGCGCGGGCGCGCGCACCTCGACGATATTCTCGCCGGCGCGAAGGACGCGAAGACGGTCTCGGGGCAGCAAGCGTTCCTGCTGTACGACACGTTCGGCTACCCGCTGGAGCTGACGCGGGAGATCGCGGCGACGTCGGGCTTCGCGATCGATCTCGAGGGCTTCGAGAAGGAGATGACGGCGCAGCGGGAGCGCGGGCGCGCGGCGGCGAAGTTCGACATCGAAGCGGGGCGCGTCGAGGCGTACGCGCAACTCGCGCAGATCAAGACGAAGTTCGTCGGCTACGGCGCGACGCGGCACGACACGACGATCGCCGGCATCATCGGCGCGGAGGGCGTGCGGGACGCCGCCGGAGAGGGCGACGAGGTCGAGGTGGTGCTGATCGAGACGCCGTTCTACGCGGAGGGCGGCGGCCAGGCGGGCGACAGCGGCGAGATCGCCGCGCCGGGCGGGCGCGTGCTGGTCGAGGATACGCAGCAGGCGGCGGAGGGGCTGATCGTGCACCGCGGGCGCGTGGCGTTGGGCCGCATCGCGGTCAACGACGCGGTGCGCGCAAGCGTCGATCCGGAGCAGCGGCGGGCGAGCCAGCGCAACCACACGGCGACGCACCTGCTGCACGCGGCGCTGCGCCAGGTGCTGGGCACGCACGTGAAGCAGGCCGGCTCGCTCGTGGCGCCGGACCGGCTGCGCTTCGACTTCACGCACATCGAGGCGACGAAGCCGGAGGAGCTGGCGGCGGTGCAGCGGCTGGTGAACGAGAAGATCCGCGCGGACATCGACGTGCACTGGGAGGAGCAGCCGTACGACCAGGCGATCGCCGGCGGGGCGATGGCGCTCTTCGGCGAGAAGTACCACGCGAGCGTGCGCGTCGTCGGCATCTGCGAGGCGACAACAGACGACAGACGGACGACAGCAGACAACAGACAACAGACAACAGAGCGTGACGAGCAGGCGACAGAAGGCGAGCCGCATATGCACTGCTTCTCGAAGGAGCTGTGCGGCGGGACGCACTGTCACCGCACAGGCGAGATCGGCGCGTTCGTCATCGCGAGCGAGAGCAGCGTGGGCTCCGGGCTGCGGCGCATCGAGGCGCTGACGGGGCCGCTGGCCGACGCGTACGTGCTGGAGCAGCAGGCGACGCTGGCGCGGCTGGGCCGCCGGCTCAACGCGCCGCCCGCGGAGGTCGAAGCGCGCATCGAGGCGCTACAGGCAGAACTGGAGGGGGAGCGGAAGCGCGCGCAGCAACTCGAGCGGCAGGCGGGGCGCGCAGAAGCGGACTCGCTGCTGGACGGGGCGGAGCAGATCGGCGGCGCGTCGCTGGTCGTGGCGCGCGTGGTCGCGGCGAACGTGGAGGCGATGCGGGAGATGGGCGACGTGCTGCGCGACAAGCTGGGCAGCGCGGTCGTCGTGCTGGGCAGCGTCTTCGACGAGAAGCCGAGCTTCGTGGCGATGGTGTCGAAGGATCTCGTGGGCAAGGTGCACGCGGGCAACCTGATCAAGCAGGTTGCGGCGGCGGCGGGCGGCGGCGGCGGCGGCCGGCCGGAGATGGCGCAGGCCGGCGGCAGGGACGCGTCGAAGCTCGATGAGGCGCTGGACCTCGCACGAAGGCTGGCGCGCGAGTCGCTGTGACGGGCGCGGATCGGCGCCTGCTGGGCGTCGACGTAGGTGAGCGCCGGATCGGGGTGGCGGTGAGCCAGGGACGGATCGCGGTGCCGCTGGCGATCATCGAGCACGAGACGCGGTCGGCGGACCTGGACCGCGTAGCTGCGGCGGCGCGGGAGCAGGATGTGGCCACGATCGTGGTAGGACTGCCGCTGCACATATCCGGCGACGAGGGCGAGCAGGCGCGGCGGTCGCGCCGCTTCGGCGATGCGCTGGCGCGGCGCGTGGACCTGCCGGTGGTGTACCAGGACGAGCGGTACTCGACCGCGGCCGTGGCGAGCGCCGCGGGCGGCCGCATCGAGAACGCGCGAGGCGCGAAGCGGCGCGGCAAGCCGCGGGTGGACGACCTCGCGGCGGCGGTGATCCTGCAGGCGTACATCGATGGGCAGGAGGCGGTGGAGTGAACGCGTATCGCGTGGTGGGTGTGCTGGCGGGGGCGTTCGCGGTGGCGCTGACGGTGGGCCTCGCATGGTTCGTCATGCAGACGCCCGGCTCCGTTTTCACGGAGGAGAACGAGCATACGATCCCGCCGGCCGCGACGAACGGCCAGACCGTCTTGATCACGGTCAAGAAGGGCGAGACGAGCAGCGACATCGGCGCGGACCTGCAGAAGCAGGGCGTCATCCGGAGCAAGCGGCTGTTCGAGGTGCTCGTGGGCGTTACGGGCGTGCAGAATTCGCTACAGGCAGGCGACTACGAGTTCGACCCGGGGCTGCCCGCCGTCGAGGTGGTGCGCCGCATCGCCGAGGGGCGCACGGCGTCGCGCGAGGTGACCATCCCGGAGGGGCTGCGGGCCGAGGAGGTGGGGGCGCTGCTGGAGAAGGCGGGCATCGTCAGCCAGCAGAGCTTCATGGAGGCGCTCGTGCGCGGCCGCTACGACCAGCCGTTCCTGCAGCAGTCCACGGCCGCCGGCCTGGAGGGGTTCATCTTCCCGGCGACGTACGACTTCAACAAGGGCACGAGCGCGCAGGACGTCGTGAGCAGGATGCTGGACGCGTTCCAGGCGAACGTCGCGGACAAGCTGCAGCTCGAGGGCCAGGATCTGACGCTGGACCAGGTGGTCACGCTGGCGTCGATCGTCGAGCGCGAGGCGCAGGTGCCGTCGGAGCGTCCGCGCATCGCCAGCGTGTACCTGAACCGGCTGCGGCTGGGGCTACAGCTGCAGGCCGACCCGACGGTGCAGTACGCCGTCGCGCAGAGCGCCGACAGCGTCGCCCAGTACGGCTACTGGAAGAAAGAGCTGACGATCGACGACCTGCACCTCGATTCGCCGTACAATACCTACGTCAAGGCGGGGCTGCCGCCGGGGCCGATCGCGAACCCGGGGTTCGACGCGATCCAGGCGGTGGTGCGGCCGGAGCAGACGAACTACCTCTTCTTCGTGGCGAAGGGCGACGGATCGCACGTGTTCGCGGAGACGCTGGAAGAGCACCTGCGCAACGTCGAGAAGTACCGCCAGATCCAGCAGCAGTCCGGACAGTAGGAGCAAGCACGTGACGAAGCGCGCGGGAGTCATCGGCCATCCACTCGGACACTCGATCAGCCCGGCGCTGTTCGGCGCGGCGTTCAAGGCGGCGGGCATCGACGCCACGTACGAGGCGTGGGACACGGAGCCGGCGGTGCTGGACGGGCGCATCGCGGCGCTGCGCGGCGCGGACTTCCTGGGCGCGAACGTGACGATCCCGCACAAGCAGGCCGTCGTGCCGCTGCTCGACGGCACGACGGAGCTGGCGACGAAGGCGGGCGCGGTCAACACGATCGTGCACGCGGACGGCAAGCTCATCGGCCACAACACCGACGTCACGGGCTTCGCGCGGGCGCTGCGCGAGGACGCGGGCTTCGACGCGAAGGGCAAGCGGACGATGCTGCTGGGCAACGGCGGCGCGGCGCGCGCGGTCGGACTGGCGCTGGTCGAGGCGGGGGCGGCGGTGATCTACGTCGTGGGGCGGCAGCCGCGCAAGATCGAGCAGATGGTGCTGAGCCTGAAGCCGCTGACGCCGTCCGGCACGACGATCTCGTGGGCGTACTGGGGCGACGGCTCGTACCTGCGCAGCCTGCAGGAGGCGGATCTCGTCGTGAACTGTACGCCGGTGGGCGTCGCGGGATCGGAGACGGCGGGACAGTCGCCGGTGCCGGCCGACCTGATGCAGGCGCACACACTGTTCTTCGACCTGGTCTACAACCCGGCCGAGACGCCGTTCGTTGCGGCTGCGAAGTCGCGCGGTGCGAAGGCGACGACGGGGCTGGCGATGCTGGTGTACCAGGCGGCGGAGTCGTTCAAGCTGTGGACCGGCAAAGACGCCGACACGAAGGCGATGTTCGACGCGGCACGCGGCGCGCTCGCGCCGGCGTAGCGGCGCAGTCCGAGAGATCTCAGGGGCGAGAGCGCGGCCGGCGTCACATCGCTGATCGGATGCTCTGCAGATGCCCCTTTAGATGCTCGATCAACACGCCGCCCTCGATCAGTTGCTGCGTGCTCACCGCTGCGCCGTCGGCAAGGGCAAGCGGTGCGGTCCGATCGAGTTGCTCATCGCTCAGGCTGCGGACGTAGGCAGACATGGCAGCGCCGTCCTTGCGGAGGAGTGCCAGCACGTCGTCCTTGTTGCAAATGGTGTTGGCTGCGGCGCGGCGGTCGTTCTTGCCGTTGATGTCGTCCCACGTGTAGGTCAGGCCCTTCCCGCCGTTCGCTGCCTCCTCGACGAATTCGCGCTCAAGGGGGAACTGACCGGCAACATGCTGAGCCGTCGCGGCGACGGTCCAGCCCTCGGCGCCGCATAGCGCGCGCCACTGAGCGTCAGAGCACGACTCGACAGCCTCCGCGAATTCGGCGACGGCTTGCTCGAACGTGCCCGCGAGTGCTTCTGAACGAGTTCCCATTGGGTCATTCCTCTCTTGAAGTCCTGAACCCTGCGCCCGGGACGCCGCGCCTGGGACCAAGGCCCGGAATCAGGCGTGCGCGTCCATGAAGATCCAGGCCGCTATCATGAACGCCTCGGCTCTTCTCGTCAACTGCCCCGTCAGCCGACGACGTTCACGCGGATCGTTCAACAACCTGGTGGGAACTGCAGCGCCCGTCCCTGGGTTCCGCGTCCGCGTCAACCGTGATCGGCGGCTTCGGCGAGCATCTGCCATAATTCCCGCATGATATTGCCGTTGCTCGCCGCGTCGGACTGGGGCCTCGTGGGCGCCAGCATGGGCGTGCTGGTGCTGTTCCTCTTCGTGGGGTTCGTCATCACGCAGGCGACGCGGGCGCAGCTCGCCTGGCGGAAGCTGGTCGATGAGGGTGACGTGAGCGCGATCCAGACGCTCGTGAGCGACGAGGTGGCGCGCTGGAAGGCGTCGCGGATGCCCAAGGGCATCGAGGCGTCGCTCTGGCACGGCGTGCAGAGCGCCGAGCTGGTGGAGGTGAAGCCGGACGGCGTGCGGCTGAGCGCGGCTGCGGAGGGGCAGTACGCGCTGGTGAACGGCGCGCGCCAGGAAGTCTCGAACGCGCTGCGCGAGGGCATGAAGCTGACAGCGAAGCTCGCGGACATGGTGATGTACGACATCCCGAACGTGCGGCTGCCGTACGCGCAGATTGACATCTACAGCACGTTCCGCGACGGGACGGGATCGTCGCAGCGGTGCGTGCTCTCCACGCTCTGCCGCCGCGACGTGGCCGACGTGGTGGACTGGGACGAGATGGACGCCGAGGAGATCGTGCGGGCGTTCGGCGGGCGGTTCGTAGTGGACGCCCGCCGCAACCCGACACCGATCGACCCCGACGTGACGGACAGCAGCGGCGTACCGGCCGCGTTCTACAAGGACTGATGGCTGTGCTGCGCTTTCTGACCGCCGGCGAATCGCACGGCAAGGGCCTGGTGATGATCGTCGAGGGGATGCCCGCCGGGCTGGCCGTCTCCGAGGAGTACATCGCCGTCGATCTGCGGCGGCGGCAGGGCGGCTACGGCCGCGGCCGGCGCCAGAAGATCGAGCAGGACCGCGCCGAGATCATCTCCGGCGTGCGGCACGGACTCACGCTGGGCAGCCCGATCGCGCTGACGATCGAGAACCGCGACTGGGTGAACTGGACGGAGGCGATGTCCGTCGACACGGTGGAGGGCGAGATCGAGAAGATCACGCGGCTGCGGCCGGGCCACGCCGACCTCGCGGGCACGGTGAAGTACGACTTCGACGACGTGCGGCCGATCCTTGAGCGCGCGAGCGCGCGAGAGACGGCGTCGCGCGTAGCGGTGGGCGCGGTGTGCAAGCGCTTCCTGGAAGAGTTCGGCATGAGCTTCCACAGCCATACGGTGCAGATCGGCGAGGTGTTCGCCGACGTACCACCGGAGATCGACTGGGACGCGGTCGAGGAGTCGCCGGTGCGCTGCGCGGACGGCGCGGCGGCGGAGCGGATGGTGGCGGCGATCGACGCGGCGCGCAACGCCGGCGACACGCTGGGCGGCGTGGTGGAGGGGCGCGTGCGCAACGTGCCGATGGGCCTCGGCAGCCACGTGATGTGGGACCGGAAGATCGACGGCCTGCTCGCGCAGGCGCTGATGAGCATCCACAGCGTGAAGGGCGTCGAGATCGGCGCGGGCTTCGCGGCGACGCGCACGACGGGCTCGCACGTACACGACGTGATCCTGCCGCGCGAGCAGTGGACTGATCGCCCGTGGGAGCGCGCGACGAACAACGCGGGCGGCACGGAGGGCGGCATCACGGACGGCCAGGACCTGGTGGTGCGCGTGGCGCTGAAGCCGATCGCGACGCTGCCGCGGTCGCTGCCGTCGGCGGACCTGCGGACGGGTGAGGAGATCGCGGCGCACTACGAGCGGAGCGACGTCTGCGTGGTGCCGGCGGCGGGCATCATCGTCGAGGCGATGTGCGCGATCGTGCTGGCGACGGCGGCGCTCGAGAAATTTGGCGGCGATTCGATGGGTGAGACGCTGCGCAACTGGCGCGCGTTCCAGGCGACCACAGGGCCGCGCGACCTGCGCGAATCCTAGGTGCGAGACGATATGTCGTACGAGCAGATCTGGCTGATCGGGTTCTCCGGCACGGGCAAGTCGCGCGTGGTGCGCGCGCTGGCGGCGGCGCTGGACTGGGAGGCCGTGGACCTGGACAAGCTGATCGAAGAGCGCGCGCGCGAGCCGATCACTGACATCTTCGCGAGCGGTGGCGAGGCCGCCTTCCGAGTACTCGAAACGTCGCTGCTGGAGGAGATCGCGCGACGGGATAACGTCGTCGTCGCGACGGGCGGAGGCGCGGTGCTGGCCGAGTCGAACCGCGAGACGATGCGGCGGCGCGGCTTCGTCGCCTGCCTGGACGCACGGCCGGAGACGATCCTGGCGCGGCTCACGGACGCCGGTGGCCCGGTGTCGGAGCGGCCGCTGCTGCGGGGCGGCGACGCGCTCCAGAAGATCGTGGAGCTGAAGTCGGCGCGCCAGCCGCTCTACGCGCAGGCGGACTTCATCATCCAGACAGACGAGTTGACGCCGGACCAGGTGACGCACCAGGTGCTGCTGGCGTTTCGCGAACGCTCCGCCGTGGCGCGGGGACCGGTGTGATCCGCGTCACCGCGCGCAGCGGCGCGTACGAGATCCACTGCCGCTGGGGCGCGCTCGACGACCTGGGCGCGCTGATGCGCGGCGCCGGCCTGGGCGGCACGGCGTTCGTCGTGACCGACAACAACGTCGGCGCGATCGCGGGCGAACGGGCGCTCGCGTCGCTGGCGGCCGCCGGGTTCGCCGCTGACCTCTACATGTTCCCGGCGGGCGAGCAGAGCAAGTCGCTTGAGACGGTGCGCGGCGTCTACGACTGGCTGCTGGAGCGCCACGCCGAGCGATCATCAACGGTGGTCGCGCTCGGCGGCGGCGTCACGGGCGACCTGGCGGGCTTCGCGGCGGCGACGTACCTGCGCGGCGTGCCGCTCGTGCAGGCGCCCACGTCGCTGCTGGCGATGGTGGACGCCGCGATCGGCGGCAAGGTGGCGGTCGACCATCCGCGCGGCAAGAACCTGATCGGTGCGTTCTACGCGCCCGCGCTCGTCGTGGAGGACACGTCGCTGCTGGCGTCGCTGCCGCCGCGCGCCTTGCGTGAGGGGTTCGCGGAGGTGATCAAGCACGGGCTGATCATGGACCCGCCGATGCTGGACGCGCTGGAGCGCGACGCGGACAGGCTGCTGGCGGTCGAGCCGGAACTGACGACGGAGATCGTGGCGCGCAACGTGGCGCTGAAAGCCGCGGTCGTGTCGGACGACGAGCGCGAGGGCGGCCGGCGGATGATCCTGAACTACGGACACACCGTCGGTCACGCCATCGAGGCGGTGAGCGGCTACGCGGGCATCTTGCACGGCGAGGCGATCAGCGCGGGCATGATGGCGGCGGCGGCGATCGGCCGCCGCATGGGCGTGACGCCCGCCGCGGTCGGCGAGCGGCAGCGGGCGCTGTTCGAGCGCTACGGCCTGCCGCTGGCGCACGCGGGCATCGACGCCGGCGCGGTCGTCGCGGCGATGGCGCACGACAAGAAAGTCGCGGCAACGCGCGTGCGCTGGGTGCTGCTGGAGGACTTCGGCCGCCCGGTGATCCGCGACGACGTGCCGGACGATGCGGTGCTGGCGGCGCTGGCAGAGGTGCTTGTTTGAGGCGGTCGCTGCTGGCCGTGGCGCTGCTGGCCTGCGCAGTGCTGGTGGCGTGCGGCGGCGGATCGTCGAAGAGCGTGGTCGGCACGCCGGACGCCGGGAGCGCCGCCACGGCGACGCCCGACCAGGACGCCGAGAAGACGGCGCTCGCAAGCAGCGTGGCGACGCAGATCCAGGCGGCGCTGCTGCAATCCGCGGATCTGCCGGCGGCGCTGCCGCGCCTGGCAAGCGGCGTCCAATTCGTGCCAGCGGACCAGTTCCCGGGCCAGGCGGTGCGCGCGTCGGTCGCGGCGGCGCGCTTCGGCCGCGACAAGCAGACCGAGTTCGTCAACGTGGCGCTGATCGTCCCGGACAGCGGCGGGCCGCTGCCGCTGATGCAGAACTTCAACCCGCAGGCGTATCTCCAGGGGCTCACGGCGAGCGCGCCGGACCCGACCTCGGCGCCGATCACGGTGACGGGCGGGCCGCCGGGGGCGCAGTCCTTCCGCTATGGCGGCACCGTGAGCGCGGGCGGCGGGACGCAGACGATCAGCGGCGAAGTGCTGGCGTTCGTGCACGGCAAGGTGTTCGTGCTGCTGGTGCACGGCACGACCGCCGACGCGACGCCCGGCATCGACCTCGCCGCACTGGCGGCCACGGTGGACGCGCGCCTGGCGTCGCTTCCGGAAGCGAACTGAGCGCTGGTCCGGCTGCGCCGGACGCACAGCCGGGGATGGTTGTGCCACGCGGTTCGCGCTACGGGGAGACGCTGACCTTGATCGCGCCGCTGCGCTTGTCGTCTGCGGTGGCGTAGGCGTCGGCGACGCGGTCGAGCGGGAAGCGGTGTGTGATCATGCGGCGCAGCGTCTCCGCCTGCCGGTGCAGGATCTCGATCGCGACGTCGTAGTCGGACGTCGGCCCGGGGCGGTTGTAGCAGTTCGAGAAGAACAACGAGGCTTCGCGGATCGTCAGCAGCAGCGGATTGATCTGCAGCGGCGCGTTGAACAGACCAAGCACGCAGATGCGTCCTCCCGGCGCGACCAGCGTGATCGACTGGCCCAGCGTCTCCGCGTGGCCGCCCACCGTCTCCACGATCACGTCGCCGCCACCGTCGAGCGCCTTGCGGAGGGCGTTGATCCCCTCCGCGTCGTCCGGCAGCACGGCGTCAGCGCCGAACGCCTCGGCCATCGCCTTCTGGTGCGGGTGGCGTGCCGTGACGGCGACGTAGCCGGCGCCCAGCGCGCGCGCCGCCGCGACGGTGAGGAGCCCGATGGTGCCCGCGCCGAGGACGCCGACGCGCTCGCCGTAGGCGAGATGGACGCCGCGCAGGCCGTGCACCGCGACCGCCAGCGGCTCCGCCAGCGCGCCGAGCTCGCAGTCCACGTTCTCCGGCAGGCGATAGAGCGTCGATGCAGGCACCGCCATGAACTCGCGCAGGCCGCCGGGCGTGTTCAGGCCGAAGGACTTGAGGTTCGCGCAGAGGTTGTAGCGGCCCGCACGGCAGGGCGCGCATTCGCCGCAGGCACCGAGCGGCTCGATCGCGACGCGGTCGCCGGGCTTGACGCGCGTGACTCCCGCGCCGACCTGCTCAACCTCGCCTGCCATCTCGTGGCCCATGCACTGGCCGGGGCGCATCGGCAGGTCGCCGCGGTAGAAGTGGACGTCCGTGCCGCAGACACCGACGTTGCGGACGCGCACGAGCGCCTCGCCGGGGCCCGGCTGCGGCTTCTCGACGTCCTGGATCTCGAACGTCCGCGGACCTGTGAGCGCGGCCTGCTTCATCGCATCCTCTTTCGTCCCGCGCGCCCGGCGCCCCTATGGCGCGACGCTCCGATATCATGGGTGAGTGAGAGCACTGAATCAACCGGAGAGCTGGTGGGGCTGGCACGGGTACAACCACCCGGAGGCGCTTTCGATCACCCAGATCCTGCGCGCGCACACGCTGCCGCCGCGCCTGGTCGCGGTGCTCTGGCTGGTGATGGAGCGCGGGCGTTCGATCATCCTGGCAGCGGAGCCGCCGGGCGCGGGGAAGACGACGCTCCTCACGGCGCTGCTGGCGTTCGCGAAGCCCGAAGCGGCGGTCTACTTCACGCGCGGCTGGGGCGAGACGTTCGGCCTGCCGCCCCGTAACGCCGGCGACCCGCCGCTCTACATCATGATCAACGAGATCAGCGACCACCTGCCGGTCTACTCGTGGGGGCCGTACGTGCAGCGGGCGTTCGAGCTTGCGGGCCAGGGCTACTCGCTCGCGTCCACGATGCACGCCGAGACGGTGGACGGCGTCATCGAGCAGTTGAGCGACGAGTGCGACGTGCCGGCGCGCGACATCGGCAACCTGGCGTTCGTGGTGCCGATGTTCGTGGGCATGCGCGGCGGCCAGCGCGTGCGCCGCGTCAGCGAGGTGGCGGTGCTGGAGCCGCTGGGACCGGCGTACGACCGCCACTCGATCGCGCGCTGGCGTCGGGAGACGGACGACTGGGAGATGCTGACGACGCCGGCGGAGATCAATGCCGCGGCACGGCGGCTGGGGATGGACGACGACGAGTTCCTGGCAGACGTGAACCGTCGCCAGCAGTTCATCGAGTCGTTGCTGAGCGACGGTGTCACCGAGATGGAGGACGTGCAGGAGCGAGTCTTCGCGTTCTCCGGCTATGAGATCGCCAGCGACTGACGGTTCGCGGGCGACGGCGCACAAAGAGGGCCGGGCATGCAGGGACAGTTCGATGCGGTGATCGTGGGTGGCGGCGTCGCCGGCGGGGCGATGGGCACGGTGCTGGCGCGCGCGGGCAAGTCCGTGCTGGTGCTGGAGAAGTCGACCGTGTACCGCGACCGCGTACGGGGCGAGTGGATTGCGCCGTGGGGCGTCGCGGAGCTGCAGTCGCTGGGCCTGTACGACGCGTTCATCGCGGCCGGCGCGCACCACGTCGCGAAGCACATCACCTACGGCGAGGGGATCGACCCCGCGCACGCACAGGCGAATGCGCTGCCGCTTGGCGCGCTGCTGCCGGGCATCTCCGGCCCGCTCTGCTACGGGCACCCCGCGTCATGCGACCTGCTGCACGAGCAGGCCGTCGCCTCCGGCGCCACGGTGCTGCGCGGCGTCGCCGACGTCTCTGCCTCGCCGGGCGCAGCGCCGTCGGTGACGTACGTGCATGACGGCGTCGAGCACGTCGCCCGCTGCCGGCTGATCATCGGCGCCGACGGACGCGGATCGCTCGTGCGGCGCGCCGCCGGCATCGAACTGCACCGCGACGGGACGCACCACCTGTTCGCGGGCATGCTGATCGACGGCGCCGACGGCTGGCCCGCCGACTCGCAGGTGATCGGCGCCAGCGACGACACGCACTATCTCGTGTTCCCGCAGGGGAACGGGCGCGCGCGGCTGTACCTGGGCTACGCCAGCGGCGAGGCGCAGCGGCTCGCGGGAAACGGCGGCCCGCGGGCGTTCCTCGACGCGTACCGGCTGCCGGAGGTGCCGCACAGCGAAGCGATCGTGAACGCGCGGCCCGCCGGCCCGTGCGCGTCGTTCCCGAACGAGGACACCTGGACCGACGTCCCCTACGCGGAAGGCGTCGTGCTGATCGGCGATGCGGCGGGCCACAACGACCCGATCATCGGGCAGGGGCTTTCGGTGACCTATCGCGACGTGCGGATCGTGCGCGACCTGCTGCTGGAGAGTGAGGACTGGCGGACGGGGCGCTTCGCGCCGTACGCCGAGGAGCGCGCCGAGCGGATGCGGCGGCTGCGCTTCAGCGCGGCGCTGCAGTCGGCCATCGAAAACGAGTTCGGACCGGAGGCGGCGGCCCGCCGCCGCCGCGTGCACGAGCGGCAGGCTGCGGACCCGACGTTCATGTTGCCGGCGATCGCCGCGATGGTCGGCCCCGACCGGGTCCCCGCGCTCGCGTTCGAAGATTCGCTGCGCGAGCGCCTGCTGGCCTGATCCGTGGCGGGCGAATCGAGGCCGCGCTGGATCGTGTCTGTGCGGGGCGTCACAATATAGCCGCTTTCCAATACGAGTATCCGGACGGGGCGTTGGGCCGCGCCTGGCTGGCAGCACGAAAGGACGTGAGGGTCATGGCGACGCGCATCGGCATCAACGGCTTCGGCCGCATCGGACGGCAGGTGTTCAAGGCGATCAAGGAGCGGCACGGCGACACGCTGGAAGTCGTGGCGATCAACGACCTGGTCGATAACAAGACCAACGCGCACCTGCTGAAGTACGACTCCAACTATGGCCGCTACCCCGGCACCGTCGAGGCGAGCGACAGCGGCCTGATCGTCGACGGCAAGGCCGTCAGCGTGTTCGCAGAGCGCGAGCCCGCGAAGATCCCGTGGGGCAGCGCCGGCGTCGACATCGTCATCGAGTCGACGGGGTTCTTTACCGACGCGAACCAGGCGCGCGACCACATCCACGACGGCGTGAAGAAGGTGATCATCTCCGCGCCGGCGAAGAACGAGGACGTGACCGTGGTGCTGGGCGTCAACGCGGACAAGTACGACGCCGCGAAGCACCAGGTGATCTCGAACGCGTCCTGCACGACGAACGGACTGGCGCCGACGGTGAAGGTGCTGCTGGACAACTTCGGCATCCTCAAGGGCCAGATGACGACGATCCACGCGTACACCAACTCGCAGCGGCTGCTGGACATGCAGTCGAAGGACCTGCGCGAGGCGCGGGCGGCGGCGCTGAACATCGTGCCGGTGGCGACCGGTGCGGCGCGCGCGCTCAAGCTCGTGATCCCGGAGATCGAGGGCAAGCTCGACGGCCTCGCGTACCGGGTGCCGACGCCGACGGTGTCGATCGTCGAGGTGGTGTGCGTGGTCGAGAAGAAGACGACCGCCGACGAGATCAACAACGCATTGCGGAAGGCGGCGGCGGGCGCGATGAAGGGCATCCTGGCCGTCACGGACGAGCCGCTGGTGTCGATGGACCTGAAGGGCGACCCGCACAGCAGCACGGTGGACTCGGCCATCACGAACGTCGTCGCCGGCGACCTGGTGAAGGTGGCGTCGTGGTACGACAACGAGTGGGGCTACTCCTGCCGCACGTCGGACCTCTGCGCCTTCATCGCCGGCAAGGGGCTGTAGGCGCCGCTCCGCACCTGACCCACGCAATCGAGAAGGGCGCCCGGATGTTCGAGCGCCCTTCCTGCTGCGCCGCTACCAGATCGCCCGCGGCGCGGCGACAGTCCGTTCGGCACGCCGCGAGCCGTGGCGCGATGCGGTAGGGTGCGTGCGGAGGAGGGGCCTCTGAACACGATCCCGATCACGCCGGTCGAGCGCGCGGCGCGGGCGCACGTCCACGGCTACGAGGCGCCGTATCGCACGTTCATCGCGGCCAGCCTGGCGCTGGGCATCGGCGGCGGCTTCGCGCTGGCGATCCTGCTGCCGCTGGCGCAGGCGCTGGAGTGGGACTGGGGCGTCCGCTACCAGGCGCTGGTGCAGGTGCACGGGCAGTTGCAGTTGCTGGGCTTCGCGGGCCTGTTCGTCATGGGCATGGCGCTGCGCATCATGCCGCGCTTCTCGTCGCGCCCGCTCGCGTATCCGCCGCTGGTCCGCGCGATGGTGCCGCTGATCGCGGCGGCGCTGGTGGTGCGCTCGCTGGCGCTGCCGGCGGGCGACGGCACGCCGCGCGATGCGGCGCTGATCGTCTCGGCGGCGCTGCAACTGGCGGGTGCGGCGGCGTTCGCCGCGGTCGTGTGCCGGACGCTGATGCATCGCGACAGCAAGGCCGAATCCACGGCGTGGTTCTTCGTGCTCGGCGCGCTCGGCTACCTTGCCGCGAGCGTGATGAGCGCGCAGCAGATGCTGGAGACGGTGCGGGACGGGCTGCCGTTCGAGCCGCTGGCCCGCCACCCGTCGATGCTGTTCGTGCAACAGTACGGCTTCGT
Source organism: Dehalococcoidia bacterium (assembly GCA_041494685.1). GTDB lineage: Bacteria > Chloroflexota > Dehalococcoidia > DSTF01 > JACRBR01 > JBGQBE01. The sequence goes on along the minus strand of JBGQBE010000020.1, from coordinate 7,463 downwards.
CATGATGTTCCTGTCCGGCGTGGCGACGCGGGCGGTGCCGGCGTTCACGGGGCACCCGCGCCGCGACGGGCCGGCGCGCGCCGTCGCGGCGCTGCTCGCGTGCGGCGTGACCATGTCCGCGGGCGCGTGGCAGTGGGCATCGTACCGCCCGCCAGGCGAGACCACCGCGCGCGTGATGGACGCGGGCTTGCTGCTGATCGCGGCGGCGTTCCTGGGCGTGGCCGTGCTGACGGGCGTGTTCCGGCCGTCGGCCAACCGTGTGGCAGCGGCGTCGCAGCTCCAATTCCAGTTCGTGCGCTCCGCCATGGCGTGGCTGGCGTTCGGCTCGCTGCTGCTCGTCTGGTACGCGTGGCGGGCGTTCGCGGCGGGCGGGGTGCCGGATCAGTTCGAGCTGGACGCGGCGCGGCACGTGTTCACGGTCGGCGTGATCGCGTGCATGATCGTCGGCATGGCGATGCTGATCGTGCCGGAGTTCGCGGCGCGGAGGCTGCTGCACCGCGACGAACGGGCGTTGATCGGGTCGATGCTCGTCGCGCTGAACGCGGCGGCGGCGCTGCGCGCGTGGCCGGCGATCGCGGGCACGGACTGGCTGGGGCACACGCGCGGCTGGCCGATGGCGGCGTCGGGCGGCCTGGCGACGGCGGTCGTGGTGATCTTCGCGGCGATGTTCACGCAGAGCTATTTCGAGCAGCGGAAACCCGCGACGTAGGGCGGTGCGCATTCGCGCGTGCGGCGGCGCTTCGTTAGCATGACGCGCCCGTAGCAATCCGGCATCGCAGAGTGGAGGACGGCGCGTGGGCGCGGCGGCGGCTCTCGCATCATCCGCCCTGTGGGCGTTCACCAGCGTGCTGCTCGCGTCGCAGGCGGGGCGGCTGCGCCCGCTGCTGATGTCGGGCATCCGCAGCCTGACGGCCAGCATCTTCCTCGTGGGCCTGCTGCTGGCGACGGCCGGCGTGGTGCAGCTGCGCGAGATGACGTTGATCACCGGCGTCTCGATGATGGGGTCCGGCGTGATCGGCCAGGCGGTCGGCGACACGCTCTACATCAACGCCCTGGGCTACATGGGCGTCTCGCGGACGTTTCCGATCACCAACAGCGCGTACCCGTTCCTGACCCTGCTGCTCTCGCTGCTGCTGCTGGGTGAGAGCGCGGCGTGGACCCTGCCGATCGGAGGCGCGCTGATCGTCGCCGGCATCACCTGGATCGTGCTGGAGCAGCGGCGCGCCGACGCGGAGAGCAGCACGCACGTGGAGCTGCTGCGTGGCCTGATCTTCGCATTGAGCGCGGCGCTCTGCTGGTCGCTGGCGACGGTCTGGTTGCGCGGGCAGCAGGGCGACCTGGACGCGATCCCGGCGGCCAGCCTGCGCATCCCGGCGGCGTCGACGGCGGTGTGGCTGACGATGGCGATGGCGGGCGGCAGCGCGGGCGCTCCGCTGCGCGTGATGACGCGCCGCAGCATCGCGATCGTCGCGGTGGCGGGGCTGCTGGGCACGGGCGTCGGCAGCGTGCTCTTCATCTACGCCGTGGAGAGCCTGGGCGCGGCGAAGACGGCGTTCCTCACGACGTCGGCGCCGCTGTTCGCGCTGCCGATGGGCGTGCTGTTCCTGCACGAGAAGCTGAGCGGGCGCGTGCTGCTCGGCACAGCGGTGACGATCGCGGGGATCTGGCTGGTGCTGGTCTGAGACGGGACGGAGAACCAAGAACTTAGAACCCAGAACCCAGGACGGAGAACCAGGAACCTATCGCGAACGCTCAGGTTCCAGGTCCTTAGTTCTAGGTTCTATCGTCCCTCTTCTGCGACAATCACCCTATGCAGCAGAGGAGCCACAGGCCGGATCCGCGGCGGCGGGTTGCAGCGGGGCTGGTGATCTTCAGCGCGCTGGTGGCCTTCGGCACGGCGGGCTACATGGTCTTCGAGCAGTGGTCGTTCAGCGACGCGCTGTTCATGACCGTCACCACGATCACGACCGTGGGTTACCAGGTGCGGCCGCTGGGCACAGGCGGCCGGATCTTCACGATCGTTTTGGTACTCTTCGGCGTAGGCACGGCCTTCTACCTGCTGACGACGTTCGTCGCGATGGTGATCGAGGGCGACCTGGGCGCCGCCTTCGGAGTGACACGCATGAAGGGCCGCATTGACGCGCTGCGCGACCACCACATCCTCTGCGGCTACGGCAGCGTGGGCGAGGAGATCGCCCGCGAGTTCGCCGAGCGCAAACTCGCGTTCGTCGTCGTCGAGAGCAACCCGGCGGCGCTGGGGCGCGCGGTCGAGGCGGGCTACCTCGTGGTCGAGGGCGACGCCACGTCGGACGACGTGCTGACGCAGGCGGGCGTCCATCGCGCGCACGCGCTGCTCGCCGCGTCCGACTCCGATTCCGGCAACACCTACATCACGCTGACCGCGAAGGCGCTGAACCCGGCGATCTTCGTCATCGCGCGCGCGGGCAAGCGCGACAGCGAGGCGCGCGCGATGCGGGCGGGCGCGGACCGCGTGATCTCGCCGTACGCGCTGAGCGGCCGCCGCATGGCGCTCTCGGCGATCCAGCCCAACATCGTTGATTTCGTCGATACGCTGGCCGTCGGCCGCAAGGCGGGACAGATGCTGGCCGAGATCGAGGTGACGGAAGACTCCGGACTGTTCGGGCTGTACATCCGCCACATGATGGAGACGTCGCGGGTGACGATCCTGGGCGTACAGCGCGCCGGCGGGGAGTTGATCGTCGGGCCGCGCGAGGATGTGCGGCTGGAGATGGGCGACCGCCTGATGGTCGTGGGGCCTGAGGACGAGGTGGCGGCGGCGTCGCACAAGTCGGCCGGCCGTCCGGCAGACAAGCAACGGGGGTGACTTCACGATGACGATCCACACACCCCTTTGCGACCTGCTGGGCATCGACGTGCCGATCGGTAACGCGGGCATGGCGGGCGGCACGGCGCTGGCGCCGCTCGCGACGGCCGTCTCGCTGGCCGGCGGGCTCGGCGCGATCGGGGGCATCGACCGCCGCGGGCCGGAGTTCTTGCGCCAGCAGATCCACGCCGTCCGGGACGCCACCGAGCGCCCGTTCAGCGTCAACCTGATCGCCTGGGTCCTTGATGCGGCGCCGGCGTTCCTCGACGTGTGCATCGAGGAGCGAGTGCCGTCGGTGACGCTGAGCTTCGGCGACGCGGCGAAGCACGTCGCGCGGGCGAAGGACGCCGGGCTCATGGTGATCCGGCAGGTGCAGACGATCGCCGCCGCGCGTGAGGCGGTGGCGCAGGGCGTCGACGTGCTGATCGCCCAGGGCGGCGAGGCGGGCGGGCACACGGGATCGGTGGCGACGATGGCGCTGGTGCCGCAGGTCGTCGACCTGGCGGGCGGCATCCCGGTGATCGCCGCGGGCGGCATCGCCGATGGGCGCGGGCTGGTCGCGGCGCTGGCGCTGGGCGCGCAGGGCGTGATCATGGGCACGCGCTTCGTGGCGTCGGAGGAGTGCACGACCAGCGCGCACGGGCACCGGGAGCAGATCGTCGCCGCGACCGCCGACGATACGGTGTTCACGGACGTCTTCGACATCGTCGACGGGATGAAGTGGCCGGCGGGCATCAGCGGCCGCAGCATCAACACGCCGTTCGCACAGGAGTGGCACGGGCGCGAGGCCGATCTCGCCGCGCGTCGCGAGGAGATCCGCGCCGAATCCACGACGCCGGGCGAGGCGCCGGAGCGCGCGCACAGCGCGTACGCCGGTCAGTCCGCCGGTCTGGTGCACGACGTGCGACCGGCGGCCGCAATCGTGCGGGAGATCATGGCCGAGGCCGAGGCGGTGCTGGCCCTGCTGCGCACGCGACAGTCGTGATCGCGTCACCACTGACGCACAACAGTTGTGACTGTATAAACTCCGCGCATCAGGGCATTCACTGGTAGCGCCACCGTGCGCATTTCGCCGATCCTAGAGCGGCGAGGCCGGGTGCATGGAACGCCGCGCGCAGCCGTTGCGGATCCGCAGCGGCTGGAGTGCCTGATCGGGTCGGATGAGCGACGCATTGCCGCAGTCCCAGTCATTTGACTGGTTCCAGTCGATCGTCGAAGACAGTGGCGACGCGATTTACGCGCTTTCACTGGACGGCGAGATCCGCACGTGGAACGCCGGCGCCGAGCGCCTGTACGGCTTCACGGCGCGGGAGGCGATCGGCCGCTACGTCTCGATGCTGACGCCGGGCGGCCATGATGAAGAGATCCCGCACGTCCTGGGGCGCCTGCGCGGCGGCGAGGCCGTCGAGCATTTCGCGTCGCAGCAGCTGCGCCGCGACGGCAGGCGGGTCCTCGTCTCGCTGGCGGTATCGCCGGTGCGGGACGCGGCGGGCGCCGTCTCGGGCGCGGCGTTCATCGCGCGTGACATGGCGCCGCTGATCGAGAGCGAGGCGACCAGCCGGGCGATCATCGAGTCGTCCGTGAACGCGATCATCACCATCGACGAGCACGGCCGGATCGAGTCCGTGAACCCGGCGGGCGAGCGGCTGTTCGGTTACACCGCGGGCGAGCTTATGGGCCAGAGCATCTCGATCGTGATGCCGCAGCCATACCGCGGCGAGCACCATGACTACCTGGCGCGCTACCGGGAGACCGGCGAGAAGCGGATCATCGGCACCGTCCGCGAAGCCGCGGGTCTGCGCAAGGACGGCACGATCTTTCCCGCGGAGCTGACGGTGAGCGAAGTGGTGCTGGGAGATCGGCGCCTGTTCGCGGGCATCGTGCGCGACATCAGCCGGCGCCGGCAGGCCGAAGAGGCGTTGCGCGAGAGCGAAGCGCGGCTCAAGGCGATCGTCGAGACGGCGGCCGACCCGATCGTCACGATCGACGACCGCGGGCGGATCGAATCGTTCAACCCGGCGGCAGCGCGCGTCTTCGGCTACGCGGCGGACGAGGTGATCGGCAGGAACGTGTCGATGCTGATGCCGGAACCGTACCGCAGCGAGCACGATGGCTATATCGCGCATTACCGGGAGACGGGCGAGCAGCGGATCGTCGGCGTCGGCCGCGAGGTCGTTGGCCAGCGCAAGGGCGGCGAGACGTTCCCGATGGACCTGGCGATCGGCGAGGTGACGCTCGGCGACAGGCGCCTGTTTACGGGCATCGTGCGCGACCTGAGCGAGCGGAAATCGCTGGAGTCGCAGAAGATGGAGGTCGTCGGCCGCCTGGCGGGCGGCGTCGCGCAGGACATCAACAACCTGATGACGGCGATCATCGGCCACGCTGTGCTGGGGCCGGCGGCGCTGGACACGGACGATCCGCTGCGGCAGGACTTCGACGCGATCCGCTCCTCGGCCGAGGACGCGGCGTCGCTGGCACACCAGCTGCTGGCGTTCGCGCGCAAGGGGCGGGTGGAGCCGGCGGCCGTGGATCTGAACACGGTGGTCGCGGGCATGGGGCCGATGCTCGAACGGATGATCGAGCAGCACATGACGCTGGTCACGGAGCCGGGCGGTGGGCTGGGGCTGACGTGGCTGGACCCGAATCAGTTCGAGCACGTGGTGCTGCACCTGGTGCTGAACGCGCGGGACGCGATGCCGCAAGGCGGCCGCATCGTCATCGCGACGGCGAACGTGCGGGTCGACGAGCGCGCGGCGTTGTCGATCGGCGGGATCGCGCCGGGGGCGTACGTGATGCTGTCGGTCAGGGATAGCGGCCAGGGGCTGACACCGGAGGCGCGCGCGCACCTGTTCGAGCCGTTCTTCACGACGAAGGAACGGGGCAAGGGCATCGGCCTGGCGACGTCGTACGGCATCGTCCGGCAGGCGGGTGGGGGCATCCGCGTGGAGAGCACGGCGGGCGCCGGGACGGCGTTCGAGATCTACCTGCCGCGCATCGATGTGCTGGAGAGCGCCGCGCCGCAGCCGGAGCGGCGCACAGAGCCGCCGCGCGGGCACGAGCGCATCCTCGTGGTGGAGGATGAAGAGGCGGTGCGCAAGATCACGGTCAAGATCCTCGACCGCATGGGCTACGACGTCGCGGTCGCGCAGGACGGCGTCGAGGCGCTGGCGCTGGCGGAGCGCGAGCGATTCGAGATCATCGTCACGGACGTGGTGATGCCGAGAATGGGCGGCGTGGCGATGGTGAAGGCGTTGCGGGAGCGGGGCATCGACGCGAAGGTGCTGTTCGTATCGGGCTACGCCGAGGACACCGCGGCGCTGGAGGACATCGGCGGCGAGGCTAGCGCGTTCCTGCAGAAGCCGTTCTCGCCGGCGGTGCTGGCGGGCAAGGTCCGCGACATCCTCGACGCGCGGTAGCGAACGCGCGGCGGGGCCCGCGACGGCGTTTGATTGCAGTTTGTTTTTCGCGTTTTTCATTTCTCAGGCCTTGTTGGCGGCCGCGGCGGGCGGACCCGAATCTGCGGGCGGGCTTTCGAGCGCGGTTGTTTGATCGAGTTTGATTGGGTTTGATTGGATGGGCGCGGGGCTATCAAACCAGCGGCGGTAGAGGTAGGCGACGGCGCCGCGCAGGTCGCCGTTGAAGCGCATGGCGGGCGGCGTGATGAAGCCCTGTGCGAGGAGCTCCCGGGCGAGCGCCCTGGGGTCCGGATGGTTGATGATGGCCAGGTAGACCATGAGCATGCGGCTGCTGTGGTTGCCGCTGCGGACGCCGTTGAAGTTGCCCTTTGGCGCGCCGGCCCCCGGGCGCCTGCCGCCTCGTGGCATGGTGGCCTCCTTTCGCGGCGGGTGGAACGCTGAGACGCAGCGGCCGCGTGCGACGGCCCGCGCGTGGGGCGAGTGTAGGGGGAGTGCGGGGCGAACTCCGAGCGCGGCGTGTCACGTAGGGGTGAGCGGGTTGGCGGGAGACGAGTGCATGCCGGCGGCGGGTCAGGGCGGCTCGCGTCGCCTGGACCGACCATCGCTTGCGGAAGACGAGCGGGCGTCAGGTTGTCTCGGCAATCGGCAGGGATCGGATCCGAATGCGCGTTCCCTCGAGGACAGCGATGCAGCCCTGCGCGAGCGCGTCCTGCATGGTCGGCAGGTTCGCCAGCAGCAGCGCCAACTGCGCCGCCGGCCGACGAGTTGACTCTCGCCTGAACAGGATGACCGACGGCTCGCGTTCCTGGCGGAGCGCGAGGAGCGTGCCGAAATCGGTGTCGGCTGAGACCAGCACGCGGTGTTCCGACGCTGCGCGCGAGAAGATCGCCTCGTCGGACGCCGCCCGCATGTCGTACTCGCGTACGTGCACCGCATCGTGGCCGCGCTCGCGCAGCCCCTCCGCCACCGCCGGCGAGAGGGCGTTGTCGATGAGGAACGTCACGGCGCCGTCAGCGGAAGCTCCCGCTCGCGCACGGCCTCGGCAGCGTAGCGCAGCGCTTCGTGGATGTCCTCCGGCTCGAGGTCTGGGAATGCGTTGACGATTTCGACCTCAGCCATCCCTTCGGCGATCATGCCGACGATCGTGGCCACCGGGATGCGCAGTCCGCGGATGCATGGCGCGCCCGCCATCTGAGAGGGGT
>JBGQBE010000019.1:0-53367 GCA_041494685.1 Dehalococcoidia bacterium | reverse complement strand
GCAAGCGCAGCGTCACGATCAACCTCAAGACGGAAGAGGGGCGCGAGGTCGTGCGGCGCATGGTGCCCGGCGCCGACGTCATGGTCCACAACTTCCGCCCCGGCGCGATGGAGAAGCTGGGCCTGGGCTACGACGACGTGCGCCCGCTCAACGAGCGCCTGATCTACGCCCACGCGTCCGGCTGGGGCGCGCGCGGCCCGAAGGCCCACCACCCCGCGTTCGACATCGCCGCGCAGGCCCGCGGGGGGCTGATGTCGATGACGGGCGAGGCGGACGGCGGGCCACTGCCGGCGGGCGTGGCCATCGCGGATTTCGGCGGGTCGAGGGACCTTGCGATCGCGATACTGGCGGCGCTGTACGCGCGCGAGACGACGGGCGCGGGCCAGAAGGTGGAGACGTCGCTCTTCGGCTCGCAGATCGCGGCGCAGGCGTGGGAGCTGCAGTACTTCATCCTCAGCGGACGCAAGAAGCGCAGCGGCCGCGGCCACGCCTACCTGCCGACGATCTGGCGCACCTTCCGCACGGCCGACGGCTGGGCCGTCATCGGCGGCGTCGGCGACGACCGCTGGCCGGCGTTCTGCACCGCCGTCGGCATCCCGGAGCTGCAGCACGATCCGCGCTTCGCGAACGCCGGCGCGCGCAAGGACAACCTGGACGCGCTGTACGAGGTGATCGATCCAAAGTTCGCGGCGAAGACGACGGCGGAGTGGATGGCGCTGATGGAGGCGCACGACATGATCTGCGCGCCGGTCGCCGACTACGCCGACCTGATCATCGACCCGCAGGCGCTGGAGAATGAGTACCTGGTGACGGTGGAGCATCCCTCCAACGGACCGACGCAGATCGTCGGCATGCCGTGGCGCTTCAGCGAGATGCCGATGCACCCGGCGGCGGCCGCGCCGGAGCTGGGCCAGCACACCGAAGAGGTGCTGCTGTCGCTCGGCTATACGTGGGAGCAGATCGGCGTGCTGCGGGAGCGCGGCGCGGTGTGACGCAGTTGGTAGTTGGGTGCACGGACGGGGGCTAGGTCGGCAGAGCGATGGGCTCCGGCTGGGGTGACGCTGTGCCGGCGGCAAGGGACACTGATGGACACGTTGACGATCTTCGGCGCTGCGGCGGTCAGCGCGATGCTGATCTTCTACGCGCTGGAGCACCGCGCGCCGGCCTTCGTGCTGGCGTTCGCGGTGGCGTGCGCCGCGTCGTCGGCGTACGGCTTCCTGCAGGGCGCGTGGCCCTTCGGCGTGGTGGAGGCGATCTGGACGGTCGTGGCGTTCCGCCGCTGGCGGCGGCGCGTGGCTACGTGATCGCCAGCATCCGGTCGAGCGCGAGCTTCGCGTTCGCCGCGATCTGCGGCGGCACCTCGATGCGGTTGACGACGCGGCCCTGCGCCAACGACTCGATGGTCCACGCCAGGTAGGCCGGGTGCACGCGGTACATGGTGCTGCACGGGCAGACCACCGGGTCCAGACAGAACACCGTCTTGTCCGGGTTCTCTTTCGCCAGCCGGCTCACCAGGTTGATCTCGGTGCCGACGGCGAACACGCTGCCGGCCGGCGCCTGCGTGATCGTCTTCGCGATGAACTCGGTTGAGCCGTTGAGGTCGGCGGCCTGCACCGTCTCCAGCCGGCACTCCGGGTGCACGATCACCTGCACGTCCGGGTGCTGCGCGCGCGCCTCGGCGATCTGGCGCGGGGTGAAGCGCTGGTGCACCGAGCAGTGTCCCGCCCACAGGATCACGCGGCTGTTCCGCAGCGCCTGCAGCGTCTGACCGCCCATGCTTCCGTACGGGCGCGCCCAGCCCCACAGCACCATCTGCTCCGGCGGGATGCCCATGGCGTGGCCGGTGTTGCGGCCCAGGTGCTGGTCCGGGAAGAAGAGCACGCGCTTCTTGCGCTCGAACGCCCACGCCAGCACCTTCGCTGCGTTGCTCGACGTGCAGACCGCGCCGCCGTGCTCGCCGACGAACGCCTTGAGCGCCGCCGCGGAGTTCATGTACGTGATCGGCATGGTGTCCTGCGCGATGCCCAGTTCTTCGAGCTCCGCCCAGGCGTTGTAGACGTCGTCGGGGTCGGCCATGTCGGCCATGCTGCAGCCGGCGGCCATGTTGGGCAGCATCACCTGCTGGTGCGGCGCGCTGAGGATGTCGGCGGCTTCGGCCATGAAGTGGACGCCGCAGAAGACGATGTACTCGGACTCGGGCCGCTCCGCCGCCCACTGCGACAGCTTGAAGCTGTCGCCGCGCACGTCGGCGAACGCGATGACATCTTCGCGCTGGTAGTGGTGCCCCAGCACGACGAGCCGCGTGCCCAGCACGCGCCGCGCGGCCGCGATGCGCTGCGCCAGCTCGCCCGCGGTGAGCTGCCAGTACTCGCGCGGGATGTCCTGCTGCCAGTAGGCGAACGAGCGCTCCGCTTCCAGCGGCACCGTGTCGATCGAGTCGCTCTCGCAGGCGATGCCGCCGATCGGCTTCGTCGGGGTGCGGGTGAGCAACATCGTCATGGCGGGATCCTTCTTGGCCGGGTACCAGCGTAGTTAGTGTCCCTATGACACTAAGATAACGCTATCACAGGCCCCAGTTGGTGTCAATATGACACGAAGTGGGGCGGCCAGAACCGAGAACCAAGAACCCAGAACCTGGGAAGCCGGCGGCGAGAACCGAGAATGGAGGAGCGAGAGCCATGAACGGGGGAGCGACAGCCGAGGATCCCGTCCGTGCTGGCGCTAGGTTCTTGGTTCTGCGATGACGCCGCGCGCGCGCAGGAACGGGATCGCCGCCGCCACCGCCTCCGCCGGCTGAGACTGGTTGATCTCGAACACCCGCAGCGCCGTCGCCGGGAGTCCGGCGGCGATGTAGTCCCACTCCACGTCGCCGCGGCCCGGCGCGCGGTGGTCGCCGATGCCGTCGACGTCGTGCAGGTGCGAGCCGATGCAGCGCGGGCCGTTCGTGTCGAGCCAGAGCCGCTTGTCCACCAGCCCCAGCCGCCACTGCACCTCCGCGTGTCCGACGTCGTGCCAGTAGCCCGCCACCTCCGGCGCGATGCCGGCCAGCAACTCGGCGCACTCCGCCGGCTGCGGGATCTCGTGGTAGTGCAGCCGGTTCTCGAGGCCGATGGCGATGCCCCGCGACTCGGCGTGCGCCGCCAGCTCTCGCACCGTCTTGTGCGCCTGCTCCATCCATGGCCCCGCCTGCTCCGCGCGGAGCTGGTGGCAGCGCGCGCGCAGCTCTTCGACGTGGGCGCCGTCGCGTGTGCCGGAGTCGAACAGGCGGCGCAGCTCGCGTTCCGGGTCGAAAATGGCGTTGCCGACGCCGCCGAGGTGCACGACGACGTAGCGCCCGCCGGCGCGCTTCGTGTGGTCGATGCTGTCCTTCGTGTACGCGATCGCTTCGCGGCGCTCGGCCTCGTCGGTGGAGGCGAGGTTGAGGTGGCTGTTGGCCTTGCCGGCGGCGTCGCGCGCGAGCGGGGCAGGCGCGTGGATGGAGGAGATGGGGACGCCGGGGTAGGCGAGCAGGCGGTCGAACTGGGCGGTGGCGGTAGAGTGGCTGATCTCGATGGCGTCGTAGCCGAGCGCGCGCGTCTCGCGCACGAACAGGTGCATGTCCGCGACGAACCGGTCCTGCTGCGCCCACATGGTGGAGAGGGAGAGTGTCATGCGGGTTCCTCCGGCGGTTCCGGCGAAGGCAGTAACGGCGCAATCACGGCGATCAGAAGCGGAATATCGCTCTCAACCACCTCCCACACCACATCGAGGTCAACTCTGCCGTAGTCGTGCACAAGCCGATGCCGCATGCCGATGATGTCCCGCCACGGGACACCCTGGCTGCGCGTCCTCGCGGCTTCCGTCAGCCGTCCGGCGGCTTCGCCGATGATCTCGATGCCCTTCTGGACCGCAAACTGTAGCTGATAGTCCTCGTCGAGGTCCTCACGCGAGCGCCCTGACATGAACGACTGCACCCGCCGGGCGGCGATGAAGATGTCGGCAAGCAGCGCTTCGTCGTCAGGCTGCATACACCGCGCGCGCAGACCCCAGGATGTGACGCCGCCGGATCCAATTCGGGCTCGATTCCACCAACCGCCGCTCGATGAGATCCACAGGCCGCCCAAACAGGGTGACCAGTTCTTCTTCCATGTCGAGGTAATGCGCGATTCGGCGGGGCTTCGCGTCCGGTGCGAACGTCACCAGCACATCGACGTCGCTCCGTTCGTCGAAGTCGTCACGCAGCGCGGACCCGAACAACTCGAACCGCACGATCTCCCATTTCCGGCAGAACGCGCCGATCTGGTCGTCCGTGACGTGCAGGCGGGCGAGGATATCGTCCATGCCCGAACTATATCTGATTCACAATCCCCCGTTGGCGGGCGCGCTACTCCGGAATCGGCACGCCGGATGGCACAGCGGCCACCCCCGGACGGGTCCGCCGCCAGCGAGTGCGCGATCTCGATGGCGTCGTAGCCAAGGGCGCGCGTCTCGCGCACGAACAGGTGCATGTCGGCGACGCACCGTATGTGCGCGCCCGTTAGGGCCGGTGGGCGAGGGTTTCGGGGACCGATCGGCACTGACCTTCTGCGCGCGTTGCGGCTACGTTTGATGTTCACGCCAGCACGGACGGCGCGGTCGGCTCGCTGAGACCGCTGCCTCACAGCGCATCATCGGCACAGGAGGGTGGCATCTGCCGCGACCGCACTTCGAGATGCTCGAGCACACGGCCGACGCCGGCATCGTTGCCCATGGCAGCACGTTGGCGGAGACGTTCGCCCACGCCGCGGAAGGGATGTATGCGCTCATGGTCGATCTCGGGGGTGTCTATGAAGCTGAGGCGCGAGAGGTCGCCGCTTCGGGAGAGGATCTCGAACGGCTGCTCACGAACTGGCTGCTGGAGCTGCTGTTCGTGACCGAGACGGAGGGCCTCGTCTTCCGCCGGTTCGATGTCGAGGTGCGGGGCACAACGCTCCGCGCCCGCGCGTACGGCGAAGCGCTGGACCCCGGGCGCCATGAACTGGGCGGCATGGTCAAAGGCGTCACGCGTCACATGATGGAGGTCGTACCGGAGGACGGTGGATTCCGCGCCCGCGTCCTCTTCGATCTGTAGGAGCGCAACGATGACCGACTGGCGCCACGTCCTCCAGCGCGTCGATGCGTATCGCTGGGAGCTGCCGGTCGACTACAAGCCCGGCATGCGCGTTCCCGCGCGCATCTACGCCGACGAAGCGCTCCTCGCCATCCTCGAGGAAGAGCAGGCGCTCGAGCAGGTGGCGAATGTCGCCACGCTGCCCGGCATCGTCTGGCGCTCGCTGGCGATGCCGGACATCCACTGGGGCTACGGGTTTCCGATCGGCGGCGTCGCAGCGATGCGTGTCGATGACGGCGTGGTCTCGCCGGGCGGCGTCGGATTCGACATCAACTGCGGCACGCGCCTCATCACGACGACGTTGACCGAGCGCGACGTCGCGCCGAGGATCACCGATCTGGTCAACCAGTTGTTCCGCGACGTGCCGGCGGGCCTCGGCGCAACCGGGCCGCTCGCACTCACCGATGCCGAGCTCGACGAGGTCATGGTGCGCGGATCGGCGTGGATGGTCGAGCGGGGATACGGCTGGCGCGACGACCTGGAGGTGACGGAGAACGGCGGCTGCCTGGCAGGCGCGGACCCCGCCGCCGTCAGCGCCCGCGCGCGTCGGCGCGGCTCGGCCCAGCTCGGGACGCTCGGCGCCGGCAACCACTTCCTGGAAGTGCAAGTTGTCGACACCGTGTACGATCCGGCGGTTGCGGCGCGGTTCGACATCAGCGCGCCGGGTCAGGTCGTCGTCTTCCTCCACTGCGGCTCGCGCGGCTTCGGGCACCAGGTGTGCCAGGACTATCTCGCCGTGATGGAGGTCGCCGCCGCCCGCTACGACATCCAGTTGCCCGATAAGCAGCTCGCGTGCGCGCCCATCCGGTCGGACGAAGGGCAGCGCTATCTCGCGGCGATGGCGGCGGCCGCGAACTTCGCGTGGGCGAACCGGCAGTACATCACGTACTGGGTGCGCCGCTCGTTCGAGCACGTCTTCCACCGTACGGCCGAGGAGATGGGTATGCGCCTCTTGTACGACGTCGCGCACAACATGGCCAAGATCGAGCAGCATCGATTCGAAGGCGCCGAAATCGAGCTGTGCGTGCACCGCAAGGGCGCGACGCGCGCCTTCCCGGCCGGCCATCCCGACGTGCCGGAACGCTACCGCGACATCGGGCAGCCGGTGCTCGTTCCCGGCGACATGGGACGCTACTCGTTCCTGGCGGTCGGCCAGCAGCGGGCGATGGAGGAGACGTGGGGGTCGGCGTGCCACGGAGCCGGCCGCGTATGCAGCCGCCACGCCGCGAAGCGCCTGCTCAAGGGCGTCGATGTGGCGCGGCGCCTCGCCGACTCCGGCATTGTCGTCCGGTGCCACAACCGCGCCGCGCTCGCTGAAGAGGCGAGCGAAGCGTACAAGGACGTCGCCACCGTCGTCGACGTGCTCGAACGCGCAGGCATCTCGCGGAACGTCGCGAAGATGCGGCCGCTCGGCGTGATCAAGGGTTGACGGCGGTGGTATAATAGTAGTGGAAGGAGGTACGAGGAGCGTAATGGGTAGGTCCCGGACGAACCCGGCGCCCCGACCCGTAACTCGCTGAAAAGGAAACGCTCGAAGGCGCGGACTGCGGGCGGAGGACCCTCCGGAGACGGAAGTGGCGACGCCCCCTCGGTTCGGAATGAACCGGTAGCGAGTCAAGACGAAGGGCGCCGGCAGATCAGGAAAATAGAATAGCCGGAAGAAGCTCTGGGCGATGGCCCGGAGCTTTGTTGTATCTGGCGGATGCGCACTCCGGCGCCGGCCGAGATGGCGCCACCGGCCTTCGGCTCTACGGCGCGACGTTCGTCGCGCAGAGTCAGGCCGGACAGCAGGTTCCCGTGCGTCGCCTCACGGCATAGACTGGTTCGTACGCGATGCGCGCGGAGTTGAACTTCCATTCTCGTTCCACAAGGGGGGCGTATGCCACACAACGACGGCGGCGTCATCTCGCTCGACACTTATCCGGCGCTGACGTTCCAGCCCGACACTCTGGATCGCGTCACGCGCCTCGAGGCGCGTGATGGCGTGCTCAGCGTGTACCTCGACGTAGAACCGTCCGAGATGCAGCGCGAGGGGTTCGAAGCTGCGCTTCTTGACCTGTGGAAGCCGGTACGCGCGCAGGTACGCGACACGGACCTGGCCGTGCGACTCGAACAGGAGATCGATCGCGTGAACGCCTACGTCCGCAGCTGGGATGTGGCGCCGGGGCGCTCGGTCGCCATCTTCAGCTCGCTGGCGCTGGACACGTTCTTGCCCGTCGCCCTCGACGTGCCCGTGCTCACCGGCGCGCGATTCTGGCCACGCGCCTACCTCTTGCCTCTCATCGCCGCGCTCGACGAACACGAGCGCTACTGTGTTGCGCTCGTGGACAAGGAGCGCGCCCGTTTCCTCACGGTCTGGATGGGACGCATCGAACAGCGGAGCGAGTTCGCCGATCCGCTGCCGGGGCGCCCCGGCGGCGGTGATTGGGCAACGGCGCCTGCGCCGCGGGGCCGCGGGAACATCGCGGAGATGGGCCCGGGCCGAGTTCACAGCTCCCAGGCCGCGTACGTCCGCCACCTCGAATACCATGTGCATCTGCATCTGCAGCGGGTCATCGACGAGTTGTGGCGGCTGAGCCGTCACCGGACCTTCGATCGGCTGATCATCGGTGGTCCCCCGGAGGCGGTGTCAGCCCTACGGCCGATGTTGCCCCGTTCGCTCGCCGCGAGGGTCGTCGGAGAGTTTGGGGGCGAGTGGTACGCGTCCGATGCCGAGCTCGTCGACCGTGTTCGCGGCATCGAGGAGCAGGCGGAGCGCACCCACGAGGCCGCGCTGGTGTCGGACATCCTGGAGCGCGCTCCGAAGGGCCAACTCGCGGTCACCGGCTGGGACGGCACGCTCGCCGCGCTCGGCGAGGGCCGCGTGCACCGGCTGGTGTTGATCGAGGGCGAGACCGCCAGTGGCTACGCGTGCCCCGAGGGCCACTTTGTCGCCAAGCGGCACACCGAGCTGTGCCCGCTCTGCGACGAGCCCGTGTGGGTGATCGACGATCTGGCGGCACAGGCGGCGCGTCTGGCGATGGCGACAGACGCGGAGGTGGAGTTCGTGCGCGGCGAGGCCGCCGAACTGCTGCGCTCGCACGGCGCGGCCGCGATCCTCAGGTATTAGGAGACAAGCCGGCTCGGCCAGAGACACGGGGGCCACGTGGGTCGCACAACGCCCGACCGAACACCATCGGCGCACTCACCGTCGCGCCGGGTACGTGTCCTTTCGTCTGCGACGTCCACTCGAAGGAGATGACGGGCGCCCCGATTGCCCGCTCGCGCAGGTACGCCGCCCCGTGCGGGTCATCGCCGCGGATCAAGCAGGCGCTGCCGACGACGGGGTGAGAGCCGGGACACTCGCCGCTCCGTAGGCTCGCGTCCCAGAAGATCGGCCCGAATGGCTGATTGACGTGCGGTCTTGCCTGATTCCACCATGAGACGTCTGGCCGGCGACGGATCGCGCGGGACAGGAGGATCGAGGTGCGGACGACGGCAACACGCGGCCACGTACCGATCGCGCGGATCTTCTGGATCGTGATGCTGGCCGTCATGGCCTTCGGCATCGCGACGAACATCGGCGAGCTCCGGCAGATCTGGCGCGCGATCCAGGCGGCCGACCGGCGGTACCTTGCGGCGGCGATTGGGATCGAGGTTGTCTTCGTCCTGAACCTGGCGCTGTTCTACACCTCGACGTTCCGGGCAAGCCGCGTCCAGGCAACGCATGGACGCTTTATTCTCCTGACGTCGGCCTCGCACTTCGTGAACATCATCTCCAAGAGCGGCGGGCTCGGTGGCATTGCCCTCTACCTCCGCGAGGGACGGCGCTTCGGTGAGTCGTCGGCGCGCATCACCGCGGCGTACCTCACCGCGTACGTGCTGGGCTACATGGCGTACTTCACCGTGCTGATCACGGCGCTGATCCTGCTCTACCTGCGCGGCTCGCTGCAGACAGCGGAGGTGGCGGCATCGATCACGATGCTCGTCATCGTTGTGGTGAGCGCCGTCATCATGGCGGCCGGACTTCGCAGCGAAGCTGCGCTCGAGCGAATGTACCTGCTCGTGGCGCGGCCCCTTAACGTGATCGCCCACCTGCTACGCCGGGATCCGTTCGTAGAACGAGCGACGGCGATCAAGACGGTCAACGAACTGTATGACGCGGTCGCGCACGTGAAGCGCAACCCCGCGGCATACATCGTGCCGTTCGGGCATGCCATGCTGGTCGAGATGGTCAGTGTGGCAACGCTGTACGTCGTCGCGCGGTCGCTGCATGTCGAGGTGCGGTTCGAGATGGCGCTCGCCGGCTACGCAATGTCGTTCCTGTTCGCGATGGTGGCCGTGACGCCGGGCGGCATCGGATTCGTGGAGGCGTCCCTCGGCCTGCTTCTCGTCTCGTTCGGCGTCGACCGCCACTCGGCGATCGCGGTCGCATTGCTCTATCGCCTCTACGAATTCTGGATCCCCCTGGTCCTGGGAGCGATCGCGCTGCGGTTCGTGCACGAGCCGAGAGCGAACACGGCGACGCCATGACGAAACCTCACAGTCGCACGGAGCGCCGCCTGATCGCGCTGGCCGCGACGGTGCTCGGGCTGTTCGACGTGTTTCTCACGGCGTTCCCCGCGCCGTTCTCGGGATTCGGCCAGATCGAGGATGTCGTCGAGACGGGCGTTATCAACGGAAGCCGCTTCGTGCTGATCGTCGTCGGCCTGTTGCTGCTGACGACGGTGCCGGGGCTGCTTCACGGCAAACGGCTGGCGTGGATGATCGCGCTCGCGTGCTGCGGAGCGTCCGCAGCGGCGCATCCGCTCAAGAATGTCGATCTCTGGGGGACGCTGGCGAGCGTCATGCTCGCCGGGGTGCTTGTCGGGGCCCGCACACAGTTCCCGGCGCGCAGCGACCCGCCTCGGTTCGCACTCGGCGTCGGGGTCCTGGTCGTCGGGACCGCGGCGGTGTTTGTCTACAGCGTCGCGGGACTGTGGCTGCTCGACCGGGAGTTCAGCCAGCGTATCCACATCGGCACGGCGATCGCCGACAGCGTGCGCCTGCTGTTCATCGTGCCCGCGACCGAGTCCCAGCCGAAGACGCCGCACGGCACCTGGTTTGTGGATTCCGTGCGTGTCGCGTTCCTCACCGTCTCTGTGGCCGGCGTGTCGCTGCTGCTGCAGCCCATCATCCATCGCATCAGCACAGGGCGGGCTGAACGCGATCGAGTGCGGGCCCTGCTCGAGCGCTACGGCCGGACATCGATCGCCTACTTCGCACTGCTGCCCGACAAGGCGTATTTCTTCTCGGAGCCGGGCCACGCGGTGCTGGCGTTCAAGGTGGTGGGCAACACGGCCGTGGTCATGGGTGATCCGATCGGCGACGAATCCGAATTTCCGCGGCTGCTCGATGCGTTCCATGAACACTGCGAACTGGATGGATGGGCGTACGCCTTCCATCAGGCGACGCCGCGATACCTCGACTTGTACGCACGTCACGGGCTCAAACCGCTGAAGATCGGCGAGGAGGCGATCGTCGCGGTAGGGGAGTTCACGCTCTCCGGTACGCCCGCGAAGCATCTGCGCGCGACGATGAACCGCTTCGCGCGCGAAGGCTACGGGACGGAAGTCGTTGGTCCGCCGCACACCGCGGAATTGCTCCAACGGCTTCGAGAGATCTCAGATGCGTGGCTCGCCGAGGGCCGCCGCCGTGAGCGCACCTTCACACTCGGCCAGTTCGATGAATCGATGTTGCAGGACTGTCCCATCATGCTCGTGCGCGCACCCGACGAGAAGATTGTCGCGTTCGCCAACATCATCCCTTCGTACAACTCGCCGGATGGCAACTTCGATATGCTCCGTTATGGCAGCGAGCCGAAGGCAGTCGCGGACTTCCTCTACATCTCACTGATTCAGTACTTCAGCGCACGTGGATTCGACGGCATGAACCTCGGGCTAGCGCCGTTCAGCGGAGTCGACGTCAGCGCGCCCAGGTCGCCGGCCGCGCGCGCGATGAGCCTGCTGTACCGCCGCGGCTCGTTCCTCTTCCGATACACGGGGCTGCGTGAGTTCAAGGAGAAGTTCCAACCGCGGTGGGAGCCGCGTTACCTCATGTATGGCAGCGATTTGCAGCTCCCGGGCATCGCACTGGCCGTAGCGCGCGCGGGCGAGCTGCGGAAGCTGCCGCGCGTGCGGCGTCCAGCGCGGCACTCGGGTCGAACGATCGCGCGCGCCCGCGCTTCTCACGAACGTCCGGCGAACTGAATGCGGCGCGTTGCTCTGGATCGTCCGCGACGACAGTCAAACAGCGGCGCGACTTGTGCGATCGGCATGTTCGTTCCTTGCTTCCGGTCTGCGCGCCCGCATAACATCTCGTTCGGCGCCCGCGGATCGCAGGCGCCGGTACGGCTGAGACCCGCATTGCAGACAGGCAAACGATGCGGCTTCCGGCTCCGTGCTGTCGGGGAACAGATCGCCGCCGCATCGAGCGCAGCCCTTCAGTAACAGCTTCATGTCACTCTCCGATCGCCACGGCGGCCGTGACAGCCGCCAACGCCAGAATGGCCGCGTGCAGGAACGGACGCGGGTGAGCGGCAGCTCGCTGAAGCAACGCGGCACCCTTCCCCTCGAGCGTCCGGAATCCGGCCACCCAGCGCACGTACTCGCGCTGAAGCAGAGCCCGATCGCGCGGTCGTGCATCGTGCGCCGTGAGCGGTTGCAGCGACCTTGCGAACCGCGCGGTGTCGATATGTAGCCGCGGCGTAGCCCTATGAGACATGACGTTTCCTCGCCGCCTCTGCCGCCGGCGATCGACGAGCGGAGGGGTGGTCGAGTCGCCGGACAGGTCTCCGAGCCAGGGGGAACTGGTGGTGCGTGTTCGGCGGCTCGACCCAGGGACAAGCTTCTGTGCGCTGCTAGGCGCTCTTCACTTCGATCTGCTTGCCGACGACGGCTTGCAGCCGCTGCACGACAGGTCACACGCCGTCCTTCACTGTCGCCGCGACCTGGTCGGCCTCGCTGCTTGCTGGCGTGCGCTCATGGCGGCTTGCACTCATTAGACGGCGCCCGCCGCACGGAGTCCATGTGTCGATGCGCCGTTTTCGCGATGCGCGATATATAGATCCGGTTACCCGATATGACTATGCCTGCCGGGTACCGGAACTGGCCTTCCCGAAGCCCTTGCCGGCGATAGTGACGTCGGAGGGGACGTGAGGTCGCTCGCGGCCGCGCCCTTCTGCCCGTGCCGTCCCTGCCGCATGCCCTGCGGCAGGACGGCTGAGTGGAGCGCGACGCTAAGAGGAAGGTCGCGCCCGCCTGACGAAAGAGTGCCATGCTCCCGGCCCCGCCGTTCGGCACTGGGCGGACGATGGATCTGCCGTGCAGGTGGCTGGCGAGCAGCGGATCCACCAGCTCCGCTCTCAACTCTGGGCTGGGCACGTCGATACTCCGGAAAGGAGATTGCAATGTCCCAACTCAAGATACTCGCACCGCTCGACCATTCGTCCCGTGACCGTATCCTGCTGCCGCACCTGAAGCGCATCTCCGAGGCCACCGGTGCCACGATCCACCTGCTGCAGGTCATCTCGGGGATCAAGGCCCTGGAGCCTCAGGCCGCCCGCGCGGCCGAGTCGTACGTCGACGCCTGCGAATCGCAGTTGCAGGCGCACGGCGTCGATGCGCATGGCATCGTGCGCAAGGGCGACCCGGCGGAGGAGATCGTGAAGGTCGCGGACGAGTACCAGGTCGATGCCATCATCATGGGCACGCGCGGCCGGCGCGGCCTCAAGAGGGCCGTGCTCGGCAGCGTCGCCGACGAAGTCATGAACCACTGCCGGTACCCGGTGACGCTCGTGAACGAGGCGATGGCAGGTGATGCGCTCGATGAGACGGTCTGGACGCAGTCGTCGTATATGGCGGGCACCATCTGGAACCAGGTGGCGCGCGGCCTGATCTCGGAAGAGCAGGCGCAGGCCGAGCTGCAGCGCCTGGAGGCGATGGGGCTGGACCACGACGTGCTGACGCACACCTACAGCACGCTGAAGGAGAGCGGCGCGCCGGCGCACTGGCTCGACCTGGAGTTTCAGCGCGACACCCTGGAGCAGTACGCCCCGGACGATGCGCCGCAGCAGGACAAGCCAGCTGCGTAACGGCGCGCCGCGGCCCGCTACTTCCGGCGCGGCTTACCGCGCGTGCGGCGGTAGAACTGGCGGCCGGCGATATCCCGCAGCGCCGGGAAGAATCCGTGCAGCCCGTAGGCGACGCGGAACATCCGCACCATGTTCACCTCGGGCGTCGGCTTGCGCACCGAGCGGACGATCGCCCGCGCGACGGCGTCCGGATCCTGCCGGGGGCCGGTGGGTGCGGAGACGTGGCCGTCGTTGGTCCGTTGCACCTCGAAGAAGTCGGTGCGCGTCGTGCCGGGCAGCACCGCGGTCGCCGTGACGGCTGTCCGCTCGCGCTCCGCCAGCGGTACGTGCGGTACTCGGCGGTGAGCGTCATGTGGACGCCCATGTCGGCCTGCTGGTGCGCGTTCAGCAGGTCCACGGTCTCCATGAACCATGGCCCCGGCACAAGGGTCGACGCGCAGGTGAGACTGCCCTGTGACATTGCTTCGAACGCGGCGACGTTGGATGCGTGGGAGTAGCCGACGTCGTCGGCGTGGATGATCAGCACGCGGTCGTCCGGCGCGTACCCCAGCAGTTCGAGCGTCTTCGTCATCGCGGCCCTCCCGCCCCGCCGGCCGCTCGCCGTGGCCGGCCACGCGTCAGACTACCCGATCGTTGCTCCGCCTATGCGCGCTCGTCGTTCGTCAGGATCAGCGTGCCGGCCGCGTGGAACATGCCGCCCACGCCGTGCGAGATGCTCGTGCGCACGTTCGGCAGCTGGTTTGCGGCCTCGCCGCGGAGCTGTCGCACCGACTCCTGGATCGCGAACATGCCGTACATGCCGGTGTGGGTGTAGCTCAGGCCGCCGCCGTTCGTGTTCAGCGGGAAGTCGCCGCCGGGCGCCGTCCGCATCTCGGCGAAGAACGGCCCGCTCTCGCCCTTGCCCACGAAGCCCAGCGCCTCGAGCGCGAACATCGGCGTGTGCGCGAACGCGTCGTAGAACATCGCGTGGTCGATGTCCTTGTGGGCGATGCCGGCTTCCTTGAACGCCAGCTGCCCCGACACCTTGAACGCGCGCGACTCCGTGAAGTCCACCATCTGGCTGATCATCGAGTGCTCGGACGACTCGCCCGATCCGAGCAGGTAGACCGGCTTCTTCGGGAAGTCTTTCGCCCGCTCCGCCGAGACCATCACCAGCGCGCCGCCGCCGTCGGTGACGAGGCAGCACTCCAGCAGGTGCACCGGGTAGGCGATCATCCGCGAGTTCAGGACGTCTTCGATCGTGATCGGATCGCGCATCATCGCGCGCGGGTTCGTTTCCGCCCAGCGCCGTGTCGCCACCGCGACGGAGGCGAGCTGCTCGTGCGTCGTGCCGTACTCGTGCATGTGGCGCAGGATCGGGATGGTGAAGCGCGTCGGCGGCCCCGCCACGCCGTACGGCTCCTCGAACTGCGCGCTCAGGCTCTGCCGCGACTGCCCCCAGCCGCTCTCGCCGACGCGCGACCGGCCGCTCTGACCGTGCGTGATCAGCGCCGTGGTGCACAGGCCGGCCTTGATCGCCGCGGCCGCGTGCCGCACGTGGAGCATGAACGAGCAGCCGCCCACCGAGGTGCCGTCGATGTACGTCGGCACGATGCCAAGGTACTCCGCCACCGCCACGGGCGACTGGCCGGCGCAGAGCACCGCATCCACGTCGTCCTTGCTGATGCCGGCGTCGGCCAGCGCGTTCAGCGCCGCCTCCGCGTGCAGCTGGATCGCGGACTTGTCGGGCTGGATGGCGACGCTGTCGGTCTCGGCCGCGCCGACGATGGCGACGCTCATGCGCAGGCTCATGATGCGCTCCTGGGGCGGAAGAGCGGCAGCGTGATCTCCGCGTCCTGCTCCTCCCACGTCACCTCGACCGGCAGGTCGATGGGCAGGTTCTCGGGGGTCGGCTCGATGCCGATGATGTTGGTCATCATCCGCGGCCCCTCTTCCAGCTCCAC
The DNA here is from genome assembly GCA_041494685.1 of Dehalococcoidia bacterium. GTDB lineage: Bacteria > Chloroflexota > Dehalococcoidia > DSTF01 > JACRBR01 > JBGQBE01. Next base: position 38,186 of record JBGQBE010000019.1, on the reverse strand, counting down.
GACGGCGATGACGTACGGCGCGTAGTCCTGGAAGCCGTGCGCCGCGCGGTAGTTGATGACGTACGAGTAGAGCTTGCCCCGTCCGCTCGCCGTGAACCATGCCACGTCGCGTGACGAGCAGGACGGGCAGAACGGCCGCGGGAAGAAGTAGGCCTTGCCGCAGCCGTTGCAGCGCTGGATGCGCAGCTGGTGCCGCTTCGTGCCGGCCCAGAATTCGGCGGTCTCGGGTGTCGCTTGGGGAATGGGTCGTTTTGGCATAACGGGGGGAGTATGCCAGTGCCAATTGTTTAGGGGAAGGCAAACGATTTCGAGTAGACGGCTGGCCGGTCACTGTGGAGAGCGGGCTCGCCGCGCCACGAGGGCGCGGTCCCCCAACGCCACGTGATCGGCCGGGCACACAACGAGGACGGGGCGGATCACTGATCCGCCCCTGTCTCGAACTGCGAGCTGTCTCCTGTGGACTATCCACCCTCAGGCCGCCGTGTATTCCTCCGCGGTCACCAGGTTGCATCCCATCGCCGCGGCGATCGTCTGCAGATCCTCGAGCAGGTCGTCCACGTCCACGTCGCCAGCCAGGTCGAGCAGGACCGTCAAGTCGTCCGTCTCTATCTGGGTGGTCTGGAACATGTTGAGGAGGTCGCCCGCGAACGGGTCCTTGGCCGCCTCGGCCTCCTCCTCCGCCAGCAGGCCCGCCGCGATCGGGTCTTCTTCCTCCGCCGGCTGCTCGGCGAACAACGCGTCCGAGACCTCGATGCCGTAGTCCGTGGCCTCGACGGCAGGCGCCGCCCCGCTGTCCTTCTTCTTGCCGAATGCCATGCCGCTCACCGCCTTCCGAGAGCGCGCGCCCACGAGGCGCGGCACATTGCTCACGGAAGTATCGGCAGCGTTAGGCGAATCCCTTAGGGGTGAACCCTCGGATGGGATGCTGGGGGTTGGGGCGTAGATACTGGTCGCTGGTCGCTGGTCTCTGGTCGGTGGGGTTCGAGAAGGGGCTCAGTCGCTCAATCCCCAGTCTCCAATTTCCAACTTCTAGCTTCCCAACCCTAGAACAGCCCCTGCTTCTGTGCCTTCGAGAGGAGCTTGAACAGCTCGTAGAAGTTGCTGACTCCCGACTCGGCCAGTTTCTGGAGGAGCGCGCCCCGGCGGTCCACTTCCTTGTAGATCATCCGGCGCTTCTTCTCGGACAGTCCCCTGTTGGGGGCGATGCGCTGCTCCAGCAGGTAGCTGTTGTTCAGGCCGACGAACTCGAACTCGTCCTTCACGGGGTCCCACCGGTACACCTCGATGAACGAGAACGAACCCGCGACCGGGTCGTAGCCGATGATCTCGCTGATGCTCAGGATCCGGCGGCCCATCTTGCCGGTGGGCAGGCGCACGGAGCTGCAGATCACGACTACGTTCAGGTTCTCAACGTACGTCCGCGGCACGCTGATCGGCACACCCGTGACACGCTGGATCAGCTTCTCTACCGTGGCCGCGTGGAACGTGGAGCACACCGCGTGGCCGGTCATCATGGCCTGGAACGCGATGTTCCCCTCCTCTCCGCGGATCTCTCCGATGATGATCTGGTTGGGTCGCTGGCGGAGGGCGGCTTTCAGCAGGCTGAACATGTCCACGCTGCCGCCGCCCTGGCTCATCGCGCCGCGGACGACCTCCCGCGTCCAGTTCGGATGCGGCACCTGGACTTCCGGCGTGTCCTCGATGCTGACGATCTTCGCGTCGGGCCGGATGAACGTCATCAACGAGTTCATCAGCGTCGTCTTACCGGAGGCCGTCTCACCCGAGACGAAGAAGTTCATCCCTTCTTCCACGATCAGCGACATGTACCCCGCCATTTGCCAGGTGAGCATCCCGGAGTTGCAGATGTCCACGATGCTCAGCGGGATGCCCATGAACTTTCTGATGGTGAAGTTCGATCCGTTCTTCGAGACGTCGCCGCCGTAGACGATGTTGATACGCGAGCCGTCCGGCAGCGTCGCGTCCACGATCGGGCTGCGGAACGTCACCGGCTTCTTCATCTTCTCTGCCAGCTTCAGCACGAAGTCGTCCAGCTCTTCGTGCGTGTCGAAGTTGATGCTGCTCTTCAGCCCGCCGAACACCTTGTGCTCGATGTACACGGGGCCGATGCCGCTGCAGCTGATGTCCTCAATCCACGGGTCGCTGATCAGCGGCTCCAGCGGCCCCATGCCCACCTTGTCGCGGATCACCATGTACCGCAGGCTCTCCATCTCGAACTCGGTGACCTTCATCTTCCCGCCGCGGGCGCCTTCCTTCCCGCCGCCAAACGGCAGCTTGAGGAACCCGCCCTCGCCCTTCTTGACCTTGGCGGCGCCCACCGCGGCCGGCTCCGCGCTGCGGTCCACCACCTCGCACGAGTCCTCGATCGCCTTGAGCAGCACTTCGGTCTTCTCTTCGGGAGAGATCGCGTCGGCGAGGATCTCCACGAAGTCCAGCAGGCGGAACTCCATCTGCTCGATCAGGTCGCCCATCGTGTCGGAGCCCGGCTCGATGGCGATGTAATAGTTCCGGGCCTCCTGGTTGTCCGGGAAGATGTGGATGAAACTGTTGACGCCCACCGGGTAGATGAAGTTTGGGTCCTTCATGTCGCCCATCTTCCGGTTGACTTCCGGGTAGAAGTCCGGCACGCCGAACTCGTTGAACGGCACCTTATGCAGGTACCGCATCAGGTGCGGCGCCTCGTCCGCCACGTCGCGCAGCTCGGGCGAGAGCAGGTTGTGGAGCGGGCACGATACTGCCTGCCCACCGCCGTGGTCGTCGATCTGCTCCGGGGCCTCGAACGGCAGACGCTGCGGCATGGTTCCTTGCTACGCCTTGGCGCTCGACACGGGGATGATCCGCATGCCCAGTCCTGGCTCCACGTCAAAGCTCACGATGTTACCGGTCGTCTTCTCGGCGCCCCGCACCTTCGCGACTTCCAGCACCTTCATCAGCTGGTCGCGCATCTCTTCGGTGCGCAGCCGCAGATGGGCGTCGCACAGCGACCGCATCCGCATGAACATCGCCTCCTCAAACGCGTGCGAGTGCAGCGTGAAGAAGATGGTCATGTTGTCGTCCACGAACCGCTTCACGGCCGTCAGGAACTGCAGGGTCTGGCTCTCCGGCACCTGCGACACGAACGACGTCATCGCGTCGATGAAGATGACGTCGAACTTGCCCTCCAACTGCGCGAAATGCTCGAGCAGCTTGGCGAACGCGGTGCTCGCGGCGTCTGGCGTCATGGCGGCCGGTACCGGGTACACGTTGAACGCGCCCAGCAGGTAGAAGTCGGTCACGTCCAGGCTCAGGCTCGCCATCTGGCGGAAGAGGCTGCGCGCCGTGTTCTCGGTCGTGTACAGCACGCAGCGGAACCCGCTGTTCAGCGCACCGTGGATGAACTGCTGCGTCACGACGCTCTTCCCGGCGTTCGACGACCCCTCGATGAGGATCAGCGAGCCTTCCGGGATGCCGCCACCCATCTTCTTGTCGATCTCGCCACTGCCGGTCGATACGACCCGACGCGCGCCGTCGACTGCTGCTTCTGCTACCACGGCTCCTGCCTCCCACCCGTACGCCAGCCCTGTGGGCTCGCGCGGCTTCCATGCCCGCGCACGCGAGGATGCATGCGCAGACGCCCGGCGCTCCGCGCTGGGCTCCTATATCTATATCGACACCCTCCCGGCGGAATGTAGGTGCGCGCACCCTCAGCCGGCACTCAGCCGGCGCTTCTCCGTGTCTCCACCCCGAGATCCGCGGCAGATCGCGTACGGGAACCCCCTGATCCGGCCGGATAGGTCGCGGGTGACGCGTCGATGATGGGGCGGCCGGAGACCAGGGGGAGGCAGCGGAGGCTCCGCCCTTCGGGAAAGGCGGCCGCGCCGAGGTGGCTGCATTCGGGCGGGATGTGGCGGTCCGGGCGGCCCTCGGCTACTCCCTGTCGCGCAGGGATCGCAGGTAGCGCGCCAGCGCGGAGGCGGCGCGGTCGACGCTGGGGTACACCGCGAGGCGCGCGTCCGTCAGCCGCCCTCGCCCGCCCTCCACCGCGCGCCATTTCGTCTCGTCCGGCGAGTCCGCCGGCCCCAGCACGAACGCCATCGGCTTCTTTGATTTCACGCCGATCGCCACGAAGCGGTCCACCAGGTGCGCCATCCGGTCGATCGCGTCCGGCCGGCCCAGCACCCAGTCTTCACCGACGTTCGCGATCAGCGCGTCGATCTCCGGCGCGTCCAGCATCATCTCCAGCACGCGCGCGCCCGAGACGCCGCTGCCCGCCAGGATCGACTGGTCCACCGGGTTGTCGACCCAGTCCGCCAGCTGCGGCGCCTTCTCGCGGAGCATCGCCCGGATGCTCTCCGGCAGCTTCCGCACCGAGAGCCCGGCCTCCTCGCAGACGTCCGCCGACTGCACCGCGCGGCCGCCGCCGCCCCCGACGATGCCCGCGCGCGGCCGCTCGGTGCCGCGGGCCGCCCCCTCGCCGCCGCGCAGGAATGCGAACGCGACCAGCATGTCGATCAGATCGTCGAACGTCGCGACCTCGACCGCGCCGGCCTGGCGCAGCACCGCGCTCCAGACCTGCCGCTGGCCCGCCAGCGCCGCCGTGTGCGAGGCGGCCGTGCGCGACCCGGCGCCGGTCCGGCCGCCCTTCAGGATCACGACCGGCTTGGCCCGTGCGCACCGCCGCAGCGCCTCGAAGAAGTGCCGACCGTCGCGCGTGCCCTCGATGTAGGCGCCGACGACCCGCGTCTCGGGGTCGTCGGCGAGGAAGTCCAGGAAGTCGGCCTCGGTGATGTCGAGCGCGTTGCCGTAGCTCACGACCTTGCTGAAGCGCAGGCCACGCGCCGCGCCGTGCAGCATCAACTCGACCGAGTTGTTGCCGCTCTGCGAGATGAACGCGACGTCGCCGCGCTCGTTCGGCAGGTCCGGCCGGAACGACAGGCCGGATGCCGAGTCGAACACGCCCATGCAATTCGGCCCGATGATCCGCACGCCCGCCGCCGCGGCGACGCGCTGCACCTCGCGCTCCAGCTCGGCTGCCTTCGCGTCGCCGGTCTCGCTGAAGCGGCCGGTGAAGAGGTGCAGCGTCGTCGCACCCTTCGCCTTACACTCGCCGATCAGCTCCAGCACGCGGTCGGCCGGGATGCAGGAGATGACGAGGTCGACGTCGCCTGGCACGGCCGAAAGCGAAGGGTACGCCTGCAGGCCCAGGATCTCCGGCGCGCGGGGGTTGATCGGGTAGACCGGCCCCGCGAAGCCGGCGTCGACGATGGCGCGCACGTAGTCGTGGCCGGGGCTATCGACGTTCGCCGACGCGCCGACGATCGCCACGCTTCGCGGCCGGAATACCGAGCTGGGGATCCCGCTCATATGCCGGGAGTCTAGCGGCTGGCGGCGGTAGCCGAAACCGGCGCGTGGTTAGGGCTGTGGCGTGGCAGCGCCGGGGTCTCGCGCAGTGGATCGTCAGCCCGCCAGCGCCGCCTCGATCTCATCGCGCGCCGCCGGCTGCTTCTCCGCGAACGCCACCAGCAGCCCGAAACAGCCGCTGATCATCATGTCGCCGTGCGGCGCGGCAAAGTACGGCCGCAGCCGGCTGTCGCGGATGCGGCCGCGCTGCGGGCCCGTCACCGCCACGATCTCGGCGTCGCCGCCGGCCGCGCCGGGGTCCGCGTAGAACGCGCCGTGCCCCTTCGTGCCGAAAACCTCCTCGTGCGCCAGCGTGCCGGCCACCAGCCGCTCGCTGAAGTCCTCGATCTGCGCGCGCGACATCTCGCCCGTGTGGTGCTCGTACAGGCTGATGATGCGCGTGCCCTCGAGGTGGAACGCCAGCGCGTGCATGTTGCCCAGGTTCAGCACCAGCCGGCGCCCGGCATCCGCGACGCGCGGATCCTGCAGCGCGCCCAGCGCCGCCGCCGGCCCCGTGTCGAGGAAGACGATCGGCGCCGAGGGCTCCTGTTCGCGGGCGCTGGCCGCCATGGCGCGCGCGCGGGTGAGGTATGCAGGCAGTTCTTCCGGCAGACAGGCGAACGCCCGCAGGTCGTTGCGCGCGCCGACCACGCGCTTCAGGTGGTCGAAACGGAAGAGGCGGTCGGAGTAGCCGGGCGGCGACGCGCCGTGGTCCAGGCAGGCGATGGCGATGCCGTCGAAGTCCGGCGCGACCTCGAACGCGGCCAGCGCGGCGCGGATCGCCGCCAGGTCCAGATCTCGCAGCACGACGCGCTCGACGTCCCGCAGCGCGGCGGCCTCGTCCTCGCTGACGACGCGGACGCCCATCCGCGCCACCTGTTCCAGGTCGTCGTCGAACGTCTGCGCCGCCTCGGGCGTCGCCCACGCGGCGCCCCCGGCGCGCAGGTGTTCTTCGAGTGCCCAGTGGCACGGCCCGCCGCCCTGGGTGACGCCGGTCAGCAGCAGCGCCCGGCCCGCGGCGGTCGCACGGCGGATGCGCCGCGCCGCGATCTGCGTCGCGCTGGGCATCACCATCTTCGCGCTGTTCTCGACCGGCCCGGACGAGTCGAACAGCAGGACGTCCTGCGTGCCCGTGCCCATGTCGACCGCCAGGATCTTCATGTGCCGAGTCTATCGCGCGCGCCGGTCCCGCGGCGCCGCCCACGCGGGACGTGGCGAACGGCCGCTCCCGGCAGGACAGAGGGAGCGGCCGTTCATGAGAGAGAGGCGCATCAGCGCCCGACCTCGTCGGACGGCGGTGCGGGAGACCCGGTGTGGTGTGTGCGCGGGCTAGGCGGCGCTGTCTACGCGGTACGTTCGCGATGGCGCTGACGCTGCAGTTGCGGCGCGCTCGTCGCGGTGCTCGATGCGCTGCGGCTGGCGCGCTGCGGCGTCCGTCTCGTCGGCGGGCGCGAGGGCGCCGGTCCAGAACTGGTACAAGAGCACGGCCGTGGAGACGAGCAACAGCAGCGAGACGAGAAGTGCGAACGGCATGGCGACGGCCCTCCTGTTTCGAACATGCGTACTGTAGAACACATGTACGCTGCTGTCAAGGGCCTTGTTGCGGATTCGCCGGATTAGTGCGGCCCTCGGGTCCGTCGTCGCCCTGCTTGACGCAGTCGGGCGCTCGATCGCGCCGCCGCACCCCCGCGTCGCGCGGGCTCCGGGGCTGTGTTATCGTTCCCGTCGGACGCCGCCGGCCCGTCCCGGCCACCGCCCAGCGGGCGTCCCGCTGCGCCCCTCGGAGGTGTCATGGAAGACGCGCTGCTGGTCGGCCGCGCCATCGCCGGCGACCTGGACAGCTTCGGGCAGCTCTACGACCGCTACTTCCCCCGCGTCTACGATCTGGCCTGGCGTATCCTGCGCGACGCCGACGCCGCGGCGGATGCCACCCGGGACGTCTTCCTGCGCGCCTCACGCGAGCTGCCCGGCGTGCCGAACGGCGCCAGCTTCCGCGCCTGGCTGTTCGCCATCACCCAGGCGACGATCGTCCCGCTGGCCGAGGCCGCCGCCCGGCCCGCACCGGCCGCCGTTCCCCTGCACGACGAGGCGTTCGGCTCGTTCGACGTGCCCGACCCCTGTCGCATCGATGACCCCTCCGTCGTCGGCCACGACTACGAGCTCGCGTCGTTCGTGTGGGAGGCCGCGTGCTCCCTGGCGCCGCGCGACTACGCGCTGCTCGACTTGCACCTCCGGCAGGGCCTTGACAGCGCCGAGTTGGCGGCGGTCACGGGAGCGAACAGGAACAGCGCGGCGTCCGTCGTCGCCCGCCTGACGAGCGCCGCCGCCGATGTGCTGAGCGGCTACGTGCTGGCGCGACGCGGCGGCAAGGACTGCGGCGCGCTCCAGCAGGTGCTCGCCTCCTACGACTTCCCGCCCTATACCGACGGCATGCGCCGCGCGGTGGAGGCGCACACGAAGGAGTGCGGCGCCTGCCAGCGCGCGCGCAAGCTGCCCATCGCGCCGATCGACATCTTTGGGGCGTTCGCCCCGGTGCAGGCGCCGTTCGCGCTGAAAGGCGACATCTGGCGCGAGCTCGCCGCCGCCTGGAATGCGCGGCCGCGCGTCGCCGCCGCGGCATGGCCGGGCGCGGACGCGGCGCTCGGTGCGGCCGACGGCGGCCTGACGCTGGGCGGCGCCGGAGGGGGCGGGTCCGGCGGCGGGCTGTTCGGGGCCGCCGGCGGCGAATGGGATCGCCAGCGCATCTACCTCTTCGCCGGGGCGGCCGCCGGCTTGCTGATCGTCGCCTTCGCCGGCGCGTTCGTGATCTCGCGCGCGCTCGGCGGCGGCGACACGGGCGGCGGAGGCGTACAGCCGCAGGTATCGCGCACCGCGAGGCCGACATCCTCGCCGACGCCCGCGGGCACGCTGACACCCGGCGTCTCGATCGAGACGCCCACGCCGAACCTCACGCCGTCCGTCACCCCGACGGCCAGCGTGACGCCGACGCCGCAGCCGCCGACGCCGACGAGCGCGCCTGCCACGAGCACGCCACGTCCCACGCAGACACCGCTGACGCGCGCCACCTCCACGCCGGCCGGCACGCCGCCGACGCCCACGCGCACGCCAAAGCCGGGCGCCACGCCGAAGCCGAGCGCCACGCCGTAGCCTGCCAGCGCGACGTCACGGCTGACATCGCCGTCCGTGAGAAAGTTCTCTCAGTTACGTCTCAGATCGACGTATTCGCCGCCGAACATTTGTGTGAAGGGGCCGCGCTCCCGTATGCGCGCGGTAGTGAGATGGCTGCTGATACGCCACGGGGAGCCGTGCCCGCAGGGCGTCTCGCCTGGCTCTTTGAGCTGCCGCCGCGCAGCGACCGCACGCTCCGCATGGAAGCGTTGATCGCGCGCCTCCGCCTCGTTGTGCTGCTGGTGAACGCATCGCTGCTGGCCGTCTTCCTCGACACCAGTCACATGCACCTGACGTTGGCGTGGATCATCGTCGCGCTGTCCATCTCGTACGCCGCCGCGATCGCCGCGTTGCAGCCATACCGGCGCTGGCGCGTCTTCCAGACCAGCATATTCTCGGCGGCGCTCGACTCCGTCGCCATCATGGCGTTCATCGTCGTGACCGGCGGCGACGCCAGCCCGTACTTCCCGCTGTACTACCTGTCGATCGCCGCGGTCGCCATGCGTTTCGACCTGCGCCAGGCGCTCGTCGCATGCTGCTTCTACGCGCTCACCTACGCCGTCGCCTGCATCAGCACGTGGAGCGGCACCAGCAACGAGTTCGGATTGCTGGCGCTGCGCGGCGCGTACATGTTCATCATCGGCTTCGCCGTCGGCCATCTCGCGCGCGAGGAGAACACCCGCTCCCGCCAGGTCGACGTCATCGAGAAGCTGAACGCCGAGAACGCGCGCCTGCTCACCAAGACCGAGCGCGCCGCCCGCTTCGACCGCCTGACCGGCCTGCTCAATCGGGGCTACCTGGAGAAAGAGGCGCTGAAGGAGCTGCGGAAGGTGCGGCATGGCGGCTACGTCAGCGTGCTGTTCTGCGACATGGACAAGCTCAAGCGGATCAACGACGAGTTGGGCCACGACGCCGGCGATCGCGTGTTGCGCGGCGTCGGCTCCGCGCTGCGGCACTGCCTGCGGTCGCAGGACATCATCGGCCGCTACGGCGGCGACGAATTCGTCGTCGTGCTCCCGAACCAGACGCGTGAGACCGCCTACGACCGCGCGGAGGCGCTCATCGATTGCGTGCGCGGCGTCAACGAGAGCTTGCCCGAGGACCTGTATGTCGGGCTCAGCGTCGGCATTGCGACGATGCCCTTCGACGCGCAGGACTACATCACGCTCGTGAAGGTCGCCGACCAGGCCATGTACCTGGCGAAGCGCGAAGGCGGCAACCGCGTCCGCACGTCCAACGACCTGCGCCTGTTCTGGGAAGAGATGCCCGCGGCGTAGCGCCTCGGCGTTCGCGATCAGCTCGCCCGATCCACCACGTCCATGAACTGCTTGAGGATCCGCGCGGTCGCGCCCCAGATCAGGTGGTGCTGCCACCGCCAGGTGTAGGCGGTGATCTCGCGCCCCTGGTAGACGCGCGGCTCCGCCAGCAAGTTCGCCTCGTCGCGCAGGTGCGGCAGCGGCACCTCCAGGATCTCCGCCACCTCCACCTCGCTGTGCACGAACGGGTACGGCCCCGGCTCCGTGATGCGCCCCACGAACGGCCGCACGAGGAAGTTGGAGATCGTGATCATCTCGTCGAGCTGCCCGATGATCTCTATGTGGTCCATCGCCACGCCGATCTCCTCGAACGTCTCACGCACCGCCGTAAAGCGGAGGTCCGGATCGGTCGCGTCGTACATGCCCCCGGGGAACGAGATCTGCCCCTTGTGGTGTTCCACCAGCTCCGACCGGCGGGTGAACACCACGTGCGTCTCGCCGTCGCGCTCATAGAGCGGGAGCAGCACGGCCGCACGCGCCAGCGACTCGCCCTCGATGTACGCGGGCTGGTACGCGGCAAGGCGGGCTCGGATCGTCTCGATCATCAGGCCTTTCAGTGCGCGATGCCGTGGCGCTAGTTGTTGAGGATCGGTACGACGCGCTTCTTCGAGTCCGCCGACAGCCACGCGAACAGCGCCGCACGGACGGGACGCAGCGGCGCCAGTGCGGGATCGTCGGCCGCCGGCTCGATGAGCGGCGCCAGTGCGCAGAGTACCGCACGCAGCCCGTCATGCTCCGCCCGCAGCGCGGAAAGCCGCAACGAAGCGGAGGGCTCCGGCACGGCGGGCGCGGTCTCGATCGCCGTGCGCGCGTCGTCGCGGTCGATCTGCGCCAGGGCGGCCGTCGCGGCGGCCAGCATGGCGCGCAGCTGTGCGTTCGCCTCGACCAGGTCCGGCACGGCGCTGTCGTAGTCGCGCTGCGCGATGCCGAACAGCGTCATGGCCACCGCCATCTGCGACTGCGCGTACAAGGACTGCAACTCCGGCGCGAAGAACGCGCCGATGCCGGTCTGGATCGCCTTGATCAGCTCTTCCTGATTCGGCCTCACTTGATCAGCTCCAGGATCTCCACTTCCACGCCCGGGTTCACGTAGGCGGTGAGCGCCAGCAGCAGGTCCGGCGTCTTGCCCTCGATGATGGACTTCGCGCCCGTGAGGAAGATGATGCAGAACTTCACGTTGCTGAAGACTTCCCAGAACTTCAGCGTGTCGGCATTCACCTTCGCGCCGCCGCTCGCCTCGTACATCGTTACGAACTCGTCGCGCGTGCAGAGGCCGCCCACCTTGTGGTCGCGCGCCCAGCGCCACGACTTCATCACCACCCAGCCCAGGTCTTCGATCGGATCGCCGGCGTGCGCCATCTCCCAGTCCAGGATGCCCGTGATCGTGCTGCCTTCGTAGAGGAAGTTGCCGGTGCGGTAGTCGCCGTGTACGAGCACGAGGCGCTCGGGTGGCGGCGGCAGGTGCCGCTTGAGCCAGCTGAACCCCATCTCCAGCACTGGCTGCGGCTCCAGCGCGTCCTGCCGCATGGTCCGCTCCCAGCGCTCCACCTCATGCAGCGCGGCGTCCGCCGGCGACGCCGGCCGGTCGAGCGAGGGAACGCGATCGATGTCGAAGCGGTGGATCTTCGCGAGGATCTGCGCCTTTTGCCGCGCGATGGACGGCCGCGCCTCCGCGAACTCCGGCGAAACGCACAGTCGCGCGGCGTCGGTGATGCCCGGCAGTCGCTCCATCACGTAGAACGGCCGCTCCAGCTCCGTGCCGGCGCGGTCGATCCAGCGCACCCGGGGGACGGGGGTGCCGCTCCCGGCCAGCGCGGTGTAGAGGTCGAACTCCAGGTCGTTGTTGCTGTCCAGCAGGCTGGCGGGCGGGTCGCGGCGGATGATGAAGCCGCACTGCTGCTGGCTGCCGTCCGCCGCGGTCCAGGAGGCGTCGAACGCCCACGTCTCGCGCGAGGCGCCGCCGAAAATGCGCGATAGGTTCGAGACAGCGACGTCCGGGGCCCCGGGGAACTGCTTCTGGAGGTAGGCGGCCAGGCGCTCAACTTGCATCGCTCCCAAGAGTGTCGCGGCGGATCTCCTGGGTCAAGTGTCCTCTGGCCCGGGTGCAGCCACCCGGCTGAGGCGAATCTGGGCGTGGCTATCTGTACGGAGTTCCGTTGTGTGCCGATACCTACGGGGATGTGAGCGCTGTATGAAGCGGGCCGCTCAGACGTTGCGTTCGATTCCAGCGGTGCTGGTTCGTAGATAAGCGGTGTGATGACTGAAGGACGCGTCCCGGAGGGCAGCGCCGCAGATGGCGCGGGCGGTCCGCTGCTGCGCAGCGAGGCGCACTACCGCGCGATCACCGCCAACAGCGTCGACCTGCTCTCGGAGTTCAGCGCCGCCGGGCAGTTCACCTTCGTCAGTGATAGCTTCGGCCGCGAGCTGGGATACCCGCCGGAGTCGCTCCTCGGGCAGCACGCGAGACAGCTTATTCACCCGGACGACCTCGAACTTGCCGCCAGGGCGTTCCGTTCGGCCGTAAAGACGCAAGACCCGAGCATTGTGGCGTTCCGTACCCGTGCCGCCGATGGCGCCTGGCACTGGCTTGAGTGCACGCTGACGTCGTTCGTCGCCGAAGACGGCGAGCGGCGCATCGTCGTCATATCACGCGACATCACCGCCAACCGCACGGTCCTCGACGCGCTGAGCACGAGCGAGGCGCGCCTCTCGGCTGTCGTGACCAACGCGCCGGTCGTGCTCTACACGATCGGCACCGACGGCATCTTCACGTTGTCCGAGGGGAAGGGGCTGGCGCTCCTCGGTCTGCGCCCGGGCGAGGTGGTCGGCGTCAGCGTGTTCGACCTCTATCGCGAACATCCGGGCGTCATCGCCGATGTCCGCCGCGCGCTGGCGGGCGACGTGTTCTCTACGAACACGACCCTGGGGGACACGTCCTTCGAGACGCACTACTCGCCCATCCGCGATGAGCAGGGCGCGATCACCGGCATGCTCGGCGTGGCCGTCGACGCGACGGACAGCGTGCGCGCGCAAGAAGCGCTGCGCGCGGCTGCCGACTTCCGCGACCACGTAATGGATACCGCGTCCAGCGCCATCGTCGCGTTCGACGCGGAAAGCCGCGTCACGCTCGTCAACCGCCGCCTTTGCGAGATTACCGGCTATGGCGAAGAGGAACTGCTGGGTGAGACGCTCCAGCTACTCCGCGTTCCGACAGAACCGCTGCCGGACGGCGGGCTCGTCCGCATGGTCAGGGGCGGCCACAGCCTGAGCGACGCCGAGTTCCAGATCCTGCGCAAGGATGGCACGACCCGCACGCTGCGTGTGAGCCTCTCGCCGATGTTCGCGCAAGGCGTCCTGGCCGGTGCGGTCGGTACGGCGGAAGACATCACGGATCTCCGGCGTGCGCAGGCAGCCATGGAAGCGCAGAGCCGCCTGCTTGAGATGGTGGCGGCCGGGTCGCCGCTGGGCGAAACGCTCCATGCGCTCGCGCGCGCGGTCCACGAGCAGTCCGGCGGAGCCGCGTGCGCCATCCTCGTCGCCGACGCGGCCGGTGCGCCGTTGCGCTGCGGCGCCGTCGCGGGTCTCCCCGCCGCGCTGTTCACCGATGTAGCCGCGCCGGATGCGTTCGGCGAATACGTCACCAGCTGCGGCGGCCGCCACGGCTGGTCCACGCCGGTACGCGCGGGCGACCGCCTGCTCGGCAGCATCGAGCTGTGGTCCGATCACCCGGTCGAGGTCGACGAGCAACACGTCCAACTGGCGCAGATGGCGGCGCACGTCGCCGGTCTGGCGCTTCAGCGCTCGGAGGCGGAGCAGGCGCGCCGCGCGAGCGAGTCGCGCTACCGTGAGATCTTCGAGCGCAACACGGCGGTGAAGCTCATCGTCGACCCCGCCGACGGGTGCATCGTGGATGCGAACCCGGCCGCGTGCGAGTTCTACGGCTACTCGTACGCAGAGCTCACAGGCAAGACGGTGTTCGATCTGAATCGTCTGCCGCGCGAAGCAGTGCTGGCCGAACTCGCGGCGGCAGCGGCGGAGCGCCGCAGCTACTTCCAGTTCAAGCATCGTCTCGCGTCCGGCGAGATCCGCGACATCGAACTGTACGCCGGTCCGCTGGATGGCGGCGACGGCCGGGTGCTGATCTGCTCGATCATCCACGACATCACGGACCGCAAATGGACGGAGTCCATGGTCGCTGGACAGCGTCACGTGCTGGAGATGATCGCTGTCGGCGCGCCGATGGACGGCGTCCTCGATCGACTGGCTCTGACGCTCGAATCGCACGCGCCCGGCGTCATGTGCGCCATCTACCTCGTGGGCGACGGCGGCACGACGCTGCGCGCGGCCGCTATGCCGACGCTGCCGTCGGCGTTCACGCTTGCCTACGACGGCGCCCCGGCGACCACGGCCTCCGGCGCCTGCGGAGCCGTTGTGCAGACCGGACGCCGCGTCACGACGGTCGACATCCGGAGCGATCCGATGTGGGAGCAACACGGCGACCTGGCGCTGGCGCACGGCCTGCAAGCCTGCGCCGCCGCGCCGATCTTCTCCACCGCGGGCGCTGTGCTCGGCGTGGTCGCTACGTACTATCGCGAGGCCCGCGAGCCGAGCGACCGCGAGCGGGACCTGATGGAGGTCGCCGCTCACATGGCGGGCGTCGCCATCGAGCAGCATCGCGCCGAGGAGGCTGCCCGCAGCCGCGCGGAAGAACTGGAGCGGCTTTACGAGCGCCTGATCGGCGTCAACGCCGACCTGGAAGATTCGAAGCTGCAACTCGAAGCGAAGTCCGTACTGCTAGAGCGCGCCCTGGAGCAAGAGCGCGAGCGCGGCCGCCACGACCAGTTGACTGGCACGCTCAACCACGCCGCCATCGCCGAGGAGATGCGTGAGGCGATCGCTGCCGCCGGAAACGGGTACGTCGCCATCGCCATGCTGGACGTCGACGGCCTGAAGGCCGCGAACGATACCTACGGCCACCCCGTCGGCGACGCGGTGCTCATCAAGGTCGCGCAGAAGCTGGACCGGCACGGCGCCATCGTGGGCCGATACGGCGGCGACGAGTTCATGGTGGTCCTTCCCGGTGCCGATCGCGACGCCGCCGAGCGCTACCGCGACGAGGTGCTGCAGGCGCTGTCTGCGTCTGACCTGACGGACCCGCAGAGCAGTGCTCCAATCCCCGTCGTCGCCAGCATCGGCCTCGCGATCTATCCCGAGGAGGCGGAGGCCGTCGGCGACCTCATCCGTCTGTCCGACAGCGCAATGTACGCCTCGCGCCGCCAGCGCAGCACGGGCGACGCGACGCTGACGCGCCCGCTTGGCGGCGACCGCGCCGCGAAGATGGTCGGCGAGATCGTGCCCCTGCTGACGTCGCAAGGCAACCTGAGCCACAAGATGCGCCTGGTCGCGCACCGCCTCTCCGTCGGTGCCGGCTACGACGGCGTGAACTTCCTCCTCGCGGACGCGGCGAACGCCAAGCTCGCGAGCAGCGCCTTCGCCCGCGCGCCCGAGGCCGGGATCGAGGCGTGGAACCGCCGCGCCAGCCGCGGCATACCGCGGCGTCTCTCCGAAGTCCTGCTCCGCTTGCGCCGGCCGCTGATCGTGGACGACCTGGAAGCCGACGCACTGCTCGGCGACACCGAGCGGAAGATGCTGCTGTCGATCGGCCTGCGCTCCGTGCTCATCGCGCCGATGCTCTGGGAGGACGAGCTGATCGGACTGCTCTCCATCGGCAGCAAGCGCGCCGGCGGCTTCAGCCTGAGCGACACGGAGTTCGTCATGGCTGTGGCAACGCAGGTCACCGCCATCGTCCGCATGGACACGCTCGTCGATGAGCTGCGGTCTTCGTCCGCCCGGCTGCGCCGCGCACATACCGAGACCGTCCTCATGCTCGCCGGCGCCGCCGAGGCGCACGACCACACGACGGGGCGTCACCTCCAGCGCGTGCGCAGCCTCGCCGAGTCGCTGGGGCGCGAGTTTGGCTACGACGAATCCGCCGTGCAGGATCTCGGCCTCGCCGCCGTGCTGCACGACATCGGCAAGATCCGCGTGCCCGACATGGTGCTCGGCAGCAGCGCCAAACTCGCCGAGAGCGAGTGGGTGCTGATGAAGCACCACACCATCTGGGGCAGCGAATTCCTCTCCGGCCAGCAAGGCTTCGAACTGGCGGCGCAGGTTGCACGCTCGCACCACGAGCGCTGGGACGGCGCGGGGTACCCGGAGGCGCTGCGCGGCGACGACATCCCCGAGGCGGCGCAGATCACCGCGGTCGCCGACGCCTTCGACGCCATGACGAACGACCGCCCGTACCGGCTCGGCCGTCCGACGGGCGACGCCGTGGACGAGATCGTGCGCTGCTCCGGCGCGCAGTTCTCGCCGCGTGTCGTAGAGGCGCTCGTCCGTCTGCACGGCCGCGGCGAGTTGGAGTTCACGCCCGACGACCCGCGTGAAGACGCGGAGCGGGCCGCCTGAGCGGACATCCGCCGTCGCACGGCGCATAATCTTGTACGGCGTGTGGCTGTGGCGTGAGGTTGGCGGAGGGGGAGGGATTCGAACCCTCGATCCCGATTTCCCGGGATAAGCGCTTAGCAGGCGCCCGCACTAGGCCACTATGCGACCCCTCCTCGCCGAGCGCGCGACATTCTAACATGCCCGCCCCGCCGCATCCCTCGCCCGGCGCGGTGCGTATACTCTGCGACCATGCGATTCCTCGGCCGCGTCTTTCGCCGCCCTGATCCCGCCGCTCCGCGCCGGCTGCCCTCGCCCGACGAGCTGGTGCTGCTTACCGGCGCCGACAACGAGCCATCGGCCGAACTCTACCGCGGCATCCTCGCCGACCAGGGCATCCAGGCGATGCTCAAGCGGACCGACCCGCTGAGCGTGAACTACGGATTCGCGGGCCTGCCCGGGTCGTGCGAACTGTGGGTGCTCCGCAAGGACCTCGCCCGTGCCCGCGTCGCCCTGGATCTGCCGCCCGCCGGAGATCCCTGACGCCCGCGGAGCGCCGCCAGCTCGATCGCGTAAGGCCGCGCCCGCCGTGCCGTCCTGGATCGACGCTTCCCTCGCGCGGGAGAAACACGCGCGGCGGGGCAGTGGCGCCCTCATGCGCACGGGTGGTTCCGCCCACTGCGGCTTCGCAAATCCCTCCCGATCCTGCTGTTCCTTAGGGTTTTAGGGGTCTTCCCCTAGGGTTTCTAAGGGTAATCCCTGATGGGAACCCTCTTCGTGCGGCGGCATACTCGCCCTCGTTCGGAGCAAGGAGGACGGCAGCTCATGGTCGCGCAGGCGTGTGTACATCACTGGGTACTTTCCGTTCCGGAGGACGAGGTCGTCCGGGGCCGCTGCAAGCGCTGCGGCGCGACGCGGGACTACCCCGCCAGCGTCGATGGCGTCAGCCGCCAGGGCGTGTACGACGAGGCGGCATCGCTGAACCGGACCGTCTCGCTGCTGCCCGATCTGGGCGGCGGGAAGCCGTTGCCGGGCAAGGAGAACGTGTGGTAGCGTAGCTTCCGATAGGGGAAACACCTAAGGGTGCTCCCTACGAACGGTCAAGGACGACAGGCAGAGAGGATCGCCCGCATCAAGGGCGGCCACGCTAAGGGAGGGAACCTAGACATGACGAACGGAATGGCCCCGCGGCAGCACGCAAGCCGCATCAAGGTACTCATCGTTGACGACCACGCCGTCCTGCGCCAGGCGCTGCGGATGCTGCTGGAGAACCAGCCGGAAGTGGAAGTCGTGGGCGACGCCAGCAACGGCCGCGAGGCGCTGGAGTGCTCCGAGAGGCTGCACCCCGACGTGGTGCTGATGGACATGGTCATGCCGGGCCTGAACGGCCTGGAGGCCACGCGCCAGATCCGGCGCCGCGCTCCCAAGTCGAAGATCCTCATCCTCACCGGCTACATGGAGGACGAGCAGATCCTGGCGGCGCTGCGCGCCGGCGCCAGCGGCTACGTCGTGAAGAAGTCGGACGTGCAGGAGCTGCTGCTGGGCATCCAGACGGTGCACCGCGGCAACACGTACTTCAGTTCCGCCATCAGCGAGGGCGACGCCGTCCAGGACTACCTGTGGCAGGCGAAGAAGCCGGAGTCCAAGACGGGCTACGACCTGCTCACCAGCCGCGAGCGCGAGGTGCTGCAGCTGATCGCCGAGGGCTACTCCAACCAGAAGATCGCCGGCGAGCTGTTCATCAGCGTCAAGACCGTCGAGGCGCACAAGGCCCACATCATGTCGAAGCTGCACGCGCAGAACCGCACCGACCTGATCCGCTACGCGATCCGCAAGGGCATCGTGGGGCTGGACAGCGGACCGGACCTGGGCGGCGGCACCGACGAACAGGCGGTCGGCTAGGATGGCCGGCGCCCACATATCCAGAGAGAAGCGCCCGATGAAGGATCTACGGACGTCGATCAGTGAGATCACGCACGCCGGGCCGGACCAGCTGCGCGATGGCTACCTGAGCCGTCTGCGCCGGCTGCTCCGCCTGCGGCGCGACCACTTCGAAGAGCTCAACGAGCAGGGGCTGCGCCTGCTGGACCGGTCGATCTTCGCCGCGTACTGCGACTGCATCGACATCGGCCAGGGCGACGCCGCCAAGGATGTGCTGAAGGACGTGCGGCTCACGCTGTCGCTGTCCAGGGCAAAACGGTAGGGACACCAGGCACGGTTGCCGGCCCCGGAGACGGGGCGCGCGGGCACGGACGCCCGCGTCGCAACCGGGAAGGCCGGCATGCACACCATCCTCATCGTCGATGACGAGCCCGTCGTGCGGGCGCTGCTGACGGCGGCGCTCGGACCGGCGGGCTCGCGCCTTGTGGAGGCGGCCGACGGCAGCGCCGCGCTGGAAGCGGCCTGGCGCGAGCGGCCCGACCTGGTGCTGCTGGACGTGGGCCTGCCGAAGCTCAACGGCGTCGACGTCTGCGCCGCCCTCAAGACGAACCCGCAGCCGCCGCTGGTGCTCCTGATGACCGGCAACGTCGACGGCGTCGATGCGGGCGCCTGCGGCGCCGACGGCATCATCGCCAAGCCCTTCCTGCCGCTGGACGTGCTGCGGCGCGTGCAGGCCGAGCTGGCGGCGCTGTCCACGGCCGCCGCGTAGGCCGGCGGCGGCGGCGTTTGATTGACCATTGTTTTTTCCGCGGATCGCATTCTTCTGATTGACTCCGACGGCAACCAGACTGGTGTGTCTGATTGACCGACGACAGCAGACAACAGGATGACGGCGAACAGCAAACGGCGAACAGCAGACAACAGACAACGGACAACAGAACGACGGCGAACAGCAAACGGCAAACAGCAAACGGCAAAGGGCAAAGCGCGTGCGATGGGCATGGCGGCTCCGTTTGGGGGCGGAACGGGGTGAGCGCCAGTGTACGACGGCGGGCGTGCGATATCGCAGCGGGGCGTGACACTGGGAGGCGGTCTGTGGCGCTGCCGCGCGAGGAGGAGTTCGGCCGCATAGCGCGGACGTGCGAACCCTGATCGCACCGTACGGCGCTGCGCGGTGCGAGATGCGACGAGGCGGCGCCGTCACCGGCTGGCGCGCGTTGACGTATGGCCGCGGTGGCTGCTCTAATCAGGCGTCGCGCGCCGGGTAGCGCCCTGAGGATCGGTGAGATGCAAGGTGGCACATCGCCCGCCGAAGACCGCTCGCCGGAGCCGATCCGTTTCGATCCGCTGCTGCCTCCGGAGATGGCCTCCCGGGCCGAGGACGTCGGCGTCGCGAAAGCGCGCCTGCCGCTGTTGAACACGCTGGCACTGGCGCTCCTCGCCGGCGCGTTCATCGCCCTGGGCGCCAACTTCTTCACGGTGGTCACGACGGACTCGGGCCTTGGCTACGGCGCGGCGCGCTTTGTGGGCGGGATCGCGTTCAGTCTCGGGCTGATCCTCGTCGTCATCGGCGGCGCGGAGCTGTTCACCGGCAACAACCTCATCGTCATGGCGTGGGCGAGCCGCAAGATCAGCGGGCCGATGCTGCTGCGGAACTGGCTGCTCGTCTACATCGGGAACTTCGCGGGGGCGCTGGCGACGGCGGTGCTGGTCTACTTCAGCCGCCAGTGGACGTTCGACGGGCACCTGGTCGGCCAGAACGCCCTGCTCATCGCGAACCGCAAGGTGAACATGGGCTTCACGGAGGCGATCGCGCTGGGCATGCTCTGCAACAGCCTGGTCTGTCTTGCCGTCTGGCTGAGCTATAGCGCGCGCAGCAACATCGACAAGGCGGTGGCGATCGTGTTCCCCATCACGGCGTTCGTCGCGAGCGGGTTCGAGCACAGCGTCGCCAACATGTACTTCATCCCGATGGGCCTGCTACTGAAGCGCGAGGATACGCTGACGGGGATACACACGACGGCTCCTGTCGACCTTTCGCACCTGACGTGGTCCGGCTTCTTCGTCGACAATCTGCTGCCTGTGACGATCGGCAACATCATCGGCGGCGCGCTGATGGTGGGGAGCATCTACTGGTTCGTCTACCGGCGAGGCCGGCCGCGCGTGAGCGCGTGACGGGGGCGGAGCGGCAGTGGCCCCTGCGCCGGTTAGCAGCGTGTTGAACACGAGGCGCCAGTGCGTCTAACGCTTCGACAGTTCGCCGAAGTGATGCCGCGATCTCAATCCGCCGCGTGTAGTCCTCACCTAACCCTGTCCCGGTGAAGCATCGTCGATGGGCATCGTCAAGTGCCCCGCTGAGGAAATTGGAGCAGTTGGAAGTCCTCAGCATCAGCGTTCTCATCTGTCATGAGATAGGCGGGCGGTGCCGAACCGAGATATCCGGAAGGCAATCCGCAAAGCTGCTCAATGTCGGAGTCCGGAAGATTCAGGGCGGCGCGTAGTCCACCAATTGTGAACGTGTTTGTTTGGCGCGCCGCCTCGAATGCCGTACGCAGCGTGCGTGGTTCCTCAGGAGAGATCTGATCGTCATAGGGTTCCCTGGTGCGCCATCGTCTTCGTCCCATGGCGACCCACAACCGAGCGGTCTGTTCCTCCGTTATGAGGTTCAGCCATTCGGCTCGTTTAATCATGGCCGCGACCGACACACCCCATTTCATCTTTAGCGACAGGAGGGCATCGAGCGTCGGCACGCCAAAGTCCTCCGAGAATGTTGATTCCGGCAGCAGGAATGCACCTGCGAAGAAGAACGCCTGACGTTCAGCTTCCTTGAGAACAACCGAGTTGTTCAACTGCGTGCGCGTCGCCCGGCGGTGGAGAATGAGATGGCCTAACTCGTGACTCGCGTCGTACCGAGAGCGAACCGCCGACATCTTGTCAGCGCCGAGCACGATGTGAGGTCGCCCGTTGCGCCATGAGGAATACGCGTCAAGTTCGTGAGCGCCGAGCTCGTACCGGACAACAACCGCGCCGTGACCCTCCAGAAGTTCGACGACGTCAGGAATTGGTTCTTCGTCTAAGTTCCAGTAGCGTCGTAGTTGATTGGCAGCACGTTCGATCGTGTCGTTATCCAACTCCGTCGGGTCAACCGGCAAGTTCCAATTCGGGAAGGTGACGGGCGGTAGATGTACAAAGCTGGAGATGTATCGCGTGGCCTTGCCGTGCCAACGGAACCTTCGGTCTTCCTTAGTGCGGGCGGCCTTTGTAGCAGCGCTCAAGGAGCGAAAGGTTAGCGGCGAGTCGTCCTCGGGCGCGGAGTCGCTTTCGAGGAAGAACGCGATGGGTAGATTCAGGCCGCGCGCGAGGCGTTCGAGCACTTCCGGTTGAGGTGTTCGCGTACCGTGCTCGTATTGCGAAATCATTGCGGATGTGATCCCCGCGATCTCTGCAAGTGATACGCCCGTCAACTGGCGCGCTTCGCGCGCTTCACGAAGTTTCGCGCCGTTAAATCCGTGGCTACCGGTAGGCATCCCTATGACATCTTTGCATCGGCTGCGCGGCGAGGTTCAACGATTGGGCTAGCAGGCCGCTGGCGCGCGTTGTCGTGTTCCGTCAGGCGTGCGAGGAGATCTACGCGGCCCTCCGCGTAGCCTGAGAAATCATCGGTGGGAAATCGGACGGAGACGAAGCCAGGCGCAGCATCCTCGCGCCGATACGGATACTTACTGCTCGGGCCATACAGAATCACCGCCAAGAGCGCCCCCTTGTCGTCAGGCTCATCCTCATCGTCGTCTGAAACCCCAAGACCGTGGAGAGCGCGCTGAGGGTTCTTTGCGAGGTACCGTCGATACTTTGCGTCGCGTACCACTTCTTTCTCGGAGTCCACAGCGGCGGCGATGAGAACGACGGGCCCTGAAGTTATCTCGACGTGGTGGTAGTTTGCCGCTGCGTTCACGCGCTCGACCGAGCGAACGCCTTGCTTCTGGTATCGAGCGCATAGGGTGTGAAGCGATGTCTGGACCAGCGCGCGCCGGTCAATTGGGTACTTGTCGCGTCGCGCTCCCGGTAACAGGTCGTCGTCCTTTCCGAACGCGCTTCCGAACGAATCACGGATGACTCGTGCGGCATCAACATGGAATCGGGCTGGGAAAGATTGGAGGTAAAGTAGGCTCAACTCCGATGGGTCGTCATAACGAGGAAATGTCCCGTTCACCTTAGCTATACCCGCCTTCGCTGCGTAGATGTTTAACAATGGCGAGTTTATCAGGCCTGTGTCTTGCTGTCTAGCCCCTTCTGACCCACTACCGAGCATTCGGTGCTGTGGTGCGCCACGGGGTTGGGGCAGGAGCTGAACGCTCGTCCGTTACGGCCCGGGCTGGGACCTGATCCGCCCGACATGCGCCCCGGCGGCAGCCAGTATGGAGCGCTACGCCTGCATGCCGGAGGCCAGGAGGACGCCGTTGTGGATGAGGAAGCTGCGGACGGTGTTGCCGCACTTGGCCTTGCGGATGCGCGAGCCTTCGACCTGCGCCTGCCAGGCGTCGATCAGGTTGGAGTAGCGCTCGCGGCCCTTGAGGCGAATGCGCCGTTCGCCGTCCTTGATCATCGTCGTCTCCTTGATGATCTGATCGGGGTCGCGGTTGGTGTGGCGGCAGAACGCTTCCATGATCGGCAGCCGCTCGGGGTCGTCGGTGGCGGGGTCGCCGCCCCAGTGCTGGCGCAGCCCGTCGAGCCACGTCCGCACGGAGGCGTATTCCTGCATCGCGCGGAGTTCCACCGGCGCTTCCGGTGCTGGCGTTTCGTCGGGCATGCGTCCCTCCGGCGGAGAGGGGCGCAGCAGGCTGCGCCCCTACGTGTGTTGTGGTTGTTGGTGGGCGCGGGCGCAGCAGGCTGCGCCCCTACGGCGAGCACCGGAGCGCGCGTCGCTCGCGCGGCTACATCGGCAGGCCGTACTTCTCGGCCAGCTTCTTGATCTCTTCGATGCGCTTCGGGTCGTGCGGCTTCGCGGGCTCCTGGATCATCTTCGCCCGCTTCAACTCGTCCACGACCGCGTCGTCGCGGAGGAACGGCTTGCCGTACTCGCCCTCGAAGTACAGGTCCTCGAACGGCGGGCGCGGCCGCTGGCCGCCGCCGTCCCACGACTCGGACGGGTAGCCGACCAGGATCGTCGACAGCGGGATCCAGTCGGCGGGCACCTTGAACACTTCCTTGAGCACGGCGCCATTCAGCGTCACCAGGCCGACGCCCAGCCCCTCGTCCACGCCGGTCAACAGCGCCTGGCAGACGGCGATGCCGACGTCGAACGTCGAGGCGACGGCGTACGCCGGGTTCTCGGTCAGCGGCTTGAGGATCTGGGGGTAGACGAACTCGTCCACGAACTTGTGGCTCCAGCCGTGCGTCGGCGCCAGCGCGCCCACGTCCACCAGCTGCTTGAGCGGCGCGCCCTTCGCGCGGTTCACCGTCCCCAGGTCGTTGAACCAGTGGATGTGCACCGGCGCCAGGTCGACGTTCAGGCCCGCGACGGGCGTCTTGAGGCGGGTGAGCTGGTCCTCCGTCAGGTCGTCGCGGAAGCTGACGACGGCGCGGGCCCACTGGGCGTTCACCGCGCAGGAGGCGAGGCGCGCCGCCTCCAGCATCTTCTGGATCTTCTCGTGCTCGACCGGGCGGTCCGGGTCGAAGAATCGGATGGAACGCCGCCGGCCGATGACTTCCTTGAACTCCATGTGGGCCTCCAGTGCGCAAGCTGAGAAATGTGCCCGAATTGTGCGGCCGCCGGGCGCTACGCGCCAGAACCGAATGGACCGAACCAGAACCCAACCAACAATTAGGAACCTGACACCGATTCCGCGGCCTGGGTTCTGGCTACTGCCGTGGCTCTGGGTTCCGCGTCCGGGCGGACACCGCCCGCTTGGAGATCGCCCTCACTCCGTGCTACGTTCCGCCCCGACGAAGCAGGAAGTTCTGCCCCGGGTTCCAGGCTCCGGGTCCCGCCCCGAAAAGGCAAAATTACAAAACAGGTACATCCTCAGATTCAAATCGCACGACATAAAGCAAATGACGGTACGAAAAGCGCCCCCTAACGCCCCCGAAAGGAGGCTCTGGGGTTCTAGGTTCTGGGTCCTGGACACGGTGCCTAGAACCAGCGCTTCGATTGTGCGACAGTGCCCCGTCTTACCCACAGGTTCCAGGTTCTCAGTTCTGGGTTCTCCGGGAGGCGTACGTGGACTTCCAGCAGATCCTCTACGACAAGGCGGACGGCGTCGCCACGATCACGCTGAACCGGCCCGAGCGCATGAACGCCTTCACCGACGTCATGCTGCGCGAATGGGCCGCGGCGCTCGAGGACGCCCGCATCGACCGCGCCGTGCGCGCGGTCATCCTGACGGGCAACGGCCGCGGCTTCTGCGCCGGAGCGGACCTGCGCGGCGGCTCCGGCGTGTCGGAGGCGGCGCAGGCCGAGACGCCGCCCACCGCGGCCGATCGCCGCAACTGGTTGCGCGACGGCGTGCACAACGTGCCGCGCGCCGTCCAGCTGCTCGACAAGCCGTACATCGCCGCGGTGAACGGCGCGGCCGTCGGCGCGGGCATGGACATGGCGTCGATGGCCGACATCCGCATCGCCTCCGAGGCGGCGAAGTTCGCCATGTCGTACGTGAAGGTCGGCCTCGTGCCCGGCGACGGCGGCTGCTACTTCCTGCCGCGCATCGTCGGCATCGCGAAGGCGCTGGAGATGATCTGGACGGGCGACTTCATCGACGCGGCAGAGGCGCTGCGCCTCGGCTACGTGTCGAAGGTCGTGCCGGCGGACGACCTGCTCGCCACGGCGACGGCGCTCGCCCGCCGCCTGGCGGAAGGCCCCGCCGTCGCGATGCAGCTTGCCAAGCGGCTGGTGTACCGCGGGCTGGACGCGTCGTGGCACGAGGCGTTCGAGGAGGCCGGCCAGGCGATGGCGATCGCCCAGACGACGGAAGACGCCCGCGAGGGCCCGCGCGCCTTCGTCGAGAACCGCCAGCCCCAGTTCAAGGGGCGGTAGCGGGCGCGTTTCGGGCGCCCGGTATACTGTCGCCAGATATGAAGTTCGCCGTACTCGTCTTCCCCGGCACCTGGTCCGAGCGCGACTGCCAGTACGTGCTGGCGCACGAGCTTGGCCAGCGCGCCGACCTCGTCTGGCACCGCGATTCGAATCTCGACGGCTACGACGCCGTGGTCATCCCCGGTGGCTTCTCCTACGGCGACCACCTGCGCACGGGCGCGATCGCCCGCTTCTCGCCCGTGATGGAGGCGGTGGTGCGGCACGCCGAGCGCGGCAAGCCGGTGATCGGCATCTGCAACGGCTTCCAGATCCTGTGCGAGTCGCACCTGCTGCCGGGCGCCCTGATGCGCAACGACAGCCTGCAGTTCCGCTGCGTGCCCACGCACCTCCGCATCGAGAACGCGGACACGATGTTCACGCGCGCGGGCCGCGAGGGGCAGGTGCTGATGGTGCCGATCTCGCACGGCGAAGGCAACTACTACGCCGACGCCGCCACGATCGAGCGGCTGGAGGCGGAGCGGCGGGTGATCTTCCGCTACGTGACGCCGGGCGGCGAGGCGACGCCGGAGGCGAACCCCAACGGGTCGCTGCACAACATCGCGGGCATCATCAACGAACGCGGCAACGTGCTGGGGATGATGCCGCACCCGGAGCGCTGCGGCGAAGCGCTGATGGGCGGCACCGACGGCCTCGTCATCTTCCGTTCGATGATCGAGTCCGCCGTCGCGGTCACCGCCTGACGGTACTTCAGCTCACAAGGTAGGCACGATAGGCGACGCTGCCGGGAGCGAACCGCCCGCTGGCGATCGCTACGCGGCTGTTCAGCCACCCGTATCGCTCGTCGCCCGTCTCGAATCGCGGCACCGTGCGGAAGTAGTACTCCGCCGGGTCCACGTCCTCGCCCGCGAAGACGCGCTCCACGACGCCGGGAGACGCGTCGAGCACGCCGTGGTAGGTCATGAGGATCAGCGCGCCGTCGTCCGTGCGCAACGTGGCGCGCACGTCCAGTTCGCCGATGCCGTTGGCGCGCGTGAGGAACCAGTCGCCGCCGCCCGGCAGGACGATGCCGCGCATCCGCGGACCCTCGAACGTGCCGCTCGCGACGATGTAGACGGCGCGCCCGCCCAACGGCGTCGCGCCGAGCCGCTGCGGCGCCTCCAGCTCGATCTGCGCTTCGAAGAGGAAGTCCAGGCCGGGGTCTGCGAATCGTTGGCTCATGCCCGATCGTACTCCGCGCGCCCGCCCGGCGCGAACGCGCACTCAGGGACGCGGCCGATCCGAATCAGGGAAGCCCCACTCACGTTTTTCCGGGTTTTTGCCCACTATCGCTGTGGATCACCGGGCGGGCGCGGCCGGCGGTCCTCTGTCGCATCGCAGCAAGGAGGCGCTTCGTGGCCGCGGGGCAGGCATCGGACGTTCCACAGGGCACCGTGACACCGATCGCGAGCACGCACGCGGCCGACGGCAAGGTCGTCGCGTTCCCGCACGCCGCACCGGCGGCGGGGCCCACGGCGCCGCCGTGTGCGCAGCACACACGCGGCTTCTACGAACGCCGCTTCAAGCGCCCCGCCGACTTAGTCCTGGGCACGCTGCTCTTCGCCGTGCTGATGCCGCTGATCGCGGCGATCTCGTTCATCATCGTCGCCACCTCGGGACAGCCGATCTTCTACGGCTCGGAGCGCATCGGCAAGGACGGCCGCCGCTTCTTCATGTGGAAGTTTCGCACGATGGTCGCCGACGCCGACGCCCAGTACGAGCGCTGGAAAGAGACGCACCCGCACCTGGCGATCGCGCTCTCGACCGAGTGGAAGCTTGAGAAGGACCCGCGCGTCACGGCGATCGGCCGCATCCTGCGCAAGACCAGCCTCGATGAGCTGCCCCAGTTCTGGAACGTCCTCTGCGGAGAGATGAGCATCGTCGGGCCGCGGCCGTACCTCCCGCGCGAGACGCTTGATCCGGAGCTGGCGGAGCGGATCCATGCCGTGAAGCCGGGACTCACCGGCCCGTTCCAGATCCGCGGCCGCAAGGGCCTCTCGCCGCGGGAACGCATGGAACTCGAGGCCTCGTACGCGCCGCGCGTCTCGCTGCTGCACGACGCCGGCTACATGCTGCGGACGGTGAAGCCGCTGCTGAAACTGGACGGTGAGTGATGACACGCATCCTGATCGCCGGCATCAACTATGCGCCCGAAGAGACCGGCATCGCCCCCTACACGACGAAGCTGGCCGAGCACCTGGCGCGCCAGGGCTACCAGGTCACGACGCTGACCGGCATGCCGCACTACCCCGCCTGGCGCGTGGCCGATGGCTACGCCGGGCGCGTCGCCGTGCGCGAGGTGCGCAACGGCGTCGATGTCGCGCGGCGCTGGCACTACGTGCCGAAGCGGCAGAGCGCGCTGCGCCGCGGCCTCTATGAGGCGACGTTCCTCGCCAGCGGCCTCTCGGCGCTGACGATGCCGCCGCCGCACGCGGTGATCGGCGTGGTACCGAGCCTGAGCGGCGGCGTGCTGGCCCGCATGGCGGCGGCGCGCTTCCACGTCCCGTACGGGCTCGTGTTCCAGGACCTCGTCGGCCTCGCGGCCGAGCAGAGCGGCGTGGCGGGCGGTCGCGGCGTCGGCGGCGCGGTGCGCGCCGCCGAGGGCTGGGCGGCGCGCGGCGCGGCCGCCGTCGGCGTCATCGCCGAGGGCTTCCGCCCGTATGTCGAAGCGCTGGGAGTCGCGCCCGGGCGCATCCGCCGCGTCCGTAACTGGACGCACACCGGCGAGGCCACGGTCGAGCGCGACGCGATGCGCGCGTGGCTGGGTCTGCCGCAGGACGCGGTGGTCTGCCTGCACGCCGGCAACATGGGCTACAAACAGGGGCTGGAGAACGTGATCGGGGCGGCGCGCCTCGCGGCTGCCTCCGATCCGCGGCTGCTCTTCGTCTTCGTGGGCGACGGCAACCAGCGAGGCGCGCTCGTTTCGCTCGCCGAACGGTATGCGCTGTCGAACGTCCGCTTCCTGCCGCTGCAGTCGGAGCAGATCTTCCCCAGCGTGCTCGCCGCCGCCGACGTGCTGCTGATCAACCAGCGCCGCAGCGTCGACGAGATGGCGCTGCCTTCGAAGCTGACGTCGTACTACGCCGCCTGCCGCCCGGTCGTCGCCGCCGCGTCGCACGGCAGCGAGACGGCCCGCGAGATCACGTGGAGCAGCGGCGGCCTCGTCTGCGAGCCGGATCAGCCCGCCGCGCTGGTGGAAGCGGTGCGGCGCGTTACCGCGGACCAGGGGTTGGCGCGCCACCTCGCCGGGTCGGCGCTGCGCTGGTCGCAGAACGTGCTCTCGGAAGAGGCGGCCCTCCGCTCGTACGAACAACTCGTAGCGGCGGTGCTGGTTGCGGGACGCAACGGCCGCGTGCACACGCAGGAGCGGGCACGCCGCCGGCTGGAGATCGTCGAAGACGCCGCACGCAAGGAAGCGAGGCAGGATCGATGGGCAGCGTAAACGGATGTACGGGCACGGCGCGCTCGCTGGACGGCACCCGGGTCATGGTGACGGGCGGTGCGGGCTTTCTCGGCAGCCACGTCTGCCGCCGGCTGGAGATGCGCGGCGCGCGCGTCTTCGTGCCGCGCAGCGCCGAGTACGACCTGCGCGAGAAGGACGAGATCGTGCGCGCGCTCGACGCCGGGCGGCCGGAGATCGTCGTGCACCTGGCGGCCGTCGTCGGCGGCATCGGTGCGAATCGCCTGAACCCCGGACGCTTCTTCTACGACAACGCGATCATGGGCATCCAGCTCATGGAGATGGCGCGCCACGCCGGCGTCGATAAGTTCGTCGCGCTCGGTACGGTCTGCGCCTACCCCAAGTACGCGCCGCTGCCGTTCCGCGAGGACGACATCTGGAACGGCTATCCGGAGGAGACGAACGCGCCCTACGGTCTCGCCAAGAAGATGCTGCTGGTGCAGGCGCAGGCCTACCGCGAACAGTACGGCTTCAACGCCATCACGCTGCTGCCGGTCAACCTCTACGGCCCCGGCGACAACTTCGACCCCGAGAGCAGCCACGTGATCCCCGCGCTCGTGCGCAAGATCGTGGAGGCGAAGCAGCGCGGCGACGCCGAGGTGCAGGCGTGGGGCACCGGCGCCGCGTCGCGCGAGTTCCTCTACGTCGAGGACGCCGCGGAGGGCATCGCCCTGGCGACCGAGCGCTACGACGGGCCGCTGCCCGTGAACCTTGGCGCCGGCCGGGAGATCTCGATCCGCGAGTTGGTCGCCACGATCGCGCGGCTCTGCGGCTACACGGGTGAGATCGTCTGGGACGCCACGAAGCCAGACGGCCAGCCGCGCCGCATGCTGGACGTGAGCCGCGCCAGGGAGTTCTTCGGTTTCGAAGCCAGCACGGACTTCGAGCGCGGCCTGCGCCGCACGATCGAGTGGTACCTCTCGCGCGCCGGCATCGCCGCCGCGCCCGCGCGCCCGTCACGCCGGCGAGTGGTGGCGGCCGAGCTTGCGGAGGAGCCCGAGGGCACGTTCGAAGCCGGGCGGATCCGGCCCGCCGCGTAGATTCGGCCGGGGCGGCGCGCGCCGCCGCGTCAGATTCAATAACGGGGGGAAACCCCTATGGTTGAGCCTGCCGTCTGGAATTGATAATTCCATCGTTCTTCGCCGCCGCATATGGGCGGCGAAGGCCGTCTCCCGG
Organism: Dehalococcoidia bacterium; assembly: GCA_041494685.1. Lineage (GTDB taxonomy): Bacteria > Chloroflexota > Dehalococcoidia > DSTF01 > JACRBR01 > JBGQBE01. The sequence continues at coordinate 8,278 of JBGQBE010000019.1, read as the reverse complement.
AGCAAGGCGGCAAGGGAAGGGATGGCGCATGGAAGCGGCACGATTCACCTCAGTCCTCCGTCTTCCGAGGCGGCTCCTCGTGCTCCGCACGACGATCGCCGTCGCCGTGCGGCGCGTCGCAACGCGCGTCCGCGCCACCGTTCCCAGACTGTCCGTCCCCGCCATCACAGGTTCCTTCACGCCGGCGCGCGACCGGCACGTGCGTTGCACGCGTGACACCGGACCGTGGCCCGCCGAAGCCCGCGTCGCGGCCTGGCGTACGGCCGCACGCTGACGCATCGACGATTCGGGCGCCGCGGTTGGCGTCACATGCAGAAACAGAACAGGGGAATGTCATGCGAGTACTGGTTGCGGGCGGAGCGGGCTTCATCGGCAGTCACGTGTGCGAAGAGCTGCTTCGCCGCGGGCATGAGGTGATCTGCCTGGACAACATGCTCACCGGGCAGTTCGACAGCATCGCCGACCTGGAGGACCACCCGCGGTTCAACTTCCTGCGCGAGGACGTGGTCCGCGCGCCGCTGATGCGCGTCGACGTCGTGCTGCACCTGGCCTCGCCCGCGAGCCCGATCCAGTACCGGCGCTTCTCCATCGAGACGATGCTGGCGAACTCCGCCGGCACGCACCGCCTGCTGGCGATCGCGTCGGACGTCGGCGCGCGCTTCATCTTCGCCTCGACGTCGGAGGTGTACGGCGACCCGCTGGAGCACCCGCAGACGGAGAGCTACTGGGGCAACGTGAACCCCAACGGCCCGCGCTCGTGCTACGACGAGTCGAAGCGCTACGGCGAGGCGCTCACGTTCGAGTACCGGCGCAAGCACGGTGTGAACGCGTCGCTCGCGCGCATCTTCAACACGTACGGCCCGCGCATGGACGCCGGGGACGGGCGCGCGGTCCCTGCGTTCATCAACGCGTCGCTCGCCGGCGCGCCGATCCCGATCCAGGGTGATGGTACGCAGACGCGCTCATTCTGCTATGTCTCGGACCTGGTCCATGGGCTCCTGCACCTGGCGTTTGACCGCGAGGCCGACGGCGAGGTCTTCAACATCGGCAACCCGCACGAAGTGAACATGCTGGACCTCGCACGCCTGGTCGCCGAGGCGACCGGCGGCGACGGCAACATCGTCTTCGTGCCCGCCGCGGCCGACGACCCGTCGCGCCGCCGCCCGGACATCTCGCGCATGGGCGAGCGCTACGGGTGGCACCCGCAAGTGCCGCTGCTGGAGGGCCTGCGCCGAACCTCGGCGTACTACTGCTCGCAGCGCTTCGAAGCGATGCTCGCGGAGGCTGTGTGAGCGTGGCGCGAGACTCGTTCGCGGAGGACGAAGCGGGCGGCGCGGCCGAGGCAGCGCGGCGGCTCACGTTCTCCGTCGTCATTCCGACGTACAACGAGGCAGGCGACATCGGCGACACCCTGGCGCACGTGCTGGCGCAGACCGTGCCCTTCGTCGATGTGGTCGTCGTGGACGGCGGGTCGAAGGACGAGACCCTGTCGGTGCTGCGGCGCCACGCCGAGGACCCGCGCGTGCAGGTGATCGAGGAGGGACGCCGCCGCGGCGTCTCCGCCGCGCGCAACGCGGGCATCCGCGCCTGCACGGGCGATGTGGTCGTGATCCTCAACGCCGACGTGCTGCTGCCGCCGGACTTCATCGCTCGCCTGGCGCCCCTCTACCAGCAGGGCATCGACCTCGTGTCGGTGGAGTCGCGCGTGCAGAACATCGACGTCGTCCCCGGCCGGTACATCGACGCGCTCCACCACCTGTACTACGGCGAGACGACCGTCGGCTGGTCCGAAGGATTCTCCTGCCGCCGCGAAGCCGCCCTCGCGGCCGCGTTTCCCGAGGAGATCCCCGGCGCGGGCGGCGAGGACGTGGAGTTCGTCGACCGCCTGCTCCGCGCGGGCTACCGCTGGAAGGTCGACTACTCGATCGTCGTGGCGCACCGGGTGCCGGACTCGCTGGGCGGCTTCTGGCAGCAGATGCACGGCCGCGGCCGCGCCGTGCCGTACATAGAGCATGCACTCAAGAAGATGCCGTTGCCGCTGGTGACACTGCGGCGCGTGCTGGCCTGGGGGAAGTCTCTGGTCACGGCGCTTCTCGTCGTGCCGAACATGGTGCTCGCGGTCCGCGCGGCGCGGCGTTCCCCCCGCGGACTTGCCGACGTGCCGGCGTTCTGGTTCGCCGAGCACGTGTTGGTGGTGGCGTCGCGCACGGGCGAGGCGCGCAGCCTGCGTGAATTGTGGCGCAGGCGGGAGGCGGCGTGAAGATCACCATCACGACCCCCGCGAAGTTCCCCGCTGCCTTCGCCGCCGCGCGCTACCACGACGCGCGCGGCGAACTGGAGACGATCATCTCGCCCGTGCCGCTTGCGCGTGCGCGCCGCTTCGGCGTCGCCGCGCAGCGCATGACCGCGCTGACTCCGCTGGGCGCGTGGAACTACGCATTCCAGCACTGGGGCCCGCGCGTCCTGCAGTCGTGGCACCAGGCGGCGTTCAGCGCCGCGTTCGATGAAGCCGCGTCGCGGCTGATCGGCGACGCGGACATCGTGAACCCGTGGTGCAGTACGGCGCTCCGCACGATCCGCGCCGCGCACCGGCGGGGCATTCCCGCCGTGCTCGAAGTCGCGTCCGCGCACCTGCTGGCCCAGCGCGAACTGATCGAGGAGGAGTACGCCCGCTTCGGCGCCGACGTGGAGCGCTCGGCGTTCCCCCGCGCCGTCGTTCACCGCACGCTCGCCGAGTACGACGAAGCCGACGCGATCATCGTTACCTCGTCGTTCGTGCGCGACACGTTCACGCGGCAAGGCGTAGCGGCCGCGAAGATCCACGTCATCCCGTACGGCGTCGAGGCCGCGCCGATGACGAGCACGGAGCGCGACGGGCCGCTGCGCGTGCTGTTCGTCGGGGGCTGTTCGCTCCGCAAGGGGATCCCGTACCTGCTCGATGCGTTTCGCCGCATCGACACGGACGCCACGCTGCGCCTCGTCGGGCGTGAGAACGCGCCGCTGTTCGCGCGCCTGGGCGGGCTGCCGCCGCGCGTGGAGGCGGCCGGCGTGAGGACCGGCGCCGCCCTGGCGGCCGAGTACGCGGCGGCGGACGTGTTCGTGTTGCCGTCGGTGGAAGATGGCTTCGGTCTCGTGACGCTGGAGGCGATGGCGGCCGGCGTGCCGGTCGTTATCTCCGCGAACGCGGGCAGCGCAGAGGTGGTCCGGGAAGGCGAGAACGGCTACGTCGTACCTGCACGCGACATAACGGCGCTCTCGGAGCGCATCGGAACCTTGCTAGGGGACGCCTCGCTGCGGCGGCGCATGGGCGCGGCCGCGCGCGAGACGGCGGCGGCGCGCACGTGGCAGACGTACGGCGAGGAACGCGACGCGCGGGTGTTTCGGCCGCTGCTGGGCGGGCGCACCGAAGGGAAGGTGAGCGGTGCTGCGGCAGCTTAAGCAGGCGGCGAAGCGGAACGGGGCGCTCGTGCGCGCGGTGCGTGCCACGTACCCGGCCATCGCATGGGCGAGCAACCGCCGCGCCGTGTACATGCGCGTCGCGCCGTACCTGGCCGGGATGGAGTTCGACGAGGTACGGCTGGGCGGCCGCGGCAACGAGCCGGAGGCGTACCTGCGCCGTACCGCGCGCATGCTGCCGCTTCGCGACGCCGACGTGCTGGTGCTGGGCGCCGGCCGTGGCGGCGAACTGACGCTCTGGGAGCAGCAACGGCCCCGCTCGATCGTCGCGACCGACTTCTTCGCGCACGGCGACGCCTGGCGTGCGCACCCGCAGACCGGGTTCGCGCGAATGGACGTACGTGACCTCGGCTTCGCCGATCGGTCGTTCGACCTGGTCGCGTCGACCGCGCTGCTGGAGCACGTCGACGGCGTCGAAGAGCTCGTGCGCGAGATGGCGCGCGTGCTGCGCCCGGGCGGCGTCGCGTTCCACAACTTCGGCCCGCTCTATCACACCTACGCCGGCGCGCACTACGTCGGCGCGTACGAGCACCTCGTCATGAGCGACGACGAATTCGACCGGTATCTCACGGAACGCGATCTCCCGTACGAACTGGAGGAGGGGCGCCACTGGTTGCGGAACGGCATGTTCAGCCGCCTGCGCTACGACGACTACCTGGCGATCTTCAGGCGGCACTTCGACCTGGAGCACGTCGTGCTCGGCGTCTCACAGGAGGCGCTGCGCTTCCGCCGGCGCCAGCCGGCGCAGTGGCGCGCTCTGACGCGCCGCTACGCCGAGAAGGACCTGCTGACGTTCTCGATGACCGTCTGGATGCGTCCGAAGGCCGGTCAGCAGCAGGCGCGGCCGGGCGGCCCCGGCGCGATCGTTGCGCGCGAGAGGTTGACCGCATGAGCCTGCGCGCCGAAGGACGCTCCTCCGCTCCGTTTGCCGCCGCTGCGCGCGCCGAGAGCGGCGCGCTGCGCGGCTGGCTGCCCGAGATGCGCGCGCTCCTGCCAAAGCTGGCCAGCACGTTGAGCGCCAGCGGGGCCGGGGCCGTGCTGGGCATCGTCACGGGCACTATCGCGGCGCGCGCGTTGGGGCCGGCGCACCGGGGCGACCTGGCGCAGATCCTGCTCTGGCCGCAGCTGGTCATCACGCTCGGCAACATGGGCGTCGAACTCTCGGCCGTGTACCTCAGCGGCAACCCGGCGCGGCGCCGTAACGTCCCCGCGACACTGATCGTCGTCTCGCTGCTGCAGGCGGCGGTGCTGGTGCCGCTCTACCTCGCCGTAATGCCTCTTGTCCTGGCGAGGCCGGCGTTGATGAAGGAGGCGCTATTCATGGCGCCCCTCATCCCGCTCTACCTCGTCGGCGCCGTCGCGATCGACGTGCTTGCCGGCCGGCTCCGGTTCGGCGCCTTCAACCTGGTGCGGATCACACTGCCGGTGCTCTATTGCGCCGGCCTCGTCGCCCTGGCGCTGAGCGGGCGCCTGTCGCCGCTGAGCGCGGCCGTCGCGTTCCTCTGCGCCCACGCTGCCGGCGACTTCCTGGCGCTGTTCCTCGTGTGGCGCGGCTATGGCCTCGGCCGCTTTGAACGCGGCATCGCGAGAGACGCGCTGCATTACGGGTTGCGCGCGCACTTCGGCCGGATGACGCCGCAGTCGCTGGGCGTCGACATGGCGATCATCGCCGTCATGCTCACCTCGCGCGACCTCGGACTCTACGTCGCCGCCGCGGCATTCCTCGCCGCGCCGGGCCTCGTGGCGGCGTCGATCGGCATGGTCGTGTTCCCGCAGGCGAGCGCGGCGCACCAGGCGGGCGAGAAGCCGGAACTGCGGGCGGCGTTCGCGCTGCAAGTGGCGGCGGTGGTCTCGCTGTCGGCCGTCATGTTCGTCTGCGCCCATCCGCTGCTCACCTTGATCTTCGGACAGGACTACGCGGGCGCGACGACGGCCATGCGGCTGCTCGCGCTGGGCGCGGTGGCCGTCTACATCCGCCAGTTCCCGATGGACGTGCTGCGCGGCGTGGGGCGGCCCGGCCTCACGAGCATCGCCGAGAGCGCGAACTGGATTTGCTTCATGGCGGTGGTGCCGCTGGGCGGCGTGCTGGGCGGACTCGTCGGCATCGCGGCGGCGGTCGGCGTGGCGGCGTACCTGAGCCTCGGCGTGCTGGTCGTGCTGGCGTGGCGCAGCCGCGCCTTCCACCCCGAAGTGGCTCGCGTGGCAGCGGCTGGAGTGGCGCTGTGATGAAACAGACGACGTCGCATGAGCGACTCATCGACGGGGGGCGGCGGTCATGAGCCACGGACGATTCGCAGAGCGGCGCCGGCCGGGCTCGCCCATGCGCGCACCTGGCCTGATCGACCGCGCGGCGCTGCCGATTGTGGTGGTCGACCCGGGCTTCCTGCCGACGACGCGCCAGATGGCGCTGGCCGTCGCCGACCGCCTGAGCGCGTACTATACGCCGTACGCCGCCAACGCCGACAGCCGGCTGCTTGCGTTGCCGCGGATCGGCCGCCAGGTGATCCGCCGCACGCTGCCGCCCGAACTCGCGAGCAAGACTCGCCTGGTGGAGACGGGGACGGAGCTGCTTCGGCTCTCGCTCTCGCGCGCCGGCGTCCACTCGCTCGACTACCGCCTGATCTGGCGCCGCAACATCAGCCTGGACGCGCACATGCCGCCGGAACTCAAGGCAGGCGGCACCGTCATCGGCCAGTACGGCGGCTGCCTGGAATCGTTCCGCCGCTCACGGGTGCTCTACGGCCGCAACGTGCTGGACTACCCGATCGCGCGCGTCGAGTACGCGAACCGGCTGCTGGCGGAGGAAGCGGCGCTGCGCCCGGACTTCGCCGACACGATTCGCGGCACCAGCCTCGCGCCGGAGCACCGGGAACGCATCGACGCCGAGGTGCAGCTCGCCGACCTGATCGTCGTCGGCTCGCGCTTCGCGGCGGACTCCTTCGCCGGCATAGCCGGCACGCAGCGCGTGCGCGTGGTGCCGTACGGCGTCGATACCGCGGCGTTCCGACCCCGCATAGCGCCGCGCCCGGATGGGCCGCTGCGCGTGCTCTTCGCCGGACAGCTGACCCAGCGCAAGGGCGTGGCCTACACGCTCGACGCGATGCGGCTGCTTGACCGCACGAAGTTCCAGTTGACCCTGTCCGGCCCGTCCGTCGGCTCCGGTCGCGGCTTGTCGGCGTACGAAGGCGAGTTCGAGCGCGTCGCCGGAGCGCGCCCGCAGGACATGCCGCACATCTTCCGCAAGGCTGACGTGCTGGTGCTGCCCTCCGTGATCGAGGGCTCCGCCCTCGTCGTGCTCGAAGCGATGGCCAGCGGTATTCCCGTGATCGTCACGCCGAACGCCGGCGCCGATGCCGTGCGGGACGGCATCGACGGGTTCGTCGTGCCGCTCCGCTCGCCCGAGGCGATCGCGGCGCGGCTCGATGAACTTCAGCACGACCCGGCCCTGCGCGAACGCATGGGAGCGGCGGCGCGTGCGCGCTCAGAGGAGTTCACGTGGGAGGCGTTCCGCCGCAACTTCCGCATCCAGCTCGGCCTGCCCGTCGAAACGCCGGTACAAGACGAAGCCGGAGAGTGGCACGGACGGGAGGAGCTGTCGGCATGAGCACGCCGCTGCGCCTCGCGCACCTGGTCTCGCACCCCATCCAGTACTTCGCGCCGCTGTACCGCGAGATCGCGGCGCGGCCCGAGGTGGACCTGACGGTGTACTTCTACTCCGACGCGACGGCGCGCGAGTTCCACGACAGCGGCTTCGGCCGGCGGGTCGCGTGGGACACGACGCTGCTCGACGGATACGACGCGCGTTTCCTGCCGAGCGCTGCGCGTACCGGCATCGCCGGCCCGTTCCTGCGCCGGCCCAGCCTCGACATCGTGCGAGAGATCGCCGCCGGCGGCTACGACGCGCTCTGGGTGCACGGCTACGCGCACCTGACGACGTGGCTCGCCGTCGCCGCCGCGCGGGCGCGCGGCATGCGCGTGCTGATCCGCGACGAGCAGACGCTGCTCCACGGCCGCGCCCCGCACAAGCGCGCGCTCAAGGAGGTGGCGCTGCGCGCGCTCTACAGCCAGGCGCACGGCCTCTACATCGGCGAGCGGAACCGCGCGTACTTCCAACACTACGGCATGCCGGATGACCGGCTGTACCCGGCGCGCTACTGCGTGGACAACGAGTTCTTCCGCGCGAAGGCGGCTGAACTGGCGCCCCGCCGCGCCGACGTGCGGGCGTCCTTCGGCATCGAAGGCGACGCGCCGGTCGTGCTCTTCGCCGGCAAGCTGATCGAGAAGAAGCAGCCGCTGCTGCTGATCGAGGCGTTCGCGCGGGTGCGCGCCCAGCAGCTATGCACGCTGCTGATCGCCGGCGACGGCCCGCTGCGGGACGAGGCGGAAGCGCTGGTCGCGCACCTGGGCGTGCCGGACGTGCGCTTCGCCGGATTCCTGAACCAGAGCGAGCTGCCCTCCGCCTACGCCGCGGCGGACGTCTTCGTCTTGCCGTCGCAGTTGCACGAGACCTGGGGGCTGGTGGTGAACGAAGCGATGAACTTCGCGCTGCCGGTCGTCGTTTCCGACAAGGTCGGCTGCGGCGCGGATCTGGTGCGGTCTGGCGAGAACGGATTCGCCGTGGCGCATGACGACGTACACGCGCTCGCCGGCGCCGTGTGCACGCTCGTTGCCGATGCGGGCCTGCGCGAGCGATACGGCGCGCGCAGCCGGAAGATCGTCCAGGGCTACAGTATCGAGGCGTGCGCGGACGGCATCGTCAGGGCGTGCCTTGGCGGCCGGAGAGAGGAGGCCGCATGGAAGCGGCAGGAAGCGCTCGGCTGAG
>JBGQBE010000018.1:0-54063 GCA_041494685.1 Dehalococcoidia bacterium | reverse complement strand
TGCGTCCCCACAGCTCGCTGGACGACCGCACGCCGGAGGAGTTTCGGGCGGCTGCGGCCGCCCGGCCTGGAGAAGGAACGAGGCCAGCGATTTTCTCACACTGAATGGAAGAATTCGGGGGGCAGGTCACTGGGATACGACGGTGACGCCGATTTCGCTCGCGCGTGCGCGGCGAATGACTTCACGGTCGTCGACGACGCGTTCAGGTTCCTACGCACTTACGTCGACCAACAGCTCGCCGACCTGGATCGATTCCAGCGCGCCATTGCACCGTGGCTCATCTTTGAACAGCTCGAAGGAACTTCGTCCGAAGAAGGTTCTCCCGGCGACGGAGAAAGCTCCGCAGAGCCGAACCTAGTTGCGCCGCGCTTCCTCATTCTGGATGAGATGAACCTTGCCCGTGTTGAGTATTACTTCGCCGAGTTCTTGAGCGTGCTCGAGAGCGATCGCGACGGGCGGGATTCACTCGCCAGATGATTCCTCTCCACGGTGAAAGGATGGCGGTATCTGACGGGCCGGAAGGGGAGGACGGCGTCGCCCTCATCCCGCCAGCCGTGCCGATACCCCCACGCCTGCTCGTCGTGGGAACGGTGAACACGGACGAGACCACGCACGCGTTCAGTCCGAAGGTCCTCGACAGGGCATTTTCCATCGAATTCAACGACGTCAACCTCAGGAGCTTGACCACGGATGGTGCGGCGCCCAGCACCGAGTCGGTTCGGAATCTGCTCGAAGCCCTATTGAACGGCGCGTCGGAGGCCGAGCGAAGCCGGGCTCGATCGCGAGCGCTCGGAGAGGTCAATCTCCTGGCCTGGCTGGAGGCGCTGAACTCGCGTCTCGAACCGTATGGCATGCATTTCGCATACCGCGTGCGCGATGAGAGCATGCGGTTCATCGGGTTCGCGCTGGAGTCGCCCCTTGCGGATGGCTTTGTGTACGACGGGCAGAGCGTTGTGGTCGGCGCATTCGATGCTGCGGTCTTGATGAAGGTGCTGCCGAAGTTCCATGGCCCGCGCGCCAAGCTAACGGATCCGCTGATTCGTGTGCTCTCGTGGGCGGCAGACCCGAGCCGCCCCGATGATGCTAAGGACGGCATAAGACGGGCGCTTGATGCCAGTCAATGCACCGTTCAGAGCGTTCTTGACGGGGCCAAAGGTTCTAACGATCGCCTCGTGCTTCCGAGGACCGCGGCGAAGGTGACGAGGATGCTGTATGACGCGACGACCGTTGGGTTCGCGAGCTTCGCGTGAGGGGCAGATGGCGCTGGACAATTCGAGTATGCCACGACGGACGCGCTTACGAAGTCGCTCTCTGGCGGCATCGGTTCTGCGCCTCGCGAGCGCTACATCAGGGATGCTACGCCACCAATCTTGCCTGACAGAGGCGACGGACTGAGACTACCTCGGGTCGCTATGTCGCTCGGTACCTGTTGATCTCTCTCATCGCGTGGTGTTAGGATCGCCGCCTAGGGAAGGGAGCACATGGCTCGTGCGCTGGTCGTCTTCGCGTGCGCGTTCGGCCTACGCGCGATGCTCATCGCGCCGGCCAGCGGAGCAGCGTCGTCCTGCACCGTCGATGGTGTGATCGATGGCCACACGTTCGCATGCGCCGATGGCGTCCACACCCGCATGCACCCGCACGGCTTCGACGGCGATCACAGCGGACTTGGGTGCGAGAGTTGATCGCGCAGCCGCTTCTCGACGCCTGGAGCCGAGCCGGGGACGCCGGCTCCGCCGCGGCCGCCCTCTTCACTCTTCTGGCCGCCCTTTCAATCGTCGTGGCGATCCAATCACTCAAATCGTCCGAGAGGGCGGCGCGCTTTGACGTATTCACGGCGATTCTGAGCCTGTTGGAACCGTACCGCAGTGCAAGACACTTGGTGGAGCGACGATTGGCCGCCGGCGCGTCGGCAGATGACTTCAAGAGGCTGTGCCGCAAGGACCGCGAGACGCTCGACGACCTTGCGCGGGCCTACGATCAAGTTGGCCTTCTCGTGAAGCACGGGACTGTCCCTCTTGAATTCCTGCTCGACTTCTATTCTCGTCCGCTCGTCGTGGCATGGAATCGGCTTGGCAATCACTTAATGCGCGAGCGCCGGCGACGGAGGCAGCCGGGCCATATGAAGAAGTTCGAGACGCTAGCATGGCTCGCTAACGGGCACCGCAGGAAATCTCACAGCGGCGAGGAGACCTTGATCGTTGACTGCTGCGAGTTGGAGGACTGGCCTGACGCGTGGAAGAAGTGACTCTCACCGGCGATCCCTTCAATGTCAGACTGAGCGGGTTAATCTGTAGGGGATTCATCTAACGCACATGGACTCCTTCGGATTCGCCCCGCCCGAGGAGTTCTGAGATCTGATAGAACCGGTAACATGAACGCGGTCTGCCATAGGTTGCCGCTAGAAGTTGAGTGGAAACGCGGCCGGCGAATTCATTAGAAGTTGCGCAAGCCTCGCCATGAGCTCCACGGCCAGCTGTTGAGATGCTATCCATCAAGGAGCGAGGCGAAGATCCCTCAGACTTGATTATGGACATCCTCGAACGGTTCTACTTGCAACACGACGAGGCGTTCCGGTGAACGCTCCCGGCAAAGTCACTCACGGGCGCCGTCAACACTATGTCTAAAGAAGTCAACGGTTCGATCTCGCACAGCTCCGGCGGAATCGGTGATGATAGCGAAGTGGGTTCGTCGATACCCTTCGACCTAGAGGACAACGACTTGGTCTGCCAGGTCATCGAAATGGCTCAGCCTATCCATCTGTGGGATGCAGAGCTTTCCCCTTCTGATTTTGAAAGAGACTATCCCCATCGCGCCTACGTAGTGGATGTCGAGTACCGATTACTCCGCCTCGTGGATCGATTCCACTCGCTGAGACTCGTTGACAAGATGCTCTCGATGGCGGACCTTCCCATCACGACCCCGGCGGGATCCATCTCGCGTTACGAATGGGTCCGAATTGTGAAGGACGCGATCTTGGGCCGCGTAACCTCAGTTCGAGACTGTGCCTTTCTGCTGGTGGCAGAAATCTACGAACTGCGGCTGGAACCTCGCAGAGTCACCCTCAAGACGATTGAGGATGTAGTCGACGATCAGGCGATCAAAGAAATCATAACCGCGATTGCGAACGTTGGCTCGCAGTTACGCGACGAGCGCGACCGCCACCTGCATCGGGGAGAAGAAGCGGCCCTACACGGAGATATGGATGTGTTCTACAAACTGGCCGCTATGTTCGAACCAACGCCTCCACCAAAGTCTGGACGGATGGACCAGGACGGTGGTCACAACGTCGGATTCAATCTAGTAGAGGCTCATCAATCTGTGGTGGCCGAAATTGCTGCGGACTTTCATGAGGTTTCTGGCGACCTGTTTGCATTGGTTGAGAGACTCCTCGAGGCGATCAACGAAGAATTCGATCATCGCTGGGCAGAGAAGCGCGACGCCGCCAAGGAAGTGCGTGACTGGGAAAAGTCTTGATCGAACCCTGAGCATAGTCCGGTGGTCTAGCCTGCTAGGCATCGAGACCTCGCCTTCCGGCACCTCAGATACTCAGGCGTTTCGGTAGCGTGAACAAAGGTGAGATCTCACACGTCAGTGTGGAGCACGGTGAGGACTCGCTTTGCCTCGGTCGGAGCAAAAGCCTGCACGTCTTTCCTCGAAACCAATGCCAAGGCTGATGGTCCGACCTCCGCCAAGGCTTTGACTGCCGTCCGTCCCAGCTCACGAAACTCGAAACCACTTAGCGTTCTTGATTCCTGATCATCAAGGCCAACTGCGAATTCGATGAGTCCCTCGAGCAGTTCGAGCGCATCTTCGCCTTCGAGGGCTGCGACCGCCATCGTCGCGGCGCAACGGACACGATTGATCGGTACTTTGAGACAGTGACGTATTCCGACAGAGAACGGCTTCAGGTTGAGCTCCACGATAGTATCGATGATTGATAGTGTCACGCGTTCCCACGCGCGTAGCGCGACGTCGATCCTTGGGGCTTCTAGTAGGCTCCCTAAGGTGAACCACCGACCACGAAGATAGCGCACGCGTTCAAGGGTATCTTCGGAAAGACAACCTGCCAGACAGTCGATTAAGAGGTGCAACGTAGCCTCGGGAGTGGTGCGCAGGAGTTCGCGCAAGATATCTGGACGTAGTAGCGGCAAGACTCGTGGCCCCGAGGCTTCGTCGCCCTGTGCTCGAAGGAGATCGGCGAGTTCTTCAAGAAGAACCCGTTCAATCTCCGCGCGTTCGAGCCGTCGCAACATCGCACCGAGCACCGCCCTAGAGAGCAGGTCCTGCGCCTCTCGACCCGCAATCAGCATCAGCGTGTCCGACACTTGGCGCCAGTCCTCGCTCATCGGAAAGGATGCAGAAGCGCGCGCCAACCATTCGGGGTTGTCCTCCTTGCCGAGACCCCAGCTGAATTCGGCCGGGACGAGGCATTCGATGAGCAACGATGAAGCGATGCGATCGAAGAGCGACGAACTGCGCACCCGTTCGACGAACCTGAAGTTGAGAATCTCACGTCTACTCTGCCAATTCGCACGCTGGATTCTCGCGAGCGCCCCCGCTATCGCGTTTGACACCTCTTCACGCTCCACGTCGAGGAGCAGTTCGATCACATCCTGCAGGCGCGTTGCTGGGCCGGGCTCGACCAAGGAGTCAAGCACCCGCCGGTACAACCCAGAATAGTCATCGGCCAAGGCCGCGACGCTTGCGTGTATCAAGTCGTCTTCGGCGAGTGCGGGGCTGCGGGTCTGTTGAAGGAGTCGATTCCTTGCCGTGTTACGCAGATCTTCTTGAGCGAATTGTCGGGCCGCGCTGATTGTGACCCCAGCGATGCCTAACCGCTCACTTCTTCTGACGTCGTCTGATGTCGGACCCGTGAGGCCACTCAGCCAGCGTTCACAGAGCCCGACCAACTCTCGCGGATCTCCGCTGGCCATGAGGGCTTGCCGCGCCGCCCAACGCACTTGTGCGTTGTCAGAAGACAGATACGACTCCGCAGTCTCGCGGCTCAACTCCGAGCCCATCGTTCTCCAAAGGTAGAGAAGGTAGATCAACTCTGAGTCATCCGCTCCGACCAGAGCCCCAGTTATGGCCTCAGTGAGGTCCGTTGTAGCAGGCAACTTGTCCGCATCGACGAGTCTGACTAGGACGAGGAGCGCGACCACGCGCAGCCCACCATTGGAGGCTAGCCATCGAGGTATCACCGCGAGGACCTGCTCAGAATGTGCAGCGCACGCCTCCATCACGATTCCCGCAGCAGCGGTCGGACCGGGGCTAGACCACTTTCTTGCCCGCCGAAAGCTCCAGAGGCTGCCGGAAGCCGCATCTTCGAGTAGCCTCCGGGCACCGGAAGGATATGCCCGGAGAAGAGCGGACAACGCCGTCCAGAAGAACCACGCGGCCGATCCGTTCTCCTCGGTGGAGGACTCGTAGATCCGATCGAGAATCACCTCCCCGCAGGCCTCAAGAGCGCGATGTCCAACATCTTGCATGGAGCGGAGAGCGCCATAGTCGAAAACAATCGCTCCTTGCGCCAGTTCTTTGGGCATGAACTGAGCATCTGACTCTGTCGGGACACCGTGGAAGGGAGATGTTCTTATTACGGCGTTGTGGACCTCGACAGCAAGGCCGGGCTCCGCCATCGATGCCATAACGGAGAAGGCGTGTCTGTAGTCGTAGACGGCGTCTTCCCGGAAGAGTTCGACCTGGGGATCCGGAACGGTCAGCGCGCGCGGAAAGGCAAAGAGCTTCTGGCACTCTGCTAAGAGCTCTTCAGCACCGAACTCATCCGACAGCAAGCGCAACTCAATCTCGCGAATCTCGGGTTCGGTCGTGACGATTAGCATTCTGAGTGTATCAGCGAGCAGCTCAGCGAGGTCGGCATCATCGGGCTCCTGTATTCGGGTCACCTTAAACATCGCGGCAAGAATGATATTCGTTGGAAGGGGGGGATGCTGGCGCGCGTGTTTCAGAATCCTACCCGGCCTCCGTGACGCGGCGCATGCGGCCGGAAGGCAGTCAAGGAGAAGTTCTCCGCGGGCCGCTACCATCGTTCCAGCTGCATCAAAATCAGCGTCAAAGAGGCTACCAAGGCGAGTGCCGGCCAAGTACGTCTGCAGACGGCTATGCGCAAAGGACAGCTCGCCGCCGTCGCGCTCAACGATGACTCCCGAGCGCAAGCTGTCCTGATAGAGCCGGTCTTGGTCTCCGAAGTATTCGTCCGCCAGTCCACTCGTCGCTAAGACATGCTCCAACTCCTGGCGCGTGAAGCGAAAAGCGACCGAACCCTCAAGTTCGAGCGCGAGCTCGCTCACACCAGCGATCCACTTCTCTCGAGTTGGTATGCCGGCTCTCCTGAGTCGATGGTCGACGAACTCTCGATAGAGGAGCGTTGATACCTTGGCGGCCGGAGTGCTCAACCGGCTTAGCTCTGCGACGATGCTGAGGATATACGTGTTTCGGCAGTCGCTTCGAATTTGCGCCGACAGCGAAGAATACGTCTGGGGACCGAGAGTGTCGCTAACGTCAACTTCAGCTACCTGCGAGACACGAATCGTGCGCGGTGCCAGGATCTCCTGGAGGGAAGATGCTCTGAGGTCCCATTCGCGCGATTGCGCCACGATGAGAATTGAGAGTTCTGGGTTCCGTGCCTGCAACAGATCCAGCGCTGAAATGTCTTGGAGCACACCGTCACGCTTTGCTGGATCGCGCAGCGCTTGATCTAGATCATCCAAAACGATTATCCACCGAGCACCGAGCAGCAATCTAAGCACGTCGATAGCCAATAGTGGTTCGTTCCAACTGCGATAGCGTGTGAGCGCTCGCTCTAGTCCTAGGCGATGGATCGCTCGGAGCAGTGCTCGGACCTCTTCGGACTCCGGTGCCTGCCCCGATTGCTGAGAAGGCGACGACGACCAAGAGGAGACATCCACGATGAGCG
This sequence comes from Dehalococcoidia bacterium, assembly GCA_041494685.1. Taxonomy (GTDB): domain Bacteria; phylum Chloroflexota; class Dehalococcoidia; order DSTF01; family JACRBR01; genus JBGQBE01. The sequence continues at coordinate 47,126 of JBGQBE010000018.1, read as the reverse complement.
GTATGCCTCGATCTCTTACGACAACATCGCCAGCAAAGTGATCGACGGCTAACGGCTCCGCCAGGACGAAGGAACCGTCCGATTCCGTTTCAGCGACTCTGACTTCTTCGGATGCGGCTCCGAGCGGGTCGATGACGATGACATCGCCGGGACCGAGGGATGACGGATCGTCTATCTCAATTCTGCTCGTACCTGCAGCGCAGTCGCCAGACAGCTGAAGCCGGCCTGTCGAAGAAAGCGCTGCACGGACCATCTCCTTAGCCAGGACAGCGGTCGCTATCGACTTACCTATTCCGCTCTCGCCGAGCAGTACAGTTCGGCGATTCAACGCGGGCTGAACAAGGTCGAGAAGATGCAGCCCTTGAGTCAATCGCCCAATCGAAAGTCCCTGGTCGTCAGTGAAGTTGATTGCGATCAGATCATCGAGTTGTAACCCGCGAGTCAATGACTCATCCAGTGCAAGCCCGGTGGCGTACTGGAACTTGGTACTTGGTGCCGTCAACATGGCGCCTAAGCCGGCCAAAGGACTTTCGAATTCGACCAGGGTTGACGGCTCACAATCAGTAATCGCTATCAGTGCAAGCCGCACTTGTCGAAGCGACTCTCGGGCCAAACGGACGTACTCACGCTTGTCGTTCTCAGCTTCAACGATACGGGTAATAACCGCTTGCCAGGACGCCGGAAGAGGTGACGCCTTCCTCCTCACAAAGTCATCTAGAGTCGCCCCGTTGCGCTCGTGTTGGACCCAATTCCTCCAATGCCGTGATAGCCGCAGGAGGGTGCCGCGGTCGGAATTCTGTTCTACCGCAGGCCATCCAGCTATGACGCTCTCGATAATCGGATGCGCAGAACCGGCACCTCGCCCGGGCGTCGAAGACCCTATCCGAGAGTCTTTCTTGCCCGCGTCCTCCACTGCTACGATCGCGTGGAGGAATGCCCGATCCACGTGCCATGTGGCCGTACTTTCCTCCCCGATCGCCAACCATGCGTCTGCCGCGACCATATGGTCAACGGCTGCTTTCCAGTCTCGCGCAGCGGCTTCGAAGTTATTGATCATGACCTTGCCATTGGCGCGCGTGACACGCCGATGGGAATAGAGGGCCGGCCGATGGGCCGAAACTCAAACATCTGCAGCCATTCGCTGAATCATCATCCTGATATTCCACGCGTCGTAGGGCTGAAGCGTAGAGGAGAACGATCGATATAGGTAACGGAGGCGTTCAGCGGCCGGAGGATGTGATGAATCCGGACCTGGCCGCCCGATACCTAACTCCACGAAGTGAACCAACATGAGAAACTCAGCGCACAGGCTAGGTGCAAGGCCAGCAAAGGCCAGTACCGGATTTGACGTCTCGCGCCCTCGCAGACCGGCAATCCACGCGAACGCCTTCGCATCAGCTTCGAGCTCCTGCCTCTGCTGCCAGTTGAACCTCTTCACCATCATACGCTTCGTGTTCAACTCGATCGTTGACTCTTGCAAGGCAGCCGTGTGGCCTAGCGCAACGTGGGCGAATTCGTGTGCTAAGACGAATAGTTCGCCGCTGCAGGCTTTCAGGAATACCACATCCAAGTCGCGCTCTGAGATATCGAGGGGCAGCTCTGGAGTCGTCCGCAATTCTCGCCCAGCGAAGGAATCAACAATTAGCCCAATACCCTCCTCCGCGATTCGTTGAGCCTCTGGCGAGGTCTCGTACCGAGTGGCGATTCCTAAGTCCGCGGCATCTGTCCGCAAGCCTTTGCTCGCAGCTTTGACAAGCAATTCGAGGTTCTCCGTGCCCTCGGGGTTGGCCCCTTGATCCATACGAAGTACTACTTGCTTGAGTTCACTGTAGAAACCTAGGACGGCAAGCAATTCATAGTGCAATACAACTAGGTCAGCGCCTTCTGGGGTCCGCAGCGCCCAAGCGTTCGGATCATGAGTTGGGAAGAGGCCAATGATGACGTGGCTCAGAACCTCGCGATCTGCGGCCGGCAAAGTTGCCACGAAGGGATCCGCTAATTCCTTCCTCAGCCATCGCTGGTGCTCGTGGAAGCTCTTCAAGCCTCCACCCGCGAGCGCGGAGAGTCCTTTCACCCGTTGTCTTCCCAGCCGCAGGAAGCGATCTGTCTCGAGTCGCTCAGTCCCGAGACTGTCCTGTAGGTGCTGAAGGTGTCTTGACGCCGCGCTAGGCGTTCTGGTGGACATCTCGCGAGGTTCCTCTCCTCCGGCCCGTATATCGCTCCCTGATCTAGCTGCCGGGTGCGATCTTACATCTTCTGTTGGTGGTCTTGCCCCCGTTTCTAGTCCAGGGTCTATACAAGTTTGGCGGCTGCTTGGTCTTGCCAATCTGTGATGCTGCGCCGGAATGCCTCCAACAGTTAGCTGCGGTGCGCCTCGGTCGCGTGCTGCGTCGCTGCCTTCATCGTCGGGAATGTCTCGCCGCAGACGCCGCAGCCGTATGAAGCGTCGCTCTTTGCCGCCGCCCGCATCGCCTTCGCACCTCTCTTCGTGCTCTTCGTCTTGGCGCTCTTATTCGGGGCGGCCTTCGACTTCGCCGGCTTCTTCGCCGCGGGCTCCTTCTTGGCCTTCGGTTTGTCGGCCTTTGGCTTGCGCTTCGGCTTCTCCGTGCCCTCGATGCTCCAGAACCTCCAGCCGTTGCACGAAACCCCGTTCATCGCCGCCTTGCCGGCGGACGATGGGCTGGTGAACTCGCGCCCGTCGTCGAGCCGAAACCGCAGACCGTGGGCCGTGTGCACGACCGCGCACGTGCGCTCCTTTCCTTTGTACCGCGCCCGCAGCACGGTGCCCGTCTCCAGGTTCCTGTTGTCCAGTGGCATGACATCGCTCCTTGTCTGCGCCCTCCTGTTGGGCGACGCCATCCATCACTCTCCGCCGATCAGAAGTCAACCACTCACACACCCTCGTCGTAATGTCCCCAGCGATGACGGCTCCGCGGGGACTTGACTTGTGCGCGAACCAGAGCGGTCATGTGACCATGCAACAGCCGCGAACCGCTCCCGAATCCATCGCCGATCTCATCGAGCTGTACCTGCTGCGGTGCCGCGTCGAGGGTAAGGCCGAGCGCACGATCCACGCCTACGGCTGGACCCTCGGCCGCTTCCTCGGCAGCCTCGTGGATCAGGGCGTTCCCGTCGTCGCCGGCGCCATCACGCAGGAGCACGTGTACCGGTATCTCGGCACCTTCGCCCACCTGTCGTTCGAAACGCGCCATCGCTACTTCCGCGAGGTCCGTTGCTTCTTCAATTGGCTGGTCGAGGCTGGCCACCTGGAGTCGTCCCCCTTCGCCCACGTCCGCAATGTCCGCCTTCCGGCCAAGATCGTCCAGCCGTTCACGCAGGACGACGTGAGGCTGCTGCTCGCCGCGTGCCCGGACGCGCCGGCGGGCATCCGGGACCGCGCGATCCTCGTGACCTTGCTCGACACGGGGCTGCGTGTCTCAGAGCTCACGCAGCTGGACCTCGACGACGTCAACCTGGAGTTGATGCGCCTGCGCGTGCTGCACGCCAAGGGGAACAAACAGCGGGTCGTGTCCTTCTCCGGCGCCTGCAGGCGCGACCTGGTCCGGTACCTGGACCTCCGGGGCGACGAGCCGGGGCCGCTGTTCTGCGCGACCGACGGGCATGGCCGGCTGCGCATCACGACGTACCTGCATTCGAACGGCATCAAGCAGATGCTGCGCCGCCTCGGACGCAAGACCGGCATGCCGAAGGTGCACGCGCACCGGTTCCGCCACACGTTCGCCACGTGGGCGATCGATCAGGGTGCGCGCGAGCTGGACGTCCAACTCCTCCTCGGCCACTCGTCGCCAGACATGGTGCGCCGCTACACGTCGTCCTACAACGCCGAGCAAGCGGCGCGGCGCCACGTGGAGTTCTCGCCGGCGAGCATGTTGGCGGCGTCGGTGTGAACATCGAAGCGGAGCACGCATCTTGACGTGGACGCAACAACGGAGGAGTAAGTTCAGGCGCAGCCTGAGTTCTCAGAGGGTCTGTCGTCATGGCGATGCCATTGGTGCCAGGCATGCCGACGACCCGGCCGCGAGGCCGCATAGTTGATCTACGCCACCAGTTCCCTCACGTGCACGTCGAGGGCTCGTGCGAGCCGGACGAGATTGACCAAGGAGATGTTTCGTTCACCGCGCTCGGCGGAGCTAACGTAGGTCCGGTGCAGACCCGACCGGAAGGCGAGCTCCTCCTGCGACAGGCCGTTGGCTTTGCGCAGCTGGCGCAGCCTCCGCCCGAATTGGGCCTTGATCTCTGATTCATTGATGCGTCGTGGCACGGAGTTAACGTGCCGACTTGAACCTTATTCGTCTACAGACTATAAGTCTCATCACGCGCCCGGGAGACAAGACGTTGCACGAGAAGGCCGAGCACCGATGACGATCAAGACGACGCCGAGGTTCGAACTCGAGGATCTTCGCGCCCTCGCTGCGAGGTACTCCTACCGCGACGAAACCGCCGCCATCGAGGCTGGCCGACGGGCGCGCATCGCCGGTTTCTACACGCGGAAGGACGTCCTGGCGGTCTGCGGCTGGAAGAGTGCGAGAACCAGGCCGCTCTGGTCGCACCCGGCCAACTCTGAGCGGGTAGTTCGAGAAGTGACCCGCGTCGCATTGTCGACGAAGATCGAACAGCTGAAGATCGCCGCGTTGCTCGTGCTCCGCGGCGTCAGCTGGCCCACGGCATCCGTGCTCCTCCACTTCGGGACGAACAACCGCTACCCAATCCTCGACTACCGTGCGCTGTGGTCCCTGGGCAACGACAAGCCCCCGGCACCCTACACCTTCGAGTACTGGCGGGCCTACACCGAGGCGTGCAGGCGTCTCGCCAAACAGGCGGGCATCACGATGCGCGAGTTGGACCGAGCCCTCTGGCAATACTCGAAGGAACATCAGTGAGCCGGTTCTTGCACATCTTCGTGATACGAGCGCATATCGCAGCCCGGACTGCGCTACCTCGCGCAGCATCATCTCCCGATCCGGCGCGTCATCATCGTGCCATGACGCTGGTGAAGGCGAAGCCCGAGTAGATCGCGCCAGCGAGCATCGCGTAGAGCTCGGCGTGCGCGTAGTGGTCATCGCGATTTGCGTCGATCCAGCGCGCCTGCAAGTTGCCGTTGCCGTCGGGCTCCAGTGTCCGCTTCGGCACGAGTAGTTGCTGATAGTAAGCACCGAGATGGTGCTTCATCTGCCCGCCAAGCGGGCGCGCCTCGCTGGGGAGTTCGACCGCTTCGTCCTTGAACCGTTGAAACATCTCGTCGAGTGCCTGTGTGCGGTTGATGTGGTAACAGTTCGGCTCGCCGTTCCGACCGCGCCTGCGTTCGTGTCCCGGCTGCTGGCGATCATACTGCGCGAGCCAGGCACGTGGCCGGTGCCGCTCGACGAACTGGCGTGCTTGGGACAGTTCGGGATAGGCGTCGATGACAATGGACTGCACGTTGAAGCGTCGAGCCAGGTCGTCGAGGTCGGAGAACGCAGCGTCACCAGCAAACCACAGGCGCCGTCCGGGCGCCGGGTTCCTGCGGCGGTCGTCCTCTGTGAGACGCTGTCGAATGACAACGTGGCACCGGAGCCCGACATCGATCCCCATGTCGCAGGGCTGGCCGGCGTAGTCGCTCAGCGAATACTCGCGTCGGCAACGGTCGATGATGTCGATCGAGATCCCGCCCCCCGGCGGCACAAACGCCTCGCCCAGATCGCTGTTCTGGAACTCCTGCACCGCGAAGGGCGTCGTCGCTTGGCTCGCCTCGATCATCTCGGCGATCTTCGCCCATGGGCTGTACAGGCGATTGAGGTAGTAGCCGTGGATCCGGTCGTTGCCCGGCGCCTGCGGGACCCATCGCCCGGTTGCGAGCACGTCCATTGGCTCGCGGCAAGCCCTGCAGACCACGCGCGCCTGCTCGAAGTCAACGTTCTCGGTCCAACGCAGATCCTGCTCGATCCCGCAGGCGGGGCAATGCAGGAAGTACCGACGCTCGTCGGACTGCAGCATCAGCCCGTTGATCCCGGCCTCCGGGATGCTGGGGGTCGACGCAACGATGAGGCGACTCCGGCGGCTCGAGCTTAAGCGCTTGCGGGCGAGGTCGAGCACGCCGTCTCCCATCTGGTCGAACTCGTCGAGGAGCACAACATCGGCCGCGATGCTGGCGATCTGACGGTGGCTGTCCGTCCCGCGCAGGTGAATATAGCCCAGCCCGAAATGCTTCAGCCGCCTGTTGTCGGCGCCCTTGCGCGCCGGCGGTTCCGGCTGGAGCCGGGAGCGCATGTAGGGGTTGTCCTGGAGCGCGGGGTCGATACGGGCCTGGGCCACGTCGTCCATCTGAGTCTGCGTCGGTGAGAAGATGATCACGTTGCCACGGTCACCCCAGCCGATGTCGGCGGCGTGCAGGGCACGGTTGATCAACAGCTCCGAAACGCCGACCTGCGCCGACTTCTGGATGACGACGAACGGGTGATCGTCGCGCGCGATGTCCGCGAGCGCGGGGATGTGGAGCAGCGGGCGGCCCGTCACTGTCCGGTTCGCCATCGCCCAGGCGTGGGGATCGTAGGGGTCACGCCGGACCTTCTCGTCCCAGAGCGCCCTGAGCATATTCGATGAGACGGTCGAGTTCGGCGTCGGTGAGTTCGACGAGCCTGGCGTTGACTTGGAGTCCACCTTGAACCTCCTGTCGTTCCGTCGGCTCGCCCCGCGCGAGCCGTTCCATGCGTGTCCCTTCGACGATGGCGCGGATCGCGGCGTCCGCCGTCGCGCCGCCGACGTCGATCGCCGCGATCCACTCCGCCCCCTTCTGCTGGAGGAGCAGCGCCTCTTTGGCATGCCGGTCGATCATGTCGCGTACTGCCTGGACGCGGGCATCGTCCTCGGCGCGCTTGGCATCCCGTTCGAGTTGCGCGATGCGGTCCTGCCAGTGGTACTGGCTCGACCACGTATAGAGCGTGCGCAGCGTGGGCACCCGCCCGCGCGCCCGCAACTCGGCGCGCAGGCGCTCGATCGAGCGGTCGGCGCCGAGCCGCCAATACAGTTCGAAGGCCTCCCGGTGCCGTGTCGTCTCAGCCATCTTCATCCTCCTCGAGGAACGCGCGGCAGACCGTGGCGAGGGCGCGCCCGCGCCGGTTCGGGCCGCTGAGCGTCGCGGCGGCCGCGGCGATCGCTCGTTCAATCAGGGGCTCGTCCTCCGGGAGGACGGCGAACGAGACGAGTCGCGGCGCGGTTGCAGCCGACCGCGCCGCCGCCGCAGTCAGCTCGGCGAGCAGCCGCTCGCTGTCGAGATCAAGGAGCGACAGTGTCTCCTCGATCGCGCGAGCATCCTCGGGGAGTAGCTGCGCGAGCGCCTCCGGCGGCAGGAGCGCGCTGAGTTCGGCCAGCAACTCGGCGCGACGCGCCGGGACGTCCTCGCCCTCGAGCCGGTTGAGCGTCGCCAGCAGGACGAGGGCCGTTGCGTCATCGCAAGGCCAGAGAAAGCAGAGCGCGTCCGCGTGCCCAAGATCCGCGAGGACCGCTTCCCGCTGATGGCCGTCCAGGATCTGGTACGAGCCGTCGATCTCTGGGTGCGGCCGGACGATCAGCGGTGGGTATCGCCCTTCTACTGTGATGTTGCGGGCGAGCTTCTCGAGTCGCTCCGCCGACATCAGGTTCGCGTTGCGCGGATGTGGGTAGAGGCGTTCCAGCGGGACGCGGATCAGCCGATCTTCAACGGCCGGCGAGGATGAGGTACTCCCGGTTCCTGGCATTGTGCTCCTCCGTTGCGACTGAACGCAGATGTGCGTACGGGATAGCGAGGGCGCGGCGCACCGCCCGGTGACGGGCGACGATCGCAGTGAGTGCGTCGAGCGTGACCGTGGGACCGCCGTACGAGAGCACGACGAGGGGCGCCGCAGCCGCCGCGTCGAGCAAGTCGTCGAGACTGGGCGCCCGGCTGGGCGGGCGTTCGTCGCCGAGGAGCGCATCGAGCACCGCGTACGCCTTCTCGTAGCCGGTCGTGCCCGGGTAGGGCGGGTCGAGGTAGACGACATCGGCGGGAGTGCTCCGGATGATCTCGATGGCATCGCCCTTGCGCGCCTCCCCCCGGCCACCGAACACGCCGGCGTTCACTGCTTCCGCGATCGCCCAGATGCTCTCGGGCGTCAACAGGTCGCGAGCCCTCAGGTAGTGACCGAGCCGGCGCGGACTGATGCCATCAAAGTCGCCGGTTGCCGCCCGGTGGGCGTCGCTCGCCGATGGAAGGGACATCGGGAACAGCCGCAGTACGAGCTTGATCACAACGAGGATCAGGAGGCTGCGTGTGGGTTCGCCGCGCCGGTCCCCGAGCGCGATCGCGCGGTCGATCCAATCGGCCTGGGCTTCCGAGAACACGGCTGGCACGTAGCGGCTGGCGACCCGCGGATACTCAGCCACTGGCTCGTCGAAAAGACCGAGGAGGTCGTCCGGTCGAAGGCGAACTTCGGAGTTCGCCACGAGCGCTCGGGCGATCACGGCCGATCGCTCGGCGAGGTCGGATGCCACAACTCGGAACTCCTGCGCCTTGGCGTAGAGCGACACCGCCCCGCCGCCACAGAACGGATCAAGCAGCACACGGTCGCCCCAATGCTCGCGCGGGAGTTCTTCGCTAAGGAGGGCGAAGATGAGCGCGGCAAGGCGACGCTTGCCGCCGAGCCATGCGGGCAGCGCGTGAAAGAAGGGAGCGTATGTAGGGGTTGTCGTCACGTTACGCCCGCCGCCCGGAATGTGGAGAGCTTCGGGATGCTGCCACCGCGGAGGCGAGCTGGAGTGAACGACTGCGAGAACCGCCGCTCGCGCTCGTGGTCGGTGGGCGCTACCACTTTCGGCTGAGAGGTGCGTCCTACTGTCGGTGCTTGAGTCACGGTGCGTGCTGCCTCCTTGAGTTGATGCGCGGGCTCGCGATCTGCGTTCCCTTACTTCAATTGTCGCGGAGGATCCGTGTCTTGATATTGCTTTGGGCGGAAAGGGACGATCTCATCGGGGCGCAATTCAGATTCATCTTGGGCCAAGATCCGTCGCGAAAAATTCCTCTCGCGGAACCTTGACCCGGGAGCGTTCCATTCGCCAAGAACTACGCGCGCAACGAGAAACACCCGCCTCTCGCCGGACATCGTGCGACACTGCCCCGCCTCCCGACGTCGACTATGCGTAAGCAGGGCTTTGTAGTTGTCTGCGCGTACGACCCGTCATCAGGCCATCAGGTGCCTTGACTTCCTGTCGGGCCGAGAGCAATGACTGTGCTTCGCGCCGGCGGACGGTAGCCGATGTCCGCTAGGGAGACAGCAACCATTGGGAAGAAGAAGACCGCGACCTCGAAGAAGGGCGGCGCACCTCCGGCGCGCACACCTTCCCGCCCGCAGGCACGATGCTGGTTCGCCGCTTTCAAGGCGCACAGGCCCACGATCGTCAAACAGGAGAAGCCGCCCTAAAGGGTGCGGGCGGTTGCAGTAGGTGCCCGGAGACCTGCGTTTTCCCTGAAGTTCCCCTGAAGATTCCGAATCTGATACCTTAGCAATTGGGTGATGCGCGCCCGACTAGCGTTCTTCCCAAGCAAAGGGTCGCGAGTTCGAGTCTCGTCTCCCGCTCCAGTCTCTTTCCTACACAGAAGGCCGGCACTGCCGGGTCTTCTAGGTTCGGGCTCGGTCGACCCTCTGCTTTCAGAGGGTCTTTGCCGTGTTGTTCGGAGCCACACCCGCGCCCACCGCCGCGTGGCCGGTCTGTGCCTATCGCGGACCTCTCGCAGGCACTCCTATTAGGATGAGACGACACACCGCGCATCTAGTTGTTGAGTACCTAATCTGCTGCCCTCCGTCGACGCGACGGGTGCTGTCATGCCGACATGCCTCCGCGGACAAAATAGCAGAGACAAGCGACCGTGTTAGCATCGCCTATTGGGTCATGGGCGACGGCCGGCCGCTCGTCTATCTGCCCATACAGGCCGTAGAGAGTGCGCTGCGGGCGCAGTTCGTCAGCGGTCGGGCGGCACGGAAATTGACTCGGCAACCGTGGCGGCGCAGAGCGAGTACAAGGGCAAGAGCTACTAGTTCTGCGCGCCCGGATGCAAGAAGGATTTCGATCGCGATCCCCAGAAGTACGCCGGCGCATAACCGCGCCGCCGTACTCTCCGTGGCGCGAGTGGTGGTGATGCGGCGACAAGCTGCCACGACCCAGGCAGTCGGCCTCTAGGATCAAGGAGTCGCGGAGTTCGGATCACGGAGACGACGGCGCCGCGGTTGTTCACCTCTTGTGCACGCTCGGGGCTGGCGAACACCGGACTGGGATTGGGGCGTACGAGCTCTCGGTCGAATACGACAACGTCGTGATCCAGTCGGTGGATCCTGCGACATCGTGTTTGCGGCGGGCGGAGCAGGGGCGGCGAAGGGGCCGGTCCACGCGAACAATTCGCCCCATAAACAACGCCAATATCCGGCTCCAGCTCGCGTCAACGTGCGACAATCGGAACGTGCGTGACGATGACTCATAACAGACGTGGGGGACAGACGGAAACAGTCCGGCCGGAAGCGCGGTCAATTGATTTGGCGCATGCCGCATGCAGCGAAAGCTCCTCGGTACTCGCCGAACTCGGTAGCTCTCGCTCCGGGCTGACAAGCTCCGACGCGCTCGATCGTTTACGTGCCCACGGCCCCAACGCGATACGCAGCAGGAGCGCGCGGGCGTTGGACGTGCTCTTGCGACAGCTGAAGAGCCCGCTGCTGATTCTCCTGGTTGCCGCAGCGCTCACCTCCGCAATCGTCGGCGAACGTACGGACGCCGGCATCATCATCGCGATCATGGCGCTGAGCATCGGCCTGGGGTTCGCGAATGAGTATCGCGCGGAGCGGGCGGTTGAGGCGCTGCACTCCCGGATCCGCCACGTCGCCGTGACGCTGCGTGACGGACGGACCACGGATGTGAACGTCCTCGACCTCGTGCCGGGCGACGTGGTGCGTCTCGAAGTAGGAGACGTGATTCCGGCGGATCTGCGACTGCTGGAAGTCAACGCCCTGGAATGCGACGAAGCGGTGCTCACGGGCGAGGCGACCCCCGCGGAGAAGCAGCACGGCGCGATGCGTGAGGTCGAATCTCCCCTCTCGCTTTCCAACTGCGCCTTCATGGGCACCATCGTGCGGAATGGCACGGGCTTGGGCGTCATCGTACAGACGGGCAAAGGCACCGCCTTCGGTCGCATCGCGCTCCGACTTGGCGAGCACCAGACGGAGACAGCGTTTCAACTCGGACTCCGTGACTTCTCGGGCTTACTGGTGAAAGTCACCGCGGTTCTGACGATCTCGATCTTCGTCATCAACGCCGCGCTGCAGCGGCCGATCCTGGAGTCGGCTCTCTTCGCCCTCGCCATCGCGGTGGGCCTGACGCCACAACTCCTCCCGGCGATCGTCACGATCAGCCTCTCAACGGGCGCTCACCGGCTTGCTCGCAAATCGGTGGTGGTGAAGCGCCTGGTGAGCATCGAAGACCTGGGAAACATCGAGGTGTTGTTCACCGACAAAACGGGGACCCTGACCGAGGGACAGATCACGTTCAACGAGGCGCTCGGCGTAGAAGGAACGCGACCGGACGAGGTCTTACGTTTGGGACTGCTGTGCAATGCCGCCGTCCTGGAGACGGGCGTCGCGATGGGCGGGAATCCTCTCGACCGAGCGCTTTGGGCGAGCGCAGACGCACGAGCCATCGACATCGGAACATCTACGAGGCTCGCCGAGGCGCCGTTCGATTTTACGCGACGCTTGATGTCGGTCGTGGTGCAGGACAGGGCTGGGCGGCGGCGGCTGATCACGAAGGGCGCGCCGGAATCGGTCTTCGCGCTCTGTGCGACGGTTGTACCTGAGGCTCAGGCCGCGCTGGACGCACAGTTCCGGGCCGGAAAACGGGTCATCGCGGTCGCGACGCGCGAGGCGCAGGGGGTCTCCGTTATTGCGAGGGAGGACGAGCGTGATCTCTCGCTCGCAGGATTCTTGACGTTCGAGGATCGGCCGAAGGCCGGGGCGGGCACGTCACTCGCACGCCTCAAACGGCTCGGCATCGACGTGAAGGTTGTCACAGGCGACAACGATCAAGTGGCGAACCATGTGTGTGAGAACCTGGGAATCACGGTCTCGGGCACGATCACCGGAGTGGCGCTTGAGGCGATGTCCGACGCTGAGCTCATACACGCGCTGCCGACGACGACGATCTTCGCGCGCGTCAGCCCGGAGCAGAAGTCGCGGATCATCCGGGCGCAGCGCACGCTCGGTGCCGACGTCGGATTTCTGGGCGACGGTATTAACGACGCCGTTGCTCTGCACGACGCCGATGTCGGCATCTCGGTCGACTCGGCGACCGACGTTGCGAAAGACGCCGCCGACATTGTGCTCCTCGCGAAGGATCTCGACATCCTCGCGGACGGCGTGGTCGAAGGGCGGCGCATCTTCGCCAACACAATCAAGTACGTGCTGATGGGCACGTCGTCGAACTTCGGCAACATGTTCAGCGCGGCAGGCGCGTCGCTCGTGCTCTCTTTCCTGCCGATGCTGCCACCGCAGATCTTATTGAACAATCTTCTCTATGACGTCAGCGAGATGACCATCCCGTCAGACAACGTCGATGAGGAACTGCTGCAGCGCCCGTCGCACTGGGACACGGCGTTCATTCGCCGCTTCATGATCTTCTTCGGTCCGATCAGCTCGCTCTACGACTTCCTGACCTTCGGTGTGATGCTCTGGGTCTTCCATGCCGACGAGAAGCTGTTCCACTCGGGATGGTTCGTGGAGTCACTCGCCACGCAGACGTTGGTGATTTTCGTGATCCGTACCCGGCGGGTGCCGTTCTTTCACAGTCGCGCGAGCCTACCGCTCGCGTTCACGAGCATCGGATGCGTGCTGGTCGGCCTCGCATTGCCCTACTCGCCGCTCGCGGGCGTATTGGGCTTCGTATCTCTCCCGGTCGGATTCCTCGCCATCCTCGTCGGCATGACGGTCACATACCTTGCACTCGTCGAGGCAGGAAAAACCCGGTTCTTTCGACCCGAGAAGGGAACGCGACCGCTCGCCCGACCGCGCCCGACGGTTCAGCGCCGTGTATCGCGCCTTCTCCCTCGCTGGGTGCACTCTCGGACTAGTGGAGCGTGAACTTGCCGCTCGGCTGCGCATCGACGCTCAACATCTCTTGACCTGAGCCTCGCGCGCCGGTGGATCGGCACGAGATCCGGCATCACCGTGTCCAGCTACAGCCCACCGCTACCGGGTCCGGACCGTCACCATCGTGTTGTCCCTTCGACCAGCGATCCTATCCTCGTTCCCTGGCCGGACGATCGATCCACACCCAATCGCGGATCTCCGGCATGTCCTCGCCATGCTCTCGCGTGTACTGGCGGGCACGCAGGCGCGTGTCTTCCATGAGCTGGCGGACGTGCGCAGCCCTGGGGCCGAGCCCCGGCACGCGGTCGATGACGTCCATCACCAGGTGATAGCGGTCCAGGTTGTTCATCATGACGATGTCGAAAGGCGTCGTCGTCGTCCCCTCTTCGATGTAGCCGCGCACGTGCATGTTGTAGTGGTTCGTGCGGCGGTAGGTGAGGCGGTGGATCAGCCAGGGGTATCCGTGATACGCGAACAGGATTGGCCGGTTGGTGGTGAAGAGCGCGTCGAACTCGGCGTCCGACAGCCCGTTGGGGTGCTCGATTTCGGGCTGCAGGCGCATCAGGTCGACGACGTTGACGACGCGCACACGGAGGTCCGGCAGGTGCTCGCGCAGCAACGCGGCCGCGGCCAGTGTCTCCATCGTTGGAGTGTCGCCGGCGCAGGCCAGCACGACGTCCGGCTCGGCGTCGCCGTCGTTGCTCGCCCACTCCCAGATGCCGATGCCGCGTGTGCAGTGGATGACCGCCTCGTCCATCGACAGGTAGTTCAGCCCCGGCTGTTTGCCCGCCACGATCACGTTGACGTGGTTGCGGCTTCGCAAACAGTGATCGGCAACGGAGAGCAGCGTATTGGCGTCGGGCGCCAGATAGACACGGATGATCTCCGCCTTCTTGTTCACAACATGGTCGATGAACCCGGGATCCTGGTGCGAGAAGCCGTTGTGGTCCTGCCGCCAGACGTGTGACGTGAGCAGGTAGTTGAGCGAGGCGACGGGGCGCCGCCAGGGAATGCCACGACTGACTTTCAGCCACTTTGCGTGCTGGTTGAACATCGAATCCACGAGGTGGATGAACGCCTCGTAGCAGCTGAACAGCCCATGACGTCCGGTGAGCAGATATCCCTCGAGCCACCCCTGGCAGGTGTGCTCACTCAGGATCTCCATCACGCGCCCGTCGGGGTCGAGGTGGTCGTCGGCGTCGCTTCGTTCCGCGTCCCAGGCACGGTCCGTGACCTCGAATACCGCGCCCAGGCGGTTCGACGCCGTCTCGTCCGGGCCCATGATCCGGAAGTTGTCAGGGTTCGCGCGGACGACGTCCCGCAGGTACGTGCCCAGGACGCGCGTCGCCTCGCTTGAAGTCGTTCCGGGCGCCGGCACGTCGACGGCGTAGCGGCGAAAGTCGGGCAGCGTGAGGTCGCGCAGCAGCAAGCCGCCGTTGGCGTGCGGGTTCGCGCTCATCCGGCGCTCGCCCTGAGGAGCCAGGGCCGCGATCTCCGGCGCGAGGGCGCCTTCGGCCGTGAAGAGCTCGTCTGGCCGGTAGCTGCGCATCCACTCTTCGAGCAGCCGGATGTGCGCCGGATCGTCCGCGAAGCCGGTCAGCGGTACCTGGTGCGAGCGGAACGTACCTTCCATCGGGACGCCGTCGACTTCCTTGGGCCCGGTCCAGCCCTTGGGCGTGACCAGCACGATCATCGGCCAGCGAGGCGGCTCGTGCCGTCCCGCATCGCGTGCGTGCTCCCGGATGCGGGCGATCTCGCCAGCTACCTCGTCCATGACGGCGGCCATCCGGTGATGGAGCTCAGCGGGATCGTCGCCTTCAACGAAGTGCGGCGCATGGCCGTAGCCCTCGATCAGGCTCCTTAGCTCGTCACGTGGAATGCGCGCGAGGACGGTGGGGTTGGCGATCTTGTAGCCGTTGAGGTGCAGGATAGGTACGACGATGCCGTCGCGCGCGGGATTGATGAACTTGTTCCCGTGCCAGCTCGCCGCCAATGGGCCTGTCTCGGCCTCGCCGTCGCCGACGACGCAGAAGACCGTCAGTTCGGGGTTGTCGAAGGCGGCACCGTACGCGTGATCGAGCGAGTAGCCGAGCTCGCCGCCCTCGTGAATCGAGCCGGGCGTCTCCGGCGCGACGTGGCTCGGGATGCCGCCGGGGAACGAGAACTGCCGGAAGAACCTGCGCATCCCGTCTTCGTCCTGCGTGATGTGCGGGTAGACCTCGGAGTACGTACTCTCGAGATAGGTGTTGGCGAGGATGCCAGGCGCCCCGTGGCCAGGCCCGATCACGTACATGGCGTTGAGACCGTGTGCGATGATCGCGCGGTTGATGTGCGCGTAGACGAAGTTGAGGCCGGGGGTCGTGCCCCAGTGCCCCAGCAGCCGCGGCTTGATGTGCGCGAGCCGGAGGGGCTCGCGCAGCAGCGGGTTGTCGAGCAGGTAGATCTGTCCGACGGACAGGTAGTTGGCGGCCCGCCACCAGGCATCGATGCGCCTGACCTCATCGGGCGAAAGTGGTCCCGGCTTGAACACCGTGGATGCCCCCTCTTCGCGCCTGCGTTCGGTCTCGCTCATGTGTTCCTCCCACGACGCTGTGTCCGGGCCAGCAGGTCGAACGTGTCTCTGGCAATGATACGCTCCTCGTCGCTCGGGATCACCCAGGCGGCGATGCGGCTGTCGTCGGTGCTGATGCGCCCCTCCGCGCCGGTCAACGCGGTGTTCCGCTCCCCGTCCAGCCGCACACCAAGTGGCTCAAGCGGCTCGCAGATCCGGCGCCGGATCTCCGGGGAGCGCTCGCCGATGCCACCGCCGAAGACGATGGCGTCGGCGCGTCCGAGCACGGCGATGTAGGCGCCAATGTACTTGCGCACCCTGTAGCAGAACATCTCGATCGCGTCGTGGGCCCTGGGATGGCCCTGCGCCTCTTCCGCGAGCAGCGCCGCCATGTCGCTGCTGCTGCCGGAGATGCCGAGCAGGCCGGAGCGGTGGTTGAGGATATCGTCCAGCTCCTCAGCTGATACGCCTGCCTCGCGGAGAAGATAGGACAGCGCGCCCGGATCCAGGTCCCCAGGCCGCGTGCCCATCATCAGCCCTTCGAGCGGCGTGAATCCCATCGACGTGTCGACCGAGACGCCATTTCGCACCGCGGTCGCCGAGCAGCCGTTGCCGAGCTGAAGGGTGATCAGCGAGACGCTTTCGTCGGACGCACCGGCGAGCTCCGCGTAGCGCTCGGTCATCGAGCGATGGGCGATGCCGTGATAGCCGTAGCGCCGCAGGCCGTGCTTCAGCGTCAGCTCTTGCGGCAGTGCATAGTGCGATGCCATCGCAGGCATCGTCGCGTGAAATGTGGTGTCGAAGACTGCGACCATGGGCAGATCCGGCAGGAGCCCGCGGGCCGCGAGGATGCCCTCCAGCGACGGCCCGTTGTGGAGAGGTGCGAGGCGGCGCCCCGCGTCGATCGCCCGCACGACTTCGTCGTCGATGAGGGCCGGCTGCGTGAACGCACCACCCTGCACGACGCGATGGCCGACGGCCTCGATCGAGCGCCTGGCTCCATCGGGTAGCAGCTGCAACAGCGCGCGGAGCGCCGTCCGGTGGTCGTCCGCCGCAACGGGCGAACGCGTCTGCGCTCCGTCGCCGGACTGAAACATCGCGATGGCGCCCGGGCCGATCGCTTCCACCGCGCCTCCGGCAAGCGTGGACACGCCCGACGGATCGACGCCGCAGAGCCGTATCTTGAGGCTCGAGCTGCCGCAGTTGATGGTCAACACATTCATGACGCGGTGGTCTCCGGAGCGGAACGAATCCCGGCCATCAAGCCAAGCTCATCTTCCAGCAGCCGTGTGATCAGGAAGTGCTGCCGCACGCGCTCCCGGCCCAGCCCGCCGATGCGGCGTGCCTCGTTGCGGTCAGAGAGCAGCGCATCGATGCGCGGCACCCAGTCTTCCTCTCGCGACACGAGGAACCCGCCTTCGCCGTCGGACATCTGCATCGGGATGCCGCCCGTGCGTCCGGCGACGATCGGCGTGCCCTTCCAGAGCGTCTCCGAGACGATCAGCCCGAACCCTTCCCGGATCGACTTCTGTATGACGACGTCGGACGCCGACTGGAAGGCGTTCACCTCGAGGTTGCCGATGCCGGTGAAGTTACTGGCGACGTGGATCTCGGGGTCGCCCTCGACGTCCTTCGTGATCTTCTCGTAGATGCTCCAGCCCTCGGGGTCATCGAGCGCCATCGAGCCGAGCAGCGCCAACTGCAGACCCTTGTGCTTCTCGCGGAGCTCCCGGTAGACACGGATGACGCCGAGGGGGTCCTTCCACGGGTCAAAGCGCGAGACCTGCGTGAGGAGTGGCCGGTCAAGTTGCACGCCGGTCCAGCGTACGATGCGGTCGCGCAGGTCAGCCGGCAGCGCCATGTTCTTGGGACTGAGCGGGTCGATCGCCGGCGCGAAGCACCGCACACGCGAGCGGTCGAGTGGCTCCGGCACGAACTCCGGCATGGTGAAGACGAACGCGTCGTACGGCTGGACGTACTCATCGAGAAACTGCCACGCCGCGCGGTTGTACGCGGAGAGGTCGATGTGCACGCGCCAGATCCAACGAACGGTGCCGTCTTTCGCCAGTTGCCGCACGGGCGCCGGCTGCGGGTCGTGGACCACGACAACGTCATACTTGCCGCGGATGGCCTCCGCGACGTGGCCATTGTGCCGCAGGTAGGCAGCGAGCTCGTCGGGCGCGACGTCAAACAGCGGTGCGCCCTGCAGTGCGTTGTGCAGTCGCTTCGTCAGCGCGAAGAACGCCGGCTCCGCCACGATCACACCCCACGTCACGTCGAGCCCCAAGCCCTTCTCGAGCGGGACGAGGGAGTTGAGCAGCTCAGCCACGCCACCGCCGTACCCCGTCGCGTTCAGTTGGAGGATGCGCGCGCCCCGCAGTTCGCGAGCGAGCTCTCTGACGCGTTCGAGCTGCTCCGCGGGCACGAGTTCGACGTAGGGGTCGATGCTCTGGGTGGCGGTGTCGACGAATCGCAGCATCAGATGTCCCCTCCTCGGCTGTCGCCTCGCGGAGCGACGCGGCCGGCTGATACGTACCTGTCGCCAGGACAGCGAGGCCGGCTACGGCTCCACGAGCTTGCGATCGACGCGCTTGAGGAGCACCGCGTTCGTCGCGACGATGATTGAGCTTACCGACATCAGTAGCGCCGCCCATTCCGGCCGCAGCTCGATGCTGAACGAAGGATAGAGCACTCCGGCGGCGATGGGGATGGCGAGGACGTTGTAGATGCTCGCCCAGAAGAGGTTCTGCTTCATCTTCGTCACCGTCGCCTTGCTGAGCCGGATCGCGCGCAGCACGTCGAGCGGGTCGCTCTTCATCAGCACGATGCGCGCGGTCTCGATGGCCACGTCGGTGCCGGCGCCGATGGCGATGCCGACGTCCGCCTGGGCGAGCGCCGGAGCGTCGTTGACACCATCACCGACCATCGCGACGACCTTTCCCTCGTCCTGCAGTTGCTTCACGTAGCGCGCCTTGTCCGCCGGTAGGACATCGGCGAAGACACGGTCGATGCCGAGCTGCGAAGCGATGGACTTGGCTGTCCGCTCGTTATCGCCCGTCATCATCACCGGCTCGATGCCGAGTTCCTTCAGGCGCTCCACGGTCCGTTGTGCGGTGGGCTTGATCGTGTCGGCCACCGCGACGATGCCGGCAAGTTTGCCGTCTACGGCCACGAACATCGGCGTATTCCCCCGCTCGGCCAAGTCCGTTGCGTTGGACAGTAGCCCATCCAGCGACAGCCCACGGTCCTCCATCAGCTTGCGGTTTCCTACCAGCAGCCGGTGTCCGTCGACCGTGGCTTCCAGCCCCATGCCGGCGACGGAGATAAACGATTCCGCTGCCGGCACGCTGATCGAGCGGGAGCGTGCGCCTTGTACGATGGCCTGGGCGAGGGGGTGCTCGCTGCCGCCCTCGGCAGATGCCGCAAGCCGAAGCAGCTCATTCTCTTCGATCCCCTGCGCGACCACGGCGGTCACCTGCGGTTTGCCTTCGGTCAGCGTGCCCGTCTTGTCGAGGACGACGGCCGTCACGCGTGAGACGCCCTCCAGGGTCGTAGCGTCCTTGATCAGGATGTTGTGCTTGGCGCCGAGGCCGGTGCCCACGGCAACGGCGGTCGGCGTCGCCAGCCCGAGCGCGTCGGGACAGGCGATCACGACGGCCGAGATAGCGAAGGTCAGGGACAGCAGTGCGGTCTCTCCCGCCCCAACGTACCACGCGACGAACGTGACGATCCCGGATCCGACGGCGAGGATCACGAGGTATTGCGCCGCCTGATCGGCGAGCCGCTGGCCTGGCGCCTTGGAACTCTGCGCTTCCTCGACGAGCTTGACGATCTGGGCGAGCGCCGTCTCGGCGCCAACCCTCGTAGCATTGAAAGTCACCGAGCCGGTCTTGTTGATCGAGCCGCCGATCACCTCGTCGCCTGGGCCTTTGTCCTTCGGGACCGATTCGCCGGTGACGAGCGCTTCGTCGATCGCGGTCTGCCCAGACTCGATCACGCCGTCGACCGGGACCTTGTCACCCGGCCGGAGCACGACGCGGTCGTCGACGACGATCTCGCTCGTAGCGATCTCGATCTCGGCGCCGTTGCGGATCACCGTTGCCTTCGGCGGCACCAGGTCGAACAGCGCCCTCAAGGCGTCGGTCGTCCCGCGGCGCGACTTCATCTCCATCCAGTGCCCGAAGAGCACGAACGTGACCAGCATCGCCGCCGCCTCGAAGAACGTCTCTCCGAGGTCGCCGAGCGTGATGACGACGCTGAACCCCCACGCCGCCAGGACTCCCGTCGCAATGAGGACGCTCATGTTCAGCGAGCGGTGGCGCAGGGACCGGACGGCGCCGGCGATGAAGATCCAGCCGGCCCACCAGACCACCGGCGTCGAAAGGATGAGCATGATCCAGTTCATCGCGAGCGGCCCGGTCGGAAGGTTGACGTGCAGGAAGTCCGAACCGAGTGGCGAATAGAGGACGGTCGGGATCGTCAGCAGCAGGGCGACGAAGAAGCGGTCGCGTATGTCCCGCTCCATCGCCTTCGCCATCTTCGGGTCGGACATGTCGTGGTCCATGCCCGCGTGCGACATGGCCTTCGCGTGCCCGGCATCGTGTTCCGAATGCGCCGCCGTGGACGGCATCTCGTACTGCATCTTGTCGTGCGTGCCGCCCATCGTGAGCGGCGCCATCTGCGCACGGTGGCCGATATGCGTCATCTCTGACGCCGGATCGCCCGGCGTGCATGTGCAGCGCCGGCTCCCGTCGACCAGCGCGCGAATCCGCACCTCATCGATCATGTTGGCGTGGTACTCGACATCGAC
Source organism: Dehalococcoidia bacterium (assembly GCA_041494685.1). GTDB lineage: Bacteria > Chloroflexota > Dehalococcoidia > DSTF01 > JACRBR01 > JBGQBE01. The sequence continues at coordinate 26,629 of JBGQBE010000018.1, read as the reverse complement.
CGTCTTCGCCTGAACGTCGACGCGCGCGCGAGTGATGTGCGGCTCTGCGCGCAGTCGGGCGTTGAGCTCCTCGGCGCAGCAGACGCAGTAGAGATTCGTAACGGCGAGCGTCAGGCGGCCGGGATCCGAGGCCTGTTGCTGATGCAGATGAGCCATGTGATCAACGCCTCACGAGGGTTGCGGCCCGGATGCATTCCCTTCGAGATGCCGGCGGATCTCCTGGAACTCCGCGGTGCTGATCTCGCCGCGGGCCAGCCGCCGCTTGGCGATGTCGAGCGCGTCCCCGTCAGCGTCCGGCTGGTGTCCCCGCTCAGGACGCACGATCGCGACCACGAACAGGTAGATCAGCGATGCCCAGAACAAGATCCAGAAGATGCCCATGAACACCATCCACCAACCCATGCCATCATTCGTGTGCCACATAGTGATTGCTCCTTCTCTCCGATACTCCCCCTCACCTTATGGGGCCGCCTTGTCGCTCATAAGGGCCGACCGGCCCAAATGCGCCGGTTCGAGTGCCGCAGGTTCGCCAAGTCATGCCGATCGGCTCCCCCGGAACGTGCCCCTTCGGCACTCACGAATACTCCCCGGCACTATTACCGTGGTGTGGTGCCGACGTGCTCTTCATGCATGGACGAATGATGCGGCAATGCGGCCGCTGACCGAACGACAGACAGGGACCGAAATGGAGACGGCGAAGGTATCGCTCCCGATCTTCGACCTGAGCCTCGGCGGCTGCGGCGCCCTGACGATCGAGCACGTGTTGAGGGAGCTCGACGGCGTCGTGGAGGCGTACGTGAACCCCGCGACGGAGACGGCCTACCTGACGTATGAACCACGCAGGCTGCCGGTTCACAGGATCGCTGACGCCATACGGGCACTGGGCTATGAAACCGACGCCTGCCAGAAGCTCGACGAGGCGTAATCACGGAGAGGAAGCAGCCATGGCTACCACGGCCCAAAGCGGCGATACCGAAACAGCCCGTAGGCGGTACAACCGCGCAGCCCGCTTCTACGATGTCGAGCAGGCGGTCGGCGAGAGACTCCTCTTCAGGAGTCTGCGCAAGCAGCTCTGGACGAAGGCGTCGGCGACCGGACGCATCCTGGAGGTCGGCGTCGGCACCGGCGTTAATATCGGCTATCACCCGCCGGGCGCGCGCGTCACCGCCATCGATATCTCCGAGCGGATGCTCGCCCGCGCGCAGCATCGCGCCGCGCGGCTGCACTCCGGAGTTGACCTCGCGCTGATGGACGCACAGCATCTCAATTTCCCGGACGCCACGTTCGACGCGGTCGTCTCCACGTGTGTGTTCTGTTCCGTGCCCGATCCGGTCGCGGGGCTGCGCGAGGCGTGGCGCGTCCTGAAGCCCGGCGGCAGGCTCCTGCTGCTCGAGCACGTGCGCAGCGACAACGCGGTGCTGGGCAAGCTCATGGACGCGGTGAACCCGCTGATGGTGCGGATGTCCGGCGCGAACATCAATCGCCGCACGCTGGAGAACTTGCGCCGCGCCGGCGTACAGGACTTCGACGCGTCCAGCCACGCGTTCGGCATCGTCAAGCTGATCGAAGCGCGCAAGCCCGCAACAGAGGCGTGACGATGGTCCCTGTCGCGCGCCGCAACCTGTTCGCCGAAAAGGGCCGCTTCGCGATCTCGGTCGCCGGTGTCGCCTTCGCGGTGCTGCTCATCCTCATCGTCCTGGCGCTCTACCGCGGCTTCAACCGCACGGGACAGACATTCCGAGACCTGCCGGGGCAGCTCTGGGTCGTGCAGCGCGGCACGAGCGATCCATTCCACTCCATCTCGCTCATCGACCGTATGCGGCTGGCCACCGACACGCAGGTTCCCGGCGTGCGGGCGACCGTGCCGGTGCTGGCGCGGTCCATGAACTTCGACGCCGGCGGCACGCAGGTCTCCGCCCGCCTGATGGCGCTGGACGTCCCCGCGGATCTCGCCTCGGGCGACCTCCGCGAGCGGTACCTCCCGCCCGAGGGCGCCGTGATCATCGACGACACGCTCCGCCGCAAGACGGGTCTTTCCACCGGTGACACGGCGCGGTTCGGGACGGAGTCGCTTAAGATCGAGCGCGTGCGGCCGCGAAGCCCGGAGGTCCTGTTCCAGTTCGTCTGGGTCAACTTCGCCGACGCGCAACGCATCTTCGGGGTGGGCGACGTCGTCATGTACGGCATGGTGATCCTCGAACCAGGCGCCGCCCCGCAAGCGGTAGCGCAGGCGATCGTAGAGCGCGATCCGGGACTGCAGGTCTACACGAAAGAGGCGTTCGCGGCGTCGATCAGCAAGGAGATGGACGAGACGTTCCTGCCGGTGATCTCCATCCTCGTCGCGATCGGGTTCATCGTTGGCGCGGCGGTCGTCGGCCTGACGATCTATACGGCCACGATCGAACGGACGCGCGAGTTCGGCGTCATGAAGGCGGTCGGCGGCTCGGGCGGCTTCCTGTACCGCATCGTGCTCTCGCAAGCGGCGATGCTCACGGCCGCCGGGTTCGTCGTCGGAACGCTCGGCGCGTGGGGCGTGGCGCAACTCGCCATCGAAGCGGTGCCGGAGTTCGCCACGGACTTCCAACTGGCCGACCTTGCCGGCGTCTTCGTCGCCGCCGTCTTCATGGCTGTGCTGGCGTCGTTCATGCCGGTGCGGCGCATCAACAGCATCGACCCGGCCATCGTATTCAGGGCATAGCGATGAACGACTGCGACGAGCGGCAGATCCTGCGCGCGACGGCGCTTATGAAGGTCTTCGGAGAAGGCGACAGCCAGGTGCGCGCCGTCGACGGCGTGGACCTGCGCGTGTGCGCCGGCGAGATGCTGCTGATCATGGGCCCATCGGGCTCCGGCAAGACGACGCTGCTCACGATGCTCGGCGGGCTGCTGCGCCCGACATCGGGCACGATCGACATCGGCGGCGTCGACATCACCGCCGTGAAGGAGTCCCAGCTGACACCGATCCGCCGCACCAGCGTCGGCTTCATCTTCCAGTCGTTCAACCTCTGGGAATCGCTCAGCGTCCAGGAGAACGTCGAGCTCGCCCTCAACATGGCGGGCGTGAGCGGGCGCGCGGCGAGCAGTCGCGCGCGTGCGCTGCTCGAACAGCAGGGGCTCGGCCATCGTCTGAAGTTCCGCAGCCGCAACCTCTCCGGCGGCGAGAAGCAGCGCGTCTCGATCGCGCGCGCGCTCGCCAACGAGCCGCGGCTGTTGCTGGCCGACGAGCCGACGGCCAACCTCGACTCGAAGCACGGGCGCGAGGTCATGCACCTGCTGCGCGACCTCTCACGCACCGGCGAGCGCGCGGTCGTCGTGGTGAGCCATGACCAGCGCATCCGCGAGGTCGCGGACCGCGTGCTCTGGCTGGAGGACGGGCGCATCAAGGACATCGGCCAGCTTGTCCGCGACCCGGTCTGCGGCGCAAGCGTGGAGACGGACACCTCCGTCACGCTCGAACATGAAGGCCGGACGTACTACTTCTGTTCGCGTGGCTGCAGCTGGGAGTTTCAGCAGTCGCCGGAGCGATTCACAAGCGGCGCGACACCGGCGCCCGCCACGCCGTGACGCCTGCCGTTCATGCTGCCATCGCAAGGGAGTACACCGTGGACATCGAAGCTATCAGGCGCAAGTACAAGCGCAACTCCGTCTTCTACAACCTGGTCGACCGTCCGCTGCGCCGCGTGCGCGCGCGGGCCGTCGCACGGCTCAACCTTCGGCCCGGTGAGTCCGTACTCGACCTTGGCTGCGGCACCGGCCTCAGCGTCGGCATGCTGCAGCGCGCAGTCGGCCGCGACGGTCGCGTGATCGGCGTAGACGCCAGCCCTGACATGCTCGCGCGTGCGCGGCGGCTCGTCGCGCACCACGGCTGGACGAACGTCCGCCTCGTCGAGGCGGATGCAGCAAGCGCGGCGCTGGCCCCCGAATCGGTCGATGCCGTGCTCTGCTTCTACACGCACGACATCATGCAATCCGACGCAGCGATCGAGACCGCCACGGCCGCGCTGCGGCCGGGCGGCCGGATCGTCGCGGCGGGCGCGAAGCGCACGACCGGCTTGTGCGGGCTGGCCCTCAACGCCGTGACGGAGACCTACTCGCGAACGGCGATCTCGAATCTCGACGGGTTCGACCGGCCGTGGGCCCACCTCCAGGGGCGACTAGGGCCCCTTGAGATTGAGGAGCGGCTCTGGGGCACGGCCTACATCGCACGCGGCGTCAAGACCTGACCTCCGCCGCAAGTTCCTGAAGCGAGTGGCCTGGTTGTGTCTCCGCATGGGCGCTTCGATGAATCCGGCGATGCGACGGATTCGTCACCTGTGCCCGTCGTTACGTCCCCGCACAAGCGTTTCCACCCTGCTGGCGGCGTCGAGCTCGCCCCGCAGCCTCGTGATCTCCTGTTCCATCGCCGCCAGCCTTGTCGCCGTCGCCTGGTCGGACTCGGCGTTCGGGGTCGCATGGCCCCCGTGTTCACCGTGGCCACCCATCATGCCCCGCATCATGAAGAGCATGGCCAGGGGGCACACGAGCGCGATCAGCCCGAACGGCAACAGCCCAATCAGACTCTCCATGAATCACTCTCCTTCGGTCCGCAACTTCTGACCGACTTCAGGACTCCCAATCGCTGGCGCAGGAACACTCACGCGTCGCTCTCATTGTCGAACGAGATGCCATGTCGCGCAGCCGGGCAATGCTCAGGAACCGTGTGGGGCAATGCCCGTCACGAGCGGGCGGCGAAAGGAGCGACGGCGCCAGAGTCCCGTTGAAAGTCTTCGGGGAAGGCGACAGCCGCTTGCGCGCTCGCGCTCATCATACGGAGCACTCGCCCTCGCCCCGCTCGTCGAGCGAGAAGATCTTGTCCATCTCCCAGTCGACGTACGCCGTTGGGTCCTCGACGAACGATGGCAGGTGCGAGTACTGCGCCAGCGCGTCGCGGACGCCGTCCGGGCCGGCACGCCGGAGGTAGTCGCGCAGCGGCTCGTCGGGCGTCCGCGTGCGGCGGTAGTGGTCCACCAGCGCGCGTAGCGCCTGCGGCACGCGCTTTGCGGCGATGCGCATCACCGGCTCGGCCAGCGCGCCACCGTCGCCGCCGCCCACAAGAAGCTGGTACACCGGGATCAGTCGGCCGTCCACGTGCATTGCGCCGCCGTACAGGCCAATGTCGCCGGCATAGTGTTGGCCGCAGGAGTTGGGGCAGCCGCTCACTTTGATGCGTCCCGCCCGGGCTAACGGGTCCTTGAGATAGCCGTCCTGACTGAACTCGGCGACGATCGCGCGCGCCAGCCCCTTTCCGCTCGTGATCGCCGACATACAGGTCTCAGTGCCAGGGCAGGCGACCGGGTCGAGCAGCGTCTCCGCGGTGGGAAGCGCCAGCCCGCCGTCGGTGAGGGCCCGGTGCAGCGCGACGAGGTCGGCCTCCCGCACCCAGCGCAGCAGCAGGTTCTGCTCGATCGTCGTGCGCAGCGAGCCGTTGCCGAAGCGGCGCACGATCCTCGCGAGGGCGGCGAACTGCTCCGCCGTGACGGCGCCGGCTGGGAGCGCGACCTGGACGGCATAGCAGGCCGGCTGCTTCTGGGGGACGACGTTCACCGTCCGCCAGAGTTCGAATCCATCGGCCGGGCGCTCCGTGGCAGCGGCGGTCGCGTACGCCGGCGGCGCTTCCTCGAGGGTCAGGTCGGGAGTCGCATAGGCATCGCTCACGGCCGGCGGCATCGATGTGAGCTCCTGGCGCACGAGTTCGCGGAACTCCTCGATCCCCCGGCGCATCACGACGAACTTCAGGCGCGCGCGCACGCGCTTCTTCCGGTCGCCCACCCGGTCGAACACCCGCACGACCGCGTCGCACGTGCGCACCAACTCGTCATCTGGCACGAACTCGTCGAGCGTCTGCGCCAGGTGCGGCACCGTGCCCAGTCCCCCGCCGACCACCACCCGGAAGCCGCGTCTCCCGTCCCGCATGACGGCCTGCGCGCCGATGTCGTGGATCCAGGTCAGGGCGTGGTCGTGCGGGCAGCCGGAAAACGCGATCTTGATCTTGCGGGGAAGCGACTGAGCGTTCGGATTGCGGAGGAAGTGGCGGCTGACCGCATGGCTGTACGCCGTGACGTCGAAGACTTCGTCGCGGCAGACGCCGGCGAAGGGGTCGCAGGTGACGTTCCGCACGATGTTCCCGCCCGCCTCCCGCGTCGTCAGTCCGGCCGATGCCAGGAGTTCCAACGCGGGGACCGCGTGCTCCAGCAGCAAGAAGTGGAACTGGATGTCCTGCCTGGTGGTGACGTAGCCGAACCCCCGTGAGTGCTCTGCCGCGACGCGCCCAAGCGCCTCGAGTTGCTCCGCCAGGAGCACGCCCTGCGGCACCTTGACGCGCAGCATGTAGCGGTCCTTGTGCCGCTGCCCATACAGGCCGTAGAGCGTGCGCCGCGGGCGCAGTTCGTCGGCGGTCAGGAGCCCCTCGCCGAACCGCTCGATGTCGTCCCGGAGCGTCGCGATCTCCTGTATGTTCTGGTCGTCGACGAAATTCCACGGCCGCATGCCGAACCTCCACGGATACGCTGGGCGAACGGTCGTCCACTGTGACACGACGCGCGTCCCGCGATTAGGGCCGAATGGCCTTTGCATCGGCGGCCCATCCCGCGAACGGCACAGAGGCGCGATCTGAGTGGCACTCGCCTCGCCAGAGCTGCGCGCGCTCGTACGTTTGTACTGACTGATGCCTCCTGGAGCAGGACCTAGCTCACCGTCATCTCGCCAACCATGCCGGCGTCCTTGTGTCCCGGAATCGTGCAGTTGAACACGAACGTCCCCTTCTGGTCCGTGCGAAATGTGATGCTCCCGTTGCCGTTGGCGGTGACGTGCACGACGAGCATGTTCGGTGTCGCGCCCGCGTGGTGAGCGCCCGTCGCCGCGCCGACCTTTTCGATCCGGAGTCCTTGCACGAGCAGATCGTGCTCGGTGGCATCCATGTTCGTGACGTTGATGCGCACGGTCTTTCCGGCCGGCACTTCCACCGCCGACGGCGTGAAACGGAGATTCTTCAGCGAGATGCCGATGACTACGTCCGGTTTGCCGTTCGTCGGGTCCGCACCTTGTGCGCTTTCGCCGCACGCCGCGCTCACTGCAAGGATCAAGCTGGTCAGCCCCAGGCCCAGTGCCCACACCACCGTCTTCTTCTTCAGCACGAACGTTCCTTCCTAAGCTAGTTCTGCTCCCGCAGCCGATATGAAAAGACCCCGTACATCGTGCTGTTGCGCGTGTGCGGGCCGTCGCGTGCATTGTCGAGGAGACGGGGCGGCGAGTCAGCGGGGCAACGTGCGGCAATCGTGTGGGGCAGTGCCCCGCTTGCCCTGAAGCGTCAGGCTACTCGTGAAGCAGGCCCTTCTGCAGGGCGTAACGGACCAGCTCAGATCGATGCTGCAGGTTGAGCTTGTCCATGATCCGGCTGCGGTAGCTGTCGACGGTCTTTCTGCTGAGGAAGAGCTTGTCGGCGATCTCCTGGTTGGTGAAGCCCTCGGCGGTGAGCTGCAGCACTTCAACTTCGCGCTCGCTCAGGCCGCCCTTCTTCGATGGATCGGGCATGCCCGATGTCTCGACGTAGCCCTTCAAGATGTGCGCCGCGGCGGGCGCGTAGACGAAGACGCCGCCGTGCGCCACCGTACGGATCGCGGAGAGAAGGTCCGTGTCGGCGCTGCTCTTGACGACGTAGCCCTCGCCGCCGGCCTGCAGCACGTGGTACAGGTACTGCTCATCGTCGTGCATCGTCAGCACCAGGACGTGCGTGCCCGGCACGTCCGCGACGATCTCCTTAATCGCTGCCAGCCCGCCTTTTCCCGGCATAGAGAGATCCATCACAACCACGGTCGGACGCAGGCTCCGCACCAACTCGATTGCCGCCTCGCCGTCGCCGGCTTCCCCGACGACCTCGATGTCCGGCTCGGCGTCGAGCAGCGCGCGGAGCCCGGAGCGGAGCACCGCGTGATCGTCCGCCAGCACGACCGTGATCTTGTCAGGCTCATCCATCAAATCGGAATCTCCGCGACGATCGTCGTCCCCTGCCCGGGAGCGCTGCGAATCTCCAGAACGCCGCCGATCAGCGCCAGCCTCTCGGCCATGCCGAACAGGCCAATGCCTCGCTCTCCGAGCGAGTTTGATGAGGGCGCGAAACCCGCGCCGTCGTCCTCGATCGTGAGCCGCAGGACGTGATCGTCCCGCGCGGCGCTGACGCGCGCGACCTTTGCATGGGCATGTCTGGCAACGTTCGTCATCGCTTCTTGAAAGACGCGATACAGGACGATCTCAGAGTCACCGGGTATCCGCGTCTCCAGCGCCTCGACCTCCAGCTGCACCTTCGTCGGCGTCACCGTCTCGAACTCGGCCACCGACGATCGCACCGCCGCCGCGAGACCCAGATCATCGAGCACCGAGGGCCGCAGCCTCCACGCCAGACTGCGCATGCCGTCGAGCGCGGCGGATAGCTGGCTGCGGAGCGATGGCAGCTTCTCCCGCACTTCGTCAAGCGAACCCAGCGTCTCCAGGCGTTTGAGACCGAGGAGGATCGTCGTGAGGTTCTGGCCGGCGTCGTCATGAAGCTCTCTGGATAGCCTGCGGCGCTCGTCCTCATGCGCGGCGATCACGCGCGACGACATCTCGGTCAGCTTCGCCTGCTTCTCCACGAGCTGATCCGCCATGTGATTGAACGCCAGCGTAAGGCGCGTTAACTGCGCGTCCGTGAACGGATACCGGCGCGCGCGCGCCGACGTGTCGCCCTCCCCGAATGCGACGATGCTCGTCTCCAGTTCCTCCACGGGGCGGAGGACGGCGCGCGTCAACGCGAAGACGGTCCCTAACGTGACGATGAGTCCACCGGCCACGAGCGGGATCGCCACGTTCCAATGGGGGCCGCTGTGTGGCGCCGCGATGTGCTCCGTTGTCACCCAGAACGCAACCACGGCCATGGCTGCCGCGGCGATCGCGCTCACGGCGACGAGCCGGTAGAGCAGCGACATCCCTTGCAGGTAACGCATACGCCTCTCCTGTTCGGGATTGTATCCGTTTGCCGAGGCGCCCCTATGCGGGGCAAAACCCCGCACAGGGAGACCAACGCTGCCCGGCAGACGCCCGCGCCGTTTGGGCGATGATCTACGTGACGGTTTATCGCGGTGAAAAGGAGGCGCCATGCCAGCTGTACGAGTGATCTCGGCCCTGGGTTGCCGGCCTTGCGAGCGCGTCAAGATCCACCTGGAAGAACTCCAGGCTCGCCACACGGATCTGATCGTCGAGGACGTCGACATGTTGACGGACGACGGCATCGCCCTCGCCGCGCGCCATCGCGTGTGGACGCTCCCCACGCTGATCATCGACGACACCATCGTGGCGGAGGGTGACGTCGAGTTGCCCGACCTGGAGGCCGCTCTCGGGTTCGTGCCCAGCGGGAGCTGACGATGGGACCGCTCGTCGCCACGTCGTCGGTCCTCGTCGCATTCGTCGGTGGCATGCTCGCGCTCGCCGCGCCGTGCTGCGTCACGTATCTGCTTCCCGCGTACCTGGCGAGCGTCTATCGCGCGCAGCGCGCCGTGCTGGCGATGACCTTCATCTTCGCCGCGGGCATCGCCGTCGTGCTGCTGCCGATGGTCCTCGGCGTCGCCGTGCTGGCCGACATGCTGGGCGCGTTCCACACGGAAGTGTTCATCGTCGGCGGCGTCTTCCTCGTCTTCCTCGGCGGCTGGTCGCTGGCTGGACGCAATTTCGCGCTGCCGATGCGGCCGGCCCCAACAGGCAACTACAGCGTCGCGTCCGTCTTCGGTCTCGGCGTTTTCTCGGGCGCCGCCAGCTCGTGCTGTGCGCCGGTGCTTGCCGGCGTGCTCACGCTGTCCGCCGTCTCGTCGTCGCTTCCGCAGGCGCTGATGATAGGCAGCGCCTACATCCTCGGCATGGTCGCGCCGCTGCTCGCGCTCGCCTACTTCTGGGATCGGCTCGAGCTGGCGAACCACCCGGTCGTGCGCGGGCGGCGACTCACCATCGGCGCCGGGCGCCTCAAGGGCTCCCTCCATTCGACGAACCTGCTGGCCGGCGTCATGTTCATCGCCATGGGCGTGCTGATCATCACGTTGGCGTTCACAGGCGAGGTGACCGGCGCGACCGGCGCGCAGGTGCGGTTCAGCGCATGGCTCACTGGCGTGGCTGATCGCTTCGTCTCGCTCATCGGCGGTGTGCCCGATGCTATCTTCGCCGCGCTCCTCGCCGCGGGCACGATCTATCTCCTGGCGAAGGCGTTCCCCGGCCTCGCCCGCCCCGTGCGCGGACGTATCGCCGACCGCCTGCGTCGTGTAGCCGCCTTCCGTATCGGACGCGCCGGACGCGCATCGGCGGCCTCGCCGGCAGCGCGCGACACGACATCGCCGTCCCCCGCAACACTCGAGGAGGTGCACCATGGCTAGCAGCTCAACGGCCGGCGCCAGGCGGCGCGACAGCCAGACGGTCCGGCTTCAACGCCGGCGACGGCGGAGCCTCGTGAAGTCGATCATGTACGTCGCGATCGGCGCGTCCTTCGTCGTTGTCGCGGCGTTCCTTGTCATGCTTTCCCGGAGTACGGCTCATGATGCGGGCGCGGGCACGCCGCTCACCGGTGCGGCGCCCGACTTCACGCTGCCCTCCGTGAACGGACAGCCGGTGACACTCTCGTCCTTCAAGGGGCAGCGCAACGTCTTGCTGTACTTCAACGAAGGGTACGGATGTGCGCCGTGCTGGCAGCAGGCGCAGGATCTCCAAAAGAGAAGCGCCGACATGGAGGCCGCCAACACCGAGTTCCTGGACATCATGGTGGACCCGCCCAATCTCATCAAAAGCGAGGTGACTCGCTGGGGCCTGAAGATGCCCGTCCTCTCCGACACGGACCGCAGTGTGTCGCAGCAATACAACATGCTGGGGTTCGGCATGCACGCCGACAAGCCGAACCACACGTTCGTGTTCATCGACAAGGGTGGGGAGATCCGCTGGTGGCAGGACTACGCCAGCATGCGGGCGCCGACGGACGACGTCATCAAGAAGGTGCAGGCGCTGAGCGCCGGAGGATAAGGAGAGTCGTCATGACGATCCCGATCACACCAACCGCCGCGTCCCGCCTCCGGGAGCATTTCGAACAGCTATAGCGGCCCGACGCACACGTCCGCAGCGTGCCGCCGCTGCCGCCGAGCGGGGACGGCTCAGGCCATCTCGTCGATGCGCACGAGGCGGCGCTCGGTCGCGGATATGTGTGCGGCCTCGCTGAAGCGCATGACATCGAGGCCCTCGGCAGCGGTCATCTCACAGGGCGTGCCGTCGAGCAGATGGGCGTGCCAGTCGCGGCCGCCGATGCGGAAGCTCGCGCCCCAATCCGACTCGATCGCGTGGTACTCCGTCGTGACGCCGTCGCGATACAGCACCAGCGGCGGCGCCGAGGTCAGCAGGCCGGAGCAGTGGTTGATCCAGATGATCCCCTTCTCGCCGACGATCTGCACGCGCTCGTCGTTCGTGTAGTACTTCGACGGTACCAGCAGCTCCGGCGAGCCCGTCGTTTCCCACGAGCCGAGACGGTTGCGGGCGGTGTGCTTCCACGCGATGAGCGCCGGCCGGTCGATCTCGATGCGGGCGATCTCGGAGGTGAGGATCCACGCGAAGACCTCTTCGACCGGGCCGAGCAGGTACCGCGCGATCGAGAAGATGTGGTAGCCGTGGTCGAAGATGCACGGGCCGCCGCCGCAGAGGTCCGCGTCGAGCCGCCAGCGCCACGCCCGGCCGGGCACCGCCCAGCCGTTGCCGCCGCCGCCGATGACGCTGATGTGCTGCGTCGTGGGCTCGCCGATCGCACCGTCGTCGATCATGCGCCTCGCCTCGACGACGGGCGGATAGTGGCGGAAGTTCTCGAGCACACGGAGGTCGACGTTCGCCGCTGCCGCCGCGTCGACCATGCGGCGGGACTCGGCGACCGATCGCGCCATTGGCTTCTGCACCGAGACGGGCTTGCCGGCCGCAAGCGCGGCGAGCGTCACCTCTTCGTGCAGGTGGTGCGGCAGGATCACCTCGATCGCGTCGACGCGATCGTCGGCCAGGAGATCGCGGTAGTCGGTGTACGACCGCTCGGCGCCCCACTCGTGCGCGCGCGCCGCCGCGATCTTCTCGTCGGCATCGCAGACGGCGTAGATCGAAGCGCGCGCGCCCGCGCCGTACGCCAGCGCGTGCAGGTCGGCGATGCGCCCGGCGCCGATGATGCCGACGCGGAGGTCGGGTCTAGTCATGTCGCCTCACCGGTCAGGAAGCGCCGCGGTGCGTCGCGCATCATCAGGTCGATGTCCGACTGGCTCACGCCCGCGGCGAGCAACGCGGGCAGGGCCACGGTCGATACGAAGAGATAGCGCGTGACGCCGGGCGGGCCGGCGCCGTCGCCGCGATGTGCCGGTACGGGCGCGGGCGCGTGGTCGTGGCCGAGCATGAGGCGATGGGCCCAGCCGCGGTCAACCAGGGCTTTCACGGTCGCGTTGCGTTCCTGCCAGGAGGGGCGTCCTTCGCCCCCCGGATAGCGGTCCATCGACAGGTAGACGCCGGACCGCAGCAGCTCCTCCAGGTAGTCGGCGTCCGTCGTGTCGGCGCTGTGGCCGATACAGATGCGGTCCATCGGCGCGCCTTCTTCGCGGAAGATCTCGACCTGGCGCCTGCCGACTTCCGCGGGCGCCCAGTGATGCGTGCTGATCGGGCAGCCGGTGCGTTTGAGCGCGCGTGCTGCGCCGCGCAGGACAGGCTCCGCCTGCGGCGTCACGCCTTCCGCGTCGTTCGCGACCTTGATCACGCCTGCCTTGATGCCGGTGCTGCCGATGCCGACTTCGATCTCGCGCACGAAGATGTCCGCGACATCGTCAGGATCGCGCGACCAGAATGAGCGCGGCACATCGCGCCAGATGCCGGTCGCGACGACGACGTTGATCCCGGCGGCCGCCGCCACATCGCGGACGAACTCCACGTCGCGGCCGAGGTCGGGCGTGGTGAGATCGATGATCGTGTCGACGGCGCCGGCCTTCGCCTCGCTGAGTTCGCGGACGGCGTTCGCGCGCGTGCGTTCCCAGTCGAACAGCCATGGGTAGTGGTGGTTGTCTTCGCCCATCGCGACGAGCACATGTTCGTGGCTCAGCGTGAGTCCGAGCGTTGCGGAGTCGACGGGGCCCAGTACGGTCTCCACGGTCGCCATGAACCGCCTCCCTTTCAAGCCACTCAGTCTAGCGAGCGGTTAGCGGTCCGCGGTGTGCTGAAGGACGGACCATGCCGGTTCGGACCCGGCTCGGGGCGTGTGGCCCTATCCGAACGGCCCTATCAGATGGGCCATTCGATGGTGACTGCCGGGGAACGGCCTGCCTATGATGGACTTCCCGGCACGATAAGGAGGAACAGGTGGATGATCGTAGCTACTGGTTCCGCATAGAACGCGATCGCATCTCGCGGCGGCGGATGCTCGCGGCGATGGGCCTGGGCGCGTCAGGGCTGGCGCTCGCCGCAGCCTGCGGCGGTGGGAGCAGCGACTCCTCGGCCGGCAAGACGCCAGGCGCCGCGACGCAGGCCACGGGAGGGGCGACGGTCGCCGCCGGGCCGCCGAAGCTGGGCGGCCGCTTCAAGGCCGTCAACCAGGGCGCCTGGGGCACGATCGACCCGCAGGTGTCGGTCGGCAACGCCACCGGCATCCTGCCGAAGCTCTACAACGTCCTGATCAGCAGGTCCAACGCGGACCCCAGCTTCATCTTCTACGACCTTGCGCAGTCCTTCGAGCAGGTCGACGAGCAGACGTACATCTTCAAGATTCGGCCCGGGGTCAAGATCGCCCCGAACAGTCTCGGCATCCCGGAGCGGGATATGGACGCGCTGGACGTGCAGAGGTCGATCGAGCGCGCGCACGCCGAAAACGATGTCATCGAGCGGGTGTTTACGGAGGTGTGGGTGGACGTCGCCGAGGCGAAGGGCGACACGTTCACGTTCAAGACGAAGGGCGCCTACGCCTACTTCCTCAGCAGGATCGGTCGCGCGCTTGGCGGCACCATCCCGCCGCGCGAGGCCTTCGAGCAGAAGATCGGCCTCCGCGACCAGGCCGCCGGCGCGGGCCCGTTCATGATCAAGCCCGGCTCCTACCAGGAGTCCGGAAGCGTCGTGTTGGAGCGGAACCCGAACTACTACCGGACCGACGAGAAATCGGGCTTGAAGCTCCCGTTCGTCGATGCGATCGACACATCGCTCATCACTGACCGCCAGGCACGCAGGACGGCGTTCCTGAGCAAACAGACGTACTACTACGACGCCGCGGATTCGACCGAGGCGAAGGAGTTGGTGAACCAGAACAAGTCGCTGTACATTTCGCGCGCGCCCAGCTTCACGTTCATCTCGTTCAGCATGAACCCCACGCGCGACCCGTGGAAGGACGACCGCATCCGCAAGGCCGCGCTGCACGCGCTCGACCGCAAGCAGTTCGTCGACCTGATCGTCGGCGAAGGCGAGGGGAAGCCGGACGGCCTCGTCCACTGGCCGACGGGCCCCTATGCGTTCAACGAGACCGAACTGGACGAGTTTCAGAAGTACGACCCGAAGCAGTCGCGCGACCTGATCAAGGCCGCGACCGGCAACGACACGATCAAGGTGAAGATCACCTACCCGGTCAGCGACATCGAGTTCCACGACAAGCACGTGCCGATCTTCCTGAAGCAGATGAAGGAAGCCGGCTTCGACGTCCAGGAGGATCCGAAGGACTTCACGGCCTGGCTGGGCGACTACACCGACGTCAAATACGACGCGTCGCTCTCGCTCAACCAGATCTACGAGACGCCGGAGATCGCCCTTGACTGGCAGTCGGCGAAGGGGCCCGCGGGCGACGGCCACTTCGCGACGGGCATCGGGAGCATCTACCCGGAGGTCGAGGCGGCGATCCTGGACTCCAAGCGAGCGAAGGACCAGCAGGATCACATCGCCAAGGTGCGCGCGGCGCAGAAGGTGGTGTACGACAAGGGGCCGGCGTTCCTGCCGATCTTCTCGTGGTACGCCGACAGGCTCTACTGGGACTTCGTGAAGAACGTCCAAGAACTGGCGGACACGGCCACGTTCCTCAGCGACACCTGGCTCGACCTGTAGCGGAGGGCATGTGCAGCAGTACATCACCCGCCGGATCCTGCAGTCCGTCGTCATGCTGGTGGCGCTTTCGATCCTCGTGTTCCTCTTGCTGCGCGTTGCGCCGGGCGCCGATCCGGCGCGGATCCGCTGCGGGCTCACGTGTACGGACGAGCGCTACCATGCGCTCCGCCAGGAGATGGGGCTGGACGACTCGTACCTTACCCAGTACGGGCACTGGACGAAGCAGCTCGTGACCGGCAGCCTGGGACACGACTGGAACGGTGGCACGGTCCAGCACGAGATGCGCCGGCGGCTGCCGGTCACGGTGGAGCTGCTGCTGATCACGATCTTCACGACGCTCGCCATCGGCGTCCCGTTCGGCATTCTCTCCGCGATCTTCCGCAATTCGCCGCTGGACTTCGTGGTGCGCTTCGGCGCGATCATCGGGCTTGCCGTACCCAGCTTCTGGCTGGCCACGCTGATGTTGCTGGTGCCGCAGCAGATGTGGGGCTACGCGCCGCCGATCACGAAGACGATCGGCTTCTTCGACAGTCCGTGGAACAACCTGCGGCAGTTCGTGCCGCCGGCGATCATCCTGGGCGCTGTCGCGGCGGCCAGCGTGATGCGGCTGACGCGCTCGGCGATGCTGGAGGTGATGTGGAAGGACTACATCCGCACGGCGCGCGCGAAAGGGCTGAGTGACCGGTCCGTCATCCTGCGGCACGCGCTCAAGAATTCCCTGATACCAGTGGTGACGGTCACCGGCCTGCAGATCGCCGGTGAACTCGGCGGTGCGGTGATCATCGAGAATATCTTCAACCTGCAGGGTGTGGGTAAGTATTTCCTCGACGCGCTCGTGTTCAAGGATTACCAGGTGGTGCAGACGCTCACGCTGTACGTGGGCGTCGTCGTCGTGGTGCTGAACCTTGCGGTGGACGTGACGTACGCGTGGCTGGATCCACGGATCAGGTACTCATGACGACAGAGCTGTCCGACCGCGCTCCGGCCCTCGCGAGCCCACTCGACTGGACGGCTCCGGTTATCTCGCGGCGCCGGCGCATCTCAGGCGTGGTCCGCGATAACCCGCTGGGCGTGATCGGGCTCGCGATTGTCGTCGTGCTGGTGCTCGTGGCGATCTCGGCGCCGTTCATCGCGCCCTACGCTCCCGACCAGTTGCAGGCGGGGCCGAAGCTCGCGAACCCTTCGATGAGCCACCCGTTCGGTACCGACGACCTGGGGCGCGACATGTTCAGCCGCGTCCTGTACGGCGCCCGCATCTCGCTGATGGTGGGCCTGCTGGCCGTGCTGTTCGGCACGCTCGCCGGCACGGCGCTCGGCATCATCGCCGGCTACGTCGGCGGCGTCATCGACGCGTTCATCTCCCGCCTCGTCGACATGGCGATCTCGTTTCCGGCGCTGCTGCTGCTCCTGATCTTGCGGCAGGTGATGGGCGCATCCGTCAAGACGCTGGTCGTGGCGATCGGCATCGCGATCATCCCGGGCGTTGCGCGCGTGGTGCGCGGCGAGGTGGTGTCGCAGAGAAACAACCAGTACGTGGAAGCGGCCATCGTGCTTGGTGCCTCGACGCCGCGGATCCTGCTGTTCCATATCGCGCCGAACGTGATGGCGCTGGCGATCATCGTGATGACGTCGTTGCTGGGCACGGCCGTGCTGGCGGAGGCCTCACTGTCGTTTCTCGGCCTCGGCATTCCCAGCGCAGTGACGTGGGGTGGCGACGTGAACCGGGCGCGCAACGGCTTCCCGGTACACGTGCCGTGGGCGTTCTTCCCGGGCGCGGCGATCGCCCTGACGGTGCTGGGGTTCAGCCTGTTCGGCGACGCGCTGCGGGACATCCTGGACCCGAGGCTGCGCAGCCGGCGCAAGAACTGAGCGCTCGTCGCTTGAGTGGGTGCTACTTCAGCAGGGCGCGCCCGATGATCAGGCGGCGGATCTCCGACGTGCCGGCGCCGATCTCCAGCAGCTTGGCGTCGCGCACCAGGCGGCCCAGCGGCAGGTCGTTGAGGTAGCCGTAGCCGCCGTGGATCTGCATCGCGTCGAGGGCGACGCGCGTGGACATCTCGGCGGCGAAGAGGATCGCCGCCGCGGCTTCCTTGCTCGCGGGGCTGCGCTCGGCCCGGACGGCGGTCTGGTAGACGAGCGCGCGTGCGGCTTCGACCTGCGTGTACATGTCGGCAAGCTTGGCCTGGATGAGCTGGAAGCCGCCGATGGGCTGACCGAACTGCTCCCGCTGGCGGGCGTAGTCGATCGAGAGCGCCAGTGCCTCTTCGGCGATGCCGATGGACTCGCCGGCGAGGAACACGCGCTCGCAGTCCAGCCCGCGCATCATGACGGAGACACCCTCATCAAGCTTGCCGAGGACGTTGGCGCGCGGCACCCGGCAGTCATCGAGCCGCAGTTCGGCGGTCGGCGAGCCGCGGTGGCCGAACTTGTCGAGCTTGCGGGCGACGGAGAAGCCGGCGAAGTCCTTCTCGATGATGAACGTGGTGATGCCGTGCGGGCCCTTCTCCGGGCTGGTCTTCGCGTAGAGCACGAACACGTCGGCGATCGTGCCGTTCGTGATGAACATCTTCGTCCCGTTCAGGACGAAGTCGTCGCCATCGGCGACGGCCCTGGTGCTGATGCCGACGGCGTCGGAGCCGGCGTCCGGTTCGGTGATGGCGAGCGCGCCGACGCGCTCGCCGGAGCAGAGGCCCGGCAGGTAGGCGCGGCGCTGCTCCTCGGTGCCGTTGGTGTAGAGGTTGTGGGCGCAGAGGTTCGCGTGCGCGCCGTACGACAGCGCGACGGACGCGGAGACGCGCGCGAGCTGCTCGATGATCAGCACGCCGGACAGGAGGTCGGCCCCGGCGCCGCCGTACTCCTTCGGGATGGTGACGCCGAGCACGCCGAGGTCGCCCAGGCGGCGGAACAGGCCGGGCGGGAAGGAGTCCGTGCGGTCGATCTCGTCGGCGACGGGCCCGAGTTCCCGGCGGGCGAACGCGAGCACGGTATCGCGCAACAGGCGGTGCTCGTCGGTCAGCAGAACGTCAGCGGTCATGCACCCGGTATACGCGGGCGTGCGCCGCGTGGCAAGGACGGGGATCGGGCCGGTCACAGCACTCGGCCCCGTGCGAACTTCTCGCCCCCGAGCCGCTGAGGGTGTATCGTAAGCTCCATCACTCGGATATGTGCGGCAAATTGCACGTTCATCATTGGCAGTGAACGCGACAAGAATTGTCGCACCTCCGTGGTTCGCTGGTCCGAAGAGGTCGTTTGATGACCGCAGCGGCGCACAGCGCGAATCAGCGCGGCGAGTAGCACGAGCCGGACGTAGCGCGGAATCAGGAGCAGGCTTATGGAAAGAACGTATCCGGTCAGTTTCGAAATAGCAGGGCCGTTTGCGATGTTCGCCAGGCCGGACACGGGGTCCTCGCCAGTATCGTACCCGGTGCCGACGTACTCGGCGGCCAAAGGCATGTTCGAGTCCGTGGCCCGGCTAGCCAGCAGCCGCCTCTCTGCCGCGCAGATCGTTCCCCAACGTGTAGAGGTCTGCTGCGACATACGTTACGAGCGGTACGTAACGAACTACGGCGGCCCACTCCGAAAGCCGCAACAGTTCAAGCGCCGGGACAATTACCAGCTCATCGCCACGGTACTGGTGGATGTGTGCTACCGCGTTCACGGGACTGTCGAGCCAACTCCCCAAAGCACGACCCCTCCACGCGACTGCCACCAACTCCAGGCCATGTTCGAGCGGCGGCTTCATAACGGCCAGAGCTTCCACACGCCATGTCTGGGCTGGCGGGAGTTTGCGCCAAGCTACTTCGGGCCGCTCCGCGCGCCCACCGCCATCAACCAGGATCTGAACGGACATCTGGAGTCACTTCTCGAGTCGGTATTCGACGAGGCGGGCAGAGTGTCGCCCGTCTTTCGAACGGACCGCGAGATCCGCGAGGGAACACTGCTTTACAGAGAGGCGTCGAATGCTCAATGAACTGCACCGTCTCGCCGAATCTTTGAAGGCTGCGGAACTACAGCCGCCGCGAAAGCACCCACGCGTCAAGGAGCCGGGACCGTCATCGGGACCATGCCTTCGCCTGTCGCTCGATGACCAGGGGCGCATTACCAGCCTGGACAGGGTGACGAAGGAAGAGTGGCCCGGACTGTGGACCGTCCGCGAGGGCAATCAGAATGCCTTCCCGGTATGCCGCCTGCCCATCGACCCCGATGCCGCCTCTTGGCCGAAGGCAGCGTGTGATCTCTTTGACCGGCTAGAGAAAAAGGCCGAGGAGCTCGAAGGAGCGTCCCGATCCGATGGCGGATTAGCGAATGTCAACGGTCTCTGCGCTAGATTCGTCAGCATGACGCATGACCGCGCCGAAGCTTACCAGCAATTGATCGCTCGGTTGCCCGCCGACGACGACCAACGATTGCGCGCCGAGCTCCAAAAGCTACGTGCCGCTGGAAAGAAGGGCTTTCCGGCGATACAGCTTGCATTCGATCATGACCGCGAGACAATCTATCGCACGTCTACGCGCGGTCTCGTCGAGCGCGCGTTGCCGCTGGGCGATGGGGAAGGTCCGCCGCATTCGGCACAAGAGTGCGCGTACAGTGGCACGAGCGGGCACCTCCAGGCGGGCCCCTTCCCCGCCGTCATGCTTCCCGTTCTCAACAAGGCGGTCCCGCTCGTCTCCATGTTCTCTGATGACGAGAACCGCGGCGGCGCGCCCTGCAATCACCGGTACGGGCTGGCGGACTCGTCGATCGTGCCGGTGTCGACCGATGTCGCGCTGAAGATGCAGGATGCTCTCGCGTTCATCGTGACGGACGAACGCAAAGGGCTGACTTGGTGCGGCATCTGGAATGGCCACTTCGAGAAATCGAGCGGACACCCGCGAGAGCAGCGCGACCTGCTGATCGCCTACGTTGAAGGCGGAGTGATTCTTCCTGCCCCGATCGCAAGCCTCTTCGGCACCGGGACAGGTGGCGAGCTTGCGCAGTTCGAGGCCGACGCATCCGCCGTCTGCGCCGCGCTGGACGGAGTCGCGCGCCAGGCACCGGAGAGCCGCCTCAATATCTTCCTGTTGCGGAGGGTGTCAGAAGGGCAAGCACAGGTGCAGCTATCAGCGCAGCCCGCCGTCCGAGACATCATCAGCGCGGCCGAATCGTGGCAACGAGGGGGCAAGAACATCCCGGCTGTGTCAGTGCGCGTTCCAGCATCCAAAGGGTCTGGTCAAGTGCTCCTCAGGCCACTGACTCCGCGCCCGGACCGGCTGGTCAGCATCACGTCGCGGCAGTGGATGGAATCCGGCAAGCGCTGGAGCTCGTCGCAAGGCGCAAACTTCAGTCAAGTCCTTAATGTAATGCTCAAGGGTCCCGGATGGGAAACAGCGGCGACCGCTCTCCTTGGCCTGACGGTGAGCCGCACCTGGCCGTTGATGACAGGACTCTTTGGCGTCCTCTTGCGACTGAGACCGGCGAACTCGGCGAGGCATGGATACCCACTTGAATCCTGCCGTGATGCGATGTTAGCAACGACCGTACTCGGCATCCTCTTGCACGCACTTGATCACCGAAAGGAGGAGTACATGCATTCGGCACCGTTCCTCGTAGGGCGCCTGCTTGCGCTGGCTGACGTGCTTCACAGGGAGCACTCATTGCAAGGACGCAAGGCCCAGCAACTGCCGCCCCAGATGATCGGCAACGCTCTCATGGCGGTAGCTCGCGACAACCCGACGGCTGCGGTCGCCCGGCTTAGCGAGCGCCTTCCTCTGTACAAATCGTGGGCGGAGAGAGAGGGCGATAGGCTCGCACGATGGGCGGTTGGCCGGATTCAGATAACAGCGACTCAACTGGCAAGCGCCACGCTGCCGGCAAGCGCGAACGAAGCGGACAGGGCCCAACTGATACTTGGGTACGTATCCAGGCTCTCTGACTCGGTTTCCGGGGAGGAAGGCGAAGGGGAATCTTCAGGAGGACAGGATGAGTGAGCAGGACAGGAACTCAAGCATCGCCCGGGCCGTGGGATTGCTGGTGATCGAAGTGCGGGACTCCAACCCCAACGGCGACCCCGATCAAGAGGGCGACCCACGACAACGCTCGCACGACCAGCGTGGCTTTATCTCGCCCGTATCCTTCAAGCGCAAACTGCGTGACCTGGTGGAGCAAAAGGACGGGCCGGTTTGGACAGCCTTGGCATCCGAGCGGGGACTCGACCCGGAGAAATTCGCGATTCTGGAATCGCGCGAACGTGACAACAAGGCAGTCAACAAGGAAATCAAGTCAGACTTCGCTGGCTTCAAGCGGCGGTACTGGGATGCCCGGCTATTCGGGAACACCTTCCTGGAGAAGGAAATGGGAGACACCATCAGGAGCGGGGTCGCGCAGTTCGGGGTCGGATTGTCGGTCGCACCGGTCCGAATCAGACGAGATACCACCACGAGGATGGCGCCGACGGAGGAGGGTAAGTCGAGGGGCATGGCGCCATTGGGTTTCAGGGTGGTTGAGCACGGCGTCTACTGCATGCCCTTCTTCGCCAACCCGAGCGCGGCCCTGAAGTCCGGGTGCAACCGCGTTGACGTTGACCTCATGCTCGCCCTCATCCCTTATGCGTACGCACACACCAAGTCCAGCATCCGAAACGCAGTGGAGATCCGTCACGCCTGGTACATGGAGCACAAGTCTCCGCTCGGCTCGTGTTCGGATTTCGAACTGTTAGACGCGCTCGCTCCAAAGAAGAAAGGTGACCCCAACTCCCCGTCCCAGGCGTGGTCTGATTACGAAGTGCCTGATGATATCGGCCCGCTCCGAACGCGCCTCGCCGAGTTCCGCGACCTGATGGAAGGGCAGTGAGCTCCCCGCTCGCCCATAGCCCCCGTCCGCCTTGGGGCGCGCAGCTGTATCGCGAGCATAGCTGCAACGTCGAGCGGGAGGCGCGAGAAAATGCGGGTCGCGCATGCGAATTCTATGCAGATGATCGCCACGCGTTCATCGACGATGTAGCTGCGGCCGCGTCGTATCACGACCTCGGCAAACTGGACGGCGAGAACCAGACCGTGTTGGCGCGGGTCTCCCGGCAACGGCTGCCTCTGGCCCACGACGACGCCGGGGTGGCCCATCTGCTCGACTGCGGCCGTAGCGAAGCGGCGGTCCTCGTTGCCGCGCACCACGCAGGTCTGTTCGACGAGCAGGAAGAACGCAAAAAGCCAACCCCGTTCCGCAACCTGGCCGTGGCGGCGCACGTCGACCAACATCGCATGGCTTATGCGGGTCTCCACGAGTCCGAGGGGTGTCACGTCGTCGGACGGGTCGACCGGTCCGGTCTTCTCCACCGCACCGGATGGGAACGCAGACTCGCCCTCTCCTGCCTCGTGGATGGTGACCATGGCGACACCGCACGCCACTATGGCAACGAATCTGATCCGCGGTGGCCGGAGCCCCGTTGGGAGGATCGGATGCGGGCGTTAGACGCGTACGTGGCGAAGCTTCCAGGCGGCTCGCCACGAGATGCGGACCTGACGCACGTCTACGCCGCTTGCCGCTCAGCGGCCGTTGAGCCCGGCATCAGGTCTTGCGACGCCCCGGTCGGCAGCGGCAAGACCACCGCCGTGATGGCTCACCTGCTCAGAGTCGCTGCGGAGCGACGGCTACGTCACATTTTCGTTGTCCTTCCCTACGTCAACATTGTGCGGCAGTCTGTCCAGACGTACAGAGAGGCCATCCTCCTCCCGGGGGAGGATCCTCTCAGCGTCGTCGCCGAGCACGATCACCAGGCGGACTTCGACTCCCTTGACGCCCGCCAGCTTGCCACGCTTTGGCGCGCGCCCGTCATCGTTACGACCGCTGTTCAGTTCTTCGAGACCATTGGATCCCATCATCCCGCCCGACTCAGGAAGCTACATGAACTTCCCGGATCTGCCGTCTTCGTCGACGAGGCGCACGCGGCCCTGCCCGCGCATCTGTGGCCGCAAATGTGGCTCTGGCTTGATGAGTGGGTTTCGAACTGGGGCGGACACGTCGTCCTTGCGAGCGGGACACTCCCTCGATTCTGGGAGCTTTCCGAGTTTGTAGACCCTCCAAAGACGCCTTCCGATGTGCCCGACCTGATATCCGAGGCGCTCCGCAGCAAACTCGCGGCTGCTGAAGGGAACCGTGTCGCACTCCGCAGACATGACGCGGCGCTCATGCTCGACGACTTCATCGATTTCGTCGTCAGCAAACCGGGCCCGCGCATCGTCGTCTTGAACACCGTTCAGTCGGCGGCCGCTGTCGCAGACCGCATGAGGCGCGTGCATCACGGGGACGTGTTGCACCTGTCAACCGCTCTTACTCCAGCGGACCGCTTGCGGATGCTTGACCGGGTCTTGGCCAAGCTGAAATCGACGGCCGATTGGACCCTTGTGGCCACCAGTTGCGTCGAGGCCGGGCTCGACATGTCCTTCCGCACCGGGTTCCGCGAGACCGCCACGACCGCGAGCATCATACAGATCAGCGGCCGCGTAAATCGTCGGGCAGAGCACAGCCTGGCGGAGGTCTGGGACTTCCGTGTCACCGATCCAGTGCTGCCCAACAATCCTCAGCTTGAGGTGCCTCAACGGGCTCTGACCAGATTGTTCGCTGACGGCAGCATCGGGTCATTGCCAGTGAGCGAACTGGTGCTGGAAGCCATGCGCCTCGAGGTCACGGAGGGCCAGAGCCAACGCGCGCGAAAGCTCCGCGGAGCCGAGGCTACACGACGGTACCCCGAGGTCGCTAAACTTTGCCGAGTCATAGACACTGATTCACGGTTCGTGATTATCGACCAAGCTCTGGCGAAAAGCCTGCGAGAGGGTCGGCATGTGCCGGTTAACGACCTGCTCAAAGGCAGTGTACAGATATGGGTGCGCAAGCTCGGCAAGATGCCCGTTGAACCGCTGAGCGGCGACAGAGTTAGCCCTCACAGCATTTACCTGTGGACAGGTGACTACGATCCCGACTTTTTGGGCTACATGGTCGGCCAGATCAGTCCGACCGACTCGTACTACATTGCATGACAGGCCATGATCTGGAGTCCCCGAACCGCGCCGCGCTCGATGATGATCTGATCGCCGTCTCCGCGATCGAGCACTACGCGTACTGCGCGCGGCAGTGCGCGCTGATCCACGTCGAGCAGACGTTCGATGAGAACATCTACACGCTGCGCGGCTCCCAGGCCCACGAGCGCGTCGATATCCCCGGGTCCGAGCTGGTGTCCGGCGTCCGCTACGAGCGCGCGTTGCCGATCTGGTCCGAGCGGCTGGGACTCATCGGCAAGGCCGATCTTGTCGAATTCCATGGCAGCGTGCCGTTCCCTGTCGAGTACAAGGTCGGCCGCCGCCGGGCGTCGCGTCGCGGCGCGCCGCGGCCGGAGGACCTGCAAGTCTGTGCGCAGGCGCTCTGCCTGGAAGAGATGCTCGGCATGCCCGTGCCGCGAGGCGCGCTCTTCTACTGGGCGACGCGGCGCCGCCATGCGGTGGAGTTCACGCCCGAGCTGAGGTCTTCGGTCGAGCGGACGGTCGCGCTGGTCCACGAGCAGATCCGCGCGCAGCGTCTGCCCGAGGCGCCGGACGACGCCCGCTGTCCGCCATGCTCGTTGAAGGCATCGTGCCTGCCCGGCGTCGTGGCCGGACGGGCGCGGCTGCGCGGCTTCCAGGGCGCGCTCTTCCGACCGTTCGACGCGACGTCCGCTGATGACGAGGAGGATGGTGATGGCTGAGATCGGCAACGTCCTGTACGCAGTGACTCCGGGCGCGTATCTCAAGCTCGACCACGACACCGTCCGGGTCGAGGTGGACGGCGCCACGACGCTGCGCGTGCCGCTGCTCCGCCTCTCCGGCATCGTCTGCTTCGGCAGCATCGGCGTCAGTCCGCAGCTCATCGAACGCTGCGCGGCGGACGGCAGGAGCGTCGTGCTGCTGGGCCGCAACGGGGGCTTCGCCGCGCGCGTCGAAGGCCCTACGTCCGGCAACGTCCTGTTGCGGCGAGCGCAACACCTCGCGCTGTCCGATGGCATCAAGACCTGCCACGTCGCGCGCCAGATCGTGGCGGGAAAACTCCAGAACAGCCGTCAGGTGCTGCTGCGGGCGGCGCGCGAGGCGAGCGAGCCGGCCGATATCGAGACGCTCGACCGCGCCGCGGAGCTTCTCGCGCAGGGGCTGGCCCGGCTCAAGGACGCGCACGACCTCGACGTCGTTCGCGGGACGGAAGGAGACGCCGCCCGCACCTACTTCCGCGCCTTCGCGTCGATGGTGCGCGAGGACCGCGATGCGTTCCGGCCGCACGGGCGCACCCGGCGTCCGCCGAGGGACCGCATGAACGCCCTGTTGTCGTTCCTCTACGCGCTGTTACGGTCAGAGTGTGTGAGCGCGTTGGAGGGCGTCGGGCTCGACCCGCAAGTCGGGTTCCTGCACGCGCTTCGGCCGGGCAGGCCGGCGCTCGCCCTGGACCTGATGGAGGAGTTGCGGCCCGTGCTCGCGGACCGGCTGGCCTTGACGCTGGTGAACCGGCGGCAGGTGCGCGCCACCGGATTCCGCGACTTGCCGGGCGGAGCGGTGTACCTCGACGACGATACGAGGAAGACGGTGCTCGCGGCGTATCAGAAACGGAAGCAGGAGGTCGTGGGTCACCGGGTGATGCGCGACCGGGTGCCGCTGGGCCTTGTGCCGCACGTGCAGGCCCGGCTGCTGGCGAGGCATCTGCGCGGTGACCTGGAATACTACCCGCCGTTTCTGTACCGATGAGCCGAAAGGAAGAGTACGGAGCATAGAACATGGAACTCCTCGTGGCCTACGACGTCGCGACCGACACGAAGGCGGGAAGGCGCCGCCTGCGTCGCGTTGCCAACATCTGCGTCGGCTCCGGACAGCGGGTGCAGAAGTCAGTGTTCGAGTGCACGGTCACGGACGTGCAGATGGAGCGGATGATCTACCGGCTGCTCCGGGAGATCGAACCGACGCAGGACAGTCTGCGCATCTACCGCCTGCGCGAGCCGCGGTCGACGCATGTCCAGGTGTTCGGGCTGTCGCCGCCGGTCGACTTCGGCGGGACGTTGATCGGCTGAGCGCGGACCGTCGGCGCGGGCGTGCCAGGCGTGCGATCCGCGCAGCAGGCGAGCTGCGCCCAGCTTCGGGAGGAACCGGGTGCGTAGACCGCTCCGGGACGTGGCGCGCGCAGTTCGTACGCCGGATGCGCATAATGTGTCGATGTTGAATCTAAGGCGCGGCATGGGAGGGCGTCGCGCGGGCCACATTAGGCGTTGCACCCGTCGTTCGCGACGGGTGAGGATTGAAACGAGCTTGAGTGCCGCGATTAAATGGCGGTCGCGGTTGTTGCACCCGTCGTTCGCGACGGGTGAGGATTGAAACAGATCTGCACGCTGCCCGACTGTCCGGACAGCTTGGTTGCACCCGTCGTTCGCGACGGGTGAGGATTGAAACCCCATCGGCACCGGCAACGGCCGGAGCGATCGCACGTTGCACCCGTCGTTCGCGACGGGTGAGGATTGAAACAC
>JBGQBE010000017.1:0-54721 GCA_041494685.1 Dehalococcoidia bacterium | reverse complement strand
TCGTATTTCGAAGGACGGCGAGAAGGGCGGCATCGATGGACACTGGACTGGCGCCGGTACTGAGTCCCGGATCGCAGTGGGAGATCGTCGGCCGCATGGCGCTGGCCGCGGTGCTGGGCGCCGCCATTGGATTAGAGCGTGAATACCGGGGCTATCCGGCGGGCGTCCGCACCATGGCGCTCGTCTGCATGGGCTCCGCCCTCTTCGCCGATTCCACCTCACTGTTCGGCGGAGATCCCTCTCGCGTCGCCGCCCAGATCGTCTCCGGCATCGGCTTCCTGGGCGCCGGCCTCATTTTCCGCGAAGGCTTCACCGTAAAGGGCGTCACCACCGCCGCCACTATCTGGACCACGGCGGCGGTAGGCGTCGCCGTCGGCGCGCAGGTCTACATCGTCGCCACGTTCGCGACGCTGTTCGCCGTCATCCTGCTCGAACTGCGAGTCGTCACGAAGAACATTCGCCCGAACACCTCGGACGACGACCATCGGGGGGGAGATCACGAGGACAACGCCGTCGAACCGGACGAATAGCGTCGCACGCGTCACCAGGGAGGTGACACCATGACGGAGAGCGCACAGACGAAGCAGCGGCCCGGACAGGTCGAGCGCTACGACCCGCGCGCCAT
This sequence comes from Dehalococcoidia bacterium, assembly GCA_041494685.1. Taxonomy (GTDB): domain Bacteria; phylum Chloroflexota; class Dehalococcoidia; order DSTF01; family JACRBR01; genus JBGQBE01. Next base: position 54,096 of record JBGQBE010000017.1, on the reverse strand, counting down.
CGAGCGGAAGTGGCAGGCGCGGTGGGAGCGCGACGGCCTCTACCGCACCCCCGACGACGATCCGCGTCCCAAGTGGTACGCGCTGACGATGCTGCCGTACACCTCCGGCGACCTGCACATCGGCCACTGGTACGCGATGGCGCCCTCCGACACCGCCGCCCGCTACAAGCGCATGAACGGCTACAACGTGCTGTTTCCCATGGGCTTTGACGCGTTCGGCCTGCCGGCGGAGAACGCCGCCATCAAGAACCAGACGCACCCGGCCGAGTGGACCTTTGCCAACGTCGAGCGCATGCGCGGCCAGCTCAAGCTGATGGGCGCGATGTTCGACTGGGACCGCGAGGTCGTCACCGCGTCTCCCGACTACTACAAGTGGACGCAGTGGTGGTTTCTCAAGCTGCTGGAGCACGACCTGGCGTACAAGAAGAAGGCGTCGGTCTGGTGGTGCCCGAACGACCAGACAGTGCTGGCGAACGAGCAGGTCGTCGACGGCCGCTGCGAGCGCTGCGACGCCGTCGTTGCCAAGCGCGACCTGGAGCAGTGGTTCTTCCGCATCACCCGCTACGCTGACGAGCTGCTGGACTTCAGCAAGCTGGAGTGGCCCGACCAAGTCATCTCCATGCAGCGCAACTGGATCGGCCGCAGCGAGGGCGCGGAGCTGCGCTTCGGCCTGGACGTACCCGGCGTCGCCGAGAAAGAAGTGCGCGTGTTCACCACGCGCCCCGACACGGTCTACGGCGTCACGTTCTTCGTCGTCGCGCCGGAGCACCCGCTCGTCGAGCAGATTACGACGCTGGAGCAGCGCGACGCCGTCCGAGCGTACGTGGACGCTGCGCGCAAGCAGAGCGAGATCGAGCGCCAGTCGACCGAGGGCGAGAAGACCGGAGTCTTCACCGGCGCCTACGTCATCAACCTCTTCACCGGCAAGCAGGTGCCGGTGTGGACGGCCGACTACGTCCTTTACACGTACGGCACGGGCGCCGTCATGGGCGTGCCCGGCCACGACCAGCGCGACTTCGACTTCGCGAAGAAGTACGGGCTGCCGATCGTCCCCGTCTACAAACACCCGGACTGGGACGGCGGCGAGCTGACGGCGGCGTTGGGCCACGGCGGCACGATGATCAACTCCGGCCCGTTCGACGGCACGCCGGACGGCCAATCGATCCCGGCCGTCGTGAAGTACGCCGAGCAGCAGGGCTACGGACGCGGCACGGTGAACTATCGCCTGCGCGACTGGCTGATCTCGCGCCAGCGCATGTGGGGCGCGCCGATCCCCGTCGTGTACTGCGAGAAGGACGGCGCGGTGCCCGTGCCGGAGAGCGACCTGCCGGTGTTGCTGCCCGACGACGCGGAGTTCCGCCCGACCGGGGAGTCGCCGCTCACGTACCACGAGCGCTTCCTGTACACGACGTGCCCGTTGTGCGGCGGCCCCGCCCGGCGCGAGACGGACACGATGGACACGTTCATGTGCTCGTCGTGGTACCAGATGCGCTACATCGACCCGCACAACCCGGAGCGGCCTTTCAGCCGCGAGCTGGCGAAACAGTGGCTGCCCGTCGACCAATACACGGGCGGCGCCGAGCACGCCGTCATGCACCTGCTTTACACCCGCTTCTTCACGAAAGCAGCGCGCGACATGGGCGTCGTCGAGTTCGCTGAGCCGTTCACCCGGCTCTTCAACCAGGGTCAGATCCTGGGGCCGGACGGCCAGCGCATGAGCAAATCGCGCGGCAACGTGATCTCGCCCGACAGCCAGGTGGAGAAGTGGGGCGCGGACACGTTCCGCACCTACCTGATGTTCCTCGGTCCGTGGGATGAGGGCGGGCCGTACGACCCCAGCGGCATCAACGGCGCCTACCGCTGGTTGAACCGCGTGTGGAACGCCGTGCTCGGCGGCATTGAGACGGCGGCGAAGGCCGGCGCGCCCGAGACGCGCGAGCTGCGGCGCTGGACGCATCGCACGATCGAGAAGGTGACGGCCGACATCGCGCAGTTCCGCTTCAATACGATGATCGCCGCGCTGATGGAGTACACGAACTACCTGACGAAGCTGCGCGAGACCGGCGCCGTCGTCGACGCGGACGCATGGCGCGAGGCCCGCGAGTCGCTGACGCTGCTGCTGGCGCCGATCGTGCCGCACCTGGCGGAGGAGCTGTGGGAGCGGCAGGGCAAACCGTACAGCGTGCACACGCAGGCGTGGCCGACGTTCGACGCCGCGCTGGCTGCCGCGGACGAGGTGGAGGTGCCGGTGCAGGTGAACGGCAAGGTGCGCGAGCGCCTGATGCTGCCGCTCGACGCGCCGGAAGACGTCGCACGCGAGCGCGCGCTCGCCAGCGCGAGCGTGCAGCAGCACCTCGCCGGCAAGGAGATCGCGCGGCTGATCTACGTGCCGAACCGGCTCGTGAACATCGTGGTGAAGGGGTAGGGCGCTACTCGGCTTTCGGTGACGGGAACTGCGTGCGCAGTACGGCGTCCCACGCGCCGTCCGGCAGGATGCGCCGCGCCAGCATCATGACGCGCGCCCCCGGCGTCAGCGGGTAGCGTGAGCGCGGCCGCTTCGACATGATGGCATGCTCGATCGCCTTCGCGACGATCTCCGGCCCCACGGCCATCGGCCCGCGGTAGGTCGCCCGCACTCGCTCCGCGACGCCCGCGTCAAACGCCGCGTACGGCGGGGCCTCGCTTAGCACGCCGCCCATCGAGCCGACCGACGTCTCACCGAACTCGGTGCGGATCGCGCCCGGCTCGATCACGGAGACGCGCACGCCGAAGTCGCGCACCTCGAAGCGCAGCGCGTCGCTGATCGCCTCGACCGCCCACTTCGTGGCGTGGTAGTAGCCGCCGCCCGGGAAGACGAGCTTGCCGCCCATGCTGCTGACGTTCACGATGCGGCCGTGGCCCTGGCGGCGCATGCCCGGCAGCACGAGCTGCGTCATCCGCACCAGGCCGAAGACGTTGGTCTCGAACTGCCGGCGCACCGCGTCCATCGGCACCTCTTCGATCGCGCCGTCCTGGCCGTAGCCCGCGTTGTTCACCAGCGCGCCGACCGCGCCTTCCGCGCGTTCCACCTCGGCGACCGCCGCCTGCATCGACGCCTCGTCGCAGACGTCCAGCGCCAGCGTGCGGCAGCCCGTCGCCTCAAGGCCGGCGATCGACTCGATCCGCCGCGCCGTCGCGTATACGGTGAGGCCGCGCGCGGCCAGGCGCTCGGCCGTGACGCGGCCGATGCCGGTGGAGCAGCCGGTGATCAGCACGGCCTTCGAGATATTCTTTGCCATCGCGGCATCTCCTGCGCTACTGTCCGTCCCGCGTGCGGCGCATCCCCGGCGTGATGCGAGTGCCACGCGCGCGGCTGCGCGCCCTGTACGTTGTCCGAAGCGTCGTCGAGAGCGCCGCGCAGGGCACCGGTTACGACAGGTGCTTCGCCAGCGTCACCAGCTCGCCGACCACCTCGTAGCGGCCGAACGACGGCACCAGGTACGTGCCCGCCACGAACGGGCGGCACGCCTCCAGCAGCTCGCGCGCCTGCGCGATACCCTCGGCGACGCCGTTCTCGCCCGCGTCGCGCATGCGCACGCGCACGTCCTCCGGCACGAAGACGCCCGGCAGTTCGTTGTGGATGAACTCCGTGTGGCGGTGGCTCTGCAACGGCATGATGCCCACCAGCACCGGCAGGTCGATCGGCCCCAGCCGCTCCAGAAAGCTCTCCAGGATCTCGGCGCTGTAGATCTGCTGCGTCATCAGCGCGTCCGCGCCCGCCTCGATCTTGCGGCGCACGCGGTCCAGCTCCAAATCGATGTTGTCGGCGGTCGGGTTCGCGGCGCAGGCCACCCAGAAGTCCGTGCCCTTGCCGATCGAGTTGTTCGCCCAGTCGGTGCCGCTGTTCAGCATCTTCAGGATGCGGACGAAGCCGACCGAATCCACGTCCCAGACGCCGGTGGCGCGCGCGTAGTCGCCCGACGACGGTGGGTCGCCGGTCAGCGCGATGACGTTGCGGATGCCGAGCGCGTGCGCGCCCAGCAGGTCGCTCTGGATCGCCATCAGGTTGCGGTCGCGCGAGGTGAAGTGGATGATCGTCTCGATCCCCACCTGCTGCTGCATCAGCACCGCCAGCGCGATCGCGCTCATCCGCACGCGCGCCATCGGGCTGTCGCCGATGTTGATCGAGTCGGCGCCGAGTGCCTTCAGGTGCGCGGCGCCCTCCAGCGCCTTGCGCGGGTTGATGCCGCGCGGCGGGTCCAACTCCACACTCACGACGAACTCGCCGGCCGCCAGCTTCTCGCGCAGCGTCCGTGGGCGTGCGTCTTCCGCGGCGCTGGACGTCGCGGGCTTCGCCGCCGGCACCGATACCGTCGCGCCGCGGGCCTTGCGGTTCCACTCGGCGTCCAACATCTCGCGCATCGCGGCCGTGTGCTCCGGCGTGGTGCCGCAGCAGCCTCCCACGATGTTCGCGCCGGCCAGCACCAGCCGCTTCGTGTACTCGGCGAAGTACTCAGGCGTCGACGGGTACACGAAGCGCTGGTCGACGTACTTCGGCAGCCCAGCGTTCGGCATCGCCGACACGCGGATCGACGTGTGCGCCGACATCTGCTCGACCACGTCCAGCACGGACTGCGGCCCGAGGCTGCAGTTCACGCCCGCGACGTCCGCGCCCAGGGAGCTGGCGACGTTCGCCACCTCGTCCGGCGGCTCGCCGCCGTAGGTGCGGCCGTCGCGCTGGAACGTCACCTGCGCGATCACCGGCAAGTCGCAGGACTCCTTCACCGCCAGGATCGCCTCGCGCAGCTCGGCGATGTCCGGGAAGGTCTCCAGGATGATCAGGTCCACGCCGCCTTCGAGCAGCGCCTCGACCTGCTCACGCAGCGCCGCCCGCACCTCCTGCGGCCGCACGTCGCCGATCGTCGCCAGCATGCGCCCCGTCGGGCCGACGGCGCCGGCGACGAACACCGGGTGGCCGTGGATCTCGCGCGCGTCACGCGCCAGCCGTGCGGCGCGGAAGTTGATGTCGCGCACGCGCGACTCCAGCCCGTGCTTCGCCAGCCGGTAGCGGTTCGCGCCGAAGGTGTTGGTCTCGATGATGTCAGCGCCCGCCGCGATGTAGTCCTCGTGCACGCGGCGGATGAGGTCGGCGCTGTCCAGCACCAGCGCTTCCAGGCAGGCGTTCTTGGGGGCGCCGCGGCTCTGCAGCAGCGTGCCCATCGCGCCATCGGCCAGCAGCACGCGCTGCTCCAGCGCCGCGAGGAACGGACTCTTCATAGCGGGTCAGTATAACGGCCGACGGCGGCCGGGCTCATGCGGGCGAACCCCTACACCCGTCGCGTCATCCGAACGTCCAGCGCGTGGCGGAGTTTGGGAAATCCGCCTCCTGCCACGTGAACGCGGCGCGCGGGCGCAGGGCGTAGGTCACGGTCGCGGCGTCGTGCGTCGCCGGGCGGAACTTGTACTTGGCGTCGTACGCGTCGACGTAGCGCGCCAGCAGCGACGCGTCGTCCGCCTCCTCCGCCACGCCCTCCAGGATCACCACGTCATCGCCGCTCTCGAGGTGCGCCACGATCTCGGCGTTGTCGGCCATGTTGCGCCCCTTGCGCGACTGTCTGTCCGTGCCGAAGTAGAGCGCGCCCTCCAGCCAGATGCCCCACACCGGCATTGCGTGCGGCCGCCCGCCGGGCCGCGCCGTCGCGACCCAGTAGTTGCGCGCGTCCGCCAGCTTTCGCTCGACCGCCTGCCAGGCAGCCGGGTCGCCGTCCAGCGTCTGCGCGATGCCGTAGCTCCACGGTACATGCGGCCGCCCGGGTGTGGGGTTCGTGCCGGTCACGTGATCCTCTCCGCTGATGCGATGCGGTGCGCCGTATCAGTCCGCGCGCTGGCTCAGCGCGATGCGGTTGATGCTCGCGGCCATGTAGCCCGCGCCGAAGCCGTTGTCGATGTTCACCACCGCCACGCCCGCCGCGCACGAGTTCAGCATCGAGAGCAGCGGCGCCAGGCCGCCGAAGCTCGCGCCGTAGCCCACCGACGTCGGCACGGCGATCACCGGCGCCGCTACCAGGCCCGAGACCACGCTCGGCAGCGCGCCCTCCATGCCCGCCACCACCACCAGCGCGCGCGCCTCGCGCATCGCCGGCAGCTGGTCGAGCAGGCGGTGCAGCCCGGCCACCCCCACGTCGTACATCCGCTTCACGTCGTTGCCGATGATCTCGGCCGTGATGGCGGCCTCCTCGGCCACCGGCAGGTCGGCCGTGCCGGCGCACATCACGACGATGCCGTCCTGTTTGGGCACGTTCGTGCGCTCCACCGTGATGCAGCGGGCCAGCTTGTGGTGCTTCGCGTCCGGGATGGCGGCCAGCACGGCGCGGGCGGCCTCAGGTTCGGCGCGGGTGATCAGCAGCCGGTCGGTATGCTCCATCAGCGTCGTGGCGATACCGACGACCTGGTCGGGCGTCTTGCCCTGCCCCAGGATCACTTCGGGTACCCAATCTCGGAGGGAACGGTGGTGATCGACCTTCGCGAAGCCGATATCTTCGTAGGGAAGATGACGGAGTTCCCCTAAGGCCGCATCAATATCGGTGCGGCCCTCGGCGACTGACGCCAGCAGTTCACGGAGTCTGTGCTCTTCGATGATGTCTCTCCGGCGTGGCTCTGAATGCTTCATGATAACACTCGCCGACTTGACACCCCGGCGGGATCCGTTTGCGTACGCCCGCTGGCAACTCGATACTCACGAGGTGCTACTGCGCCGATTCTGGTCCCGACGCGCCGCCTTCGCCTTCTGGGCCGCCTGGTTCACGGCGCTCGGCGGCTTCCTGGCGCTCGCCGTCTGGAGCGACCACCGCTACTTCCTGCCCGGCGACCTCAGCATGACGCTCCGGGTGCAAGAGCTCGACCGCTTCAACTGGGCGGAGCCGCTGTTCGGTGCGGTCAACCGTTTCGGCGGCTACGACTTCATCGCCGCCGTGCTGATCTCGTCGTTCCTGGTGCTGCTTGTGCGCGGCCTGCGCTTCGAAGCGCTGATCATGGCCGGCGCGGGCGCCCTGCACTACGTGCAGCTCGGCGTGCGCCAGGTCGTCGAGCGGCCGTTTCCGGCGGACAGCCCGCCCTGGTACGTCTACTCCGACTGGCACCTGCGCCAGTGGCCCGGCCCCAACGGCTTCCCCAGCGGCCACGTCTTCGGCGAGGTCGTCGTGTACGGGCTGATCTTCGCCTACGCCGGCCGCGTGCTGCGCTTCTGGCCGCTGGCGTGGCTCGTCCGCCTTGTCTGTCTCGCGCTTATCGCGCTGGGTGGCCCGGCGCGCATGTACACCGGCGCGCACTGGCCCAGCGACGTGTATGGCTCGATGCTCCTCGGCGGGCTGTACCTCGCGCTGGCGTGGCGGATCGACCAGGGCATCCTGCACATCCGTACCGTCAGCGCCGAGCGCGTGCTCGCGACCGACGCCGGCCTGCGCGACGAGCCGCGTACGCGCCGCCCGCGCATCCGCCTGCCGCTGCCGTCGCGCAAGCCCGCCGCCGCGCCGCAAGCCGCCGAGGCCGCAGCGCCGCCGGAGCCGGCGCGCACGCGCTGATCGCTACACGCCCAGCAGCTCGCGGCCGGCGGCCAGTACGCGCTGCACCAGCGACTCGTCGCCCACAACCTCCGTGTAGATGCGCAGCAGCGGCTCCGTCCCGCTGAAGCGGAACAGCAGCCACCCCTTGTCCTCCAGCGTGAAGCGGAAGCCGTCCGTGGTGTCGCGCGCCGTCACCTTCAGCCCCGCGACCGTCGCCGGGTTCGCCGATTGCGCGCGCTCCAGGATCGCCGCGCGGTCTTCCTCGCGCAGCGCCACGTCCACGCGGTCGTAGTAGTGCGGGCCGACCTTCGCGTAGAGCTCCGCCAGCAGTTCGCTTGGCCGTTTGCCGGTGCGCGCCATGAAGTCGAGCATGTACAGGCCAGCGAGCACGCCGTCGCGCTCCGGCACGTGGCCGCGGAAGCCGTAGCCGCCGCTCTCCTCGCCGCCGATCAGCGCGTCGGTCTCCATCATCTTCGGGCCCAGGAACTTGAAGCCGACCTGTGTCTCGTACACCGGCACGCCGTACAGCTCGCCGAGCCGCTGCACCATCCGCGTCGTCGTCACCGACTTCACGATCGCGCCGCGTTCGCCGCGCACCTCCAGCAGGTAGTACGTCAGCAGGCCGAACACCTGCAGCTGGTTGATGAAGTTTCCCTTCTCGTCCGCGATGCCGACGCGGTCCGCGTCGCCGTCGGTCGCGATGCCGACGTCGAAGCCGCCCTTGGCCAGTTGGGCCGACAGCTCGTGAAGGTTGCGGGCGATCGGCTCCGGAGCGTGCATGTCCGGGAAGACGGGATTGCGGAAGCCGTGCAGTTCCGTCACCGTTGTCTTGCCGCCTTCCAGCAGCGTCGTGAAGTAGCCGGCCCCCGTGCCGTACATGGCGTCGTACGCGACGCGCAGCCCCGCCGCCTTCAGCCGCTCGAGATCGATCAGCCGGCCCAGGTGCGCGATGTACGGCGTGCGCGCGTCGAAGGTCTGCACCATGCCGGCGCGCTTCGCCTCGCCGATCTCCGTCCGCGGCAGCACGCGGTCCACCAGGTCCGGCAGCGGCGCCTCGATCTGGGCGACGATCTCCGGCGACGCGCTGCCGCCGTAGTCGGGTTTGAACTTGAAGCCGTTCCAGCGCCACGGGTTGTGGCTGGCCGTGATCACCACGCCGCCGCCTGCCTTGCGGTCGATGATCGAGAAGCTGACGACGGGCGTCGGCACCAGCGTGTCCGTCACGTACACCTTGATGCCCTGCGCCGCCACGACCTCCGCCACCGCGTCGGCGAAGTCCTCCGACGCGTAGCGCGCGTCGTAGCCGACGATCAGCCCGCGCTCGGCGAGTCCGTGTTGCTTCAGGTACAGCGCCACGCTGGCGGCGCAGGCGCGCACGTTGTCAAAGGTGTAGTCCTCGGCGATCACGGCGCGCCAGCCGTCGGTGCCGAACTTGATCGAGGTGGCGGGGCGGGCAGGGTAGGTCATGAACGTGTGCAGCCTTTCGTTGCGGGATGCGGCCGCGCGCGGGCGCGCCGACGCTACGACGCAGGGTCGCACGATCGTGCGATCCGGGCAACGGGGGACGCGCCGGATACGTCCGCGGGCCAACCCGTAGGCGGATGGCGCTACTTTTTCTTCGCGGCCTTCTTCGCCGGGGCCGGCTCCTCGCTCAGGTGGGGCGTCAGCGCCAGGACGCGCGACATCTCCGTCGCGTCGAAGGCGCGCATCGTCGTGCTGGTCACGTTCCCCGCGCCCACGACGTTCAGCATCGCCCCCATCATCGCCTCTTCCGAGGGCGCATCGACGATCGCCACCATGTCGTACGGGCCCTGCGTCCAGTAGACGTCCAGGATCTTGAAGCCGACGCGCGCGTTCTCCTGCCGGATGCGCCCCGCCCGCTTCACGGAGTCGCGGATGGTCTTGGCGCCTTCGGTGGTGAACTTGTACAGCACGACGTAGTGGGCCATGGCGTCCTCCTGGCTGCTGGCGGAGCGGTTCCGCGCGGGCGTGTGACGACCAGCATACGCCCGTCCGATCTGAAGTCAATATCCGGTGGCGCCCCGCCTCCCGCACCGCTGCCCGCTCCCGTACACTTTCGGCATGAGCGAGATCTGCGGCATCGAGCGTGACGGCGGCGTGGGCGTGGTCCGCATGCTCCGCCCGGACAAGCACAACGCCTTCAATCGCGAGCTGGACACCGCGGTGGCCGCCGCGCTGGGTGAACTCGACGCCGACCCCGAGATCAGCGTCGCGGTCCTGACGGGCAGCGGCGCCGCGTTCAGCGCCGGCGCGGACATGAACGAGGCAGTCGAGGCGATCGAGGGGAAGGGCCGCACCGAGGGGATGGCGCAGGTGTACGCCGCGTGCGTGACGTTCAGCAAGCCGCTGATCGCCGCGATCAACGGCCTTTGCTACGGCGGTGGCGCGATGGTCGCGATCCTCTGCGATATCCGGCTGGCGTCGGACACCGCCGCCTTCCGCTTCCCCGGCGCGGCGTACGGCCTGGTCGTCGGCGGCTCGCAGCTGCCGCGGATCGTCGGCGCGCCGCGCGCGAAGGAGCTGATGTTCACGTCGAAGGTCGTGCGCGCGGACGAGGCGCTGCGCATCGGCCTCGTGAATCACGTCTACCCCATCGCGGAACTCCACGCCGCCGCTATGGAGATGGCGCGCGACATCGCGGCGAACTCGCAGCCGGCGCTGATCGCCACGAAAGCCGTCGTGGATCTCGCGACCGGCTCCGCGGACGCCGCGGCCGCCGAGGGCGAGTGGAACCACCGTCTGCGCACCACGCCGGAGCACCACGCCCGCTTCCGCGCCGCCGCGGAGCGCGTCGCCAAGCGCAGGACGTAACCGGCCCCGTGCCCGCGCGCCGAAGGCGGGGCGGGAGGGGAGACCTCCGGAGCGGCGCCCCTTCCCGGGAAGGAACATTTCGGTACCCCTTTTTTCGTTATGTTGTGCAAATCGAATCTGGGGATGTACCTGTTTTGTAATTTCGACGTTTCTCGACGGGATACGCGGACAGACGCAGAGGACGCAGAGGAGCCGATTGGGAGCGGAGGAAGCGCACGCGTCATCGCGCCGCCGACAGCAGAGTTGGGCTTGGCCGGGGGCATCGCAGCAACCTCCGATTTCGCAGCAGGCGAGATCATATGTTCTACGAACATAGATGGGGTCGCGGTGCGCTGTCAAGTGCGTGGGATCACCTCATGGAGCGCGTGCAAGGTATGCGGCGCTCGTCGATCGCTTCTCCACGACCGACGACGGAGACCTTCGGTCTCGCGTGAACGTGGCGAACCTAAAGATCGACGAATTGAAACAAACTGACGGAGGCGACACGTCGCCGCCGTCTTCGACTGCACAGGATCCGCCAGAGCCGGCGGCACCCGGGCGCGGCTAGATTCAGTTACCGCCCCCGCGAGCCGCACGCGCGCTAGAATGGTTCATGGCTCTCGATCTCATCTCCGATGGCGCCGCATACAACTGGGAGCAGGCGCTCTCGCTGCGGAGCGCGGCCGCCGCGTGGTCGCCGTGGGCGACCGGTCAGTTGCCCAGGCCCGCCGTCACGCCCATCGAGCTCACCGGCGGCGTCCCGGATCCGGACTCGCTGCCCATCGAGGAGTTCATCGCCGCGAACGAGCGCGTGCTGCGGCGTGAGGGCAAGTTCGCGCTGATGTACGGCGGCCCGCAGGGCTACCCCGGCCTCTCTGAGTGGCTGGCGAACCGGATCAACGCTAACGAAGGCCTCGGCGTCAACGCCGGCAACTTCGTCATCACCTGCGGCTCCGCCGGCGGGCTGGAGAACCTCTGCGAGACGTTCCTCGACCCCGGCGACGTCGTGATCGTCGAGCGGCCGACGTTCCCCGGCAGCCTTCGCACGATCATCTCCTGCATGCCGCAGATCGAAGGCGTGCCCGTCGACGCCGACGGCCTGGTGCCGGCGGCGCTGGAGGACGTGGTCGCGCGCGTCACGGCGCAGGGCAAGCGGCCGAAGCTCCTCTACACGATCAGCAACTACCACAACCCCGCCGGCGCCACGCTGACGCTCGACCGCCGCAAGGCCGTCGCCGAGATCTGCCGCCGCAACGACATCCTGATCATCCAGGACGACGCCTACGGCGCCATCGGCTTCGAGCACGAGCCCACGCCGTCGTTCTACTTCCTGACGGGCGGCACCGGCGCGGTGCTGCTCGGCACGTTCAGCAAGACGCTGGCGACGGGCCTGCGCGTCGGCTGGATCATGGGCGAGAAACCGCTGATCGACGCCGTCACCCGCATGCGCTTCGACATGGGCGTCTCGCCGTGGTCCAGCCGCGTTATCACGGAGTTTTGCGAGTCCGGCGGTTTCGACGCGCACCTGGAGCGGGTGATCTCGATCTACCGCCGCAAGCGCGACGCGATGCTGGCCGCGCTGGACGAGCGCTGCTCCCGCTTCGCGCGCTGGGGCGTGCCGAAGGGCGGCTTCTTCCTCTGGCTCCAGTTGAACGAGGACATCGATCCGGACCGGCTGCGCGTGGCGGCCAACGAGGAGGGTGTGGGCTACGTCGGCGGAGCGCCGTTCTTCAACGACGGCACCGGCCATGACCGCGCGCGTCTCTGCTACAGCAACGTCGCCGAGCGCGACATCCCGGAAGCCGTGATGCGCTTCGGCCGCGCGCTGGAACGCGCCGTCCGCGCGTAAGGCGGCGCATGATCATCGACGCCCACACTCACGTCTTCCCGCCCGCCGTCCGCGACCGTCGCGCGTCGCTGCTCGCGACGGAGCCGGCCTTCGCCGAGATCTACTCCGACCCCAGCGCCGCGATGGCGACCGCGGAGGAGGTGCTGGCGTCCATGGACGCCGCCGGCGTCGACCGCAGCGTCATCGTCAACTTCGCCTGGCGTGGCGAGCCGCTGATCGACGAGACGAACGCCTACATCCTCGAAGCGGCAGCGCGATCGGGCGGCCGGCTGATCCCGTTCGTATCGGTGTACCTCGCGGGCGCGGCGGGCCACGGCCGCGCCGAGATCGACGATGCGCCGCAGCTCCAGCGCAACGACGCCCGCACGAAGCTCCGCGCGCTCGCGTCCGCCGGGGCGCGCGGTATCGGCGAGCTACGGCCGGAGCAGAGCGGCTACAACCTGGCGAACAGCGACGAAGCGGACGTCCTCGCCTGGGCGGCGGCGGCATACGACCTGCCGCTGCTCTTTCACGTCAGCGAGCCCGTGGGCCACGCCTACCCCGGCAAGGAGGGGCTGCCGGTCTCGGCGCTCTACACGTTCGCGCGTAGCGCTTCGGGCGTCAGCATCATCGCCGCGCACTGGGGCGGCGGCCTGCCGTTCTACGCGCTCATGCCGGAGGTGCGCGAGGCGCTGGAGAACGTCTGGTTCGATACGGCGGCCAGCCATCTGCTGTACGCCCGCGAGGTCTATCGCCGGGTCATCGAGGCGGTTGGTGCGGAGAAGATCCTCTGGGGCAGCGACTACCCGCTGACGTCGCAGGCGAAGGCGCTGGCGCGCACGCGCGAGGCCGGCCTGAGCGACGCGGAGTTCGCGGCGATCGCCGGCGGCAACGCCGCCGCGCTGCTGGGCCTCTGATGCCACGCCTGTTCGGCCGCGGCGGACGGAAGGCGCAGCAGCCGGCGGCCGCGCCTGACACCGGCCCGAAGATGCTGCGCCTCTTCGTCGCCGTCGAGCTGCCGCCCGAGGTCAGGCGCGCGCTCGTCGTGACGATGGAGATGCTGCGCAACGCCGCCAACACCGACGCCCTCCGCTGGGCCCGCATCGACGGCATCCACCTCACGCTGGAGTTCCTGGGCGCGGTCGAGGAGGACCGCCTCGACGCGGTCGGCGCCGCCCTGCGCGCCGGCGTGCGCGGCTGCGCGCCGATCGACATGACGCTGCTCGGCATCGGCTCGTTCGGCGGACGCGGCCAGATGCGCGTCGTGTGGCTCGGCGTCGGCGGCGACGGTGGTGCGCTGGCGGACCTGGCCGACCGAGTGGCGGAATCGCTGGAGCCGCTTGGCTTCGAGCGCGACGAGCGCGGCTTCAACGCGCACCTGACGCTCGCCCGCGTGCGCGACGATGCGCCGCCGGCGGTGCGCGAGCACCTGCACGACATGGTCATGCGCTTCAACGCGCCGGAGTTCCCCTGGTTCCGCGTCGACCGCATCAGCCTCATGCAGTCCACGCTGACTTCCGGCGGCTCGATCTACCGCTCCCTCGCCACCTACCCGCTGGAGGGAACCGAGGAGCAGGCGCTCTGACCGGTGCCGCCGGGCGGTCGCCGCGCGCTACGATGTCCGCATGGAAGACGCAGTCGAAGTCGTCATCGAGATCCCGCGCGGCAGCCGCAACAAGTACGAGTGGAATGAGAAGCGCGGCGTGCTACGCCTCGACCGCACGCTCTACTCGTCGGTGCACTATCCCACTGACTACGGCTACATCCCCGGCACGCTCGCCGCCGACGGCGATCACCTCGATGTGCTGGTGATCGTCGAGGAGCCGACATTGCCGGGCTGCTACATGGACGCGCGCCCCATCGGTGTGCTCCGTATGCGTGACGACAAGGGCGGTGACGACAAGATCATCGCCGTGCCGTTGGCCGATCCCCGCTTCGCGCATGTCGTGGACTTCGCCGATATCTCGCCGCACTGGCAGCTGGAGATCGCCCAGTTCTTCCGGGACTACAAGGAGCTGCAGGGGCTGAAGGTCGAAATCGAAGGCTGGGGCGACCGCGCCGAGGCGTGGCGCATCATCGCGGCCGCGCGCGCCGCCGCGGGCTGAGCCCCTGTCCCTCGTCCTGCGCTGCCGCTACGATCCCCCGGTGTCGAAACCGAGGCTCGTCGTCGCCACCAACAACCCCGGGAAGCTGCGGGAGTTCCGCGAGCTGCTGGACGGCTGCGGATTCGAGCTGACTACCCCGTCCGAACTGGGCGTGCCGTTCGAGCCCGAAGAGACCGGGGCCACGTTCGAGGAGAATGCTACAATCAAGGCCGTAGAGGCCGCGCGGAGCACCGGGCTGCTCGCGCTCGCTGACGATTCGGGGCTGGAAGTCGATCACCTGGGCAAGCGCCCAGGAATTTTTTCCGCCCGATATGCCGGTGGAGACCGTACGGATCCGTCGCTCAGCGACGAGCAGCGCGTCCGGATCGTCCTCGACGAGATGCGCGGCGTGCCCGACGCGCAGCGCACGGCGCGCTTCCGTTGCGCCATCGCCATCGCCACGCCGGCGGGCGACGTGCGTATCGTCGAGGGCGTGTGGGAGGGGCGCATCGGCCACGAGCCGCGCGGCGCGCACGGCTTCGGCTACGACCCGATCTTCGTCGTGGCGGACCGCGGCATCACCAGCGCCGAGATGGCGCGGGACGAGAAGAATCGCATGAGCCACCGCGGCGCGGCGGCTCATAGAGCGGCGGCGGTACTGAAGGAGATGGCCGGTGGCGATCCGACCGCTGGAGCAGACTGACGTGCCGGAGCCCGGCGGCAGCGCCGCCGTGCCCGTCGTCGATCGCTTCGAACGGGCGCTGCGCGACCTGCGCATCTCGGTCACGGACCGCTGCAACTTCCGCTGCCGCTACTGCATGCCGCGCGAGGTCTACGGCGACAGCTACGACTTTCTGCGCCGTGACGACGTCCTTAGCTTCGACGAGATCGGCCGCCTCGCGCGCATCTTCGCCGCGCACGGCGTCACGAAGCTGCGCCTCACGGGCGGCGAGCCGCTGCTCCGTGCCGGCCTGCCGGATCTCATCCGCATGCTTGCCGCGATCCCGGGAGTGGACATCGCCCTCACTACGAACGGATCGCTGCTCGCGCGGCACGCGGAGGCGCTGGCCGCCGCCGGCCTGCGCCGCGTCACCGTCAGCCTGGACTCGCTCGACGACGCGGTCTTCCGCGCGATGAACGACGTCGACTTTCCCGTCGCCAGCGTGCTCGAAGGCATCGCCGCGGCGGAGGCCGCGGGGCTGCGGCCTGTGAAAGTGAACGCCGTCGTCCGGCGCGGCGTCAACGACCACACGATCGTCAACCTGGCGCGGCACTTCCGCGGCACCGGCAACATCGTCCGCTTCATCGAGTACATGGACGTCGGCCACACCAACGGCTGGCGCCTCGACGACGTCGTCTCCGGCGCCGAGATCGTCCGCATGATCAGCGCCGAGATGCCGCTGGCGCCGGTCGACGCCAACTATCGCGGGGAAGTGGCGCAACGCTGGCGCTACGCCGACGACGGCGGCGAGGTCGGCGTGATCACGTCCGTGACCCAGCCCTTCTGCGGCGACTGCACCCGCGCCCGTCTCTCGGCCGACGGCAGCCTCTACACGTGCCTCTTCGCCACGAGCGGCACGGACCTGCGCGCGATGCTCCGCCGCGGCGCTGGCGACGAAGAGATCGCCGCCGCGGTCGCCGGTGTCTGGCGCGTCCGCGCCGACCGTTACTCAGAGCTTCGCTCAGAAGCTACGGCCGGCATCCCGCGCGTCGAGATGTCGTACATCGGCGGCTGATGGCGAGGCGCCCGGCCGCATAGGTGGAACCCCGATGCCGCCCGGCCCGGCGGCGCGCTACGATCCGCGCATGACAGCGGCGCATGACCCGGACGAAGCCTTCGGCAAGCTCAGCCACGTCGATGCGGCGGGCAAGGCCAGGATGGTTGACGTCTCCGCGAAGGACGACACGAAACGAGAGGCTGTCGCGCGCGGCCGCATCGTCATGCGGCGCGAGACGCTGGCGCTGATCCAGCAACACGGCCTGCCGAAGGGAGACGTGCTGGCGGTCGCGCAGATCGCCGGCGTCATGGCCGCCAAGCGCACGCACGACCTCATCCCCATGTGCCACCCGCTGCTGCTCACCGGCATCGACGTCAGGCTGGCGCCGAACGAGGCGCGATCGTGCGTTGATATCGAGGCCATCGTCCGTACGACGGGCAAGACCGGCGTCGAGATGGAGGCGCTGACGGCGTGCACCGTCGCCGCCCTTACGATCTACGACATGTGCAAGGCCGTCGACCGCGCCATGCGCATCGAGTCGGTGCGGCTGGTGAAGAAGAGCGGCGGCAAGAGCGGCCCGATCACGCTGGAGTAGCGGTCCGTCACGTCAGCGGGTGCGCCGCGATGTGCGCCAGCACCTCGCGGGCCACATCTTCCGGCTTCTCTTCGGCGAGCCAGTGCCCCGCCTGCAGCGCCACGACTCGATACTTGCCGCGCTGGTCCGGCGCGATGACGTGGTAGCCCGCAGCCGCGATGCGTGGCATCAGGTCCAGCCACATCGCCGACGTCTCCGGGAAGCCGTGCAGCAGGATCACGAGGTCGCCGGCGTCGCCCGCCTCCCGCACGCGGAACGTCAGGCCGTTGGCGTCGATGTCGCGTATCCGGATGTCATTGCTCACGAAGATGCCCTCGTCGCCATCGGGGCGCTCGTTCGCCGCCATGCGCATGCTAACGCATCGCCACGTTACTGCGGCCGACCACTTGTGTCCGGGCGATCGGGGTGGCACGATGGCCCCGGCGGCACCACTCGCCCGCCCGAGAGCGGGATAGCAACGGAGGTCACGATGACGGCCAGCCCCGCGCCCGCGCAGACGCCTCACAAGGACGGCGCCCTGCACTTCCCTTTGCAGCAAGACGAGCGCGTCATCATGATCTGCCGCCGCCACTGGATCTACCTCTGGCCGCGCACCCTCTGGTACGCGCTGCTCGCGCTGGTGCCCGTCATCGGCGTGGCGTTCGCGATGTCGAAGACGGCGGGCCTCGGCGGCACCGCCGGCAGGGTGTTCTGGATCGCGGCGGCGGTCTACCTGCTCTACTGGGTGCTGCGCGCGTTCCTCAACTGGTACCGCTACAACAACGACATCTGGGTGATCACGAACCAGCGCATCGTCGACAGCACCAAGACGACGCCATTCACGCTGAAGACCTCGACCGCGGACCTCGTGAATGTGCAGGACATGACTGTCGAGCGCGACGGCGTCTTTCGCACGATGTTCAACTACGGCGACGTGGTCTGCCAGACAGCCGCCGACATCCAGGAGTTCCGCATGACCGGCATCCCGCGCCCGCAGGACCTGCAGCTGCTCGTCGACAAGGAGCGCGACCGCGAGCGCGTCCGCTACCGGGGGTAGGCGGCTCCCCTAGGGGCGTGCCCGCGAGGTTCCCTGAACCTGCCACGACTCCTTCGAAACCTCGGTGCAGACCGTGCGGCCGCCGCCTCCGGCCGCCGATACTTCCTGTGATGGACGATTTTCGCTCGCAACTCACGGCGCTGATTGACGAGATCGTGGCCGCCGGGCAGGAACCCTCGTTCCTGGTCGCCGACCTCGAGGGCATCGACCATATCAAGAAGGCGCACGGCGCGGAGAGCTTCGACAAGTTCCGGGGCGCCGCGGTGGACGCCATCACGAGCGCCGGCCGCGGCTGCGACGCCTTCACGTACGGCGACGACCGAATGGTCGCCGTCCTTGTCGGATTCGGCCGGCTCCAGACCTTCTCGATGATTGACAAGCTTCGCCGCAGCCTGCCGCTCCTCGCACAGTCGTTCGACTGCACGCTCGCGCCCCAATTCGACATCATCGAGTACGACGCCGAGGCCGGGGTCGGCGGCATCATCCTGCAACTCGTCCGCAGACCTCGCCTGCAGTCCGAAGCCGCGTAGCCGGTCCGTCCGTCCGCATGTTGCGGAACGCGCATCCGGGCGGCTTGACGCCGTCCCTGCCGATCACAGAGAATCCCACCACCCTTGAGCGCCTGTTCGCGCGGTACCCTGCGAGGCGCAAGTGGGCTACCATTGACGCGGCCGGCCGGCCTGCGGGCCAACATCCAGCGATAACGCCAGCAGCGCGCACCGGCGCGCCGGCACAGGAGGAATGCAGATCATGCCAGTGTTTCCGTCTGTCGAGTGGTTCAACGCCGTGAAGAACCTTGTCAATGCCGACCCGAAGTTCCGGGAGTTGGGCACCGTTGACACCACCATGGGCATCAAGGTGGGAAGCAAGATCTTCAAGGTCACCTTCGAGGCGTTCGAGTGTGCCGACGTACGCGAGGCGACGGAGGATGATCTGCGCGATGTGGACTTCTGGCTCGAGCAGTCCTACGACGGCTGGAAGGACATGATCGAGAACATCAAGAGGAACGGCGCGGCGGACCTCTCGCACACGCTGAATACGCTCGACCTGAACAACGCCGAAGCCTTCGCCCGCGGACACGACGGCGTCCGCATCGACGCCTTCTACCGCTTCAACCAGTCGATCCAGGACTTCTTCGACGCCTCGGCGAAGATCGACACCCAGTTCGCGGCCCCGGCCGCCGTCTAGCGGCGACGCACGATCCGCGGTAACCAGAAGAGGGGCCCTCGCGATCCGCGAGGGCCTTCTCGTCATCATCCCGCTGCTGCCCGCTCACTGTACACTCCTCCCCATGACCGACGCCGCCGCACGCCGCGCCCTGCGCACCAACGCCGAGAACCTCGCGCTCGGACACGAGGTCTTCTTCGCCGACGGCGCGCGCTTCGTCCGCAACCCGGCCTTCCCGCAGATCCGCGACGCTAACCACATGAGCGACGTGACCGCGTCCACGCCGGCGGAGGTCGACGCGCTGCTCGCCCGCGCCGAGCGCGAGTTCGCCGGCTACCCGCACCGCCAGTACCACCTGGACTTCACCACGCCGCCCGCGTTCGAGGCGCGTCTCCAGCTCGAAGGCTACGAGCGTAGCGAGTCGCTCGTGATGCTGCTGGAGGGCGTCCTCGTCGGTACGCCCGCGCCATTCGAGATCCGCCCCGTCGCCAACGACGACGACTGGCGCGCGTTTGGCGCGCTCGCCGTGCTCGACTGGGCGGAGTACCGCGAGCGGCACGGCCTGCCCGTCGAGCACGGCGTCGGCGCGGAGATGTCCCGGACGCGCCGCGCGAAGTGCCCGCTGCTGACGTACTGGCTCGGCTGCATCGACGGCGTGCCGCACGGCTACTTCTCGTCGTGGGCGGGGGTGGATGGCTGCGGGCAGGTCGAGGATCTCTTCGTGCAGAAGGAGTACCGGCATCGCGGCCTCGCCTCTGCGCTCCTGCACCGCACCGTCGCCCACTGCCGGGAGCAAGGAGCGCGCGAGGTCGTCATCGTCGCCGACCCGACGGACACGCCGAAGCGGATGTACGCCGCCCTGGGCTGGCGCGCCGTTGCCGTGAAGCGGGAGTACCGGCTCGTCACCGGCCGGTGACCACCCCGACGGCGCGCGAACCGTCCGAAGCGCACTCGCGCCGCTTGACCGGGCGTCGTACGATGGAGACGGAGTTCAAGGAGGAACGCTCATGGCCGCATACGGTGTCACCTACGATGTTGCCCCACGAGAGACGTACGACCGGGTCCAGGTCGCCATCCGGATCGGCATCGTGATCGTGCTCTCGATCCTGGGCGGGGCGATGGGCTGGCTTGGGGGGCTGATCTACGTGGGCATCCCGGTTCTTGCCGCGATCCTGATCTCGCAGCGAGGTGCGCAGCGCTACATCGACGAATCGGAGCAGAACATCTCGCTCTGGCTGCGCTACATCGCCGCTTTCTACAGCTACATGCTGCTGCTCACGGACAAGTTCCCCACGGAGGATCCGCGCCAGATCGTCCGCTTCGAGCCGGCGCCGTCCGGTGAGCCGACGCCCGGCGGCGTGCTCGTCCGGATCATCCTCGCGATCCCGCACGGCATCGTGCTGGCGCTCCTCGGCATCGTCGCGGCGGTGCTGTTGTTGATCGCCGCGATCTCGGTGCTCATCCAGGAGTCGTATCCGCGCGGCATCTTCGATTTCCTGCGCGGCTACATGCGCTGGCACGCGCGCGTCGCGGTGTATATGGCCGGCCTGGTGCAGGAGTACCCGCCGTTCGCGCTCGACACGGGGGACGAGACGCCGCAACTGCCCGCGCCGTCGCAGGGATAGCGCGCGAGCGTCCCAGCTACTCCTTTACAAGCCCCTTCTTGACCGCGTACGCGGCGGCCTCGCTGCGCCGGCTGAAGCCGAGCTTCGAGAGGATGTGGCTGACGTGGTTACGGGCGGTGTTCTCGCTCACCACCAGCTTCGCCGCGATCTCCTTGTTCGTCGCGCCCTCCGCGATCAGCACCAGCACCTCGCGCTCGCGCGCCGTCAGGTCGCCCGTATCGTCGCCGACCGCCTTGTGCCCGCCCGGCTCGTGCGCGGCGATGAGCTTGTCGAGCACGCCCTTCATCACGTTCGAGTCCAGCATCGACTCGCCGCGCGCGACGGATCGCAGCGCTTCCAGCAGGCGCGCGCGCGCGACGTTCTTCAGCACGTAGCCGGCCGCCCCTGCGAGCAGCGCCGCCACCACGGTCTCCTCTTCCGCGAACGACGTCAGCATCAGCACCCTGGTCTCCGGCAGTTCGCTGCGCACCTCGCGGCACGCCTCGATGCCGTCCATGCCGTCCATCCGCACGTCCATCAGCACAATGTCCGGCCGGTGCGCGCGCGCCTTCTCAATCGCCTCGGCCCCGTTGCCGGCCTCCGCCACGACCGTGAAGTCCGGCTCCACCTCCAGCGCCGCGCGCAGTCCCATGCGTACCACCTCGTGGTCATCGACGATCATCAGCCGCGTCTTCATGCGCCCGCTCCTCTCACGCCGCGCTCTCCGCGACCGGCACCGTCACTTCGATGCGCGTGCCGGTGCCCGGCTCGCTGCGCAGCTCAAGGACGCCGTGCAGGTCCTCGACGCGCTGGCGCAGATTGCCCATGCCGAAGCCCACGCGGCTGCCCGGTTCCGTCTCGCCCATGCCGATGCCGTCGTCGCTGATCGCCAGCCGCACCGCGTCCGGCGCGAAGCGCAGCGAGATCGCCACCTTCGACGCGCGCGCGTGCCGGAAGATGTTGCCGAGTCCTTCCTGCACGATGCGGTACAGCGCCGCGCTCGTCTCGATCGGCAGCTGCGACGACGCGCCATCGATCGAAAGTTCGACGGGCAAGTCGGACACCGCCTGGAACTCCTTCACCTGCCCCTGCACCGCGCCGACAAGACCCTCGTCGCCGCTCAGCAGCGGGCGCAGGTCGAAGATGTACTGGCGGACCTCCCATAGCGCGTTCTTGGCCAGCACCGTCAGGTCCTGCAGCCGCTGCCGCTGCTCGTCCGGGTCGCTGCCCACGCGGTCGATCGCCGTCTCGAGGCTCAGCGACAGCATGTACACCATCTGCGCGATGCCGTCGTGGATCTCGCGCGCGATCCGCGTGCGCTCGCCCTCCGCGGCGAGTTCGGCAATGCGGTCGGTGAGGCGGATGTTCCGCACGCCCAGCGCGATCTGGCCCGCCACCGCGTCGAGCAGCCGCACGTGGTGCAGGATCGCCTGCGGCCGTTCGCGCGTGCCCGCGACGATCCAGCCCTCGACCGCGTCGGCGGAGCGCAGCGGCACCACGCCCGCCCACGCGCAGCCGGCAAACGCGGCGTCGAGCGGCGGCGGCAGCGCCGCGACGCGGTACGTACGCGCGCCGTCGCCCACGAACGCCTCCGCCAGCGCCGCCGGCTCCGGCGGGCGGGCGATGTCGTGTCCGTAGGACGCGGTCTCGCCGCCGCCTCCCGGATCGTCAGGGATCAGCAATACCAGCTCGTCGAAGCGCGCCGCGGCGAGCGTCGCCGCGGCGACTTGCGGCAGCACGTCGTGGAGCGCGCGGCCGCCTTCCAGGAACGCGCGGGCGACGGAGTACAGCAACTCGCTGTCTCCCAGCGCGTCGACGGCGTCCTGGCGCGCCGCCTCCAGCTCGCGCAGCACGCTGCCGAGATAGTTCGGCACCAGCGCGACGAGCATCGGCGTCACCATCGCGCCGATGAAGCTGTTGAGGTTGCTGCCTTTCCAGCCGCCGTATACGCCGTCGCCGAACATCGTCAGTCCGAAGACGTACGCGGCCATGTACGCGCCGACCATCACCACGACGCCGCGAAATGTGAGGAAGAACGCCGGGATGAGCAGCGCCGTCAGCGCGAAGTGGAAGTACGGGCTGCCCCAGCCGCCGCTCAGGTAGACGACGATCATCGACAGCGTCAGGTCGATGAGCCCGACCGCCAGCACGTCGGAGCTCTCCGGCGTCGCGAAGTAGCGTCGCAGCGGCGGCAGCACCACCGGCCGGAGCACCGGCACGTAGAACGTGACGAGCGCGGTCTGGAGCATCGACCCGAGCAGCAGCCACGGCTCGTAGTGGCGGTTGACTTCAGGTACGTCGGCGACGAACAGGATCAGCGCCGCCACCATCCATGCGGCCCAGCGCACGATGAAGGGCGACGTGAGCACCGCGATGCGGATGCCGCCCGGCAGCGTGGCCAGCTGCGTGTCGCGACGCCGCCAGAAGCTGCGCGGCAGCGTCGCCACGCGCGTGGTGAAGTCTTCCATCGAGGCGTCGATCCGCGCCATGCGTGCATGATACGGGCACGGGGGCGGCCGGTTACAAGGGGATGGAGAGAGGCGCGCCGACCAGGCGCGCCTCTCCGCTCGTCTCGATGCGACCGCGATGCGCTCAGATCACGTCCGGCAGGCGCTCGCGCAGCGCCTCGACGAGGCCCGTGATCGGCACGCGCACCTGGGCCATGCTGTCGCGCTCCCGGATCGTCACCGCCTGGTCTTCCTCCACGGTCTGGAAGTCCACCGTCACGCACAGCGGCGTGCCGATCTCGTCCTGGCGCCGGTAGCGGCGGCCGATGCTCTGCGCGTCGTCGTACTGCACCATCCAGTGCTTGCGCAACCGCGCGTACACGTCGCGCGCGGTGGGCGTCAGCTTCTCGTTGCGGCTCAGCGGCAGCACGGCCACCTTGATCGGCGCGATCGCCGGGTGCAGGCGCAGCACCACGCGCTTCTCGCCCTTCTCGTCCACCTCTTCGTCATAGGAGTCGGCCAGGAACGCCAGGGTGCAGCGGTCCACGCCCAGCGACGGCTCGATCACGTGCGGCACGATGTGCTCGGAGCGCTCCTCGTCGAAGTAGTTCAGCTCCTTGCCGCTGAACTTCGCGTGCTGCGTCAGGTCGAAGTCGCCGCGGTTCGCGATGCCCTCCAGCTCGGCCCAGCCGATCGGGAACAGGTACTCGACGTCGGACGTGCCGCGCGAGTAGTGCGACAGCTCCTGCGGGTCGTGCGCGCGCAGCCGCAGCCGGTCCTTCTTCATGCCGAAGCGGTCGTACCACGCCATGCGGTCCGCAATCCACTGCTCGTGCATGCGGGCGGAGTCTTCGGGCCGGCAGAAGTACTCGATCTCCATCTGTTCGAACTCGCGCGTGCGGAAGATGAAGTTCCGCGGCGTGATCTCGTTGCGGAACGACTTGCCGATCTGGCCGACGCCGAAGGGCAGCTTGCGCCGCGTGGTCGTCAGCACGTTCTCGAAGTTGACGAAGATGCCCGCCGCCGTCTCCGGGCGCAGGTACACGGTCGCCGCCTCGTCCTGCACGGGGCCGACGAACGTGCGCAGCATCAGGTTGAACATGCGCGGCTCGGTGAACTGGCCGCGCTGCCCGCAGGTCGGGCAGACGTCGGAGGTCAGCTCGTCCTCGCGGAAGCGGGACTGGCAGTTGCGGCAGTCCACCATCGGGTCCGTGAACGTCTCCAGGTGGCCGCTGGCGCGCCACACCTCCGGGTGCATGAGGATCGCCGCGTCCAGGCCGACCATGTCGTCGCGCTCCTGGATGTTCGCGCGCCACCACGCCTTCTTCACGTTGTTCTTGATCTCGACGCCGAGGGGTCCGTAGTCCCACGCGCCCGCCAGCCCTCCGTAGATCTCGCTGCTCTGGAACAGGAAGCCGCGCCGCTTGCACAGCGACACCAGCGTCTCCATATCGACCGACGGCTTCAGGCCTTCTTCGCTCAACGGAACCTCCCGCCCTGGATGGGCGATGACTCGGACTTCACTTCAGGCGACAGATTACAGGCTCCACACACGTGCGGACAGCTTCGTCGCGCGCGTTGACAGGCCCCCCTGCCGGGCATAGCATGCGACCATGGGCGCGATGAACGGAGGTCCCGTGGACGACGAAGGCCGGCTGAAGCTCGTGATCATCATCGCCTCCGACGCGGACGCCGAGAAACTGACCCGCAAGCTCGTCCAGCAGGGCTATCCCGCCACCAAGATCAGCAGCACCGGCGGCTTCCTCCGCAAGGGCAACGCCACTGTCCTCTCCGGCGTCGAGGCCTCCGAAGTAGACGGCATCGTCGCCATGGTGCGCAGCGAGTGCTACGCCCGCAGCGAGTACGTACCCGTGCAGACGCTGCCGTTCTTCGGCGAAGGCTCGGTGCTGCAGGAGCCGATCGAGGTACGCACCGGCGGCGCCATCGTCTTCGTCGTCGACGTCGAGCGCTTCGAGAAGACGTAGAAGTGGTGAGTTGTAAGTTCGAAGTTGTAAGTTCTGAGTTCTAAGTGGCAACCACCAACCAGCAACCAGCCCGCCCGCTACACTGCCCGCATGCACGCAAACGCATCGCTCACCGAGATCGTGCGCTGGCTCGACGAGCAACTCGACGTCGCCCGCTACGCCGGCGAGGCCGAGTCCAACGGCCTGCTCTTCCAGTCGCCGTCCGGCGACGGCGTCTCGAAGTTCGCCGTGGCGGTCAACACGTCGCTCACGACGATCGTCGGCGCGGCCCGCGCCGGCGCGAACCTGCTCGTCGTGCACCACACCTCCTGGCGCGCCGTCGACCTGCACCTCCGTGACGAGAAATTCGCCGCGCTCGAAGCGGCGGGGCTCTCGCTATACGGCGCGCACGCCGCGCTCGACTGCGCGCCGCGCGTCGGCAACAGCCACGTGCTGGCGGAGCTGCTCGGCGTTGAGGTGGAGCAGACCTTCTGCGAGTACGAGGGCGGCCACGCCGGCGTCATCGGCGGCTGCGGCGGCTCCTTCAGCGACCTGATCATGCGCGCCTCGCAGGCACTCGGCGCGCAGGCGGAGGCGCACCAGCACGCGAAGCGCTTCGGCCGCGTGGCGGTCGTCGCGGGCGCGGGCGGCGGCACCGCCGACCTCGACGCGGCGCGGCAGCTGGGCTGCGACACCTACGTCACGGGCGAGGGCGGCATGTTCACGCGCCTCTTCGCGAAGGAGGTCGGCATCAACCTGCTGTTCGGCACGCACTACGCCACCGAGGCGCCCGGCATCCGCGCCCTCGGCGAGCGCCTGGGCGCGCACGCCGGCATCCCGTGGGAGTTCATCGACGAGTCGCCGGACGCGTTTTAGGCGGCGGGATGATGCGTCTGTGTGCGCTGCCGTACCAGCTACGAGGCTTTACGAGAAATGTCATCACGGGAACCGAGACCGTGTGACGCTGACGAACTGCATGAAGCCCCCGGAGGCAGCTTTGGCTCTTTGGCATGTTCGCGAGAGTAGGCTCGTACCGGGAGAGGTGATTCGTCCAGGTCGGTGGGGAGACATCATCACGGCGCGAGGACAGTCACACCCATTCTTCTATCGCGAACAGCTTCTGGAGCTCTATCGCGTCAGCCATACCGACCGCAGGAGGAAATTGAAAGAGCGGCCGGCAATGCTAACAGGCAATGAGCCAATAGACTAAAATTAGATAAACAGCTTGACAAGGATTCCAAAGCTGCGTTAGAGTTACGCTCCAGACTTAATTTAGGGAGGCTCATCAAAATGGCTGCACAGACCGCATTTGACAACCCGTTTAGGCCGGGCGCAGGCCATATGCCGCCTTACTTGGCAGGCCGCGAAAAAGAGAAGAGGGAATTCGCCAAGTTCCTCGCACAGGAAACCATACTGCAGAATCTCGTGCTGACCGGATTACGCGGGGTGGGAAAGACCGTTCTGCTGGAAACGCTGAAGCCGCTGGCGATTCGCGAAGGCTGGCTCTGGGTTGGAACTGACTTGTCCGAGTCAAGTAGCGTGACTGAGTCGAGTCTCGCGATTCGATTGCTGACGGACCTGGCAGTGGTCACGTCGTCGGTCGTAACCGGAGTAGAGACGACGACGCAGTTGGGGCTCGGTTCTAAGGTGGCGAATGTCCAACGCACGCTAGATTTCCACAGCCTTCGTAGCATCTGGGAGCGGACGCCGGGACTCGCGGCGGACAAGCTGAAGGCCGTGCTTGAGACAGTTGCTAAGCACATGCCGAATCGTGGCGTGATCTTCGCTTACGATGAGGCGCAAAATCTCGCGGACCACGCCGAGAAGGAGGAGTACCCTCTCTCGTTGCTACTGGACACGTTCCAGTCAATCCAACGAAAGGGTATCCGCTTCATGCTTGTACTGACCGGGCTCCCAACGTTGTTTCCGAAACTCGTTGAGGCGAGGACGTTCGCGGAGCGGATGTTTCACGTCATTGCGTTAGATAAGCTGAATCGAGAGGACACCAACGAGGCGGTCTTGAAGCCCATAACTGACGCGCGTTGCCCTGTGAAGTTTACGGCGGAGTCGGTCGAGACCATCTACAAGATCACGCTGGGCTATCCCTATTTCATCCAGTATGTGTGCCGCGAGGTGTTCGATATTTGGAGCCAGAACGCGGAGCCAGGCGTGAAGCCTCATCCTGTCCCAGTCACGGAGATCATGCAGAAGCTTGACACCGATTTCTTCTCTGGGAGATGGGCGAGGGCTACTGACCGACAACGTGATCTCATGGGCGTGATTGCGCGTCTCGACACGTGCACTTCCGAGTTTACAGTCCAGGAAATAGTCGAGAAGTCGCGAGTCGTGCTAGAAAAGCCCTTCAGTAGCAGTCACGTCAACCAAATGCTCGCATCGCTCTGCAATGCGGGGTTGGTTTACAAGAACCGCTGGGGCAAGTACTCGCTCGCCGTACCGCTCTTGGATCAATTCATCCGGCGCCAGCTTGAGGCCGTGTGAAGACAACCCGCCCGCCCAGTCTGACGGGCGACGGCAGACACCGCGCGGAAAACAGCGAAAAGTGCCGAGCAAACTCCGCCGCGCAGAAACAGCGAAAAGTGCCGAGCAAACTGCTGTAACCGCGGGCGCGGCCCCGGTAATCTGGGGGCGTGAACGTGATCGTCTCTCCACGTGTGGCGCGCGAGTACGGCGCGCGCATCCGCGCGGCGGCGCCGGGTGCGACGCTCGTTGTGCCGTCGGTGCGCGATGGCGCCCTGACGTGGCGCGGCGACCCCGCCCGCGCGGAGGTCTGCTGCTTCTCCGAGGACTTCTGGCAGGATCCGGAGCAGCGGCGCGCCGTGTTGCCGGCGCTCTTCGCCATCGAGGGGCTGCGCTGGTTCCACACCTTCAGCGCCGGCGTCGACTCGCCCGTCTTCCAGGTGCTGATCGACCGCGGCACGCTGCTCACCAACTCGTCGGGCGCGTCCGCGCCGTCGATCGCGCAGTACGTGCTGGCGATGATGCTCTACCGGACGAAGCGCATCGACGAGTGGCGCGAGCAGCAGGGCCGCCACGTGTGGGAGCCGGTCGCCACGTCGGAGCTGACGGGCCAGACGGCCGGCATCGTCGGCACGGGCGCGATCGGCGGTGAGGTGGCGCGGCTGGCGCACGCGTTCGGCATGCGCGTGCTGGGCGTGCGCCGCTCCGGCAAGCCCGCGCGCTACGTCGACGAGATGCTGCCGACGCGGCGTCTGCCGGCGCTGTTGAAGCGGAGCGACTTCGTCGTGCTGGCGTGCCCGCTGACGAAGGAGACCGAAGGGTTGATCGGCGAGCGTGAGTTGCGTGCGATGAAGCCCTCGGCGACGCTGATCAACGTTGCCCGCGGCCGCGTCGTCGACGAGGCGGCGCTGGTGCGCGCGCTGCGGGAGCGCTGGATCGCCGGCGCCTGCCTGGACGTGTTTCACGTGGAGCCGCTGCCGGCCGGCTCGCCGCTGTGGGACCTGCCGAACGTCGTCGTGTCGCCGCACAACTCGGGCTTCAGCCCGCTCAACATGGAGCGGTCGATGGCGATCTTCCTCGATAACCTGGCGCGGTTCGTCGCGGGCAAGAAGCTGCGCAACCTGGTGACGCAGGCGGGCGGCGGTTAGCGCCTCGGTGCGACGTCAGCGGACGCGGGGGCTGTGCAGCGCGCCGCTGGCGATCGGCTCGTCGATGTAGAGATCGCCGTTGCGGATCTTGATGTTGAAGCCGCACTCCGGGTTCGTGCAGGCCCACGCCTTGAAGTGAATCGCCGCGCCCTGGCTTCCGAAGTCAGACAGCGGCACCAGGTCTCCCTGCTTGCACTTCTGACACTTCGGGAAACTCGAAATATCCATCCGGTCCCACCTCCACCACCCGCGCAGCAACCCGGCATCCCGTCCGGGCGGCTCCCCCGCAGAAAGTGCCGCGAGTATAGCAGCGTCAATTTAACAATTGCAATCACGTCGCTTGACACGTTATCTGCTTGTTGCCGGGGGTAGTGGCGGGCGAACCTGTCAGGCGCCGCGGTCGCGGGCGTCCACGCTGCGGGCGTCGGAGGGCAGCTCTTCGCCGGTGTCGCGCAGGTCGATGCGCGCGAGTGCGTGCAGCCGGGCCGCGATCTCGGCGCCGCTGCGCGGCGGATGGAGGTGCATCTCGGTGATCTTGTCCACCAGCTCGTCGCGCGAGACAGGCGGGCGCGCCGCCGTGAGCTGGATCTTCGGGTGGTGGGTGTTCAGCAGTTTCTCAGACGCGCCCACCAGCTCCTCGTGCAGCTTCTCGCCGGGGCGCAGGCCCGTGTAGACGATCTGGATGTCGCGGCCGGGCTCCAGTCCCTTCAACCGGATCATCTTCTCGGCCAGGTCGGCGGTGCGGATCGGCTCGCCCATGTCGAGGATGAAGATCTGCCCCTGGTCGGCGAACGACGCCGCCTGGATCACCAGCGCCGCCGCCTCTTCGACCGCCATCTGGAAGCGCGTTGTCTCCGGATCCGTCAGCAGCACCGGGCCGCCGCGCTCGATCTGGCGCAGGAAGAGCGGCACGACGCTGCCGCGGCTGCCCATCACGTTGCCGAAGCGCACGGCGGCGTACGTCGTGCGGCTGTCGTGCCCCATCGTACCCACCAGCAGTTCGCCGATGCGCTTGGTGGCGCCGTAGACGTTGTCGGGGTTCACGGCCTTGTCGGTCGAGACGAACACCATCTTCTGCGCGCCGCAGCCGGCGGCGGCCGCGCAGACGTTCAGCGTGCCCAGCACGTTTACGCGGAACGCGGCGTCGGGGTGCTCCTCCATGACGGGAATGTGCTTGTACGCGGCCGCGTGGAACACGATGTCCGGGTGCGCCTGCTGGAACACCGCATCCACTTGCGTCCGGTCCGCGATATTGCACAACCAGATGCGGACACGCGCGTCGGTATCGTCCGCGTCCAGGTCGCGCTGCAGGTCGTACAGCCCCGTCTCGTTGACGTCCGCCAGGTGCAGCGTGGCCGGCCCGAACGCGAAGACTTGCCGCGCAAGTTCCGACGCGATGAATCCCGCCGCGCCGGTGATCAGCACGGACTTGCCGCGGATCGTCGCCGCGCACAGTTCCGCGTCGATGTTCACCTGCTCGCGGCCCAGGAGGTCGTCCACCGTCACTTCGCGCAGCTGCGCCGCCTGGGCCTCGTCGCGCACGAGGTCGCGCAGGCCCGGCACCGTGCGCAGGGGCACGCGCGTCGACTGCACGATGCCGACGACCTCGCGGATCACCGCGCCGCCGGCGGACGGGATCGCCAGCGCGACGAGATCGACGCGCTTGCCGGCGCAGATCTCGGGGATGTCCAGCCGGTCGCCCAGCACCGTCACGGAGTGAATGCGCACGCCCTTCAGCCTCTTGTCGTCGTCGACGAAGCCGATCGGGCGATACTGCCAGCGCGGGTTCTGCAGGAACTCGCGCGCCAGCAACTGGCCCGTGTGTCCGGCGCCGACGATCAGCACGTTCTTCACGCCGGCGTCATAGCCGCTGAACGGGTTGCGGCTGGCCCACAGACGCGGCCAGAACTTGATGCCGCCCATCACGATCAGCATCAGCGCCGGCGCCACGACGTTCACGGTGAGCGGGATGTGCCGCGGGCTGAGGAATGCGTTGATGGCGAACAGGAAGATCGAGACGAGGCCGATCGACAGCGTCAGGTTGAAGGCGTCGACGATGCCGGCGTACTTCCAGGACGTGCGGTAGATGCGGAAGAAGAAGTTGCCGGTGACGTACGCCAGCGCGATGAACCACGACACCTGCGCGAAGAAGCGGATCGACTGGCCGGGCACGTCGCCGTCGAAGCGGAGCGCCAGCGCCGCCGCATACGCCGCCAGCACCACCGCCGCATCCAGCAGCAATACCGGCAGCAGCCGCGCGAACTCGCGCAGGCTCGGCGGGAGCGCGCGGTTCATCGCGTAGCAGCCTGATGCGGCGGAGTCAGAGTGGCCGGGGTATCGATAACGCTGCCTCCGTCTGGCCTAGCGGGCGCCCTTCCGTGTCAGCACCGCTGGCAGTGTACGCCACAGGATGGAGAGATCGCGTCCCAGTGAGTGATTCCTCACGTAGTCGAGGTCGTACTGCATCGTCTCTTCGTACGTCAGGTCGGCACGGCCGTTCACCTGGGCGAGGCCCGTGATGCCGGGCTTGACATCGTGCCGGGCGTGGTACTCCGGCGGGTACTGCTCCACCAGTTCCGGGATCTCCGGCCGCGGGCCGACGAGGCGCATATCGCCGCGCAGCACGTTCCAGAAGTTCGGCAGCTCGTCCATGCTCGTCGCGCGGAGCAGGCGCCCCACGCGCGTCAGCCGCGACATCGGTGTGACGAACACGAAGGTGCGGAACTCCTCCGGGTTCAGCTTCGGCGTCTCGTACGGCTTGTGCCCCTCGTGCGACATGGAGCGGTACTTGTAGAAGGTGAAGACCCTCCCTTTCAGGCCCACCCGCTTCTGGGAGTAGATCACCGGGCCGCGCGAGTCCAGCTTGATCGCAATCGCGATGATGGGGAACGTGACGAGGAACAACGTCAGCCCCACGATGGCTACCACCGTGTCGAAGATCTTCACCAGCATCCGAACGCCCTACTGACCCTGCACGATCTCCTCGACCGCCGAGGCGACGCGGTCGACTTCAGCTTCGGTCATGCGCGTGTATAACGGCAATGACACCATCGTCTCGTACGCCTGGTCCGACACCGGGAAATCCCCCGGCGCCCAGCCGTACGTCTCCCTGTAGTACGGATGATGATGGATCGGGATGAAATGCACCGAGGTGCCGATGCCCCGCTCCTTCATCGCGACGATGAACTCGTCTCGGGAGATTGTACGCGCCTCGGGGCGCAGCCGCACCACGTACAGGTGCCACGCGTGCGTCGTACCCTCGCGCTCGACAGGCAGCACCAGTTGCGGCAAGCGCCCCAGCCGCTCGCTGAACATTTGTGCGAGATGTCTGCGCACGCGCTGGAACTCGCCGAGACGCGAGAACTGGGCATGGCCGAGCGCCGCCTGGAAATCCGTCATGGCGTAGTTGTAGCCGGGCGCCAGCACCCGGTACGCCCACGAGCCGCGCTCCGTGTAGCGGTCCCACGCGTCGTTGCTCATGCCGTGCAACGACAGCACGCGGCAGCGCTCGGCGAGGGCGTCGTCGTCCGTCGTCAGCATGCCGCCGCGGCCGGACGTGACGTTCTTCGTCGGATAGAAGCTGAACACCGTCGCGTCGCCGAAGACGCCGACGCTGCGTTCGCCGATGTACGTCCCCAGCGCGTGCGCGGCATCCTCGATCACAGCCAGGCGGTGCCGCCGCGCGATCTCCAGGATCTCATCCATGCGGCAGGCCGTCCCCGCGTGGTGCACCGGCATGATCGCCCGCGTGCGCGGCGTGATCGCCCGCTCGATCGCCTCCGGGTCGATGCAGTAGTCGTCGATGCGGATGTCGGCGAGCACCGGCGTCGCGCCGGCGTGGATGATCGTGTTGACCGTCGCGGCGAACGTCGTCGGCGTCGTGACCACCTCATCGCCGGGGCCGATACCGCTGGCGATGAGCGCCAGGTGCATGCCGGCCGTCGCGGAGTCGAGCGCGATCGCGTGCTTCGCCCCCGTGTACGCGGCGAACGCCGCCTCGAACGCTTTCACGCGCGGACCCGGCGCCAGCCACCCGGAGCGCAGCGTCTCGACGACGGCGTTGATCTCTGTATCGGAGATGTCGGGCAGGTTGTACGGGAGGAACCCCTCGTGCTCGTTCACCGGGCGACGACCTGCAATCCGCCCGCGACGTTGAACGGGACGCCTGCCTCCGTGAGTGCGGTGGTGATGTCGCGCCCGGCCGGGACGGCGGCCTCGAAGACCTTGTCACTGATGCCAAGCTGGGACTGCGTGTCGAAATCGTCGCGGAACCGCACCGTCAGCGTCTGCCCCTTCACATCGATCCGCTCGACCACGCCGTAGCGGCTGTAGTTCACGACCTGCTGGAAGTCGAGCGCGGGCGGCTGCGACGCGGTGCTCGGCCGCAGCACGATCATGACGGCGGCGGCGGCCGTAGCGACCACGCCGATGATGAGCAGGTAGCCAATCCGGGTCACGAGCATCGCACGCCAACCTCCGGCAATGCGCCCGCCCGTATGGTAGCACGGTGCCCGGCGGCACTCAGACCTTTCGTCTACATAGGAAAAGGGCGGGGACAGACGACAGGAACGGCCCTCCCGCGCGCCCGTCAAGTCCCCGCATGCGCCTGTCAAGGACGCGCCGAGGCGCGGCTGCTTCGTTGGCCGGGCACGCACCGGACGGAGCGTGCCGCCGCCACCTGCCATAGCTGACGACCCCCGAAACGTGCTACGTTCGGCGCATGCAGCCGTTCGTCTCCGTCCTCGTCCCTGTGCGCAACGAAGAGCGCTATGTCGAGCGCTGCCTGTACAGCATCGCCGCGCAGACGTACCCGCGCGACCGCTTCGAAGTGCTGGTCATCGACGGCGAGTCGGACGACCGCACCCGCGAGATCGTCGCCCGCTTCGCCGCTGAGTCCACCGTGGACCTGCGCCTGCTGGGCAACCCGGCGCGGCGCACCGCCGCCGCGCTCAACGTCGGCGTCGATGCGGCGCGGGGTGAGGTGATCGTGCGCATCGACGGTCACGCGTCCGTCGCGCCCGACTTTCTCGCACGCAGCGTCCAGGCGCTCGCCGACACCGGCGCCGACTGCGTGGGCGGCGTCCTCGAGAGCGAAGGCGACACGTACCTGGGGCGGGCCATCGCGGCGGCCATGTCGTCGCGCTTCGGCGTCGGCGGCGCGGCGTTCCGCACCGGCGGCGCAGGGCCCGCCGACACCGTGGCGTTTGGCGCCTGTCGCCGCGACGTGTTCGCGCGCGTCGGCCGCTTCGCTGAGGACATCGACAAGGGCGAGGACGACGAGTTCAACTACCGCTTGCGCGATCACGGCGGCGTGATCTTGCTCGTGCCGGGCATCCGCGCGCGCTACACGGTGCGCGGGGACCTGCCGGGGCTGTGGCGTCAATACTTCGGGTACGGGCGCGCGAAGCCCGATGTGCTGCGCCGCCACCCCGCGCAGGCCCAGCCGCGCCAGCTTGCGCCTGCCGCGCTCGTCATCGCCCTCACAATTTCGGCCGCGCTCGCGATGTTCGGCCGCACGGGTGCGCTCAAGGCCCTGCTGGGGGTGTATGCTGGCGCCGCCGCCATTGCATCTCTCGCCCTGGCCTTGCGACACGGTTGGCGGCTCCTCCCACCACTTCCGGCCGTCTTCGCGTGTCTGCATCTCTCGTACGGGCTGGGATTCGTCGCCGGATTGCTGGGGCTTGCCGGCCGGATCGTCGCCCGTACCACGCGCCCGGGCGCTCACCAGAGCACGGAAGCCCCGGCATAGGCGCGTAGGGGAGCGCCGGAACCGGGCCGCCGCTGCCACCAGGCTTTCGCCGGCGGTTGGCCCGGGTCCGGGCAGCGAGGGTGTGCGCCGCTCCCGGGAGCGCCCGCCCGTGGCAGACGTGCATCAGAACGCACGGCGCCAGGCGCCGTCCGGCCACCGAGACGGCGCCCGCTGCTGGCCGGAGCGCTGAGATCCTGTCGTGCTCCGGCAAGCAGTTCAGCGCGCGGGCCGTCGCGGCGTTGGTGCGCCTCAATGAGACAGAGCACCTCGCCGAAGGCGTAGTCACGCGTCCGGCAGCAGCGTCCGCTCCGCCATCTCCGTCAGCGTCGCGACGATCTTGTTCAGCGAGAGCCGGTGGCGCGTGCGCAACTGGTCGTAGGTTTCGTAGCTCACCAGCAGGTTCAGCATCGTGGCCGCGCGTTCCTCGCTCAACTCCGGCCGGAGACTGCCCTGCTGCACGAGGCGGCCGATCAGGTTCGTGATGTGTCCCTGCCGCACGCCTTCCTTCGTCTGATCGACGTGCGCGATCGCCGGGTCCACAAGAGCCAGCCGCTTGACGCCGCTGAAGAGCGCGTATTCCCCCGCCCAGAAGCGCGTCGACTCGCGCATCAGGCCGCGCAGGGCAGTCGCGGCGTCGGGGTCTTGCAGCACCTTGCGGACGCGCTGTACGTCCGCGCGGTCGAGCGCGTCGTTGACGACGGCGAGCAGCAACTCGCCCTTGGAACCGAACTGCTGGTAGATCGTCGAGCGGGTGACGCCGGCGTCTGCCGCCACGTCGTGCAAGCTCAGCTCGCGCAGCTCCGTCGTGAACAGCAGCTCGCGGGCGGCATCCATGATCCGCTGCCGCGTCTCCGCCGCCGCGATCCCCCGTTTGCCCAGCCGGTATACACGCGCCATCGCCCGTCCTGCGCTTTCCGCTCCCTGTAACCTTACGTTCCGCGACGGGGCAGTTCCAGGCGGGCCGCTACTTCGCGTGCGCGGCTATGTCCGGCTCCGCGTTGTCCCCCAGCCGTCCCAGTACGCCACTTTCTCTACCGGCAGGCGGCTTGGACGGCCGAACTTCCCCTTCGGCCAGCCGATCGGGACGAGCGCCATCGTCTCGACGTCGTCGGGAATGCCCAGGAGCGACTTCACGTCCTGCTCGTGCAGCTTGTGCAGCGTCGTCAGCGTCGTGCCGAGTCCCAACGCGCGCGCCGCCAGCATCAGGTTTTGTACGGCCGGATAGATCGACGCGCCCAGCGTCGGGCCGATCGTGCCCATCTCCTTCTTGATCGTCGCGATCACGAGTACCGGCACGTCCGCGAGATGGCGCGCCAGGTAGTCCGCCGAGTTGTATGTGCGCGCCCGGCCGGGATCCGCCAGCATCATCTCGCGCGCCGGGCCGTACGCCTTCTCCCACGCCTCGAGGTACCAGGCGCCGATCCGGCGCTTCTTCTCGGCGTCGCGCACGACGAGGAAGTTCCACGGCTGCACGTTGCCGCCGCTGGGCGCCATGATCGCCGTCTCCAGCAGCGTCCACAGGTCCGCGTCGGAGACGGGGTCCGTCTTCAGCCGACGCATCGCCCGCTGCGTGTGTGCTACCTCGAAGAAGTCCATCGCTCGCCCTTTCTCTCCGTCAGCGCGTGCCGAAGTCCCAGCCACGTCCGCGCGTGTACTCGCGCAGGATCAGCCGCGACACCGTCGTGCGGTGCACCTCGTCCGGCCCGTCGTAGATGCGCGCGAAGCGGGCGTGGCGGTACATCCGCTCCAGCGGCGTGTCGCTCGTCACACCCATCGCTCCGAACACCTGGATCGCGCGGTCGATCGTGTTGTGCAGCATCTTCGCGCCCACGACCTTGATGATGCCGATCTCGACGCGCGCGGGGTCGCCACTGTCCATCTTGTGCGCGGCCGCCAGCGTCAGCAGGCGCGACGACTGGATCTCCGCCGCCGTCTCGAAGATCATCGCCTGGATCTGCTGCTTCTCGCCCAGCGTCGAGCCGAACGCGCGCCGCGAGTTCGCGCGCTCGCACATCAGGTCGAACGCACGCTGGGCCTGGCCCAGCCACCGCATGCAGTGGAAGATGCGCCCCGGCCCCAGCCGCTGCTGCGCGATGAGGAAGCCCTGCCCGCGCGGACCCAGCAAGTTGGCGCGCGGCACGCGCACGTTGTCGTACGCCACTTCGCAGTGGCCGCCCATCATGCCCATGACCGGCGTCTCACGGACGATGTTGTAGCCCGGCGTATCCGTGGGCACCACGATCATGCTGAAGGCGCTGTGGTCGGGTGTGCCCTCGTCCTCGGTGCGGCACATCACCGTGGTGTACGCGGCGTTCTTCGCGCCCGTCGTGAACCACTTGCGGCCGTTGATCACCCAGTCGTCGCCGTCGAGCACGGCACGCGTCTGCAGTCCGGTCGGGTCGGAGCCGGCGACGTCCGGCTCCGTCATGCCGAAGCTGGGGAAGATCTCGCCGGCGACCAGCGGCTTCAGGTAGCGGTCGCGCCACTCGCCCGAGGCGTGCAGGTTGAGCATGATCGAGTCCTGGAGCGAGTGGGTGCCCAGGCACACCTGCGCGTACTCGCTGCGCCCGATCACCTCGTTCACGTAGACGTAGTCCAGGAACGGCATGCCCTGCCCGCCGATCTCGACCGGGTGACCGAGCGCCCAGAGCCCGTCGCTCTTCGCCGCCTGCATGAGTTCGCGCAGCGCCGCGCGGCTCTCGTCGTCGCTGCGCTCCTCCAGGATGTGCTCGACGGGGTAGATGCGGTCCTCGATGAATCGCTGCACGCGCTCGCGGATGGGGCGGACGCGCTCGGGGATCTCGAACGACATGGTGTTGCCTCCTCGCTGGTAGTGGTGCGAGTGTAGGCGCGTCGGCCGCTATGGGCGAGGATCGGCCGTTGCCGGTGCTATATACTCGGAGTACCCCGCATGCGCGGGGCTGGATGGAGCAGCGCATTGACCCTCTCTCGCGTCCGCATCGCCGGCCTCGGCCACCATCTGCCTGAGCGCATCCTGACGAACGTCGAGCTGGAGCGGATGGTCGCCACCTCCGACCAGTGGATCCAGGATCGCACCGGCATCCAGCAACGGCACATCGCCGCGCCGCACGAGACATCCAGCAGCCTGGGGCTGCGCGCCGCGCAGATGGCGCTGGACCACGCCGGCATCGCCGCCAGCGACATCGATCTCGTCATCGTCGCCACCACGACGCCGGACGGCATGTTCCCGTCGGTGGCGTCGCTGATCCAGAACGGTCTCGGCGCCGCGAACGCCGGCGCGTTCGACGTGAACGCCGCCTGCGTCGGCTTCCTCTCGGCGCTGTCGGCGGGCACGCAGTTCATCGCCGCCGGCGCGTACCGGCGCGTGCTTGTCGTCGGCGCCGAAGTGCTGTCGCGCATCGTCAACTGGGACGACCGCGGCACCTGCGTGCTCTTCGGCGACGGCGCCGGGGCGCTCGTGCTGGAGGCGGCGGAGTTCGGCGGGCCGCTGGGCTTCGTGCTGCACAGCGACGGGTCGAAGAAGTCGGCGCTCTTCGCCGACGGACCGTGCGGCCCGCGCGACGCCGCCGGCAACGGCCCGGCTCACGAGTTGTGCTGCATCAACATGGACGGCCCGGCGATCTTCAAGTTTGCCGTGCACGCCATGACCGGCGCCGTCCGCGAGGCGCTTGCCAAGTCGCAACTTGGCGTCGACGACATCGACCTGCTGGTGCCGCACCAGGCGAACCTGCGGATCATCCAGGGCACGGCGAAGGCGCTGGGCGTGCCCGCCGCGAAGGCCGTGATCACCGTCCACAAGTACGGCAACACATCGTCGGCGTCGATCCCGGTCGCGCTCAGCGAGGCTGCCCATGAGGGGCGGCTCACCGAGGGCGCGCGGATCGCGCTCTGCGCGTTCGGCGGTGGCCTCGCCTGGGGCAGCATGCTGCTGGAGTACAGCCGGACCGGCGTCGCGCCCGCCGCGGCGCCTGCCAGGCTGGTCAGCGCGCCGTCGTAACCCGTCCCCGCTTTGCCCTGTGCAGCACCTCGCGCACTCGTACCAGGGCGCAGAGGGGCCGCCCTCAGGATTCAGACGGAAACGGCTTCCGCTCCTGAGCGATCGCGCCCGCTCCTGTTCTAAGGGAATCATCCAGGCCGATCTTGGGGGTTTCCCCCTGTGTCTCTACCCGTGACTGGCTCGATAATGATGCATCGGCAACGCGCGTCGGCAGCGAGCAGATCGGGGAATAAACCATGAACGCCAGCTTCCTCCCCCGCGCGGACAAGGACGCGGTCGCCGCCGTCGCAGCGGCGCTGCTCGACATGGCCGGCCGCGCGGGCGCCGATTCCGCCGCCCTGCGGGCGGAGGCCGAGCGCCAGGCCGAGCGCGTCATCTTCGCCCGCCGGCTTGAGCGTCGCCGCTGCGAAGAGGCCGAGGGGCCTCTTCGCACAACGCGCGCCGCCGCCGCGGACATCACCCACGCCACCCTTCAGCGCGCCTGTGACGCGCTGATGCAAGTGTCCGCAGCCGCGTCAGCTTCGACTGACGCCTGTGCAGGCGGTGCGCAGGAGGTGCGCGCCGCGTAACAGCGTCCTCCCCCGAGGAGACCGGTCTTCCCGCTACCCTGGCGGCCCGACACCGCACATCAGGGATGCCCGATAGCGGGCCGGTCATGTCCGTCCACACGTCCCCGCGTCCGGGTGCGCCAGCCCGGGCGCGGGGACGGACGGATCACCCCTCGTGCCGGATCGTCTTCCACGACCCATTGACAGCGCCCGCGGTACGGCCCGATACTGACCGGATGGTAGCGATCTCGCCACTGGATGGTCAGTCCCGCCGCCGCAGCGACCGTCGCCGCGCCATCATCGACGCCGCCACGCTGCTCTTCGCCGAGCGCGGCTTCGACGGCGTCTCCGTGCAGGAGATCGCCGACGCCGCGGCCACCCACAAGACCACCGTCCTCTACCATTTCGCCACCAAGGAAGCGCTGCACGAGGCGGTGCTCGACGAGGCCCTCGGCAGCATCGCCGAGGTCATGCGCGAGTTCCTGGCGGGACCGTTCCAGCGCGACCGGCTGGCCTACCTGCTCGACCAGAACCACGCCTTCTTCGCCGAGCACATCCCGCTTGCGCGCCTGCTCCAGCGTGAGCTGCTGGACCCCGACGGCAGCGAGGCGTACTTCAAGCGCTTCGTCGAACCGATCTACCTGCCGGCGATGCAGAGCTTCCGGCGCGCCATGGCCGCCGGCCTCATCCACGAGATCGACCCCGCGCTGTACGTCCACGACATCCACGTGCAGCTCATCGGCTACTTCTGTCACGGCCCGCTGCTGCGCCAACTGAAGCCCGGCGTCGACCCGTATAGCGTCGAGGCGCTGATCGCCCGGCGCGACTACCTCGTCGACCAGACGTTCCGTCTGCTGGCGCCGGGACGGCCGGCGCCGCGAAGACGCTCCACCACGAAGGGAGGATCACGATGACGACGATCGTTGACGAGCAGCGCGCTGCATGGGGCGTGGGCGCCCGGTATCGCTTCGATATCCCGCCGTTCCCAAACGGCTGGTTCCAGGTGGCCTACAGCGACGAGCTGGAGGTCAACGCGGTGCTGCCGTTGCGGTACTTCGGCGAGCACCTCGTGGCGTGGCGCGGCCCGGACGGCGTCGCCCACGTGCAGGAGGCGTTCTGCCCACACCTTGGCGCCCACCTCGGCTACGGCGGCCTCGTCGAGGACAACTGCATTCGCTGCCCATTCCACGCCTGGCGCTTCGACGGCGCCGGCGCCTGTGTCGAAGTGCCGTACGCCAACAAGATCCCGCCGCTGGCGAAGCTCCGTACGTGGGACGTACTGGAACAGAATGGCCTGATCATGGTGTGGCACCACATGGGCGGCGAGCCGCCCCAGTTCGAGCTGCCTGTGCTGGCCGAGTACGACGACGCGCTCTGGACCGACTACACGCGCCGCCGCTGGAAGATCCGCACCCACAACCAGGAGATGGGTGAGAACGCCGTCGACTCCGCACACTTCAAGTACGTGCACGGCACGCCGGAGCAGCCCAGCACGCGCGCCGAGATCGACGGTCACATCCTGCACGCGAAATCGCCGGTGAACTACAAGACGCCGCAGGGCATGATCGAAGGCGGCATCGACTCCACGAACTACGGCTTCGGCTTCGGCGTGGTCCGCTTCACCGGCGTGGTCGAGACGATGGTGGTGTCGTCGGTGACGCCCATCGACGGCGAGTACGTGGACGTGCGATTCTCGTTCATGATCAAGAAGCTCGGCAACGCGGACGCGACCGCCGGCGTCGGCCGTGCCTTCATCGCCGAGATCGAGCGTCAGCTCGGCCAGGATATCCCGATCTGGGAGAACAAGATCATGAAGATGCGGCCCGTGCTGTGCGACGGCGACGGCCCCGTCGGCATCTATCGCCGCTGGGCGAAGCAGTTTTACAACGCGGACGCCCAGCCCGCCGCCGGCGGTGAGTAGCGGCGCGCACGGCGCCTGACGCAGGAGCAGACATGCCGCGCGCCATCGACACGTTCGTCAACGTCAACATGGGCTCGATCGCCCGGCCGGAGTGGCTGCAGCGCGTCGCGGAGGACTACTTCAACCGCGCCGACGTGATCTTCAACGACATCTCCGTCCCCGAGCTGATCGAGGCGATGGACCGCGCAGGCGTGCAGAAGTGC
This sequence comes from Dehalococcoidia bacterium, assembly GCA_041494685.1. GTDB lineage: Bacteria > Chloroflexota > Dehalococcoidia > DSTF01 > JACRBR01 > JBGQBE01. The sequence goes on along the minus strand of JBGQBE010000017.1, from coordinate 13,275 downwards.
GTGCTCACTACGGAGGCCGAAGATCCGTCGGCGCACGTGCTCTCGTTCCCGAAGGCCGATCCGGACCGCTTCGTCCTCTCGCTTTCGCTGGACCCGCGCAACGGCATGTCCGCCATCCGCGCCCTGACGCGCCTGGCCGCCGAGCAGCCGGTCGTCCTCGCGCGCATCACGCCGTTCATCATCGGCCTGCCGCCGACGGACCGCGTCTACTACCCGGTCTACTCGAAATGCATCGAGCTGGACCTGCCGATCGCCATCAACACCGGCCTCCCCGGGCCGCCGATGCCGGGCAAGTGCCAGGATCCCATGTACCTGGACGAGGTATGCGTCTTTTATCCGGAGCTGAAGGTCGTTATGGCGCACGGCGCGGACCCCTGGTGGGACGTCGCCATCCGCCTGATGATCAAGTACCGCAACCTGTACATGCAGACGTCGGCATACGCGCCGCGCTACTTCCCGCCGCAGCTCATCCACTTCATGAACACGCGCGGCCAGGACAAGATCATGTTCGCCTCCGACCACCCGGTGCTCTCGTTCGAGCGCTGCGTGAAGGAAGCGGAGGCGCTGGACCTGCGCGAGGGCGTGCTGGACAAGTTCCTCTACGCCAACGCGGAGCGGCTGTTCTTCCGCGGCCGGCAGCCGTCGTGAGCGATGACGTACGGGCTCGATAGCCAGGAGCGCGATGCCACAGGATCGCCGGACAGCCCGCACCTCCGATGCCACGTACCGGGATCGCTACACGCGCGCGCGCATGTCCCGCCGCACGCTGCTACGCGGCGCCGCCACCACCGCCGCGGCAGCGGGCGCGATCGTCCTCGCCGGCTGCAGCTCGTCTGACAGCGGGGCGAAGTCTTCCGGTTCGCCGGCGGCGGCGGCCACGCCGTCGGCGCAACCGGACATCCTGAACCCCGGCGGCACGCCCCGGCGCGGCGGCCGCTTCGTGACCGCGAACTCCGCCACCTTCGGCACGTTCGACCCGCACCTCGGCGTCGAGGTGGCATCGGCGTACTTCCCGCGCATCTATAACGTCCTGCTGAACCAGTCCGCCACGCGTCCGGAGTGGATGTTCATGGACCTGGCCCAGTCCTACGAGACGCCCGACGACACGACCTACATCTTCAAGATCCGACCCGGCGTCCGCATCGGCCCAAACGACATGGGCGTGCCGGAGCGCGACCTGGACGCGGAGGATGTGCGCGTGACGCTGGAGCGTATCCGCACCGACGCCACGACCACGCAGTACTCCTTCGGCAAGCAGCACATCTCGTCGGTGACCGTGAGCGGCGATACGGTCACGGTGAAGACGCCCGAGCCGTACGCCTGGTTTCTCAACCGGATCGGCCTCTTCCTCAACTGCATCGCCCCGCGGGAGTTGCTGACGGGCGATCTCTCGCGCCTCAAGACGAAGGCCGCCGGCGCCGGCCCGTTCCGGCTGATGAGCGTGACCGAGGGTGAGAAGGCGCGCTTCGACGCGAATGCCAGCTACTACCGGAAGGACGAAGCGCGCGGCAACGCCCAGCTGCCGTACCTCGATGGGCTCGACGTACAGGTGATCTTCGACCGGGTGACGCAGCGCACGGCGTTCCAGAGCGGGCAGATCCACCAGTACTGGGCGGCCGGCCTCGCGGACGCGCAGAGCCTGGGCAGCGGCAACGCGATCACCAACGATCCGGCCTTCGCGTACATCTCGATGACGATGAACCCCCGGCACCCGCCGTTCGACGACCCGCGCGTCCGCCGTGCGGTCTCGCGCGCGATCGACCGGCGAGAGTACGTGGACCGTGTCTACAAGGGCGATGCCAGGGCCGACGGCGTCCTCGCATGGTCGCTGGGCGCCTATGCGCTGAGCGCGGACGAGCTTGAGAAGACCTACCAGCCGTTCAACCTCGAAGAGGCGAAGCAACTGGTGCAGCAGGTTGGCGGCATCCGGTTCCAGCTCACGTACCCTTCGGGGACGACCATCGAAGAGCACGGCGACCACCTGCCGATCTTCCTGCAGCAGATGGCGAACGCCGGCATCCACGTGGATCAGGATCCGGTGGCGTTCGCCGTCTGGATCGAGCGCTACCACGACCTCAACTACGAGAGCTCACTGGCGCTGAACCAGATCTACGAGACGCCTGAACTGCCGCTGCTGATGCACACAAAGGGCGGGCCGTTCGGTGACAACTCGTACATCCAGGGGCTCGGCGAGCCGGAGATTGAAGCCGCCGTCAGCAAGGCCAACACGCAGCTCGACGTGCAGGCGCGCATCCAGGCGGTACACGACGCGCAGAAGGCCATCTACGCCAAGGATCCGATGATGCTGCCGCTGGTCACGCCCATCCAGCACTACGTTTATCCTGCGACAGTCCACAACATCACCACCGGCATCGGTACGTCGTACTATTTGCTGAACGATTTCTGGCTTGACGCCTGAGAGCGCGTGAGGCGTGCGGCGCCTCACCGGCTTCGGCGCGCCCGCGTGCTGTTGACTGAGAACCGCGGACTGTACACTCGCCCGCATGGACTGGCGCACACGCTACGCGGCCAAGCTGACGACCCCCGAAGAAGCCGTCCGCGTCGTGCGGGACGGCCAGCGCGTCGTCATCGGCATGCACTACCAGACGCCGCTCGCGCTCTGCCGCGCCCTGGCGGCCCGCGCCGGCGAGCTGCGGGGCGTCGAGATCGAGAACTCGATCGCCACCTTCATCTCGTGGTGGAGCGACGACGAACCCAACGACTTCAACGTGCGCTCGTTCTTCTTGCAGGCCAGCGACCGACCCGCCATGCGCAAGGGGCTGCTGGACTATGTCATCGCGCCGCCCACGCGCGCCGACGAGAGCTACTGGCTGGACCGACAGCCCGACGTCTTCCTCGTCAGCGTCTCGCCGCCCGATGCCGACGGCTGGTGCAGCTTCGGCATGAGCGTCTGGGGCGCGCCGGAAGTTGCCCGCGAGGCCGCCCACGTCATCGGCGAGGTCAACGAGCGCTTCATCCGCACCGGCGGCGACAACCGCATCCACGTCTCGCGGATCGAGCGGCTGGTCGAGGCGCCGCACGAATGGAAGTTCCTGCGGCGCCCGCCGCGCACCGAGGAGGAGCACGGCATCGCCGACGTGATCTGCTCGCTCGTCGCCGCGGAGATCGTGCAGGACGGCGACACGCTGCAGATGGGCACCGGCACCGTTTCCGCCGCGCTCGCGCCCTTCCTCGCCAACCACCGCGAGCTGGGCATCCACTCCGAGCTGGTGTTCGGCGGCATCCCCGCGCTGGTCGAGCACGGCGTCGTGACCGGCAGCCGCAAGACGGTGCATCCCGGCAAGGTCGTCGGCGCGAGCTTCGGCCCGCTCACGCAGCACGAGTTCGCCCAGGTGGATGGCGACCCGCGCTACGAGCTGTACTGCATGAGCCACACCAACGACATCCAGGTGATCGCCGCGCACGACAACATGTGCGTCATCAACAACGCGCTGCTCGTGGACCTCACGGGCCAGATCAACGGCGAGACGCTCGGCACCGAGATCTACTCCGGCACCGGCGGCGCGTTCGCCTTCGCGGTCGGCGCGCTGCACGCGAAGAACGGCCGCTCCGTCACCGTCCTGCCGTCGACGTCCGTCGTGCACGGCGAGCGGCGCTCCCGCATCGTGCCGATGTTCCCGCAGGGCAGCGCCGTCACCGTGACGCGCGGCTACGCCGATATTTTCGTGACGGAGTACGGCATCGCGCGCCTCAAGGGCCAGACGCTGCGCCGCCGCGTCGATGAGCTGATCGGCATCGCCCACCCCGACTTTCGCGCTGAGCTGCGCGCCGAAGCCCGCCGCCTCTACGGCGTGTAGCGGCGCCCTGCGGGCGCAAGACAGACGGCAGACAACAGACAACAGACAACAGACAACAGACGGCAAACAGCAAACAGCAAACAGCAAGGATCCCTCTCGCGCCGAGAAGGGCAGGGGATCGGGTCGACGCGCCGCCCGGCCTCCAGACGCCCGGTTGACGCCGCCCCGCACGGCTCGCGCCGATCTGCGTTACGATCTCTCCCATGACGCGCGTGGCCTACCTCGACTGCTTTTCCGGCATCAGCGGCGACATGCTGCTCGGTGCGCTGATCGACGCCGGCGTCGACGCGGCCGCCCTGGCAGTCGAGCTTGGGAAGCTCAACGTGCCCGGCTGGTCGCTCCGCGCCGAGCGGGTGCAGCGCGGCGGCATCGCCGCCACGAAGGCGCACGTCGACCTGGCGGAGGCGCAGCAGCCGCACCGCAAGCTGCCGGACATCCTGGCGATCATCGATGGCTCCGCGCTGCCCGCGGACGACCGCGAGCGCGCCGGGCGCATCTTCCGCACGCTCGCCCAGGCCGAAGGGCGCGTACACGGCGTCGCGCCCGACGAGATCGGCTTCCACGAAGTAGGCGCGCTGGACGCGATCGTCGACGTGATCGGCGCGGTCGTCGCGTTGCGCCTGCTCGGCGTCGAAGCGCTGTACTGCTCTGCGCTGCCCGCCGGCAGCGGCACCGCCCGCTCCGCGCACGGCGCGATCCCCGTGCCCGCGCCGGCCACGCTGGAGCTGATGGCGATGGCGAACGCCCCGATCGCGCCCGCCGCCGCCGACCGCCCGATGGAGATGGTGACGCCCACCGGCGCCGCGATCGTCACGACGCTCGCCACGTTCGAGCGGCCCGCGATGCGCGTGGCCGCCGTCGCGTACGGCGCGGGCGGCCGCGACCCCGAGGGCTGGCCGAACGTGCTGCGCCTCTGGCTCGGCGACGCCGTCGCCCCCGCGCGCCCGGCGATGCAGCTGGTCGAGACGAATATCGACGACATGAACCCGGAGATCTACGGCTACGTGCAGGAGAAGCTCTTCGCCGCCGGCGCGGCCGACGTCTGGTTCCAGCCGATCCAGATGAAGAAGAACCGTCCCGGCATCATGCTCTCGGTGCTCTGCTCGGCCGAGCGCGAGCACGCCATCGCGGACGTGCTGCTGCGCGAGACCTCGACCCTGGGCGTGCGCATGAGCACGGTCTCGCGCCACGAGGCGCAGCGCGAGGCGTTTGAGTTCGAGAGCAGCCTGGGCCCCGCCGCCGTGAAAGTGAAGCGCCTGCCCGGCGAGCCGCCGCGCGCCGCGCCGGAGTACGAGCACTGCCGCCGCATCGCCGAAGCGCGCAACCTGCCGCTGTCAGAGGTGTACCGCGTGGTCGAGCGTGAGGCGCTGGAGCGGATCGCCGCTGCCGGAGACTAGCCTCCGGCAGCGGCGACGCAAATCCCCGTTTCGAATCTCCAGCCCGGCCCTCAGGCTGGCGAGATTGTCGTATCGACGCCCTTGCCCGCGAGCTTGAGCTTGCCGTCCGACTGCAGCTTGTGCAGGTGCGCCAGGATCTGGCCCGTCGCCATCCCGTTCAGCCGCTTGTCCAGCTCGGGGTAGATCGCCTTCAGCAGCGAATTCACGCTGTCCTTGCCCTGCGCGATCAGCCCGACGATCTGATCCTCGCGCTGCTGACGGTGGTCGATCAACTCCTGGATTTTGCGCGACGGCTCCTTCACCGCCGGACCGTGCCCGGGCGCCAGCAGCGTCGCGCCCAGCGCCTGCATCTTCCGCAGCGAGCGGATGTACTCGCCCATGTCGCCGCGGGGCGGCGGCGAGATCGCGGCCGTGCCCACGCCCAGCACGTTGTCGCCGGCGAAGAGCACGCCGTCCTCTTCCAGCACCAGGCAGAGATGCCCCGCCGTATGCCCCGGCGCGTGCACGCAGCGCAGGTGCAGCCCGCCTACCATCAGCACGTCGCCGTCCGCGACGCGCACGTCCGGCGTGGCCTTCGCCGCCTCGGCGATCCACTTCTTCGCCTGCTCGCGCGCCTCTTTCTGGTCCTCGGGGATCTCCATGTCGCCGCTGTCATAGTCCGGCGACGTGAGGAGCGTCTCCTCGTCGGCGTGTACGACGATCTGCGCGCCCGTCAGCTTGCGCAGCCGGTCGGCGCCGCTGGAGTGGTCGTAGTGGTGGTGGGTGATGAAGATGTACTTGACGCGCTCGACGCCCGCTTCCTTCAGCATCGCCGCGCGCTTGTCGTACGATTCGTCGTCGCTGAACCCGGCGTCTACCAGCGCCGCCTCGCCACGGTCCTGGATCAGGAAGACGTTTGGCGGATACGGCTGCGGGAACCACGCCAGGTCGACGTGGAGGCTGGTGACGTGTGGCGAGATCTCGATCGGCACGGTGGCTCCTTTGCACGGAGGCTGGGGACTGGAGATTGGAGATTGGAGATTGGGTAACACGCTGCACGCTGGCGGTTGAGAGACCCAGTCTCTAGTCTCCAGCCCTCAGTGTCCAGATCACACTTCGAGCGGTTCAACGCCGCGCGTCCGCGGGTCCGCCGTCAGCGGCTCCGCGCCGCCCTGCGGCCCCAGCGCCGCGATGCCGGCCCGGCGCAGCTCGTCGCAGGCACGCGCGTGCGGCAGCGTCAACTCGATCATGTCGCCGTCGTTGCACTGGATGAAGATGCGGATCGCGTCCGTCCCCTCGTACTGCTGCAGTACCGCGATCAGCGCGTCGATGTGCACCCGGTCGGCGTCGGGGTCGTCCGATTCGTGCAGCGTGAAACGCAGCGCGGCCCGCTGCTTGCGCCGCGCCGGCGGCGGTGCGCTGGCGGCGGGAGCTGGCGCGGGCGCAGCGGCCGTCGGCTGCGGCGCGGATGTCTCCCCGGCGTCGCTGCCGCCATTCTTCGCGTGTCCGTTGCCGTTCTGCCTCGGCGCGCCGTTGTTGGCCGGCGCCGCGCTCCCGTCGCCGTTACCGGCGGGCAGCGCCGGGTGCACGTTCGCCACGCTGACGCCGGCGGATGTGCGCACCGCCGCGGTCAGCCACGCCGGGATCTGGAAGTGCTCGTGGCTGAACGACCCGTCGGCCGTCTGCACGAGCGAGATTTGCTGCACGGCCACCTGCAGGCGCTCGTTCCGCTCGCGCACACGCACCAGCAGCAACAGGATGTTGCCCGGCGCCCACATCTCCCGCGTCGGCTCGTAGACGTCCGGCCACACCGTGACCTCCGTGCTACCCGAGAGGTCTTCGACCGTCACCGCCACGAACGGCTTGCCGGCCTTCGTCGCCAGCTGCCGCACGCCGTTCACCATGCCGGCGATGACGACGTCGCGGCCGTCCATCTCCGCCGTGATCTCGCTGACCAACGCCGACGTGTGCTTCGCCACGGTCACCGCGGCGCTGGTGAACGGGTGCTCGGAGATGTAGACCCCCAGCAGCTCCTTCTCCCACGAGAGCGCCTCCGCCTTCGTGATCTCCGCTTCTTCCAGCTCGAGCGACGGCAGCGGCGTCGCCACGCTGTCGCCGAACATGTCGAACATCGTCGACTGCCCGGTCTCCTTCAGCTTCGCCTCGCGCTGCGCGAGCGAGACGATGCGGTCGAGGTTCGCCAGCAGCGTCCCGCGCGACGCCAGCGAGTCGAGCGCGCCGCACTTCACCAGCGACTCCAGCGCGCGCCGGTTCAGCGCCTTCAGATCTACGCGCTTCGTGAAGTCCTCGATGCTGCTGAACGTCCCGCCCTCGTCGCGCGCCGCGATGATGCTCTCGGCCGCGCCCGAGCCGACGTTCTTCACCGTCGCCAGCCCGTACACGATCGACGGCGCGCCGTCGATCTCCTGCAACTCGAAGCCGATGCCGCTGCGGTTCACGTCCGGCGGCACGACCGCGATGCCCAGCCGCACGCACTCCGCCACCGCCTCGGCGATGCGCTCGTGCGTACCCGCGCTGGCCAGCACCGCCGTCATGTACTCGTGCGCGTAGTTGGCCTTCAGGTACGCGGTCTGGTACGCGATCGTGCCGTAGCAGGCCGAATGCGCCTTGTTGAACGCGTACCCCGCGAACGGCTCGATCAGGTCGAAGACTGCGCGCGCCTCCGCCTCGGTGTAGCCGTTCTTCACGGCGGCGGCGACGAACTTCTCGCCCTCCGCCTGCATCAGCGCAGCGATCTTCTTCGACATCGCCTTCCGGATCGCGTCTGCGTCCTTCAGCGAGTAGCCGGCGAACTTCTGGAGGATGAACAGCACCTGATCCTGGTAGGTGATGACGCCGTACGTCTCGTCCAGGATCTCCGCCAGATCCGGGTGCGGGTACTGCACGAGCGACCGGTCGTGCTTCGACCGGCAGTACGTGCCGATGTGCTGCATCGGCCCCGGCCGGTACAGCGCCACGAGCGCCATCAGCTCGGCGATGCTGTCCGGCCGCAGCTCCGTGATCAGCCGCCGCATGCCCGGCGACTCCAGCTGGAACACGCCGAACGTGTCGCCCTGCCCCAGCATCTCGAACGTCTTCGCGTCGCCGTCCGGCAGCGCCGCCAGGTCGATCGTCACGCCTTTCGTCCGCCCGATGATCTCCACCGCCCGGCCCAGGATCGTCAGGTTCGCCAGGCCGAGAAAATCCATCTTCAGCAGGCCGATCTCCGCCACCTGCGCCATCGCGTACTGCGTCGTCGGGATCGATGTCTCGTCGCCGCGCGTCGGGCGCTGCAGCGGCACGTACTCCGCCAGCGGCTCCTTCGAGATCACGACGCCGGCCGCGTGCGTGCTGGCGTGGCGCGCCACGCCTTCCAGCCGCCGCGCCGTATCGACGAGGCGGCTCACCTGCGGATCCACCTCGTACGCCGACGCCAGCTCCGGCGCCTCTTCCAGCGCCTTCGTCAGCGTCATGTGCAGCGCGTTCGGCACCAGCCGCGCGACGCGATCCACGTCGCCGTACGACATGCCCAGCGCGCGCCCCGTGTCGCGGATCGCCGCCTTCGCGCCCATCGTGCCGAACGTAATGATCTGCGCCACGCGGTCGCGGCCGTACCGCTCCGCGACGTACTGGATCACCTCGTCGCGGCGGTCATCCGGGATGTCCAGGTCGACGTCCGGCGGCTCCTTGCGGTCCACGTGCAGGAAGCGCTCGAACACCAGCCGCGACGCCAGCGGGTCGATGAACGTCACGTCGAGCGTGTAGAGGATGATGCTCGCGGCGGCCGAGCCGCGCACGCCCAGCATGATCCCCGCCCGCTTGCAGAACTGCGCGATGTCGTGCACGACGTGGAAATAGTTCGTGAAGCCCGTCTTCTCCACCACGTCCAACTCGTACTGCAGGCGCGCGCGCACCGCTTCGTCCGCGAAGGGATAGCGGCGGTTCAGCCCCTCCCGCGCGAGGTTCGTCAGGTGCTCGTGCGGCGTCACGCCCGGCGGGATCGCCGGCTCCGGCAGGTGCAGCCGGCCGAACTCCAGGTCCAGGTTGCACTGGTCCGCCACCAGCTGTGTGTTCGTCACGGCCTCGGGCAGGTCGTGGAACAGCGCCAGCATCTCCGCCTCCGACTTCACGTAGTAGGAGGTGTCGTGCATCTTCAGCTGGCGCTTCGGGTCGTCCACCGTCGAGTTCGTGCCGATGCATAGCAGCACGTCGTGGATCGCCGCGTCTTCCGGCTGCGTGTAGTGCGAGTCGTTCGTCGCGACGAGCGGGATCTTCATGTCGGCGGAGAGCCGCACCAGTCCCTGCAGCGCCTTCGCGCAGGCGGCGTTGATCTCCGGCTCGTCGTGGCGCATCACCTCCAGGTAGAAGTCGTCGAAGGTGTCCCGGAAGAAGCCTGCCAGGTTACGCGCGTCGTCGTAGCGGTCCTCGTTCAGCAGCCGGTGCATCTCGCCCGACGGACAGCCGCTCAGCGCGATCAGCCCCTTGCCGTACTCGGTCAGCAGCTCCTTGTCCATGCGCGGCTTGTAGTAGAAGCCCTCCAGGTGCGAGCGCGTGGAGAGCTTGATCAGGTTGCGGTAGCCCTCCATGTCCTTCGCCAGCAGCGTCAGGTGGAAGTAGTTGTTGCTGCGCGAGTCCGACTTCTTCAGCCGCGAGTCCGGCGCGATGTACGCCTCGATGCCGATGATCGGCTTGATGCCCCGCTGCCGCGCTTCCCGGTAGAAGTCGATCGCGCCGTACAGCGCGCCGTGATCCGTCATCGCGACCGACTGCTGGCCGAGCGCGGCCACGCGGTCCATCACGTCCGGGATGCGGCTCAGGCCGTCGAGCAGGCTGTACTCAGTGTGAAGGTGAAGGTGAGTGAACATATGTTTTGGTGTCCGTCGCGATGATAGCAGACGCCATCGCCAGGCGGGGGCACCGCAGGCGCTTCGTTGCCTGGAAATGAGAAGGAGCGTCGTTGCCGCCGCCCGGGGTGCGCCGCCGGCTACTGGAACAGCTCGCCGACTGACCTGCCCGTGTGGATGCGCGTGATCGCGTCGCCCAGCATCGGCGCCACCGTCAGCACGGTGATCTTCTCGTGCTGCTTCTGCGGTGGCAGCGGGATGGTGTCGGTCACGACCAGTTCCCGGATCTCGCTGCCGCAGATCTTCTCGACCGCCCGGTCCGACAGGATCGGGTGCACGCACGCCGCCGTCACGCTCTTCGCGCCACGCTCCAGCGCGATGCGCGCAGCCGCCAGGATCGTGCCGCCCGTCAGGATCTCGTCGTCGGGGATGATCACGTGCTGGCCGTCGACGTCGCCGATCAGCGCCGCGGCGGAGACCTTTTCGCCGTTGCCGATGCGTTCCTTGTCGACGACCGCCAGCGGTGTGTTGAGCTGGCGCGCGATGTTGCGCGCGCGCTTGGCGTCGCCCACGTCCGACGCCAGCACCGTGACGTCCGTCAGGTCCCGCTCCTTGAAGTAGCGGCTCAGCGTGTACAGCGCCGTCAACTCGTCGACCGGGATGTTGAAGAAGCCCTGGATCTGGCCAGCGTGCAGGTCCACCGTCAGCACGCGGTCCGCTCCGGCCGTCTCGATCAGGTTCGCCAGCAGGCGCGCCGTGATCGGCACCCGCGGCTGGTCCTTCTTGTCGCTGCGGCCATAGCCGTAGTACGGCAGCACGGCCGTGATCCGTCCCGCCGACGCGCGCTTGAACGCATCGATCATGATCAGCAGCTCCATGACGCTGCGGTTCACGGGCGAGGAGAGCGGCTGGACGATGAAGACGTCCTTCGAGCGAACGTTCTCCAGCACCCGCACGAAGATGTTCTCATTCGAGAACTCGAAGACTTCGCACTGGCCCAGCGGCATCTCCAGCGAGTTGCAGATCGCGTTTGCGAGCGCGGGATGGGCGTTGCCCGTGAAGATGCTGAGGTCCTGATACACGGTACGCGCCTCCGCCGAGTGGCTGTGCTGCATGACAGTCTCAGCGTACCGGCTGCGCCGGGGCCGCGGAAGCGCCGCCGCTGGCCGCCGAGCGCTCCGGCCGCTACGCTCGCCGCATGACGCTGCAGATCATCGCCTACTCCGACTACGTCTGCCCCTGGTGCTACATCGGCCTCCAGCGCATCGAGCGGCTCGAGCGCGAGTTCCCCGTCGCGGTCGAGTGGCGCCCCTTCGAGCTGCACCCCGAGACGCCCCGCACCGGCGCCAACCTCGCCGGCCGCCTGGGCGGCAGCGCCCGCGCCGCCGCCTACCGCGACAATATCGTCGGCCTAGCGCGGGAGTCGGGACTCGCGCTGCGCATGCCGCCCGTCGTCGCCAACTCGCACCTCGCGCTGGAAGCGGCCGAGTTCGCGCGCGAGCAGGGCGGCTTCGCCGCCTACCACCGCGCCCTCTTTCACGCCTATTTCGAGGAAGCGCGCGACCTGGGCGACGCCGACGTGCTCTGCGACATCGCGCGCGCGTGCGGCGTCGACGACCAGCGCCTGCGCCAGGCGCTCGCCGACGAGCGCTACCGCGATCGCATCGACGCCATTACGCATGCCGCGCGCGAGGATGAGGTGCTGAGCACACCGACCTTCGTCTACGAGGGCGGCTTCCGCCTCGTCGGCGCGCAGGACTACGAGGTCTTCGCGAGCGTTACGCGCCGGCTTCTGGATCGCCTGCAGTCGCCGACGTAGGCGTCGCCCGCGCGCGCACGCGCCGGACGGTCGCAAGTGCGGTCAGGGCGACGAGCACGGCGCCGCCCGACACCAGGATGATGCGCGTCGTCGTCCACCACGAGCCGCCCGTGACCTTGAGCCGTGCGTTGGCCACGGTGGAAGGAAGCTCGGTCCCGTCAGGATGCACGAGCTTCACGTTGTCGAGGACGAGGTCTGACGCTCCCTTGGCGAGCGGCTGCAGCGTGACGGTGGCGATGGTGCCCGATCCGTCGACGCCGGCGGGCTTCTCCCGCAGTGTCACGCATGACAGGCGCACGGCTGCCGCCTCGATGGTGGGATCGCCGCAGACGATCTCGCGGCCGGTCTGGCCGATGAGCAGCGTCTTGCGGACGGCGAGCGTCTTGAACACGGACGGATCCACCGTAAGCACGAACTGGAAGCCGGCGAGATTCGTGACGTTCTCGACGTTGATCGAGACTTCCACCTGGTTGTTGGACTTGGCGACGCTGTCAGACGGCGTGACCACGCGCACAACGGCCTGGTCTGTCTGTGCGCGAGTTGCGTTCGATGGCGCGATAACCGCGGCAAGCAGGCCGAGCCCTGCCAGCGTGGCGCAAATGAGAATCTTCAAGTTACCCCCGTTTCAACACGGAGCGAGTATAGCGGACAACATGGCGCGGGGCTTCCCGTTGAGGCTTCGCTTCTGGCCGCGGCCCGCGTACCGCCACTAGCCGGCGCGGCGGCGGCGGTAGATGACCGCTCCAAGCATGCCCGCTCCGGTCATGGCCAGGACCAGCACCGCGAGCGTGTAGTCTCCGGCGGAACTGTCATGGCCGTCGCCGGTGTTCGGGAGCGCGATCGTGCCTCCCGCGTTGCTCCTCGGGCCCTGGCCAGTGCCCAGCACGGCGCTCACCGACGTCGCCGTCCTCACGGCGGTCGAGGTTGCGGAGACCCGCGTCGAGGTCGTTGCGGGCGGCTGGGTCGTCGTCGAGACCGGCGTGGACGTCCGCACCGGCGGCTGCGGCGTGTCGGTCGCCGTCGGCACGGCGGTGTTGGTGGGAGTCGGCGTGTCGGTCGCCGTCACCGTCCGAGTGACCTGGACGGTCTGCGTTGCCTGGGCCGTTCGTGTCACTTGCGCCGTGGTGGTGGCCTGTGCGGTCTGCGACGGCTGGGCCTGCGGAGTGTTGGTCGGTGTCGACGTTGACGTGTCAGTCGCCGTCGGCACGGCGGTGTTGGTCGGTGTCGGCGTGTTGGTCGGCGGTATCGCCGTGTTGGTCGGTGTCGGGGTTGACGTGTCAGTTGCCGTCGGTACCGCGGTGTTGGTCGGCGTCGGCGTGTTGGTCGGCGGCACCGCGGTGTTGGTCGGTGTCGGCGTGTTGGTCGGCGGCACCGCGGTGTTGGTCGGTGTCGGCGTGTTGGTCGGCGGTATGGCGGTG
>JBGQBE010000016.1:0-56380 GCA_041494685.1 Dehalococcoidia bacterium | reverse complement strand
GACGTACGCGTACCGCTGCATCAGCGGCAGCGGGTCGCGCGACGCGAAGCGCCCCGTCGCGGCGTCGTAGTAGCGCGCACGCAGGTACTGCAGCCCCGTCGCGTCGACCTGTTCGCCCGTGAAGGTGAACTCGTTCGGGCTCGTGCCGGTGCGAGTCCGCACCGCGCCGTAGACGTCGTACGTGTACGTGTCCGTCACCGCGCCGGTGCCGTCGGCCAGTCCCGTCGTCGAGCCGAGGCCGTCCGACAGCTCGTACTCCTGGTTGCCCAGGCTGTCGGTGCGCGAGATCAGGCCCAGCCCGTAGACGTAGCGGTTGCCCGCGCCGTCCCGCAGGATCGCCGGCATCGAGGCGTTCTGGTCCCACGCGTACGTCGCCGTCGTCCCACCGATCGTGCGGCTCGTGCGCAGCCCGTCGCCGTTGTAGGCGTAGCTCCCGGCCACGCCGCCGATGTTCGTGCTGGTCAGCCGGTCCTCCGCGTCCCATCCGAACGTGTCCGACCCGGCCGCGGTCTGGTTGCCGTTGTTGTCGTACGTGTAGGACACGCCGCCCGCCAGCGTCATCTGGTCGGCGTTGTCGTAGCTGTAGCCGGTCGGCGTGCCGTTGTGGACCTTCTGCGTCCGGTTGCCCATGGCATCGTACGTGTAGCTTTGCACGTCTCCATTCGCGTAGTTCGCCCCCGTCAGACGGTAGAGGGCGTCGTACCCGTAACTCTCTGTGCCTAGAGTATCGACCCGTTGGGTCCGGTTCCCCACCGCGTCCAGCGTGTACGTGTACGAAGAGATGGTGGTCCCCCCGTTCCGGTTCACCAGCGTCAGCAGCCGGTCGGCGTTGTCGTAGGTGCGGTCGGAGATCAGCCCGTTGCCCAGCGTGATGCTGGTCAGCCGGTTCGCGTTGTCGTAGGTGTAGCTCGTGACCTTGCTCAGCCAGTCGGTGACCGAGGTCAGCCGGTCGGCGCTATCGTACCCGTACGTCACGGTCTCCGTGCCACCGGGGTAGGTGATGCCCGTCCGGCGCCCGGCGGCGTCGTAGCCGTAGCTCACCGTGCTGCCGCCGCCGTCCTGGATGGACGTGGGCCGGTACAGCGCGTCGCGCGTATAGGTCGTCGTGCCGCTGCCGTCGACCATCGTCGCCCTGTTGCCGAGGGCGTTGTAGGTAAAGGTCGCGTCGGGTGTGCCCACCGGGTAGTCGATCAGCGTCAGGCGGTCGACCACGTCGTAGCTGTAGTTCGTTGTCTGGCTCTTGGCGTCCGTCCGCGACGTGCGGCGGCTGGCCGCGTCATAGCCGTACGCCGTCGTCCGGCTCAGCGGGTCCGTGGTGCTGGTCAGCCGGTTCGCGGCGTCGTAGACGTAGGTCGTGACGTTGCCGCGGGTGTTCGTCATCGACGTGCGGTTGCCGTTGGCGTCGTACCCGTACGAGACGCTGTTGCCGGCCGCGTCGACCACGCTGGTGACGTGGTCCGCGTTGTCGTAAGTCGTGATGCTGTTCGGGCAGCCGTCGTCGACGCGCCCGTCGGCGTCGTCGTCGACGCCGTTCCCCGTGCCGGCGGCGCCGCACTGCGCTCCCGATTCGGGCGTCGCCAGCGTGGCCCGGTTCGCGTCGATGACCTTCGTCGGCAAGCCCTTCGCGTTGTAGACGTTCGTCGTCACGTTCCCCAGGGCGTCCGTGACCGTGAGCGCGTTGTTCTGGTTGTCGTAGGTGAACGTCGTCGTGTGACTCAGCGGGTCCGTCTCCGTCAGCATCCGTCCGCCGAGGTCGTACGTGTACGCCCATACGTGGCTCAGCGCATCCGTCTTCGATGTCCGGTTGCCGTACGAGTCGTAGCCGAACTGGCGAGATGTTTCGTGGACCATGCCCGTCCCCGCCGCACCCGCCGGCAGCGCTACCGCAGCACGATCGGTTCATCGTGGGGGTCGCCGAAATAGCGCTCCGTCCAGGTTTCATCGTCGAAGAAGGCATCGACTATTTGGTGACATCGCGGGTCACCGCATGGATTCCGAAGTGGCGGAGCGCGCCAGCTGGTTGCCTACAGGTTCCTGACGACCATCGGTCGATGGCGAGACGGGCTCATCGACTGAACTCGCTTGCCGGCGAGAGCGCTGATGCCGCTCTAGTGCGCGTGGTACCAGCTAGTGGGCGAGCCAGAATAGCTACAGTTCGCGTTGTTGCCACTGCATGGCATATACACCCAATAATAGTTCGGGCTCTTCATGTCCCAGTAGGGCGAGCAGACTCCCGCCGCGTCGCAGCCACGAACCGCGAAATGGTGCCAGTCCGCATAAGCAGTGCTGCCGGAAAAGAGCACTGAGCCGTAACAACTTGTGTTCGCCGAGACGGTGTAGATGGTATTCACGACGCTACCGTTGTTATAGCGCTGGCGCAGCACGCGGTAGGACGTGACACCGCTGCCAGAGGCAGCCACGTTCCAGCAGAGGCCGAAGTTGCTGCCTCCACCGAATGCCCCGGCGACGTTCTGAACCGCGTGAGGTGTATTGACGCAATAGTCGCCAGTGTACGCCCCGAACGTACTCCACGAATTCAATGGTCGCAACCGGTAGCAGTAATTGTAGCCTGGGCTCGAAACGTCCTTCGCTAGAGACGTGCCGTTCTTCCCGGTCGAGCCTGCGAACGCGTAGGAACCGGCGTACGGCCGCTCCTCGACCATGTGATTCGTCTCGTTGTGCGAGCGATCGCCCCAGGTGATGTTCACACGGTGAAAGTTCAATGCAGAGGGATTCACCGGGTACTCGTTGAATGGGGCGAGGCGGTAGAGCCTTGTTGCGTCGCCCGTGTCATGATACGCGAGGTTCGCGATATGGGGATAGTCCATGATGGCTGCTACCGGCGTCCCGTTCGGGTTGTACACGCCGTTCAGTTCCTTGTAGCTGAAGCAGTCCGCAGTGGGCGTGAGGTTTACCGTGGTGCAGAGCGGGTTGCCCCCCGAGTCATGCGTGTAGTGATCTCCCAAGCCGAGCGCATGACCAAGCTCATGGGTCGGCACGTCGCAAGGAGAGTAATAGCCGGCACAGGTGGTCTGTCCATCTGCCGGACAGCCCGGCCCTAGGTATATGGTCGCGTGATAGTCCATCGAGAGCGTTCCCGCAGTTACCAGATCCGGATCAAGAACTCCGCCCTGGAGCGTGGACCCGTCGTTGACCACGTAGCTGTCACAACCCGTGGTACCAGTCTTGGGTCTCCACACGATCCCGTTCGCACTTGTGTTGCAGTTATCCACGAGCGTGGTGATGGAAACGAGCCCGGTGGCGTTCCACTTGTTCGCCGCCGTCTGTATTCCTTGGTTCTGGGTCACGCAGTCGTAGGCGTTCACGGCAGTGGCAGGTGCATAGGCCCACTGATCCCAGTAATGCCCGTTAAGATGAATGCCGTCGGTTGCATGAGCAGAGTCGGGCAGCATACTCGCGGCCGCCAAGAGAACCAGAATCAAGAGCCCTTGCGCTGTTCGGTTCACGGATTTCCTCCTTTTCGCGCTGACCGATCCAGTTATTGGCCAACTGGGGCGGGCGGCGGCGTGGGGACGGTCACCGGCGTCCAAGTCGCTTCGACGACCACCGTCACTTGAGGCGGAGGGGTTTCGAGCGGGACTAATGTCGGTACGTCGTCTTGGGCGTTGGGGTCACACGCGGGGTTGGTGGGGAATGGAAGCGCTTTGGCGAGGCGCTCTTCCAGTACGCGTTGCCCGCTGAATGAGGCTTGGACTCGCGCAGTGAGGCGATCGAGCTTCGATTCGACGCCTTTGAACTCCGCGGCAGCACTCTTTCGGGCGAACTTGACCTGGATTCGATCGCCGGTCTGTTGGTTCTCCATCAGCACGAATCTTTCGAGTTGATCGGAACACCAGTCAGCCACGACGTCGACGCGCCACTCTGGGCCGGCGGGGATTTCGAAGCTCACGCCCTCGATCGTGAGCCGTTGCCAGGGTCCGTTCTCATCGGCAGCGGCGTCGGCTCGTTGGATTTCGCCGCTCTGTCGTCCAACCGGGTCCGACGGGCTGCCGTTCGGCGTCAGTGGGGACGTCGACGTACCTCCTCCACAAGCAACCAGGGCTATCCCGATGAGAACAAAGATTATCCGGACAGGAAGAGGATTCATGGCCTGCCTGACCTCTCGCACATTAACCATTGGGACGTTTCAACATTCGGCGATTATCGTACTGGCCAGTATCGATGTCAAGATAGGAAATGAAATAAAGTCGCCGTTGCGTTGCCCGCTCAGCGTATCGCTAGCGAGCAGGTTGGAAGCTCGCCCCGGGCAACGTGACGATGTCCTCAAAGCGAAGGGGGAATGAGAACTCCTGTGTCCACCGAGGTGTAGCCAGTGAGATCATTGCTGCGACGTTGACGAGGGCGACGCCCGCGCGCTGGCGGAAGTGTCCACCGAGGTGTAGCCAGTGAGATCATTGCTGCGACTGCGGTGACACGCGCCCCCCAGTGTCTCCTCCGCGCTCCGCGTCGCGGATAGGCGCCCGACGTGATCCCCCGTACTTGACAACGCACCGCGCCCCCGCCTAACCTCGTAGAACATATGGTCCAAGCCGGTGCGGAATCGGAGGCTGCTGTGATGCTCCGCTCGAAGTCCCCTGTCTCTGGCTTCCAGCCCCCAGGTTCGAGGTTCTGGGTTCTGCCCCCCCTCGTCCTTTGCGCCTCTGTGTGTATCCCGTCCCTCGCCCTCGTGGGCCGCGGCCCCCGAAAAGTCGAAATTACGAAACAGGTACACCGCCAGATTCGATTTGCACGACATAACGAAAAAATGGGTACCAAAATCCCCGTTTTCGCCCCCCAGGTTCCGGGTCTTGTGCCCCTCGCGCGATACCGCCCGCGCCGATACTAATGGGGGAGCCGCCCAGAGAGTGAGGTCCGCGTGACCGCTTCCGCCGCCCAGGCCGACCCCGGCGCTGCCGCGCTGCCGCTCTCCATCTACCGCGACATGGTGCGCTCGCGCATCCTCAGCGACCGGATGTTCGCGCTCAACCGGCAAGGCCGGGCCGCGTTCGCCGTGACGGGGCAGGGCCACGAAGCGGCGCAGGTCGGCTCGGCGTACGCGATCGCGCGGGGCACGGACTGGGTGCTGCCGTACTACCGCGACGTCGGCGTGATGGTGGCGCTCGGCATGACGCCGTACGACATCCTCCTGGGACTGTTCGCGAAGGCCGACGACCCCAACTCGGGCGGGCGCCAGATGCCGAGCCACTGGTCATGGCCGGCGATGCGCGTCGTCACGCGTTCGAGCGTGATCGCCGCGAACCTTCCGCATGCTGCCGGGATCGCCTACGCGTCGAAGCTGCGGGGGCTCAATGAGGCGACGATCGCCTACTTCGGCGAGGGCGCGACGAGCGAGGGCGACTTCCACGAGGCGCTGAACTTCGCCTCGATCCACAAGCTCCCCGTCGTGTTCTTCTGCGAGAACAACGGCTACGCGATCTCGGAATCGCAGGCGAAGCAGATGTCGGTGATGCACGTCGCCGACCGCGCGAAGGGGTACGACGTCGAAGGGCAGACCGTGGACGGCAACGACGCGCTGACCGTGTACCAGACCACCCGCTGGAGCCTGGAGGAGTGCCGCCGCGGCCACGGCCCGAAGCTCATCGAAGCGAAGACGTATCGGCTCGCGCCGCACACGTCGTCAGACGACGACCGCCGCTACCGCTCGCGCGCCGAGCTGGAGGAGTGGATCAAGAAGGACCCGATCGACCGGCTGCGCACGCGGCTGATCGCCGAGGGCGCGCTCAGCGAGGACGCGGACAGACAGATCCGCGAGGAGGCGCAGCGCGAGATCGCCGCGGCGGTGGAAGCGGCGGAACGCGCGCCCGAACCCGCGCCCGAGTCGGCGCTGCGCCACGTCTTCCACGAGGAGGCGTGATGGCGCAGCGCACGTACCTCGACGCGATCCACGACGCCCTCTGGGAGGAGATGGAGCGCCTGCCGACGATGGTCGTGCTGGGCGAGGACATCCAGGAGGGCGGCGTGTTTCGCGCGACGGACGGGATGCTGGCCCGCTTCGGGCCGGAGCGCGTCCTCGATACGCCGCTCGCGGAGTCCAGCATCGTCGGCGTCAGCATCGGCATGGCGCAGAATGGCTGCGTGCCCGTGGCGGAGATCCAGTTCGCGGACTTCGCGTATCCGGCGTTCAATCAGCTGATCAGCGAGGCGGCGCGCTGGCGCTACCGTTCGAACGGCGGCTGGGGATGCCCGATCGTCGTCCGCATGCCGTTCGGGGCGGGCATCCGCGGCGCGTTGTACCACTCGCAGTCGATCGAGGCGCTGCTCGCGCACGTGCCGGGGCTCAAGGTGGTCGTCCCGTCTACGCCGTATGACGCGAAGGGGCTGCTCAAGGCGGCGATCCGCGATCCCGATCCGGTCATCTACCTTGAGCACAAGAAGGCGTACCGCCTGCTGAAGGAGGAGCTGCCGGAGGAGGACTACGTCGTGCCGATCGGCCCGGCGGCGCTGCGCCGCGAGGGCGGCGACCTGACCGTGATCTCATACGGGTTGATGGCGCACGAGTGCCTGGAGGCGGCGGAGGAACTGGCGCAGCAGGGCATCGACGCGACGGTGCTGGACGTCCGCACGCTGGCGCCGCTTGACCGCGACGCGATTCTCGACGCGGCGCGGCGCACGGGCAAGGTGCTGATCGTGCACGAGGATAACCTCACCGGCGGCATCGGCGGAGAGATCGCGGCGATCATCGCCGAGCATGCGTTCAGCGACCTCGACGCGCCGATCCGGCGGCTCGCCGCGCCCGACGTGCCGGCTATGCCCTTCAACGGCGGCATGGAGGACTTCTGCCTGCCGTCGAAGGAGAAGATCGCCGCCGCGATGCGCGATCTGGCAGCCTACTAGGAGGCGCGATGCCCGAACTGATCATGCCGAACGTCGGCGAAGGCGTCACCGAGGGCACCGTGACGAAGTGGCTGAAGCGCGAAGGCGACGACGTCGCGCTCGACGAGCCGGTCGTCGAGATCGAGACCGACAAGGCAGTCGCCGAGATCCCTTCGCCGTTCGCGGGCCGGCTGACGCGTATCCTGGTGCCGGAGGGAGAGACGGTGCCTATCGGCACGCCGCTGGCCGCGTTCGACGCGGCCGCGGGCGGTGCGGAAGCGCCCGCGCGCGCCGAGCAGCTCCCGGCCGCGGCGGCCGTGGCGGCGCCGCCCGCCGCAGCAGTCGCGTCCGGCGGTGAGATGCGGCGGACGCGCGGGTACTCGCCGGTCGTGCTCAAGCTGGCGAGCGACCGCGGCATCGACCTGTCGTTGGTGCGCGGTACGGGCGTGGATGGCCGCGTGACGCGGCAGGACGTCGAGCGGTATATCGAGAATCCGGCCGCGAACACGGTGCCGCCGGCCGCCGGCGTCGGCGTCGTCGGCGTGCAAGCGGATGTAGCGGCGATGCGCGAGAGCGCCCGGCGGGGTCCGCCGGCACAGCCGTCGCCCGAGCTGGTCCCGCTCACCGCGACGCGCCGCGCGATCGGCCGCCACATGCTCGAATCGCACCGGACGATCCCGGTCGCCTGGATGATGGTCGAGGCGGACGTGACCGGCCTGGTCAGCCTGCGCGCGCGCATGAAGGATGACTTCGAGCGGCGAGAGGGCGTGAAGCTGACCTATCTGCCGTTCTTCGTCCAGGCGGTCGCCGGCGCGTTGAAAGAGCATCCTCAGCTGAACGCCACGTTCACCGACGACGGGATCCGGCCGCACGCCGATGTGCATCTCGGGATCGCCGTGGCGACCGCGACCGGCCTGCTGGTGCCCGTTCTGCGCGACGCGCCGGCGCTGTCACTGGCGGCCATCGCGCTGGAGACGGCGCGGCTCGGGGCGAAGGCACACGAGCGACGCCTCACGCTCGACGAGTTGCGGGGCGCGACGTTCACGATCGACAACACGGGCGCGTTCGGATCGATCGCGTCGCAGCCGATCGTCCCGGTGGGGCAGGTGGCGATCATTACGACCGAGGCGATCCGGCGCGAGCTGCGGCCGGTCGGCGATGAGCTGTTCGGCGTGCGCTCGCTGATGAACCTTTGCATCAGCTTCGATCATCGCGCGCTCGACGGCGCGGAGGCCGGGCGTTTCATGCAGGCCGTCAAGGAGAGGCTGGAGCGGGTGAGCGCTGATGTCTGATCGGGCCGGGCGGCTACCGGACCACCAGCTTGCCGGCCATCGTCGCGGGATGGACCTCGCAGACGAAGTAGTACTCGCCAGCCGTGAGGTTCAGCGTGAGCGTCTGCTTCACCGGGCCGGGTTCAAACTCCGTCTTGCCCATGTCCTTCCCCGTGTTGTCGTTCCCCTGGTAGACGTGGATGTTGTGCGGGATGCCGGCATCCTGGTTGTCCATGTCGATCGTGACCGCGCCGGGCTTCGCCTGCAACTCGCTCTTGTCGAAGAGCGTGTTCTTCGCGACGAGCGTGAGCGTCGTCGCCACGCCGGCGCCGCCGGGCGCGGCCGCCGTGGCGGCGGCTGCCGGTGTCGGCGTGGAGCCCGCGGCGGTCGCGGTCGCCGGCGCGGTGGCGGTCCAGGTGGAGATGGGCGTGATGTCGGACGTCGTCTGACCCGGCGCTGATGTGGCCTGTGCGACTGCCAGGGCTGGCGCCAGGTCGCAGGACTGGGCTGCGCCGCTCTGGGCGTCGCCGCAGATGAGTTGAGAGACGTCGATCCACGTCTCGCCGGTGACGGCTTTCTTGAGCGGGAAGCGGTCCATGTCGCGCGGAGCCGTTCCGAAGGCGACGCGCCCCGTGCGGTCGAAGACTGCGTCGCTACAAGGCGAGTGGAACGCGCCTACGCCCGCGGCGCCCGCCTGATCGACGAACCGGCGGTCAGGCTCCCACGTGAGCACGCAGCCGCGGGCGCGGAACTTGGCGTTCGTGTCGTAGGCGTACAGGGCGATGAACTCGCTGCCCTGCGTGCGGACGATGCAGAAGTGCTGGACGTCATCGCATCGCGGATCTCCAACATCGCCGGCCAGCAGGGCCGCCGGTACGGTGACGTGACGGACGTCTTGCCCGTGCGTGTTGCTCGATGTACCGCAGGCGAGCAGCAGCACGGACGACAGTACGAGGCCGCCGATCGCCGCCGACAGGGATCGGATTCCCGGGCCGCCGCTGCGTGCGGCAGCCCCGGCATGGCCCGTGGCGGACTGGGATGCTTCTGGCACTTGCGGCGGCCTCACTTCGCTGCGATCAGCCCCACGGCTGACCGGCCCTACACTCGCACCGCAACTGTAGACCGTCCGGAGGGGCCGTTCTGGTGTCGATCGGCCCGGAGTCGTGGGGTCTTATGGCCCGAGGGTGGCGGTGGCAGCCAGCAGGGGATGAGCGTGTATCGAGTGCGGATTCGCCGTCCGTCGCGGCCGGCGTCACGGGTCGGCCGCCGGGCCCTGGCGTCCGGCGTTGCGGAGCGCCGGTTGCGTCAGCGCTATGACCGCGACCGTCGCCAGGCTGATCCAGCCCATGAGCGGCATCGTGAGTTGGAGCGTCGCCCATTGGGCAAAGCCGCCGATCGGCAAGGTCAGCAGTTGAGAGACTCCCTGGCTCATCATGAACAGGCTCATCACGCGGCCCTGGACATCGTTGTGGACCATGCGCTGCACGAGCGACGTCGATGCGACGCCTGAGACCGTGAGCATGCTGCCGAGGCCAAGGTTGATGACGGCGCTGAGCGGGATGATCCGCGAGTAGCCGAACAGCACGACGCACGCGGCGAACCCGGCGGCCGCGCAGATCACGAGATATCCCTTGGCCTTGAAGTGCCCGACGTTGGTCATGACGAGCGAGGCCACCATGGAGCCGACGCCCCACGTCATGGCGAGAAGGCCGACGCCGGTGGGGGAGAGCCCGAGCACGCGACTCGTCCAGACGGGCCCGAGATTCGCCACTACGGGCAGCCCCAGGCCGCTGATCGCGAAGGAGATGGCGATGATCCACAGCACCGCGGGTCGGTTGCGGGCGTACGAGACCCCGAAGCGGATATCGGCGAGCAGCGACGCGCGGAGGTAGCCCGTCCGGCGCGGGGGCCGGTACTTCATGAGCGCCACGGTGATGATGAGCGACGCGTAGGCACCCAGCGTGACCACGTAGGTCCATCCGAACCCGATGTGGTCGATGAGCACGCCGGTGAGCGGCAGGCCCAGCGGAAACCCGAGCTGGAACGCGACGGCGTCGAGCGCGATGGCGTTGGGGAGGTCCTCGCGCCCGACGAGCTCCGGGACCATCGAGAGGCGGGTCGGGCTGTCGATCGAACCGAGCCCCGCGCCCACGAAGATGAGCGCGATGAACAGCGAGAGCGTAAGCGTCTGGCCGCCTGGCGTCGTGAGCATGACGGCCGCGATGGCGGCGCCGGTCAGGAGGCCGAGCGACTGCGACACCATGAGCAGACGGCGGCGGTCGAAGCGATCGGCGAGCGCGCCGCCGAACAGGCTGAACGTGAGCATGGCGGCACCGCGCGCGGCGCCAAGGAGGCCGGAGAGCACGAGGCGTGAACTTTCGCCGCTGTGCTCGGAGAGGAAGAGGATCTGTGTGACGAACTGCATGGGGACGAGGGCGCTGCCGAAGAGGATGCCGAGCCACATCAGGGAGTAGTCGCGGTGGCGGAGTGCGCGCACCGGTGAGCGCCGGACGGCGGGCACCACGACCCTTGCCTCGTCGGTTGACATCTCCGGTATTGTCAGCGGAACAGGGCCGTGGCGGGAGGGCCGAACGGCCGGGATACGATGTTGACAGGCGACGCCGGAGAGGCTCGCGTGCCAGGCGGCGCCGTGCGCGACCCCAAGTGTCACCACCGATGGGGCCGAGTGTACCTACCGGGGATTCGGCGTCGAGCCGTAGCCTTACGCAGAGATTGGAGGCGGCATGACGAAGTGGCTGGCACCCGCCATTGGCGCCGTCGCGCTGGTGGTGGCGGTGGCCGTCGGGGTGGTCGTCTGGGCGCAGCCGGGCGGCGGCGGCAGTTGCGACCGCACGCTGCTGTCAACGGCGTTGAGCGACGGGATCCAGGCGGCGAACCAGCAAGCGAAGGCGCAGTTTGAGGTCGCGCGCCCGGCGGCCTGCACCGAGGACGATATCGCAAGCGTCCTGCCGGAGGTCACGCGGGTCTGGCACATGATGCCGGGAGGGATCTTGATGCGCGAGCCATCACACACGGCGGCGACGCCATGAGCGCGAGCGGCGGCGGCGACTGGGTGGAGCAGCTCATGCGGACCTTCCGCGACGACCTCGTCGGCGGGCTGTACGAGGGCATCTACGGGCTGGAGGGTGAGCCGCTGCGGCGCGTGATGGACACGCAGGCAGAGGCTTGCGTGCATGCGTTCGTCGCACTCGCCGATATCCCGCCGGACCTTGACTTCGACACGTTTCTCGAACGGATGAAGATCTCCGGTCCGAGCCGCGTGCGTGTCGAATCCGCCGGTGACGACGAGTTGCTGTGGACGGAGTTGCACGAGGGCGAGTGCGTGTGTCCGCACGTCCGGCAGCAGGTGATACGCCTCGATCCGAAGCTGTGCCTGTGCGGCGAGACGTGGGTCCGGTTGCTGATCGAGCGGCACGCCCGCCGGCGCGCGGAAGTGTCGCTCGTCGAGTCGGTGGCGACGGGCGCGCAGAACTGCGTCTACCGGATCCGGCTGCTCGATCCCATCTGACCGGAGCATAGACGGCAGGCAGCGGACGGCAGACCGCAGATTGCTGACAGCAAACAGCAAACGGCAAACAGCAAAGGGCCGGCGACAACAGACGGGAGGCAGCAGACGAGCGGGCGAGGTGACGGCACGGCTGCCTACGCCGCCGCGATGGCCAGCCAGCGGCGGTCACTCGTCGCGAGCTGTCTGTCGCGCGACGAACGCCGCGGCCTCCGACCGGCGGTGCATTCTGAGCTTGTTGAGGATGCTGCTGACGTAGTTCTTGACCGTCTTCTCGCTCAGGCCGATCGCGGCGGCGATCTCCCGATTTGTCTTCCCTTCCGCGATCAGCGCCAGTACGCGCCGTTCCTGTGACGACAGGGGATCCATTTGATCTTCTCGCCGGGTGCCGACCGCGCGGAGCCGGTCGAGCACGTGCGACGTGACGACGGGGTCCAGCAGGAAGCCGCCCGCGGCAACGCTGGCGATGGCGTCCAGGAGCGCGTCACCGCTCACGCGCTGGAGGATGAAGCCGGACGCGCCGGCAAGGATCGAGTCCATGACCAGATCGTCATCCGCGTGGGGGGTGAGCATGATGATCTTGACCTGCGGTGAGTGCTCGTGGATGGAGCGGCAGGCGTCGACACCGGACGCATCTCCGAGATGCACATCCATCAGGACGACATCGGGAGTGGTGCGGGTGACCTCTTCGACGGCGTCGGCGATGGAGGAGGCCTCGCCGACCACGCAGAAGCCCGGCCGGCGCCCCAGTACGGCCCGCAAGCCCTCGCGGACGATCTCGTGCTCATCGACGATCAGGACGCGGATCTGGTCAGACATGGGACTGCTCCCGCTCAAGCGGAACATCGACACAAATGGTCGTGCCGATGCCGGTTGTGCTCGTCATTTCCAGGGCGCCGCCGATGGCCCGGGCGCGGTCGGCGATGTTGCCGAGTCCGCGATGCCCGACGCCGGCCGACGACGCGGGTTCGAAGCCACGGCCGTTGTCGCGGATCGCCAGCGCGAGGATGTTGCCGTCTGAGCGCAGCCGGATCCAGGCTCGCGTCGCGCGGGAGTGCTTCGACACGTTGGCCAGCGCCTCCTGCGCGATGTGGAAGAGGTTCTCGGCCACGGGCTTGGGCAGCTGCGACGTGTCGACGTCATCCGTGTCGACCTCCACGTCGATGAGCGAGTTCACGTGCACCTCTTCCGCGAGGTCACGCAGCGCATCGGTCAGCGTGCCGGCGCCATACTCCGCAGGCCGCAGATGGAAGATGTAGCCGCGGATGTTCTTGATGACCTGATTGAGGTCGTTGACCGTCTTGTCGAGCCGATCCGCCACGGCGTCCGGTTCGGTGGCCACGGACGCGGCGCAGTCTTCCAGGTTCAGTCCGACGCCGTACAGCGTCTGGATCACGCCGTCATGCAGATCCATGCCGATCCGCTCGCGCTCCTCCAGGATGGCGAGGTCTTGCGACCGCTCCAGCAGGCGGGCTGCCTCGATCGACACCGCCGCCTGCGCGGCGAACAGTTGCACCATCTCCTCGTCTTCGCGGCTGAATTCGTCCGCGCCCTGCTTATCGCCCAGGTACAGGTGGCCGACGATGTTGTCCTTGTATACGACCGGCACCCCGAGGAGCGTGCGCATGGACGGGTGGTGGGGCGGGAAGCCCACAGAGCGCGGATCCTGCGTGAGATCCTTCATCCGGAGGGTGGCGCCCTCGCCGATCATCAGACCGAGGAGCCCGTGTCCGTCCGGAGTTGGGCCGATGTTGGTGCGTTCGTCATCGCTGAGGCCGGAGGTGATCAGGCGCTCCAGTCGCCCATCGGCGCCGGTGATGCCGAGTGCCCCGTACTTCGCGTTGGTGATCTCGCACGCCAGGCCGACGAACTTGCGCAACAGGGGTTCGAGCGTCATCTCGGACGCCAGCGACAGGCCGGCGCTGTGGACGGCGGCAATCTGGCGGTTCCGTTGGATGAGGCGATCCTGGATGCGCTTCAGGAAGTGGAAGACGAGCAGCGAGAACACGGCCGAGCCGCCGGCAACGAGGACGAAGATCAGCAGCACCGCGGTCACACGCGGGATCCGGTCGCCGATCACCAGGTGAACGGCGACCTCCAGCACCGCGATGAACAGCAACGGCACGACCATCGTCATGCGGCGGAGCTGGCGCAATGCGCGGTTAATCGGAAGGTCGTGGTCCGCGAGTGCGGACCCGGACCGCCCCGTGTCGCTCTGTCTCGAATCCTCCCTGTTCAACGGCACTACTCCATGACGCGCGGGATGCGTTGGCGTCGCCGCCGGTGCGCTCCCTCCCTACGCCGGTCGACCCGAGTAATTGGGGTCGCCCTGATCGATCCACACGTTCGCAAACAGGAAGTTGGACCCGAACCATGTGGCCTCGAACGTATTCTTGACGTATGACCACGAGACGCCGCGCGTCACCGGCGAACAGTAATCGAGCCGCGCGAGGACGCTCTCGAGCAGATAGTTCTGCAGGTCGTACCCCAACGCCTGCCGGTTCTTCGTGTCGAACTCCGCGCGCTGGGCGTCGAGCTTGGCGTCGAGGGCCGGATCGGAGAGCAGGAAGGAGTTCTTGGTGCCGCCGGTGTGGAAGTATGGGTACAGCCAATCATCCAGGTCGATCCAGCCGTTGTCGAAGCCCCAGCTCGAAGGGAACACGCCGTCAGTCTCGTCCGCAGCGTCGTGCAGGAACGCCTGCGCCAGTCCGTTGTAGCCGGTGGGATCCACCGTCTCTTCGATCGTGAGCCCCAGTACTTCCTGCAGCTGCCGCTTCATCTCCGGCATCGCCTTCTCGGGGATATATGCGGGGATGCCGGCGAAGATCATCTTCGTCGAGGACGGGCCGTTCCCGGCCGCCCAGAGCTTCTTCGCCTCAGCGATGTCTTCGTCGCGGCCCGCCTTGTCGGACCGGTAGCCGGGCTTCTGCTCCAGTTGCGCCTGCGGGATCGCCCACGCCTTGATCGGATAGGAGACCGGGCCGACGACCAGGAAGCTCTTGAGGCCCGGCGCGCCCGGGTACATCTGCTGGCCGATGCGCTCGCGGTCCACGGCGAGGTGCATCGCCTTGCGGAGGCGGAAGTCCTTGAACGGCGATTTCTCGGACATCCAGAGGCGGGTATTCAGGAATCCCGCGGTGCCCATCTCGCTGAACACCATGCCGGCGTTCTTTGCCACGCGCTGCGTGGTGGAGTCGTCGGCGAAGCCAGTCGAGTCGACCTGCTTGCTGTTCAGCGCCGCCTCCTGCGTGGAGTCGCTCTGCGGCGTCCACAGCGCGTCGTAGCCGTCGAGGAACGGCCGGCCCGTGCCGATACCGCGGGGGTTGTCGTCGGCGGCGAACCAGGCCGGGTTGCGTCGCGCCTTGACGACTTCGATGGCCTTGAAATCGTCGAGCTGGAACGGGCCAGTACCCACCATGGTCTTGTCGGAGTTCATGGTGTCGTTCGCGTCGACGAGTTCCTTCGCGATGATGTGCGCGTTGCGGTCGGCGAGATAGTGGAGGAAGGGCGCCGTCGGCGACTTCGTCGTGATGCGCAGCGTATACGTGTCGACCAGTTCCAGCTTGTCGATGGTCTTCCACTGCCCGGCGCGGTAGAAGAGCGCGCGTTGCGGGCTGTTCGGGTTGATCTGCCGCTCGATGCTGTACTTGACGTCTTCCGCGGTGAGCTCGCGGCCGGCGACGTTCGGGAAGTTGCTGCGCGCGCGGCCGCTGTCGTGGAACTTCGCGCCCCTGCGGATCTTGATGATGTAGGTGAGCTTGTCCGGCTGCTCCGGCATGCCGTCCGCCAGGTCCGGGCTCATCACCTGGTTGGCATCGTCGTCGTACTGCAGCACCTTGCTGAATACGGCCGAATGCATGTTGTACATCGGGCCGAACTGCGTCTGGTGCGGATCGAAGGTGTCGATGGACAGCGGGTCGAAAGCGAACGAGCGGAAGATGCCGCCCTTCGTCTTCGCCGCCGTCGACTGCGCGACCGTCGGCTGGGCACCCGGTGACGACGTGCCGGTGCTGGTCTGCGTGCCGCCCTTGCCGCTGTCGCTGCAACCGACGATCGCGATGCCGGCGATGCCGGCGCCGATCGCGGCGCCGCCTCGCAGCACCTTGCGCCGGGTGATGCGCGCTTCCTGCATCTTGCGCCAGTAGTTGTCCCGTCCCATCGCTTCCTCCCTCTGCCTGCCGGCGTCCCTCCGCCGGGGCCGATGCCTACACGCGCAGCCGCGGGTCCAGGATGTCCCGCAGAGCGTCGCCCACAAGGTTGAACGCGAGGACCGCCATCGTGATGGCAAGTCCGCTGAACACCGCCTGCCACGGTGAGGAGTTGATGAAGTTGCGGCCGGAATTCAGCATCTGTCCCCACGAGATGCCGTGCGTCAGGCCGAGGAACGACAGGCTGGCCTCGGCGATGATCACGTTGCCGAGGCCCATCGTGAATACGACGATGACCGGGCCCATCGTGTTCGGAAGGATGTGTCGCAGCATCAGCCGCATGTCGGATGCGCCGATCACGCGTCCGGCCTCGATGAACGGCAGTTCCCGCAGGGTGAGGACCTTGCCGCGCACGAGCCGCGAGACCTGCGTGATGCCGACGAAGCCGAGCGCGAAGATCAGGTTGCGCATCGTGAGCTGGAACGCACTGGCGATCAGCAGTAAGAGCAGGAGTGGTGGGAACGCCTGCATGGAGTCGAGCAGGCGCTGCACAAGCGTGTCGACAATGCCGCCGAAGTAGCCTGATATCACGCCCATGAGCGTGCCGGCGACGACGGCGATCGCGAGCGAGGCGACGGCGATCCCGAGCGTGCGGCGCGTGCCCCAGGCGATGCGCGCCCAGATGTCGCGGCCGGCGTCGTCGGTGCCGAGCCAGTGTTTCATGCTGGGCGCGGTTTTTGCGTCGAGGACGAACTCGTTGCGGTCCGTCCGGTAGAGTTCCGTCGAATTGGGATCGTACTGGGGGTTGCGCCGGTCGAACGACTGCGCCGGGTCGTACCGGGCGAACACCGGCGTCGCCAGCGCGAGCGCGCACAGGACGACGATGATCGCCATGCCGAACGCACCGAGCGGCTTGCGGCGTGCGAGCCGCGCGGCCTGCCTCAAGCGCGGCGGACGCTCCGCGATTGGCGCCTGCGCGATCTCGGCGATGCTGCCTATTGCGGCTACTTCACGGGCCACGGTCGCACCAGCATGTTCTCATCACCTCACGAATAGCGGATGCGCGGATCGAGCCACGCGTACGCGAGATCCACGACCAGGTTCGTCATCACCAGCGCGACCGCGATGATCAGCACGACGCCCTGTACCACCGGAAAATCGTTCTGGTTCAGCGAGATGACGATGAACTGGCCCGCTCCCGGGATCGAGAACAGGCTCTCCAGCACCACGTTGCCGCCGAACAGGATGCCAATCAGCAGGCCGAGGATCGTGATC
This sequence comes from Dehalococcoidia bacterium, assembly GCA_041494685.1. Classification (GTDB taxonomy): domain Bacteria; phylum Chloroflexota; class Dehalococcoidia; order DSTF01; family JACRBR01; genus JBGQBE01. Next base: position 39,326 of record JBGQBE010000016.1, on the reverse strand, counting down.
ACGGGCGCCATCGCGTTGCGGAGCGCGTGCCTCATGACGACGGCGCGCTCACGCAGGCCCTTGGCCCACGCCGTGCGCACGTAGTCCTGCCGCAGCACCTCCAGCAGTTCGGAGCGCAGCAGCCGCATGATCACCGCCGCCTCGGCAAAGCCGCCGGCGAGCGCGGGCAGGAACATCATCTTCAGGTTCTCGACGGGGTTCTGCCAGAGCTCGCGATAGGCGGTCGGTACCAGCGGCGGCGTCCAGCCGACCAGTTTCGTGGCAAAGAGCAGCATCAGCGTGCCGAGATAGAAGGAAGGCACGGCGACGCCGAGGACCGTGACGACGCGCAGCAGGTAGTCCAGCCAGGTGTCCTGGCGGATCGCCGAGAGCACGCCGATGGGGAGCGCGATGGCCAGCGCGATCAGTATCTGCAGCGCGCCGAGCTCCATCGAAGCGGGGAGACGGCTCTTCAGCTCGGAGGTCACCGAGTGGCCCGTGATGAAGGACGTGCCGAAGTCGCCGCGCCCGACCTCGCCCATGTAGTTGACGTACTGCTGCCAGAGCGGCTTATCGGTCCCGAGCTGGTGGCGGATCGCCTGGATGGCCTGGTCGTAATCCTTGGTGCTCGACTGCCCCTGGGCGGCGCGCTGCTCGGCGAAGTCAGGGCGGATGTGACTCGCGAAGAACACCAGCGTCACGACGATCAGGATGACCGGGACGTTGAGGAGCATTCGGTGCAGGACATACTGTCGCATCGTCAGCCTCGCTACGTTGGTTGCGTCCCTGGTGAGAACAGCTGGCCCGTATCGACGTGACGGGGCTTGCGGTCCAGCGTGCCCGGATCCTTCGAGAACCCGCCGAACATGTCCTTGTGCTCGAAAGCGATGAGCGTGTCCATCAACTCGGACGGCTCACCCTTCTGCCGCTTCTCGATCTCGGCCTTCAGCGTGTCCAGCGCGGGCCACACGGCGCTGCCGAACAGCCACTCCATGTAGTCCTTCGGGATGCGGGGGTTGGCTTCGTCGACGTCGCCGTTCGGCAGGAGACGCGGCGGCGCAAGCGGCGGCACGTAGTACAGGTTCGGCTCCGTGCCGAACTCCGGGTGCAGGCGGATCGCGACCTTCCACTTCTTGACCAGCTTGTAGACCGCGCTCTTCTCGTCATCGAGGTAGCCGAAGAAGCGGATGCGGCCAGGGCACTGGCGCATGCACGCGGGCGCGACGCCTTGTTCGACGCGTGCGAAACAGAGCACGCACTTCTGCGACAGGCGGCGCTTCGGGTTGAAATAGATGCGCTTGTAGGGGCACGCCTCGGCGCAGAAGCGGTAGCCGTGGCACCGCTCCTCGTCCAGCAGCACCGTGCCGTTGTCCTCGCGCTTGTAGATCGCGGTGCGAGGGCATGCTTCCAGACAGGCGGGGCGCGTGCAGTGCATGCAGATGCGCGGCAGGTAGAAGAAGTAGTTGTTCGGCCACTCGCCTTCGCCCTGGTCTTCGTCCCAGTTCATGCCCCAGTTCGTCTCGCGGTCCTTGGTCAGCACGGTATTGGGGCCGCCGTTCCAGACTTCGTCGTAGTTGTAGTCCCAGGCGACGCCGAAGTCTTCGCTCGTCGGCAGCTGGCTCGGCCGCGACTTGCCGTCCTGGTCGAACCCGCCGGCGATCTGCATCCAGTTCCGCGGCGAGCCCGCACCGGGGAGCGTGTTCACCACGTTCCACCACATGTGCTCCATGCCTTCCTGGTCCGTCCAGAGCGTCTTGCACGCGATCGAGCAGGTCTGGCAGCCGAGGCACTTGTTCAGGTCGAAGACCATCGCCAGCTGACGTTGCGGCGTCGGCGCACGTTCTGCCATCACACCCTCCTCAGCCGCTGCACGGGCCACGCGGTTGCGAGGTAGAGGCCGGCCGCCACGGCGAACGAAACGGCGGTCGCCGGCAGCTGCGTCAGGTCGCCGCCGAGCGGGAACGGCGCGTGCAGCACCGTGCTGAAGATGAACTCCATCGTGGCGCGCCACGCGGAGACGCCGCTGGGATCGATCCAGCCGTACGCGAGCACGCCGGCTGCCCAGGCGAGCCACGAGAGCGCCGACGGAGCCGCTGGGACGATCGCGCGGGCCAGCACCACCGCGAAGAGCGGCAAGAAGATCGACGCCAGCAGCAGGGCGGCATCCTCGACGCCCAACGCGTCGGTGCGTGCGACGACGGCGCCGGCGAGGATGCCGGCCGCGATCAGTGCCGGGCGGAACCAGCGGTATCCGAACCGCCCGCCCGCCATCGATGCGGCGTAGAGGTTCGCGGCAACGGCGTTGGCCTGGAGCGCGATGACGATGAGGATGGCGGCCGCGCCGATCGGCAGCGCGCTCATGAAGCCGGCGACGTCGGGAGCGCTCACCGTGAACACCCAGAGGACGCCGACGGTGGCGTACCATGCCGTCATCAGGCCGGAGCCGGCGAAGGTGCCCACGCCGGCGGCGCGCCGCGAGCGCGCGTCGTACGCGTAGTCCGCGACGACGGGGAGCCAGAGCAGCGGCATCGCGGCGATCAGGTCGAAGCCCTGCGCGCGCGTCGGCCAGCCGCCGAGGCCGTCGGCGTCGTGCAAGACGGGGATGCCGTAGGTGGTGATGCCGGTGAGCGTGACAAGCGCGACGAGCACCACACCCACCCATACCGAGAACCAGCCGATCCACCGTTCGACGAACAGGCGCGACGGCAGCAACGCCAGCGCGAGCGCGAGCGCGCCGAACGCGATGCCCCACGTCGCGGCGGATCCGCGGAGGCCGGGCACGTGCGACGCGACGTTCGCGGCGAACGCCAGCGTGAATATGGCCCAGACCACGTGGCGCAACAGCAAGAACGCCGCCACGATCGGGCCGGCAGGCACGCCGAGCGTCGACGCCAGCAGGCCGACGCTGTTGCGGTGGTGCTTCGCCGCGAGGCCGGCGACCGCGCCGAGCATCGCGGCGCCGGCAAGGCTGCCGGCGATGCTTACGGCGATGGCGTCGCGCAGCCGGAGCGCCGGTACAAGGTACGCGCCGGGCACGAAGACGAGCAGGCTCATCGACAACGCCGCCCACAACGCGACGTGGTTGCGTGCGCCGAGCGCGCGCGGCTGCGTGAGCTCCTGGGAGCCGGGTCGCGACGTCAGCCAGCGCGCGGCGTCAAGCACCGCCATAGCGCGGCTCCTTGCTCATGCGTTCGGAGATGTCGGGGATCTCCGCGAGGCGACCATTCGGGCTGACGCCGCCCTCGCCCGCGACGTCGACCGTCGCGCAGATGACGTCCTCTTCGTCGACCGATGCCTCCGCGATGATTGCCTTGCGCGGGTCGGAGTCGGCGGGGCCGAGGTTCTTGCAGATCCGCGACTGTCCGTGCGACCGCACGTCGAACACGGGGCCGACGAGCATCGCCGTGACGCCGTACTTGAGGTGCTCGCGGCCCTGGATCATGGTTGGCAGCCCGTGGCGCACCCACGCCTCGCCCACGGTGATCGACTTGTCGAAGCCCGCCGGTACGTCCCAGCGGCGCTCGTTGTGCGAGGGATTGATCAGCGTCTCGACGCCCATGGCGTCCATGCGCTCGATCAGGCTGCGGTGGAAGGCGTCGTAGCAGACCAGCGTGCCGAGGCGGCCGATCTTCGTATCGACGGGCATGATGTCGGCGCGGTTGCCCGGGCTGAACCCGAACCGTGGCTCCGTCGGGGGCGCCAGGTTGATCTTCGGCGTGCGGCGCAGGCAGATCCCGTTCGGGTTGAAGAGATACGACTGGTTGTACACGGCGCGGCTCACGACGTGGCGCCCCTTCACCGCTTCGTCTTCGATGTGCGGCAGGTAGATGCAGCCGGCGCAGATGTAGACGCCGTATTCGCGCGCGAGCGTCGAGAACGTCGTCGTATAGATGTCCTCCGACTCCAGGGCCGTCTCGAGGAAGATCGTACGGAAGAGCGACGTGCGGAACTTCAGCAGGGCGCGAGAGAAGCGCGGCAGGTTGCGCGGGAGCGCGCGCAGCGCGACCTGGAGGATCGTCTTGGCGTCGCCGATCTGGTTGTACGTCTGCGGCACGAACGCCAGCGGCAGGCCGATGCCCTCCGGGAAGACGACCAGGGTGGGAAGCGAGAAGTCAGCGCACTTCGCGGCACGCGCCATCAGCTCCGCCATCTTGTTGTAGAACGCCTCGGCGTTCGCGTAGTCGGACATCACGGGCTTCGCCTGGATCGCGACGAGGTTGAGCTTCATCCCACCTTCTCCACTTCCACCGACACAGCCCGATCCACCTGTTGCGGTACCCAGTTCCAGCGGTAGTACCGCAGGTGCCCGTACCCGCCGGCGAGATGGAGCCACTTGATCAGGCCGGGGATCGCGATGTCGTACGACTTGCCTCCGGGGAACTGGGACGGCTCCCAGGCGTGGTAGACGATCACCTGCCCCGGCCGGCACGATGGTGTCGCGCGCGTGCGGACGTTGAACGACGAGAAGTCGTTGCGCACGTGGACTTCTTCGTCGTCGGCGATGCCGCGGGCCTTCATGTCAGCCGGGTTCATGCAGATCGTCGGATGGCCGCGGTGGGTGCGCGAGAGCACCTTGTTGAAAACCCACATCGAGTGGATAGACCAGCGCTGGTGGCCGCTGGTCATCACCAACGGGAAGTCGCCGCCCATCTTGGGGGTCGGCTTGTGCGTGGGCAGCGCCTCACCCGCCTCCAGGAACCATTCGTGGTCGATGTAGAACTGGATGCGGCGCGCGTAGCTGGGGTACGGCAGCTTGTCTTCGACGTGCCAGCTCAGCGGGTTGACCGTCTTGTCCGGCTTGATGTCGGTCGCCTGGTTCTGTCCGACGGCGTCGACGCCGATGTGCGTGAAACGGACGATGCCCTTCTTGCGGAAGGTGGCCAGCGTCGTCTTCTCGGGCAGCGCTCCGGCGCGCACGGTGTCGTCGATCATGTCCTCGGCGATCTTGTCCTGGTCGTTCGGGCCGATCTTGCCGCCCATGGAGAAGCGCTTGAGCAGACCGTCGAAGTGGAACGTGCGCCCGCGCCGGTCCTTGTAGGCGTCGGCGATCCCGCGGGCCTTCGCGCGCTCTTCGATCTTCTGCGCGAGCAGCCAGTTGATCTCCCATTCCGGCTTCGCCTCGCCGGGCGGTTCGACGGCCTTGTCCGTGAAGACGAGGAAGTTGAGGTGCGCCGTCGGGAAGCGGAAGTCGGTCTTCTCGTAGAAGGCCGCCCCCGGCAGGAAGATGTCGGACTGGCGCGCCGTCGCGCTCATGCGGTAGTCGATGGTGATGACCTTCTTGAAGTTCGGCCAGGCGTTCTCAAGCAGCAGCTTGGCGCCGCCGCGCGTGCGCCGCAGGGTGTTGCCGCAGGAGCCGAAGAAGACCTGCGGCGTCTGATCTTCCGCCGGCTGAATCAGCTTGTCCCACCAGCCCTTGTCGATAGCCTCGTTGAAGTACTCGTCGAACGTCCGCTTCATGCCCGTGTCGCCCCAGGCGCGGTTGTTCCAGACGTCCTTGTAGCCGGCGTGCCAGTACCAGAAGAAGTGTGGCGGCACGAGCATGTTGCTCATCGGCAGCGGCGTCAGCGCGCTGTCGCGCGCCTCCGCACGCTCGACGGCGATCGCCAGCATCTCCGGCGACAGGTCCGGGTCGTCCTTGATCGCTTCGTCCTCGATGTCCAACTGGTTCTGGGCCATCTCCATGAAGCCTTCGAGCCCGGGCTTCCCCTTGATGACGGTGGCCATGACGAGCTGGCTGCTGTTGTGGCCGCGCAGCCCCGTGCCCTGGCGGCCGAAGTTGCCGGTCAGCGCCAGCACGAGCGCCATCGACCGCTCCATCAGGTCGCCGTGGTAGTACTTCGGCGTGTTGAAGCCCTGCAGGATGTGCACGCGTTTCGCCGCCGCCACCATGCCTGCGAGCCGCCGGATCGTGCTGGGCGATGCGCCGGTGATCTGCGCTGCGCGCTCCGGCGTGTAGTCCTGGAGGTGCTCGCGCAGCGCCGCGAACACCGGCCGCACCTTGACGGTCGAGCCGTCGGCGAGGGTAACGTCGAATGTGCCCTCGAGCGCGGGGTCGATGTCTCCCAGCCGCAGCGTCTTGCGTGACGCGCGCGCAAGTGCGCCCTTCGCGGTGTCCCAGAAGTAGAGCTGATCTTCGCGCCCCTTGCCGTCGACGTCGGGCTGGCGGAGGTACCGGTTCGTGTCCATCCGCACGAGCAGCGGCAGGTCAGTCTGCTCCTTCACGAACGCGGCGTTGTATGAACCGTCATCGATGATAATCTTCGCGATCGCCAGCCCCAGCGCGGCGTCGGTGCCCATCTGCACCGGCACGTAGAGGTCGGCGTGGATCGTCGACGCGTTGTAGTCGGGCGCGATCGAGACGACCTTCGTGCCGTTGTAACGCGCTTCCATGATGTAGTGCGCCGACGGGATGCGCGTGTACAGCGGGTTCATGTGCCAGAGCAGGATGAGATCGGCGTGGTACCAGTCGTCGATCGAGCTGGCGAACTGGAACTTGCCGAAGGTCTCGTAGAGTCCGACGTTGAAGTCCGACGTCAGCGCGTTGCTGTCGAACACTGTGCCGCCGAGCAGGCGCGTCAGCCGCCAGCTGGGGATCGCGCCGTGCACCGTGCCGCCCTCGCCCGTGCCGTACTCGTGGATGATCGACTCCGGCCCGTGGCTCTGGACCGCGTCGATCATGCTGTCCGCGACATCCGTCAGCGCCTCGTCCCAGGTAATGCGCTCCCACTTGCCCTCGCCGCGCTCGCCGGTGCGGCGCATGGGGTAGGTGATGCGCTCGGAGCCGTACATGACCTCGCTGAAGCAGCCGCCCTTCTGGCAGCCGCGCGGGTTCATGTCCGGCACGCCTTTTTCGACCTGCGGATAGCGCGCGGCCTGCTCCTCGCGGAAGACGACGCCGTCCTTGGTGTAGACGCGCCACGAGCACGAGCCGGGGTAGCAATCGACGAGGTGCGTGCCCCAGGTGACCTTGTCCCACGTCCACTTCTGGCGATAGAGGTCTTCGAAGGACGAATAAGTGCGCGCGGCGACGGTAGCGGCGTGATCGAAGCCGGGCAGCGGCAGCAGGCGGCTGAGCCCCATCGCGGTCACGACCGCGCCGCTGCCCTTGAGGAATGTCCTGCGGTTGACGCGTGTCGTCATCCGTCACCTGCTGAAAATATTAGAAACCCAGCCGTCGTCCTGTACTGGCGTCCGCTGGCACCGCCGTTCGGGGCGGGACCACTCGCTCATCTCTTCGCCTGTATGGACGCCGGCTGGGTTTCAGACCCCGGCCTCAAACCAAATTGTCGTTAACGCTTTCCGGTTGCTTTGGGCCCGCCCACCTCCACTGGGTCGCGCGAGAATGGCTCGAACAATGTGTGCCAGCGGTACACGATGAGCGTATCCAGCAGTTCGGACTTTCCGCCGCTCCGCACCTTCGCGAGTTCACTCTGCATGGTGTTCATGGCCTTGTGCACGCGCGGGCCGAACAGCCGCTCGAGGTACTCCATCGGGATGCGTGGCGTCTCGGTGTCCAGGCTCCCATCCTCCTTGAGCCGGTACGGGCTCATCGGTGGGATGTAGAAGATGTTGGGCTCGGTGCCGTACTCCGGGTGCAGTGGCAGCGCCACTTCCCAGTCGTACACCAGCTTGTGGATCGGCCGCTCGACGTCGTTCAGGTGGCCGACGAACACGAGCCGTCCCGGGCACTGGCGGGCGCACGCCGGTGCGACGCCCTCTTCCAGGCGCGGGAAGCACATGATGCAGTGCTGGCTGACCTTCTTCACGTAGTTGAAGTAGATCTTCTTGTACGGGCACGCCTCGGCGCAGAACTGCAGGCCGCGGCAGTTCTCCTCGTCGCGCAGCACGACGCCGTCCTGCGGGCGCTTGTACATCGCCGAGCGGGGACACGCTTCGAGGCACGACGGCCGCGTGCAATGGTTGCACAGCCGCGGCATGTAGAAGTAATAGGCGTTGGGGTATTCGCCCGCGCCTTGGTCCTCGTCCCAGTTCGGCCCCCACGTCGGCTTCTTGCCGAGGGGCTGCAGGTGCACGGTGTTGCCCTTGCCCTGGTAGAAGACTTCGTCGTAGTTGAAGTCCCAGCCGCCGCCGAACTCCTCGCGCGTGGGCAGGATGCCTTCTTGCGGCACGCCGTCGCGATAGCCGCCGCCCATCTGCTCGTAGTCCTTGGGGGCGCCGCGTCCGGGCTGGGTGTTGACGGTCATCCACCACTGGTAGTCGGTGCCCTCGTCGCGCGTCCAGAGCGTCTTGCAGGCGACGGAGCAGGTCTGACAACCGATGCACTTGTTGAGGTCGAAGACCATCGCGACCTGGTTTTCCGGCCGGTGTGTGACGGCCGCCCTCGCGGCGAGTGCCTTTGCGGACGACGCGTGTCCGTCCGATGCCTTTCCGGCCGCCTTGCCGGCTGGGGCCTTTCCATTTTTCGGCATGGCTCGTCTCCTCCTACGGCTCTAGCGCGAGTTCACGCCACTGGCGTGAGTACGATCGCAGGTCGCCACGTTCGCGGTTGCTGCCTTCCCACACGGTGAAGCCCGTCTTCACGGTCTTGCCGGGCGCGAGCTTCACGTTGTCGGCACCTTTGGCCTTCAGCTCGCGGCTGACCACCACGGACCAGCGGCTGTCGTTCCAGACGCCGCGCCCCGCGATCGGGGTGTCCTTGGTGGGCGTGTCGGTGCCCAGTCCCTGCGCCACGAGGTTCTCGCCTTCTTCGAGGTCCGCCCGCCAGTACCAGGCGTTGACCTTCGCGTCCGGCGCGCCCAGCGTCACCAGGGGTGCGTCGCCGTTGGTCGGAAAGACCACGGCGGCGGCGTCCGGGAACTGGCGCTCCGCGAACTCCTTGTTCTCTGTGTCGTCGTTCCACTCGAGGCGGATTGCCAGTCGCTCGCCGTCGTGTGCGGCGCGCACGGAAACGGCCCGCACCTTTCCGACGAGCTTGTCCGCCCAGACCGTCCGCACGTATCGCGACGTCTGGAGATGGACCGGCATGCCTGCCAGTTCCACCACCTCGCGGTCGATCTTCTCCCAACCCTTTGCGTTGGGGTCGAGCAGTGCGGTCGCATTTGTGACCCTCTTCGCGCGCATGCTCACACAGTCTCCTTTCCCGACGTTACGCCGATCTTCCTCACATCAAGCCTGATCGCCCGGTCAATCGGCACGGGCTGCCAGTGGATGCCGCGGTATCGCAGGTGACCGTAGCCGCCCGCGAAGGCGAGCCACTTCACCATGCCCGGCTCCACGTTGGCCGGGTCCTGCCATTTGTCGAATTGGTATGGCTCGAAGCCGTTGTAGATGATGAGCTGGCCCGGCCGGACGGAGGGCGCCACGCGGAGCGCCACCTTCATTGTCCCCATGTCGTTGTACAGCTCGACCTCTTCGTCGTCCGTCAGGCCGCGCTGCTCCGCGTCCGTCGTGTTGATGTAGCAGAACGGGTGACCGCGGTGCGCGTTCAGCATGATGCGGTTGGTCATGTTCATCGAGTGGATCGACCAGCGCGGGTGGCCGCTGGTCAGGTGGAACGGGTAGTCGCCGCCCTGCGCGGGCGTGTCCTTGTGGATGGGGAACTCTTCACCCGCCTCCATGAACCAGTCGTGGTCGATGTAGAACTGCGCGCGCCGGGTCAACGTCGGGAACGGCATCTTCTTCTCGACGTGCCAACGGAACGGTGCGTGCGTCTCGTCGTCCTTGATGTCGGACGACTGGCCGATCGCCATCGGCGACATGCCCCAGTCCTTGAAGCGCACGTAGCCCTTCTCACGCATGGTCTCGAGCGTGGTGCCTTCGGGCAGGTTGCCCATCACGACGCTGTCCTTCACCATCTCGTCCAGCACCTTGTCGGAGCTGTCGTAGTACCCGTTCAGGGTGATGCGCGATTCCATGCCCTGGAGATCGTGCGGGATGTTGTGCGCGTCCGTGTACTTCGAGAACTTCCGCTTCTTGGAGCGCTCCTCGATCTTCCTGGCCAGCAGCACGGCGATCTCGAACTCCTCCTTCGAGTCGCCGCGCGGCGGCACGGCCCGGTCGGAGAACGTGAGGTGCATGATGTGCGGCGTCGAGTAGCAGAAGTTCGGCTTCTCGTAGTGATGGGCCGCGGGCAGGATGTAGTCGGACCACAGCCCGGTCGTGCTCATGCGCCAGTCGATCGTGATGATGCAGCTCAGCTTGGGCCAGAGGTTCTTGAGCAGCATGCCCTGGCCGCCGCGCGTGCGCCGGAGCAGGTTGGAGCCGACCTCGAAGATGACGCGCGGCTCCTGCTTGGCGGCCGGCTGAATGGCGCCCTTGAACCAGCCCTTGTCGAGCGCCTCCTGGAAGTACTCGTCGAACGTGCGCTTCATGCCCACGTCGCCCCAGGTCTTCTTGTTCCAGATCTCCTGGTAGCCGCAGTGGTAGTACCAGAAGAACGCCGGCGGCACGGTGCCGCCCATGGCCGCGCCCTGGTACGCCATCTCGTGACCGATGATCTCCTCGGTCATCGTCGGGTCGTCTTTGCGCATCTGCTCGTACATCGCTTCGCGGCCGGCCATCGCCGCCCTGGTGATGTCCTGGCCCGGTACGGGCTTGTTCGGTGCCATGAACTGGCCGTCGAACATGCCGACTGCCCACGAGCGGGCGCCGGTGCCCTTCTTGCCCCAGTTACCGGTCAGTGCGAGCACCAGCATCATCGCGCGTTCCATCAGGTCGCCGTGGTAGTACTTGCCCGAGTTCCAGCCCATCAGCATGCGGGTCCGCTTCTTCGCGGCCTTGCGGGCAATAGTGCGGACCAGGTCGGGGTTGATGCCGGTGATGGCCTGAGCCTTTTCGGGGGTGTAGTCCGCGTCCAGCATCTTCTTAAGCACGGCGAATGCCGGGGTGACGCTGACGCGTTTGCCGTCCTTCAGCTTTGCCTTGAACACACCTTCGAGCGCGGGCTTGCGCCCCTTGAGCGCGAGCGTACCGCGCGGCGCCTCGACGACCTCGCCGGACTTCTCGTCGAACCAGTAGAACTGGTCGTCGCGCCCGCCATCGACGTCGCTGCCGCGGAGGAAGCGCTGGTTGTCGGTGCGGATGAGCAGCGGCAGGTCCGTCTGTTCGCGCACGAAGCTCCAGTTGGCCAGGTTCTCCTCGATGATCACCTGCGACATCGAATTGGCCAGCGCCGCGTCGGTGCCGATGCGCACCGGCATGTAGTAGTCGGCGTGGGGAGCGGTCGGGTTGAAGTCCGGCGCGATCACCACGACCTCGGCGCCGCGGTAGCGGCCCTCGGAGATGAAGTGGTGCCATGGGATGGAGGTGTAGGCAGGGTTGATCTGCCAGCAGAGCATCAGGTCGGTGTGGAACCAGTCGTCGCAGCTCGCCGCCGGGTCGAACATGCCGAAGGTGACGTAGATGCCCGGCGAGAAGTCGTTGATCTCGGCTTGCACGTCGGTGACCGTGCCGCCGATCTGGTTGACGATGGTGCTGCCGTAGATGAGCGACTGCGTGCCGCCCTCAGCCGGCTCGCCGATGCGGATCACGGACTCGGGGCCCTGCTCCTGGATGGCGTCGATGATGTGGTCGGCGATCTCGCCCAGCGCCTGGTCCCAGGAGACTTCCTTCCATTTGCCGGATCCGCGCGGGCCGTCGCGCTTGAGCGGCTTGAGGACGCGCTCCTTGCCGGTGAGCAGGCGGTGCCACGAGACGCCCTTCTGGCAGCCGCTCGGGTTGAAGTCCGGCACGCCCTGTTCGACCGTGTCGTAGGTCCCGGCCTGCTCTTCGCGCCACACTTCGCCGTCTTCGCCGACGTAGACGCGGAAGGGACAGTTGCTGGGGTAGCAGTCCACGCAGTGGCTGCCCCAGGTCCATTTCTTCCACTTGATCTGATCCCGGAACTGCTCCTCGCCGGGTCGGGGCGTGACCTTGACGACTGCGCGCGTCGCGGTGGCCCTCTTGACGCGTCCGTTGGTGCTCGGCTTGCGGGTGCGTGCGCTGGTCTGTGCCATCCCACCCTCTTTTCGTTGGGCTGATGTCTGGATTGAGGCTTAATCTAGCAGTTGCTAGAATAAGCTCGTCAGAGCCGAATGACCTGAGCCGGACGGGCCGGACGGCTCGGGGCTTGTTCCTATGCCGGAGACGATACGTGGGGGCGTCCACGGCTGTGAAGTGCGATCTGGCGCTGCCAAAAGGGGGCCGTGTGGCCCTTATCGGGCGACCCCTGCTGCCGCGATAATCGCGGAGACCCCGGCTTCCCCTACTCCAGGAGGAGCCATGGTTCCGCGCGCCCACCCAACCGCCGCGCCTTCACTCCGACGACTGACTGCGGCCGAGACGAACCCCAGCGGCGAGGAGCCGTATGCCTCCGCGGAAGCGGTCTATCGCGATCAGTGGACGTGGGATCGCGTGGTCAAGGGCACCTGCAACCAGGCGGACTGCATCGCCGCCTGCACCCTGAACCTCTTCGTGAAGGACGGCATCGTCTGGCGCGAGGAGCAGAACGCCATCTACGAGGCGTCAGGCGACCACCTCCCCGACTTCAACCCGCGTGGCTGCCAGAAGGGCATGGTCTACGCCGACCTGATGTACGACGCCACGCGGATCAAGTACCCGATGCGCCGCGTCGGCCCGCGCGGCTCCGGCAAGTGGGAACGGATCTCGTGGGACGAGGCGCTCACGGAGATCGCCGACAAGGTCCTCGACGTCGTCGCCAGTGATGGCCCCGAGGCTATCGTCTACGACATGGGCACGACGAACATCGACTTCGGCCCGGGCACGCCGGCACAGTTCCGCCTGACCGGGCTGGTCGGCACCACGTCGCTCGACGAATGGGCGAGCGTCGGCGACCTGCCGATGGGCGCCATCCAGACGTGGGGCCTCTTCAACGCCGACGGCACGTCGGACGACTATTGCAACTCCGACTACATCATGATCTGGCTCGGTAATCCGGCCTACACGCGCATCCCCGATGCGCATTTCATGCTGGAGTCACGGTACCGCGGCGCGCAGATCGTTCTGGTCGCCCCGGACTACAACCCCACCGCGATGCATGCGGACACCTGGGTCAACCTCCGCACGGCCACCGACGCCGCGTTCGCGCTCGGCATGGCGAAGGTGATCATCGACGAGAAGCTGTACAAGGCCGAGTACGTGCGGGAGCAGACGGACCTGCCGTTCCTCGTGCGCGACGACGACGCGCGCTTCTTGCGCCAGTCGGACGTGGTCGCCGGCGGCAACGACGAGATCTTCTACGTCTGGGACGCCGCGACGAAGTCGATCAAGGAAGCGCCCGGCACGCTCGGCCATGCGACAGCGAGCATCGTGCTTGGCGACCTGAAGCCGGCGCTCGAAGGCGAGTACAAAGTGACGCTCGCGGACGGCAAGACCGTAACGGTGCGGCCGGTCTGGGAGCGGCTCCAGACGCTGCTGGCCGACTACACGCCGGAGAAGGTCCAGACGATCACGGGCGTCCATCCCGATACCATTCGCAGCGTCGCCCGCGGGTACGCGAATGCGAATGCCGCGTCGATCTTCGCGTCGTGGGGCGCCTGCAAGCACTACCACATGGACCTGTTCCAGCGCTCGATGATCCTCATCTCGGCGCTTGCCGGCCACACGGGCAAGCAGGGTGGCGGCCTCCGCATCGGCGCCTGGTGGAACATGCCGCTGAACTACGACAAGGGCCAGCTCGCGATGATCGGGCAGGCGGCGGCGCCCGGGCAGCGGCCGAAGGTGCGCGACGTCGAGAAGCTCATGAAGACTATGGCTCCCAAGATGTCGAGCAGCGCGCCGACGATGGCCTGGCTATATGCGCACGATGCCGGTTACCGCAAGGTGGTCGATAACATGGCGTTCCAGGATCCGGCGCTGCCGAAGCCCGTCGCCGAGTACGCCAAAGAGGCCTTCGACAACAAGTGGATGCCGGTCGGTCCGAAGCCGAAGGTGTTTCTCTTCACGAGCATGAACCCGCTGCGCCGCTGGCCCGCGCCGCACATCATCCGCGCGAATCTCTGGGAGGAGCTGGAGATGATCGCGACGTGGGAGTTCCGCATGTCCAGCTCGGCCATGCAGGCCGACATCATCCTGCCCGCCGCGGGCTGGCACGAGAAGCACGGCATCAAGTTCACGCAGTCGCTCGTGCCGTACATCTGCGTCGGCGAAGCGGCCGTCGAGCCGCTGTACGAGTCGCTGCCGGAGTTCGACATCATGGCGCGGCTCGCGAAGAAGATCCAGGAGCGCGCCGTGCAGCGCGAGGAGACGCCGTACGTCGACGCGCTGGGCATGAATCACGACCTCACGCGCATCTACGACGACTGGAGCCTCAACGGAGAGTTCGAGGAAGGTGACGCCGCCAAGGCGCTCGACGTTACGATCAGCATGTCGCAGCCGCTGGCCGGCGTGTCTTGGAAAGAGATCGCCGAGAAGGGCGCGATTCACGTCAAATCGACCGGCAGCTATGGCCCGATCACGGCGATGTGCTCCGACCTGGAGGACGGCGAAGCGCTGGCGCCGCTGAAGTGGTTCGTGGAGGGCAAGGAGCCGTGGCCGACGCTCACGGGCCGCCAGCAGTTCTATCTCGATCATCCGTGGTACATCGACGCCGGCGAAGCGTTGCCCGTGCACAAGGACAATCCAAACGGCGGCGGCGACTACCCCATCGAGGTGACGGGCGGCCACACGCGGCACAGCATCCACGCCATCTTCCGTGCGAACAAGACGCTGCTCAACCTGCAGCGCGGCGAGCCCGTCCTCTACATGAGCGAGCGGGACGCGCTGGACCGCGACATCCACGATCACGACCGCGTGCGCGTGTCGAACGACATCGGCAGCTACGTGGTGCACGTGAAACCGTCGCCGGCCGTCCAGCCGGGGCAGGCGATCATCTACCACGCGTGGGAGCCCTACCAGTTCGAGGACTGGAACAGCAGCCAGAACATCGTCACGGGCGCGTTCAAGCCGATCCACATGCTTGGCGGCTACGGGCACCTGGCGTTCCGGCCGATCCTGGGCCAGCCAAGCCACACGCCGCGCGCGCAGAAGGTGCAAATCGAGAAAATCCCTGCCGCAAGCCAGAACGGAGGATGATGATGAACCAGACGATGTCCGCGCCGTCGGCGGCCGCGCAGGCGAGCGCGCTCCGCGTCACGCTCGCCGATGGTGAGGAAGCGGCGAACATCTTCGCGAAGCTGCTGAAGCAGCACATCGAAGGGATTGTCGAGGGCGATCCCACGAAGGCCGTCGCGGCGGGCAAGATCCGCGGCAAGCTGGGCCTGCATTCGACCGAGCCAGAGGCGCTGGTGACCCTGGTCTTCGGCGACGACGGCCTGACGATCAAGAACGGCTTCGACACCGATCTCGACGGCAGGATCACCGGCCCGCTGAAGCTGCAGACGGAGACGCTGATCGGGGTTGCGAACGCGTACGTGGCTCTACTGAAGCGGCAGCTCAAGCTCGGTGTGAAGTGGTCGCGGCCGCTCTTTACGGCGCAGACGTACGCGTTCCTCAAGGTGCCGGAGTCGATGCGGCCGCCGGCGCAGCCGGCGTCTTAACGAGTGGCGCGCGTCACGCGGCGGACGGTGCGTTGGCGATCGCAGCTTTCACGTACGCGAGGTCGGCCTGGAGTACCGTGCCGACCAGCGTCGCCATGCCGGCGTAGAACGGCGGCGGCCCGTGGCCGGGGAGCTTGCGGCAGAGCAGCGGCCACCACCGTGCGGGATGCCGCTCCAGGAAATCGCGCTCGGCGCGGAAGAGCGGGGTCGTGTCCGCGTCGCGCGCGGCCGCCATGCCGTCGAGGAACGCGAGCACTTTCATGAACTCGAACTCGATCGTCACGTGATCCGGCAGCTCGTGCGTGCCCGCGTCCATCTTCAGGCCGAAGAACCGGTAGAAGCGCAGGACGTCCTCCATCGAGTGCTTGCGTGCGCCGCCCCACTCGCCGTCGTAGAGCGGGCATGGCGGGCGGACGGTGCCCACGTCGAACAGGCGGATGTATTCGCCCTGGAACGAGAGGTAGTCGCCGGCGTCCGCCAGGCCGGCGATCGCGTCCCTGGCATCTACCTCGTACGGCAGCGCCGCCAGGAGCGCCTCGACTTCATCGCGGAACAAGCCGGCTTCGACCTGCATGTGGAAGTCGCGGCTGGGGAAGTCCAGCGCGTCCGCCAGCAGTCCGTAGAGTTCGGAGCGGGCGGCAGTGGCCTCGTCGACCGGTGGTGCGGGTGTCGCCGTGCTCATGGTCATGGCTGAATCTCCAGTGGCTGCCATACGGGCGCGTAGGCTTTGAGGCCGCCGCGCTCCTTGTTCGATCCCTGCCACACCGCGAACGAGCACTTGTGCGTCATGCCCGGCGCGAGCGGCACGACGAACGCCGCGGGCAGGTTCACATTGAACGGGCGGCTGATCACGACAGACCAGATGCCGTTGTTCCAGACGCCGCGCGCGCTCAGCGGTGACTCGGCGTGGCGCGTCGCGGTTCCGCGGCCTTCCGCCGTGACGTAGAACGGCGTCTCGACGTCACCCCGCCAGAGCCACATGTTGACGGGCTTCGCCGGGTCGCCCATCTGCTCCATCACCGCGTCGTCCTTGAGTGGCAGCATCACGCCCGCCTGGTCCGGGAAGTCCGCCATGTCGTTCGGGTGGCTGTCGTCGATCGGGTCGTCCCACTCCAGGCGGAAGAAGATGGACTGCCGGTTGTGCGCCGCGGCGACGCGAATCTCTTTCGTGTCGCCGTGGCGCAACGCGGCCCATTTCGTCTGCACGTATTCGGACGGTTGCAACTGGAGCGGCGACGCCAGGAGCTGGATCCGCTGCGTCCCCAGGCCGCGCCACGCCTCCGCGCCGGGGTCGAGGAGAGTGTCAGTGGGTGCTGAGACGCGCGCGGCGGTTACCATGGCACGTTCGCCTCCGCGGGTGCGACGACGTGATCGTAGTACGCGCCGCCGGCGCAGGCCCGGCAGACCGGGCCGTCGTCGCCATCGATGTGGCGGTTGTCGTTCACCTCTTCGTCGCAGATCGAGCAGCGCACGCGCATGACGGGCTTGCCGGGCCTGTCGAATTCACCGAGCGTCACCGAGACGGACTGGACGGTGAACAGCTCTTCGTCGGACATCGCGCGGTACGCGGCCATCTGGGCGTCGCGGTGAGGCAGCTCGGGATAGAGTGTGGCGGCCCGCTCGCGCGAGTCGGCGCGTGCGACGACGCGCACCGCGCGGCCGCTCTCCGTGTCGAGGAAGGTCGCCGCAAGCTTGCCGTAGTCGATGATCTTCAACGTGCGCTTGCCCGGCTTGCAGCCGGTGACCGTCTGCACGGCGTCCGCGCCGCAGCGGTCGATCTCGACCCAGCAGATCAGCTTCTTCGACGCCTGCGGATTCGCGACGCCGACGGCGCGGCATCCCAGGAGCGCGAGGCGCACGCCCAGCACCTGGCCGGGGCAGAGGTGGCCGTGGAACGCCTGGGCCTCGCGCAGAGCGCGCTCCAGCTCCGCTTCGCGGCCGTCCTGGGCGCGCAGCCAGGCGGCGATGTGGCGCGCGATGCCCGCCGCGTCGCCGCGGTCGAAGCGTGCGGTCGCCCCGTTGCCAGCGGTGGAGCCGATGACGCCCAGGCGCTCGCCGGGCTCGTCGTCGGGCGAGCGGTCGTCTTCCCTGCCCGGCGCCAGCACCAGGAAGTAGGGCGCCGCGACGTCGTGGAACCCCTCGGCGAGAATCACGTCGATGTCATCGCCGACGCGGCTCGCGAGCTCCAGCAGCCCGGGCTCTTTGGCCCTCGCTTCGAACGTCGCCAGCTTGTCCGGTGAGACGACCGTCACGAAGTCGGCGCCGGCGGCGGCGAAGCGGAAGGAGTCTTTGCCTTTGCGGTCGAGGTCCACGCGGTGGTGGGCGTGCTTGAATGCGGCAATTCGTACGCCGTCGGCACGCAGCAGCCTGATCACGTCGCGCAAGAGCGTCGTCTTGCCGGACCCGGATCTGCCGATGAAGCGAATAATCTGCGGCATCGTGCGGCCACTATCACGCCCGCCGCAGGGGCGCGACTAGGGCCGATCGTCGCGGCTACTCAGCCAGCCGACGGCATGTGGACAGGCCATTCGGCCCCCGCGACCGGCGTTACGGCCCTTGTCGCGGTGCGCGGGTGGCCGCACAGTGGTCGCACCCGGCCTCCCGTGGGAGGCATGACATGGCAACCGTAGCGAGGCCCAAGCACTCGGTAGATCACGCACCGGTCACCGAGGCACGTCATCGTGACCGTTTCAAGTTCGACCGGGCGGTCTGGGCCAGCCACTGCATCGACTGCTATCCGGGCAACTGCCCGTATCGGGTGTACCTGCGCGACGGGAAGATCGCCTTCGAGGAACAGGCCGGCACGCTGCCGGTCATCGAGGCCGGCGTCCCCGACATGAACCCCATGGGCTGCCAGAAGGGCGCTGGCTGGAGCCACACGCTCACCGGCGGCGAGCGCCTGCGCCATCCGGCGAAGCGGATCGGCGAGCGCGGCTCCGGCGAGTGGCAGCGGATCTCGTGGGAGCAGGCGTGCAACGAGATCGCCGACGGCATCATCGACGCGATCCAGGACCAGGGCCCGGAGTCGATGATCGCGCTCTCCGGCTGCAACATGAGCACGTGGGGCGCCACCGCGCGCGGGCGATTCTTCGGCCAAATCGGCGGCCTCACCACCGACCTCAACGCCGAGATGAACGACTTCTCGCCGGGCCACTACCTGACGTACGGCAAGTTCGACCCCGTCAGCAGTACCGACGACTGGTTCCACGCAGACGTCTTCTTCATCTGGTTCTCGAACCCGGCGTACACGCGGATCCCGCACCAGCACTTCATCACCGAGGCGCGCTACCGCGGCGCCACCATCGTCACGGTAGCGCCCGACTACTCGCCGTCCGCCATGCACGCGGACTACTACGTCGGCGTCAAGCCCGGCACCGACGCCGCGTTCGCGCTCGGCATGGCCGCCACGGTCATCGAAGAAGGCCTGGTGCACGAGAAGTTCGTGAAGGATCAGACCGATTTGCCGCTGCTCGTGCGCGACGACAACGAGCGCTTGCTCGTTGAGGCCGACCTGAAAGAAGGCGGCCACGCGGAGCAGTTCTTCTGGCTCGACCTGAAGACCAAGGCCATCGCGCCTGCGCCGCGCGACACGCTGAAGCTGGGCAAGGTCGACCCGGCGCTCACCGGCAAGGTCAGCGTGACGCTGAAGGACGGCTCGAAAATCACCGCCAGCCCCGTCTACGGGCGCATGGTCGCCCGGCTGAAGGACTACACGCCGGAGAAGGCGTCTGTGATCTGCGGCGTCGATGCCGGTACGATCCGCGAGCTCGGGCGTAAAGTCGCACGCGGCCGCACGAAGACGCTTGGGAGCCTGAACAACGCAGGCAAGTACTACCACGGCGATCTCATCGAGCGCTCGCAGCTCCTGCTGCTCGCCCTTACCGGCAACTGGGGCCGCAAGGGCACCGGCGTTCAGGCATGGGTTGCTGCGCTCTTCGACGGCTGGTTCATGTCCATGGCAAAGCCGGCCGCGGGACCAGAGATGACGAAGATGCTCTACAACGGCTACCAGTCGTTCGTCGCGGGCGTGCGCGCCGAAGATCCGACGATGACGCAGGAACTGGCGACGATCGAGTTCACGAAGCGGTCGGCCAACAACGGCGCTACGGGCTGGGTGCCGCCGGTCTTCCTCTGGTACAACCACGCCGGCTTCAAGAAGAACTGGAACCAGGCGAGCTGGCACGACGAGTCGATGCCGCGCACGTTCGACAGCTACTACAACGAGGCGTTGAAGCGGGGCTGGTGGGCCGGCGTCCCCGGCAAGGCCGTCGAGCCACGCGTTTTCATCGAGTGCGGCGGCAACGCGCTCCGTCGCACGCGCGGCGGCCGCAAGATGCTGGTCAAGCACCTCTGGCCCAAGCTCAAGACAATCGCGACGATTGACTACCGCATGAGCGCGACCGCGCTGGAGTCCGACTACGCGCTGCCGATGGCCGCCCAGTACGAGAAGATCAGCTTCGGCATCCCCAGCACACATACGCTCAACCTCACCTTCTGCGACAAGGTCGTCGAGCCGATCGACGAGTCGAAGTCGGAGCTGGAGATCTTCGGGATGCTGAGCCAGGCGGTCGAACGCCGCGCGAAGGCGCGCAACTTCCTCACCTACAAGGACGGCGCCGGCGTGGAACGCCGCCTCGACGATCTCTACCAGCGCTACTCCTTCAACAACGGCTACGCCCGCAACGGCAACACGCTGATCGACGAGGAAGCGCTCGCCGACGAGATGATCAAGGACACGATCATCACCGGTGCGTTGCCGGAAGGTTCGGGCCTGGACACCGTGCGCGACAAGGGCTTTATCCGCTTCACCGGTCTCGGCATGACCGCCCGCGCGCAGGGCCAGGCCAGCGACATCGAACCCGATAGCACGTTCACGCCGTTCCGCAACCACACCGAGAAGAAATACCCGTACCCGACGCTGACGCGCCGCGCGCAGTTCTACATCGACCACGACTGGTTCCTCGAGGCGGACGAGCATCTGCCGCGGCACAAGGAGCCGCCGAAGGCCGGCGGCGACTACCCGCTGCTGATCACGAGCGGCCACAACCGCTGGAGCCTCCACTCGGTGAACATCGTCAACAAGCTCATGCTGCAGACGCACCGCGGCGAGCCGCACCTGGTGATGAACCCGAGCGACGCCGCGGCGCGCGACCTCGAAGACAACGAAGTCGTCGAAGTGTTCAACGACGTGGGCTCGTACCGGACGCCGATCAAGACGTCGCCGTCGGCGCGGCCCGGCCAGATCATCATGTACAACGGCTGGGAGCCGTACCAGTTCCCGAACTGGAACGGTCCGTCCGACATCGAGCCCGGCATGATCAAGCCGCTGCACCTCGCGGGAGGCTACGGCCACCTGAAGTACTGGCCGAACGAGTGGCAGCCGGCCCCCGCGTGCCGCGGTACGCGGGCGGACGTGCGCAAGATCATCGTGTGACGCGACGGCAGGGCTGCCGCGCGCGGCAATGCAAACGGAGAAGAGGCACACCGTCGTGCCTCTTCTCCGTTTCTGGCGCTGAGCAGACCGCCCGCGGAGCGCGGCGACCGTAGCGAGTCAGGAGCGGCGGGCCTTTGCGGCGCCGCCGGCGCGGCGGACGGGGGCGGCAGCGCGGGCCTTCGCCTTGCGCGCGGGTTTGCTCCGCAGCGCGGCTTTCGGCGCGGGCGCCCCGATCTCGTCGCGGATCCAGGTTCGCGCGGAGACCGCCGACGGCAAGCCGGCCGTGGTGATCGCGAGCAGTGCTACGTGATCGAGCTCCGCACGCGAGATCCCGGCTTGCTGCGCGAGCCGGGCCTGCGCGCGCACGGCGCCCTCAAGGCGGCCGCCCACCGCGATCGCCAGCTTCACGAGGCGGCGGGTGCGGTCGTCGAGCGGCCCCGCGTCGTGGCTCGCGGAGCCGAGCGCTTCGTATGCCCGCGCGACGGCGGGGAAGTCGCGCGTGAAGTCCTGGAATGGCTGGGGGATGTCCTTCTTGGGCACGATCACTCCTCCTCTGTTGACGCCTCCGTCCGGACGCGCTTCTCGATATCCACCCGGACGCCGCGGTCGATCGGCACGGGTTGCCAGTGCAGCGCGCGGTACCGCAGGTGCCCGTAGCCCCCGGCGAAGTGCAGCCACTTCACCATGCCCGGCTCGACGTTCGACGTATCGCGCCAACCTTCGTGCTGGTACGGCTCGAACCCGTTGTACATGATGATCTGGCCGGGCCGGACGGACGGCGTCACGCGCGCCTCGACGAACGCCTCCGAGGCGTCGTTGTGCACGCGCATCTGGTCGCCGTCGGCGATGCCGCGCGCGGCCGCGTCGGCGTCGTTGATATAGGCGGTCGGGCCGCCCCGCTGCGCGTTGAGGATGATGCGGTTTGTCATGTTGGTTGAGTTGACGCTCCAGCGCGGGTGCCCGCCCGTGAGCTCCAGCGGATAGTCGCCGCCCTGCGCCGGCGGTTCCTTGTGGACCGGCAGCTCTTCGCCCGCTTCCAGGAACCAGTCGTGGTCGACGTAGAACTGCGCGCGGCGCGTCAGCGTCGGGAACGGCTCCTTCTTCTCGGTCTGCCAGCGGAAGGGTGCATGCGTCTCGTTCGGCTTCAAATCCGACGCCTGCGCCAGCGCCATCGGCGAACGGCCCCAGCCGGTGAAGCGCACGTAGCCGGTCTCGCGCAGCGATTCCAGGGTCGTGCCGGCAGGCAGTGTTCCCGCGACGGCGGAATCGACGACCATCTCGTTGATCACCGTTTCGTCTTCCGCGTAGAAGCCGTCACGGGATAGCTGCTCGTACAGGTTGTCGAGCCGCACCGGCATCCCCAGCCGCGACTTGAATTCGACGAAGCCGCGGGCGACGGCGCGCTCGGAGAGCTTGCGTGCGAGCGCCAGCGCGAACTGCCATTCGCTCCGGGTGTCCGCTGGCGGCGCCACGATGCGGTCGGAGAGCGTCAGGTTCATCACGTTCGGGGTCGTGTACGGGAAATTCGGCTTCTCGTAGTGATGCGCCGACGGCAGCACGATGTCCGACCACATGCCCGTCGTCGTCATCCGCACGTCCATGGAGACGATCAGTTTCAGCTTCGGCCAGAGGTGAGTGAGCAGTTGCTGCTGGCCGCCGCGCGTTCGGCGCAGCATGTTGCCGCCGATCTCGAACAGCACGCGCGGCGGTTTGTCCGGAAGCGGGTACTGTGAGCCCTGCCACCAGCCGCGGTCGATCGCCTCCTGCACGTACGTGGAGAAGGGGCGCTTCATATCGGGGTCGCCCCAGCCCTCCTTCTCCCACGTCTCGCGGTAGCCGCAATGGTTGAGCCAGAAGAACGCCGGCGGGACGTTGCCGCCCATCGCCGCACCGCGATAGCCCATCTCATGCACGAGGATCTCGTCCGTCAGCGAGGGATCCTGCGCCTTCACACCCGCCGCCATCGCGTTCAGTCCCTCGTTGAGAGCGCGTGCGGCCTCCGGGCCCGGTGCGGCCTTCGATGACCAGGTGAACATGCCGTCGAACATGCCGACGGCCCAGCTTCGGATGCCGGCGCCCTGCTTGCCCCAGTTGCCCGTGAGCGCCAGCACCAGGCAGATCGCGCGCTCCATCAGGTCGCCGTGGTAGGACTTGCCGAAAGTCCAGCCGTCGAGCACGTGCGTCTTCTTCGCGGCCACCATACGGGCGAGCTGGCGGATGACGTCCGGGTGGGCGCCGCACGTCGCGGACGCCGCCTCGGGTGTGTAGTCCCGCAGTGTCCGCTCGAGGCGTACGAACACAGGCTCGACGGCGACGGAATCGCCGCCCGCGAGCGTCGCCGTGAACGATCCGTGCAGCGCCGGCACGATCTTGCCGAGGTCGAGCCTGCGCGGTGCTTCGACGATCTGCTGCGTCTGCTTATCGAACATGTAGAAGATGTCGTCGCGGCCGCCCTCCGCCACGTCTTGCTGCCGCAGGAAGCGCCCCGTGTCCGTGCGGACGAGCAGCGGCAGGTCCGTCTGCTCGCGGACGAACGCTCGGTCCATCAATCCCTCTTCGAGGATCACCTGGCACATCGCGAGTGCCAATGCGGCGTCGCTGCCGATGCGTACCGGGACGAAGAGGTCGGCGTGGATCGCGGACGGGCTGTAGTCCGGCGCGATGATCACGACCTGCGCGCCCTTGTAGCGCGCTTCGCTGATGTAGTGGGCCAGCGGGATCTCGCTGTAGGCGGGGTTGTTCGCCCAGATCAGGATGACCTCGGAGTGGAACCAGTCGTCGTCGCTCGCGCAGGGGTCGAAGCGGCCGAACGTCACGTAGAGCCCCGGGCTCCAGTCGTTGATCTCGCCCTGCACGTCGGTGAGCGTGCAGCCCAGCTTGTTGAACACGGCGCCCGCCAGCGCGATGCTCTGCGTGCCGCCCTGTCCCGGCGTGCCGATGCGCATGATGCTCTCGGGCCCCTCCGCCTGCATCGTGTCGAGCATGGCTTCGGCGATGTCGGTCAGCGCCTCGTCCCACGAGATCTGCTGCCATTTGCCTTCGCCGCGCTCGCCCGCGCGCCGCAGCGGGTGCAGGACGCGCTCGCCGCCGTACAGCAGGCGGCTCCACGAGCCGCCCTTCTGGCAGCCCATCGGGTTCATGTCGGGCACGCCGGGTTCGATCGTTGGGAAGGTGCCGGCCTGCTCCTCCCGGACGATGACGCCGTCCTTCACGTACACGCGGTACGGGCAGTTACTCGGATAACAGTCGACACAGTGGCTGCCCCAGCCCCAGCGGTCGAACGCCAACGACTCGCCGTACCGTGCTTCCGTGACGGCCCGGCCGTCCGCTCCGATCGCTGCGCGCTTCGTCACCATGCTTGCCCCTCCCGCTGCGCCGCGCGCAACATCGCTACTCGACTTCGAGTTTGCCGAACATCGTCGGAGGGTGGACCTCGCAGACGAAGAAGTACTCGCCAGCCGTCAGTTGAAGCTTGAGCGTCTGCTTTACGGGACCGGCTGCGATCTCCGTCTTTCCCATATCTTCCCCCGTATTGTCCTTCCCCCTGTAGACATGGAGGTTGTGCGGGATACCGCCATCCTGGTTATCGACTTCGATCGTCACCGCGCCGGCCTTCGCCTTCAACTCGCTCTTGTCGAAGAGGGTGTTCTTCGCGACGAGTGTCAGCGTTGTGGCCTCGCCGCCGCCACCGGCCGTGGCCGTGGTTGCGGCAGCCTGCGTGGGCGAGGCGGCCGACGGCGTCGCGGCAGCCCCGGTTGCCGCCGCCGTGGCGGCGGGCGTAGTCGCCGGTTTCGTCGCCGCTGGGGGTGGCGCACCGGGTGTGGGGGTCTTCTCATACGTACCAGCCTGCCCGCAGGCCGCATTCGCCGCCGCGGCGAGGCCGACGACGCCGAGTCCCAGCCAGGCCCATCGTTTGAGAGAACTCTGCATGGTGCTCCTCGCATGTATGCCCGGCCGGTGAGAGCGAACCCCTTCACGTCCCTATTACTTAGCCCATCGCGGACTCAGGGGCCCGAGGCCAACGGCCGGTTTGAGTGGGGACGATCGGCCCTTTGCGGAGCGTCGGGTCGCGTGGTGACACGGGCGGGGCAGTACGGAACGGGCTCTCGACCTCGACCGCTGGGTGTGCAGATCATGTGCCATTCGGCCTGTTCGGTGATTGCGAAACGCCTCACAAGAGGGGCGTCAGGCTCTTACAGCTGTTGCAGGAGAATGGCGATCATGCCGCAATGAGCGCGTAGCCCTATCGGGCTAGTAGGGGAGGTCTGTGGCCATGAAGTTGTCTCGGACATCGGTACGGATGCTGATGGTTGTAGGTGCGGCGCTGCTCGTCGTTGCGGCGAGCGTCGGCTGTAGCAGCAGCAAGAGCAAGAACACCGCGTCGACCGGCAGCGCCGATCTTGACGCGGTCGCGAAGGAGCGTGGGCTGACCCCGGAGGACATGAAGCACGCCCTCCAGCAGTTCGTTCCGCCGGGCAAGAAGGACGAATACGTCATGTTCTCGTCGGACGGCCAGGGCGGCCAGGTGCTCGTCCTCGGCGTCCCATCGATGCGCATCTTGAAGTCGATTGCGGTCTTCACGCCAGAGTCGTGGCAGGGCTATGGGTACGGCGCCGATGCCGGCGACACGATCCTCAAGAACGGTAACCCAACGGTCCCGGCAAATGTAGACCTCACGTGGGGCGACACGCACCACCCGGCCCTGAGCGAGACGAACGGCGACTACGACGGGCGGTTCCTGTACATCAACGACCGCGCGAACGGCCGTGTCGGTATGGTCGACCTGCGTGACTTCACCACGAAGCAGATCCTGGCGGTGCCGAATATCCAGACGTCGCACGGCGGGATGTTCGTCACGCCGAATTCGGACTATGTCCACGTTTCGGCGACGTACCCGGAGCCGTGGCCTCCCGGCACCTACGCCGACCTGAAGGACTATCAGGCGAAATTCCGCAGCGCGTCCGCGTGGCTCAAGATCGACCAGACGACTGGTAAGCTCGACCTCTCACAGAGCTTCGAGATCGAGCTGCCGCCGTACAACCAGGACCTCGCCGACGCCGGTAAGCTGGTGAGCGACGGCTGGGGCTTCATCGGCTCCTACAACAGCGAGATGGCGACCGGCGGCGATGCGGAGGGCGGCCAGCCGATGGAGGCAGGCATGTCGAAGAACAACTTCGACTACCTGCACATCATCAACTGGAAGAAGGCCGCGGAAGTCGTCAAGGCCGGCAAGGCCCCGATGATGAACGGCATCCCCGTGATTTCGATGAAGACCGCGGTGGACGAGGGCCTGCTCTACCTGATCCCGGAGCCGAAGAGCCCGCACGGCGCGGACGTCGACCCGTCGGGCCGCTACATCGTCGTCGGCGGCAAGCTTGACCCGCACGTGACGATCTTCGACTTCAACAAGATCCAGAAAGCCATCGAGAGCAAGGACTACGAAAAGGACGACGTGTTCGGCATCCACGTGCTCAAGTTCGACTCCGTCGTCGCGGCGCAGGTCGAAGTGGGCGCCGGCCCGCTGCACACGCAGTTCGACGGCATGGGCCACGGTTACACCAGCATGTTCCTGGCGAGCGCCGTCGCGAAGTTCACACTGGGCGACGACGTTGTCAAGACCGGAGAAAAGCCATTCAGCCTGATCCAGACCATCCCCGTGAACTACAACATCGGCCACCTGGCTGTCACGGAGGGCGACACCGAGCACCCCGATTCCAAGTACCTCGTGGCGCTCAACAAGTGGTCGATCGACCGCTTCCAGACCATCGGACCGCTGCACCCGCAAGATCTCCAGCTCATTGACCTCAATGGCGGCAACGGCCCCATGGATCTGATCTCCGACACACCGATTGGCATCGGGGAGCCGCACTACGCGGAAATCATGAAGGCGTCCAGGCTGAAGGCGATTCCCGTCTACCCGCCAGGCACCGACTTGCAGACGATGCAGACCAGCCCGTTCGCGATCAAGTTCGGCGGGGAGAAGACCGTCCGTGACGGCAACACTGTCGAGGTGTGGATGACAGCGCAGCGCAGCCACTTCACGCCGGACATCATCCGCGTGAAGCAGGGCGACCACGTGAAGATCCACATCACCAACATCGAGCAGACCGAGGACGCGACCCACGGCTTTGGCATCTCCCAGTACAACATCAACGCCAGCCTGGAACCGGGAGTCACGGAGAACTTCGACTTCGTCGCCGATAAGGCAGGCTCGTATAACTTCTACTGCACCGAGTTCTGTTCGGCGCTGCACCTGGAGATGGCGGGCTGGCTGCTCGTCGAGCCGGCGGCGTCGGGGGTAGCGGCGCCCGGGGGTTAGCCGATACGAGTCGACGGAGGGTTGTGAAGATTGTGGCGCTCCCGCGGCTGATCGCCGCGGGAGCGCCCGTTCCGGGAAAGGAGGATGATGCGATGAGCGGATTGTTTGGACGCCCCGAGAAGTCGTGGCTCATCGCCTCCGTCATCGCCTGCGGGCTCCTGCTCGGAGCACTGTTCGTGCCTCTGTGGCGGATGGAGTTGGTGGCGCCGCAGTACCCCGCCGGGCTGGTCATGAGAGCCTATGGCTACAAGTTCGTCGGCGACCCCAACACGTACTACGACGACGTCCGCGAGATCAACGGCCTGAACCACTACATCGGGATGAAGCCGATCGAAAAGGTGGCCGAGATGAGCCTCTTCATCCCGGGTGTGCTGGCGCTCATCGCCGGTACGCTGATTGGGTCGTTCGTCTCCTGGAAGCGCCGGTGGCTGCGAGCACTGCTTATACTCGGATTCTGGACGATGCCGGTGTTCTTCGTAGTGGACCTTCAGTTCTGGCTGTACCATTACGGACACACGATGAATCCGGAGGCACCGCTGAACACCGGCTCCTTCACGCCGAAGGTGATGGGAACGACGAAGGTGTGGAACTTCCATTCGAACACCGGCTTCGAGCTTGGGTTCTACCTGATGCTCGCCGCGGCGATCGAGATCACGGTCGTCCCGCTCGCTGTCGGCTGGTGGCAGCGCCGCCGCGCGCGCGCAACAGTGCGTGGCGCCGGGACCGGCGCCCCCGCCAGGGGCGACGCCGGCCAGCGACGGAGCGTGGCGTGAGGCTGCTCCTCGTCCTCCTGCTTTGCGGGGCGGCGATGCACTTCGCCACGCCGGTGCGGGCGCAAGACGCGGGGCTGTCGCTGCAGCAGCGCGTCGATCGAGCGGCTCCCGAGGACATCGTCATCGTGGACGGCGGCGTGTTCCGGGAATCGATTGTGATCAACAAGTCGATCTCGTTGATCGGGCGCAACTCGCCTGTCATCGATGGAGGCGGTCAGGGCGACGTCGTGACTATCTCCGCCGATGACGTTGTGATCTCAGGGTTCACGATCCGCGGCAGCAGCAAGAACGTGTCGCAGGAGCCGGCGGCGATCAAGGTCGATGGCGCGAAACGGGTGACGATCCGCGCCAATCACCTGGCGGATGCGCATTTCGGCGTGCACATCACGGACAGCGCCGACGACCTGATCGACGGCAACGTCATCGACACCGGGGGCGATACGCCGATCGAGCGGCGCGGGCACGGCGTGTATCTGTGGGAAGTGACCGGCTCGACGCTGTACGGGAATACGATCCGCCACGCCGCCGACGGCATCCACATGGAGTACTCCGACCGGAACGGTCTCGGCAAGAACACGGTCACCGACAGCCGCTACGCGCTGCACTTCATGTACGCGAGCGACAACAAGGTGATCAGCAACACGTTTCGCGGAAACCTCGCCGGCGCCGTGCTCATGTATTCGAACGATCTGATCGTCAAGGACAACGAGTTCTCCAACAACCGCAGTGGTGCGAGCGGCGCCGGCATGCTGATCAAGGACGACAACAATATCTGGGTCGAAGGCAACCGCATCCTGCGCAACAAGTTCGGCATGACCGTCGATGGCACGCCGCAGCAGGCCGGCGCGACCGCGATCTTCCGCCGCAATACCTTCGCGCTCAACGACACCGGATTGGGGCTGTTCTCGAACGCCCCGATCACCTTCGTCGAGAACGCGATGATCGACAACACAGTGCAGGTCAAGGCGCTCAGCGGCGAACTGGCCAGCGCGCTGTCCAGCCACGATGGCGCCACGCCCGCGGGCGCACAGCCGGCAGGCGGTACGCCCCAGCTATTGAAGGCGGCCGTGTGGACGAGCGCCGGTCGCGGCAATTACTGGAGCGACTATCGCGGCTTTGACGCGAACGGCGACGGCGTGGGCGACCAGCCGTACCAGCCGCGCCCGCCATTCGCGGGCCGTCTGGGTAACCAGGAGATGCTGCGGCTGTTCCAGTTTACGCCCGCCCAGCAGGCCATCGACGCGGCGACCGACATGTTCCCCGTCTACAGGTA
Source organism: Dehalococcoidia bacterium (assembly GCA_041494685.1). Classification (GTDB taxonomy): domain Bacteria; phylum Chloroflexota; class Dehalococcoidia; order DSTF01; family JACRBR01; genus JBGQBE01. Next base: position 10,054 of record JBGQBE010000016.1, on the reverse strand, counting down.
CAACCCGGTGATCGAGGACAGCAATCCGCTCATGGAGCCGCCTCCGGGCCTCGCGCTGTCGCATGGCGGCGGGATCAATGTCCGCCTGCTGGGAGTGAGCGTGCTGCTCGTCGTACTGTCGTCCTTCGCGGCCATCCGCTTCGCGTCCGTTGACGCGGGCCGCCTCCTTCGGCGTATGCTGGGAGTGGGGAAGCGCGGCCGGCGCCCGGGCGAGGCGCCCGCATAGATGGCGCTGCTCCGACGGGATAACGAAGGGTGCACCAGCGTGGCGCAGGACGGGACAGCATCCATCCTTCGCGTCGCCGGCCTCAGCAAGCGGTACGGCCGCACGCGAGTGCTGGACGACGTGACATTCGACGTGCGGGCCGGCAGCGTCGTCGCGCTGCTCGGCGCGAACGGCGCGGGGAAGACGACGACGCTCAAGTGCATCCTGGGCGTCGTCGGATTTGACGGCGCCGTAGAGGTCGCGGGCATCTCGGTGCGCGGCCACGGCAAAGACGCGCGCCGCCGCATCGGCTACGTGCCGCAGTCGCCCGCGCTGAGCGAGGGCGACACCTGCGCCCAGGCGCTCGCGTTCCTTGCCGAGATCAAGGGCGTCGCGAAGGGGCGGGTGCTTGAGCTGCTCGAACTCGTGAACCTCGCGCCGCAAACGGCGACGAAGGTCGGCCACCTCTCCGGAGGCATGCGGCAGCGGCTGGCGCTGGCGGCCGCCCTGCTCGCGGACCCGCCGTTGCTGCTGCTCGACGAGCCGACGGCGAGCCTCGACGTCGAGAGCCGCCGTGGCCTGCAGGAACTGATCGTACGGCTCCGCGACCAGGGGAAGACGGTGATCCTCTCGACGCACTTCCTCGATCACCTCGACGAGGTCGCGGACCGCGCGCTGATCCTGCACGAGGGACGCCTGGCGTTCGACGGCTCACTCGACGACCTTGCGCAGCGCGCGCACGGCAGCCGCTACGTGGTCAACCTCAACGGCAACGCGCCGGCGGCGTTCATCGAGGCGCTGCGAGCCGCGGGCGTCGGCCCCGAGAACGTCCAGAAGGCCGAGCTTCGCTGGGAGGAGATCCTGCTGGCGACGGCGCAGGCGCGTGGGGACGAGGGGCAGGTGCAGCCGTGAGCGTGGTGCTCGCCGTCGCCCGCAAGGAGCTGCGCGACGCCGTCAACAGCTCGTGGCTGATCCTCTATGCCGCGCTCTTCACGGTGCTCGCGCTCGCGCTGTCGTACCTGGGAGAGCGGAACCTCGGCAGCGTCGGCTTCGAGAACTTCAGCCGTACGACGGCCAGCGTCCTCAACCTCTGCCTGCTCCTCGCGCCACTGGCGGCGCTGTCGCTCGGCGCCGGAGCGATCGCGGGCGAGCGCGACCGTGGCGCGCTGACGTACCTGCTGTCGCAACCGCTGGACCGCTGGGAGCTGCTCGCCGGCAAGTTCGCCGGCCTGAGCGCGTCGATCGCGCTGGCGACGGTGGCGGGGTTCGGCGCGGCGGGCGTCTTCATCGCCTTCTTCGCCTCCACGCTTGATGTCGGCACGTACCTCCTGCTCATCGTCCTGGTGCTTGCGCTCGTCTGTGTGATGACCGGCCTGGGTCTGGTCGCGTCAGTGATCTCGGGCACGCGCGTGCAGGCACTCGGCTTCGCGCTGATGATCTGGTTCGTGTTCGTGTTCGTGTTCGACCTGCTGCTCATCGGCATGGTCTCGGCCACCTCGCTCGGGGGAGGCGGACTCATGCTGGCGTTGCTGGCCAACCCGGTCGAGATCGTGCGCGTGCTCGCGATCATCCATCTCGAGCCCGACCTGCAGATCCTCGGCCCGTTCGGCTCGTACGTGATGGAGCGCGCCGGCACCGGCGGCGCGACCGCAATCCTCAGCGTCGCGCTGGCCGCGTGGATCGTCGTCCCCGTGGCCCTGGCGGCGTGGCTGTTCGAGATCAGGGAAGCGTAATGCCGGCGCCAATCCTCACGTGCGCTGAGGATCGCTAGATTGCTGCTGTGCTGCCGGCTTCCGGCCGCGCTGCCGCGCCCAGCAGGTGCTCCGCGAAGAATGCGGCTTCGGTGCTGACCGCCCGTTCGAACTGCTCGCCCAGGTAGGCGTCGAAGTGGCCGCCCGGAAGGGAGATCACGTGCGCGTTCGGCGCGTCGCGCGCCGCCTTGAGCGTGACGTCGGTCGGCGTAATCGAGTCCTTCTCGCCCACGACGAACAGCAGCGGGCAGCGCGCCCGCTCAGCGCTGGCGATCGGGCGGAAGAGCGCCATCTCGATCACGATGCGGGCGGCGACCTCGTTCCTCCAGGTGGGCGCGTCCGTCACGATCGCGAAGTACCCCGGCTGCGCCTCGGGCGTGCTCATGAAGGCGAGGGAGCCCGGCGGGGCGACGACGGGGATGAAGTACGGCGGCCGCCGGGTGAGTGCCCGGAACAGGTCGCGGAAGCCGCACCACACGAGCTTCGCCGTCGGGATGAAGCCTTCGTGCCGGCCCGTCGCCAGCGCGTCGACGAGCGGGAGATGGAGCACGGCGGCTTTGATCTCCGGATCGCGCGCGGCGAGTTCGAGTACGTGGCCACCGCCGAACGACGTCCCCCACAAGCCGATCGCCTGCGCGTCGACGGTGGGGCGCGAACGTGCGTATTGCAGCGCCGCTCGCCAGTCTTCGCGTTGGTGCTTGATGTCCACGAGCTGCCGCGGCTCGCCGCCGCTTCCGCCGAAGTGGCGGTAATCGAACACGAGGCACGCCATGCCGGCGGCCGCGAAGCGCTCCGCGAACGCGTCCAGCCGCGCTTCCTTCACGCCCGCGAAGCCGTGCGCCACCACGACGCACGGGGCCCGTTCATCACTCGGCGCGTGATAGAACCAGGCGGCGATAGGCTCGCCGCCGCTGATGAACGTGACGTCTTCTCGGTGTACCGTGTCGGCCTCGCTCCCTAGCAGCAGGTTGGCGGGCCTTCGCCGCCGTTCGCGGAGCAGGAGCAGCCGCCCGATGCCGGCGCGTTCGGGTTGTTGATCGCGAATCCCGACTGCATGACGTCGTCGATGTAGTCGATCTCTGCACCGCGCACGAGCGGGGCGCTGTCGGGGTCGATGAGCAGCGTCAGGTCGCCCTGGCTGACGATGATGTCGTTCTGCTGACGTCCCTCCGCGATCGACATGCCGTACTGGTAGCCGGAACAGCCGCCGCCGGCGACGAACACACGCAACTCCGGTTGTTCGAGTCCGCGGTCGCGCATCAGGCTCATCATCTTCGTCTGCGCCCGCTCCGTCATCGTGACCAGGGTCTCTTCTGACTGCCGCACCATCGCCGTGCCTCCTGTCCTGCGCCCGTTCGGTTTCAAGCATCATCGCGCGAACGCGCTCCGGACTCGCAGGGCCATTTGGCCCCGGAGTCGGGGCCGATCGACACCGGAATGGCCCTGTACCGGGAGTTACTGTTGCCCCACACATTCGGTTGCCGTGAGCGACGGGGGTGCGACGTGAGCGACATTGACGGTGGTGAGATCCTCGTCCGCATGCTGGTTGCGGAGGGCGTCGATTGCGTCTTCACGTTGCACGGCGGACATCTCGACGCGATCTACCAGGCCGCTGTCCGGCATGGGCTGCGGCTGGTGGACACGAGGCACGAGCAGGCGGCGGGGCATGCCGCCGACGGCTGGGCTCGCACGACGGGGCGCGTCGGCGTCGCGATCGTCACCGCCGGGCCCGGCGTCACCGACGTCGTCACCGCCGTCGCGAACGCGTATCTCGACTGCGTGCCCATGCTGGTCATCGGCGGACGGAGCCCGCTCATCGACGACGAGCGGCTGCCGCTCCAGGGCGGCTTCAGCCAAGTCGACCTGATGAAGCCGGTGACGAAGTGGTCCACGACGGTCACGCACCTGCAGCGCCTGCCGGACTATGTCGCGCAGGCGTTGCGCATCGCGACGAGCGGGCGCCCTGGCCCGGTGTTCCTCGAACTGCCCGCGGACGTCCTGTTCGCCCGCATCGACGAGTCACGCGTGAAGCTTCCCGCGGCGTACCGGCCGGCCGAGCGTCCCGCGCCGGAGGACGCGACGGTGCGGGAGATACTCGACCGGCTCGCGGCGGCGGAGCGGCCCGTGATCATGGCGGGCGGCGGCGTCTGGTTTTCGGGCGCGAGCGATGAACTGCGCGCGTTCGCGGAGCGCACGGGCGTCCCGGTGCTGGCGAACGGCCGGGGGCGAGCGTGCCTGCCGGAAGATCACCCGCTCTCGGGCGGGGGATTCATGTCGCTCATGGGAACGCGGCAGGCGGGCGGACCCGATGTCGTGCTGATGCTCGGCGCGCGGCTGGGGCTGTTCACCGGCGGCGCGCAGAACTCGTTCATTCCGGATACGGCGCACCTCATCCAGGTCGATGTCGAGGGAGAGGAGATCGGCCGCAACCGCGACGTGCAGACGGGGATCGTCGCCGATTGCTGCGCGACGCTGCATGCGCTGAACGCCGGAGCCGGGACGCGCGCCTGGCCCGACCGCGGCGCCTGGGTGGCGACGCTGCGCGGCAGCCGCGGCGCGATGGACGCCGTGTTCTCCGGGCCGGCGGCGTGCGCCGCGCCGATCCATCCGTACCGGCTCGCGCGCGACATCGGCCGCATGATGGACCGCGAGAGCGACGTCCTCGTCGGTGACGGAGGCGAGACCTCGTTCTGGCTCGAGATGGCGTCCACAATCCGTGCGCCGGGGCACTGGCTGTCGCACGGCTACCTGGGCTGTCTGGGCACGGGGCTGCCGTTCGCCATTGCCGCCCAGATCGCGCATCCGGAGAGCCGCGTCGTGTGCCTGACGGGCGACGGCTCCGTCGGCCTCAACTTCGCGGAGTTCGACACGATGGTGCGCCACCGCCTTCCGATCGTGGTCGTGGTGAACAACGACCAGCAGTGGGGCATGTCCAAGCACGGGCAGGAGCTGATGTACGGCAAGGACCACACGGTCGTGACAGACCTTGGCGTGGTGCGCTACGACCTGGCGGCCGCGGGATTCGGCTGTTACGCGGAGCAGGTCGAGATGGCGGATGATCTCGGACCGGCGATCGCGCGCGCGTTCGAGTCGCGCCGTCCAGCGTGCATCAACGTCCAGACGGACCCCAGCGTGATCGCCCCGGTGACGATGGCGATGGTCGCGCGAGGCGGTACGGAGAGCAAGCCCGGTACGGTATCGATGCCGTACTACGGCGAGCGCCAGGTGGTGTAAGCGGGGAGGCGAGTCCGTGATACTCGACACTTCCAGGTGCGGCGACCGATCCGACGCAGGCGTTCCGCGCGACCACTTCGGGCGCGCCCTGCTCGACCTGCGGATCTCCGTCACAGACCGCTGCAACTTCCGGTGCCGGTACTGCATGCCGCGCGAGGTGTTCGGCGCCGGCTCCACGTTCCTGGGCCGCGGCGACCTTCTGTCGTTCGAAGAGATCGAGCGGCTCGCGCGCATCTTCGTGTCGCAGGGCGTCCGCAAGATCCGTCTGACGGGCGGCGAGCCGCTGCTGCGGAAGGACCTGTCGTCGCTGATCGCGATGCTCGCCCGGATCCCCGGCATCGAGATCGCGCTGACGACCAACGGTTCGCTGCTGGCCGGGCAGGCGCAGGCGCTCGCGGACGCCGGGCTGCAACGGGTCACGGTGAGCCTCGATTCGCTCGACGACGCCGTGTTCCGCGCGATGAACGACGTCGACTTCCCGGCGGCGCGCGTGCTCGAAGGCATCGAGGCAGCGGCGAAGGCGGGACTGACGCCGCTGAAGGTCAACGTGGTCGTCCGGCGCGGGGTCAACGACCACACCGTGCTCGACCTCGCGCGCCACTTCCGCGGCACGGGGCACATCGTGCGCTTCATCGAGTACATGGATGTCGGGCAGAGCAACGAATGGCGGCGCGACGAAGTCGTGTCCGGCGCGGAGATCGTGCGCCTGATCAGCGCAGAGATGCCGCTCGAGCGGCTGCCGGCGAACTATCCCGGCGAAGTGGCGCAGCGCTGGCGGTATGTCACGCCGCAGGCCGCTGGTGGGAGCGTCGTGGAGCCGGAGGTTGGCGTCATCACGTCGGTCACGCAGCCATTCTGCGGCGCCTGCACGCGCGCGCGGCTCTCGCCCGACGGGCGCCTCTACACATGCCTCTTCGCGACGGAGGGCACCGACCTGCGGTCGCTGGTCCGCGGCGGCAGCGACGCCGCGATCATCGACGCCATCCGCGGCGTCTGGGCCGCCCGTGACGACCGGTACAGCGAACAGCGCACCGGCGCCACCGTTGCCGGCCCAAGAATCGAGATGTCATACATCGGCGGTTAGAGAGCGGTTAGCGGTTAGCCGTTAGCTGTTGGCGGTCAGCCGCCGTCATCCGCCTGGAGCAGCTTCGCCGCGCGGGCAAGCTCTTCTTCGGTGTTGGCGTTGACGAATGAGCGCAGGTCGGGGTCGATCGCGCGGCATTCCGGCTCGCGGACGTAGCACACGTTCACAGCGCCGAGGAAGCCGGTGATCTTGAGCTGACCCGCGTCCAGCCGCGCCCGCATGGCGCCCGCGCACGAGCGCGCGTATACCGCGTGCAGCGGCTCCGGGTATTCGAGTACCGGCATGACGACGTCACACGCGGCGGAGCGGCGGAGCAGCTCGCGCAGGAGGGGCTGGGAGAGCAGCGGCATGTCGCAGGCGACGGCGATGCAGCGCCCGGCGCGGGCGGCGGTCAGGCCCGTGAAGATGCCGCCAAGCGGACCGCTGCCGGGATAGGCGTCGTCCGCGACCTGTATCGGCAGGTGAGCTTCGACTGCCGGTAGCTGCTGCGCCGGGGCGCGCACGACGATCAGTTCGCCGACGAGCGGCGCAACGCGATCGATGACGTGCTGCAGCAGCGGCCGTCCGAGCAGCGGTTCGGACGCCTTGTCCCTGCCGAGGCGGGTGCTGCGGCCGCCGGCCAGCACGATCGCGGCGAATGTCATAGCGTCGTCCATCGTTCCCGCATTGTAGCGGCGACGCGTCGGCGTGCGGTGAGGGAGCGACCTGGCCCAGGTGCCGACGGCCAGCCGGATCTGTGCGCATAGGCCCGCTCCTTCCGGCCAGACGGCAGTGCAGTTGGCGGTGGATGGGCCCCATAATCGACGGTGTCGGCAGTTGCCGCGTCGCGGGGAGTGCTGCTGGGCGCCTGCCGCGAAGCGGGGCTGCAGAACGGCGAGACCGATGACAACTGAGCAAGCGGCACGTGACATCACCCTGCCGGGCATCGCCGCGCTTGCGGCGGCGGCACCCGAGGCGCGCCTCCGCTTGCTGGGTACGACGGCGGGCGGCCTCACGCCGGCCGAGGCGGGCAGACGCCAGCGCGTCTTCGGGGCGAACGAGCCTGTCCGGCCGCAGCGTACCGGCATCCTCGCGACGTTCCTCGACAACTTCACGCACACGCTCGCGCTCTTGCTCTGGTTCGCCGCCGGACTCTCGTTCGCCGCCGGCATCCCGCAGCTTGGAACGGCGATCGTTGCGGTGATCGGCGTGAATGGTGTCTTCGCGTTCTTGCAGGAGTATCGCGCCGAGCAGGTCGTGCGGAGCTTGATGCGCCGCGTCGCCGTGCAGGCCCGCGTCGTGCGCGATGGTGTGGAACGGCGTCTTCCCGCCGCCGATCTCGTGCCCGGCGACATCGTGCATGTCGCTGCCGGCGACGTCGTACCGGCGGACGTGGTGCTGCTGACTGCGCGGGATCTCACACTCGACCTCTCGATGATCACGGGCGAATCGTCACCCGCCGAGCGCGACGCGCGGGTCGTCATCGATGCGGAGGGCGCGGTACGTCCCACGGATCTCCTGTGCGTGGCGCCGGCCGCATCGGGTGTGGTCACCGGGTTCGCCCAGGGGGTCGTCTGGGCAACCGGCCCGGCGAGCACCATCGGCGAGATCGCGTCGCTCGTCGAGGCAGTGCATCGTGGAGAGTCGGTGCTGGAGCGCCAGGTTGCGGCACTCTCACGATTGACGGCGGTGCTGGCGGTGCTGGCCGGCGCGGCCACATTGTCTATCGCCTCGCTGAGCACGAGTGTGGAATTCTTCGCGGCGCTCACGTTTGCGACCGGTGTGATTGTCGCATTGGTCCCGGAAGGGCTCCTGCCGACGCTGAGCGTCTCGCTCGCCATCGGCGCCAGACGGATGGCCGAGCGGGGCGCCGCGATCCGGCGCCTCTCAGCCGTGGAAGCGGTGGGCGCGGTGACCGTGATCTGCACCGACAAGACGGGTACGCTGACGCAGAACACGCTCTCGGTGCTCGGATTCGCCGATGCCGGCGGGTCGAGCACTCCTCCTCCCGAGGCGCTGCTGGCCGCCGTGCTCTGCAACGATGCGTTCACGGACAACGACGGATACGCAGGCGATCCGATCGACGTGGCGCTTGCGCAGTGGGCTGCCAGCCACGGCTGTGATATCGCGGCGCTGCGCCGCGCATATCCTCGATCCGAGGATGTGCGGTTTGAATCCGCCCGGCGGTACATGTCCGTCACGTGCGACGTGGATGGCGTGGCCCGCAGTTTCATCAAGGGCGCGCCAGAAGCCGTGCTGACGCTCGATGCTGGCGGCGGGCGCAACGAGATCATCGCCGGCATGGTCGACGCGGCAGCCGAACGCGGCGAACGGGTGATCCTGCTCGCGAGCGGCCCGAGCGGCGCTGCGCCGACCGTGCTGGGCATGGTGCGACTGCACGACCCTCCCCGTCCAGAGGTGCCGGCGGCCATCGAGGCATGCCGGCGCGCGCGTATTCGCGTCATCATGCTCACCGGCGATCACCCGGTCACGGCACAAGCGGTCGCGCTTGGTATCGGGCTGGCGGATGGGGTCACGCCGGTGTGCGACGGTGCCACGGTCGACGCACTCTCTGATGAGCGGCTACTTGCCCGGCTCCGGTCGGACAGCGTCTTCGCGCGGATCGATCCCCGCCAGAAGCTCCGTATTGCGACGCTGCTCCGCCGCGCGGGGGAGATCGTCGTGGTCACCGGCGACGGCATCAATGACGCGCCCGCGCTTCGCGCCGCCGACGTGGGTGTCGCGATGGGTCGCCGTGGCACCGAGGTCGCGAAGCAGGCGGCCGACATCGTCCTCGCCGACGACAATTTCGCGACGATCGTGGCGGCGATCCAGGAGGGCCGCTCCATCAAGGCCAACATCCGCCGGTTCGCGAGCTATGTCTTCACCAGTAACGTCGCGGAGCTGGCCCCCTTCTTGTTGTATGTGTTTCTGCACATTCCCCTGCCGCTGATGGTCGCGCAGATCCTCGCGATCGACCTGGGTACGGACCTCCTGCCGGCCATGGCGCTCGGCGCCGATCCGCCCTCGCCGCGGATCATGGACGCTGTACCAGAACGGCCCGACCGCCCGCTGATGACACGCTCGCTGGCGCTCAAGACCTTCTTGTTCTTCGGCGTTATGGAGGCGGCTCTCGGACTGGCCGGCTTCTTCTCGTACTTCGCGTGGCAAGGCTGGCGGCCCTTCGACTCGCTCCAGCCGTATAGCGCGTTTGACGACGGGGCGCGCTCGATGACCTTCCTCGGCGTCGTTGCCGGACAGATCGGCTGTCTCTTCGCACAACGCGACGGCTCGTTGAGCAGTCGCCTCTCGTTGGCATCGAACGCCTGGATGTTGTACGGGCTGCTGGTTGAGCTGGCGCTCGCGCTTACGCTCGTCTACGCGCCGGGCATCAACGGGATGTTCTCCATGGAACGCGTAGGGCCGGCGTGGCTCGCCATCTTGCCCATCGGGGCGGCGCTGTTCTTTCTCATCGATCACGCGCGGCGCGTGCTGGCTGCGCACGCGCCGTAGCACTCGTGCCGGGTGGCACGGATCATCTGGATCCGCTAGAAGCGCTTGCGGCCGCCGCCGCGCGGACGGCGCTCGGCGGCCGGCTTGTCGATGCGCACCGCGCACACCTTGAACTCGGGGATCTTCGACTTCGGGTCGTAGGCGGCGTTCGTGAGGAAGTTCGCAGCCGAGTCCGCGAGCTTCACGAACGGCACGAAGATCTCGCCGCGGCGCACCGCCTCGGTGAGCAGCGCCGCGCCGGTGAGTTCGCCGCGCCGCGACGTGACCAGGACCTGCTCGTGGTCCGCG
>JBGQBE010000015.1:0-58469 GCA_041494685.1 Dehalococcoidia bacterium | reverse complement strand
GGTGCGCGCACGGCGCATCTCGCCAAGGTCCACCACTGCATGATCGACGGCGTCAGCGGCGTCAGCTTGCTCGCCGCGCTGCTCGACTTCGACCCAACACCGCGTAAGATGCGCAAACGGCAGCACCGCGCCGCGCCGCCGATTCCGAGCCTGGCATCGCTCGCCACTGACGCTTTCTTCGACGCCGCGATCGACCAGTTGCGGCTGAACGAGCGCGTTGTCCGCGCAATGCTCGAGCCGGAATCCGTCATCAAGACGGCGGCCGGAATCGTCCGGGCCTTCGGCGCGGCGGGCAAGTACTTCGCCGTGCCGGCGCCCGCCATGCCGTGGAACAAGCCGCTGGCCGGCCCGACGCGCCTCGCGTGGCAGTCCGTGCCACTCGAAGACCTGCGCGCCGTCGCCCGCAAGCTGGGCGGCAAGGTGAACGACGCGGTCCTGACCATCATCGCCGGTGCGTTCGGCCGCTACCTCGAACGCACCGGCGCCATGACGGCCGATCTCGTCCTGCGCTCGGCGGCGCCGGTGAATGTCCGCCACCGCGACGAAGAGGGGAGCCTGGGGAACCGCGTGTCGTACATGCTCGTCGGACTGCCGGTGGGCGAGCGCGACCCGCTGAAGAGGTTTGCCACGATCACCGCGGAGACGAAGTCGCTGAAGGAAGCGCATCAGGCCGACGGTGTCGACCAGTTGCTGGCCATCATCGGCGCCCTGCCGGCGCCGGGCGGCGCGTTCCTCGGTCAGACGCTCACGATGCCGAACTGGCTCTCGAACGTCCAGGTCACCAACGTGCAGGGCCCGCTGGCGCCGCTCTACCTGATGGGGCACCGCATGCTGGACCACTACGCGTGGGTGCCGCTCGGATGGCGCATGGGCGTCAGCTTCGCGGTCATGAGCTACGACACCCGCATGTACTTCAGCCTCTCGATCGATGCGGACGCGCCGGCAGGCATCGAGGCGCTTGCGGCGTACGCCGATGAAGAGTTCGCGGCCCTGCGCGACGCCGCCGGCGTGGCACCATCCGTTGCTCCGAAGCAGGCCGAAGATCGCCCGCCGGAGTACCTGCGACGGACGGCGGACTCACGCTTCCCGTCTACCGGGCTCCCCTCTCCCCTTGAGGGAGAGGGGCCGGGGGTGAGGGCGTCGGCGCCCTAGCGCGCGCGCTTCGCCGCCGCGGCGCCCGCGAGGCCCAGCGTCGCCTGGCCACCGCGGAACTTGAGGATCCGCACGAGCTCCAGCACCTTCGCTGCCGCCGGACCCTTGATCTCAACGAACGTCTGGTCATCTCGCACGTCGATGTTGCCGATCGACGAGCCGGGGATACCGGCTGCGGTCGCGATGCCCTTCACCACGTCGCCGGGACGGATGCCGCGGCGTCGCCCGGCGCCGAGCACGAGACGCGTCACCTCTTCGGGCGGCGCGGCAGCCCGCGCGGCTGCTTGCTCGACGGCCGCGGCCGTCGGAAGCGCCGGGCCCGCCGCACCCTCGAACGCGAGCTGGATCGCGCCGGCCGCGATCTCCATCGCGCTGAATTCCTCCGAGAGCTCCTCCGCGACGAGTCCGTACGGCTCGGACGTGCCGCTCCGCAGCACGCCGCGCAGTGATTCGAGGAACACCTTCCGGCGGCTGGCGGCGACGTCCTGCGGCGTCGGCAGCTGTAGTGGCTTCAGTTTCCTGCGGATGTCCTTCTCGATCACGCGCAGCAGCCGCATCTCGCGCGGCGTCACGAGCGTGATCGCCTCGCCTTTGCGGCCCATCCGCCCCGTGCGGCCGATGCGGTGCACGTACGCGTCCGCGTCGTCGGGGATGTCGTAGTTGATGACGTGCGACACGTCCGGGATGTCGAGGCCGCGCGCGGCCACGTCGGTGGCAACCAGCAGGGTCACGCGGCTCTCCCGAAAGCCCTTCAGCACGCGCTCGCGCTGTGCCTGGCTGATGTCGCCGTGGATCGCCTCCGCGGCATATCCACGCGCCTGCAGCGTCGACGCGAGGTCGCCCGCCTCCATTCGCGTGCGGCAGAAGATGATGGCGGAGCGAGGCGACTGCATGTCCAGCACGCCCATCAGCGCGTCCCGCTTCCCGCGCGGGGGCGTCTCGTAGTAGACCTGGTGCGTTAGCGGCACTGCCTGCGCTTCGTGCGCCAGCGAGATCACCTGCGGATCGCGCATGTAGCGGCGCGCCAGCGCCTGGATCCGCGGCGGCATCGTGGCGGAGAACAGCGCCATCTGCCGCCCTTCCGGAGTGCGATCGAGGATGAACTCGATGTCGTCGATGAAGCCCATGTCCAGCATCTCGTCGGCCTCGTCGAGCACGACCATGCGAACGCCGTCCAGCTGCAACGTGCCGCGCCGGATGTGGTCCATCACGCGACCCGGCGTGCCCACGACGAGATGCGCGCCCGCGCGCAGCCCGCGCAGCTGGTGGTCGTACGCCTGCCCCCCGTACACCGGCAGCACGCTCACCCGACAGTGCCGCCCGATCGCGTGCGACGCCTCGGCCACCTGCACCGCGAGTTCGCGCGTCGGCGCCAGCACGAGCGCCTGCACGACCCGTCGCGCGGGATCGATGCGCTCCATGATCGGGATCGCGAAGGCCGCCGTCTTGCCGGTACCGGTCGGCGCCTGCGCCACGACGTCCGCGCCGCTCATGAGCGCCGGGATCGCCTGCTTCTGGATCGGCGAGGGCTCTTCGAAGCCGAGCCCGTCGATGGCCTTCAAGATCTCGGCCTTCAGACCCAGGGCATGGAACAGCGTATTCACGGACAACCTCCGGCGCCCAATCATCGGGCGCCACTTCATCGGCATTTCATCGGAGTGCAACTGGCGAGCGGTAGGGCTCAGGCAGACCGAGCCCGTCTCTGGCTGCGCCACACAACAGGGCCCGGCGCAGAAACGCTGCTCGACCCCTCCCTGTCGGACGTAGCGCCCGAGTACCGCAACTACTTGCGTGGCTGCGCTATATCGTAGCACCAACGGCTGACACGTCGGATTCCGCGTTCAGGCGCGCGTCGAGTCGAGAGAGAAAAGCTGGCGGACGGCGCGGTCGGTGGCGCGGCCGTTGCCGGCCACCGCCTCTGCACGAAGCAGGGCGATCGACTGGTGCAGCAGCTTCTTCTGGAGGGCCAGCGTGAGGGCTTCGATGCGCCGCCGGTCGGCCTCGGAGAGGCGGGCGAGCACGGCGGAGGTGCGTGCCAACTCCGTCTGCCGGATCGACTCGGCGCGCTTGCGCAGCGCCGCGATCGTCGGAACGGCGCGGCGGGCGACCAGCCATGAATCGAACGCCGCCACCGATTCGTCGATGATAGCCGAGGCCTTCGGTGCCTCAGCCCAGCGCTCGCGCACGTTCGCCCTGACGGTAGCTTCCAGGTCGTCGATGTTGAAGAGGCGGACGCCTTCGACGTCGCCTGCGGACGGCTCGACGTCGCGCGGGACGGCAATGTCGATCAGGAAGAGCGGCTGGCCCGAGCGCTCTCGCATGGCCTGCTCCACCATCTCCCTGCTGATGACGTGGTGGGGAGCGCTGGTGCAACTGATGACGATGTCGCACTGCGGGAGCGCCTGCTCGAGCTCGGTCAGCGCGACGGCGCTGCCGCATTCGAGCGCCAGTTGGCGCGTCCGCGCTGGCGTGCGGCCCGCCACGGAGAACCCGGCGACGCCCTTGCTCAGCAGGTTTCTCGCCGCCAGTTCGCCCATCTTTCCGGTGCCGATGAGCAGCACGCGGGATGTGCGCAGATCACCGAACGTGTCCCGCGCCAGTTCGACGGCCGCGGAGCTGATCGACGCCGCGTTGCGGCTGATGCCGGTCTCCGTGCGGATCCGCTTGCCGACCGTCAGCGCCTGCCGCACGAGGCCGGAGAGCACGCTCCCCGTCGCGTGATGCTCGAGGCTCAGATCGAGCGCCCCTCGCACCTGACCGAGAATCTGCGGCTCGCCGATGATCGCGGAATCCATCCCGCTCGCCACGGAGAACAGGTGGGCTACCGCCTGCTCGTCTTCCAGGTAGTAGAGGTGCTCATCGAGGCCCCGCCGGGAAACGTGCCGCTGCTCGCTCCAGAAGCGCTTGAGCGCTGCCCGCACGCCGCGCAGGCTCGGCGCGGCCGCGTACAGCTCGACGCGGTGGCACGTCGAAAGGATCGTACCCTCGGGCACGTATGCCTTCATCGCTTCGAGGGCGGGCCCGAGTTCGTGTGGCGAGAACGCGAGCCGCTCCCGGAGGTCCAGCGGCGACATCTTGTTGTTCGTCCCGAGGAGCGCGATGCGCATCGGTCTGTGCGTGCCGCCGGCCGGGGGGACTCTCTGCGTTGTCATCTGCACACCCGCGATCGCGCGTGGCAGCCCCGCGGGAGGCGCCGCATCGCCGCCGAATCTCTCAGGAGTAGCGCGTGGCTGTCTTCCATGATGGGCGAACTCCTCGCCGGTTGTGGAGATCGTAGCGGCAGACACGACCCCCTCACATCAACTCATCGGTAGACGCCCGAGACATCGATCAGTCCCGTAAGCCACGCTGCCGATGCAGATGAGATATGGTCAGCTCTATGCCCCCGGCTATACGCAAAGCTACGCATCTATCGGCCAGATTCGGGCCCCTGCGGGACGATCGGCACCTTGGCGGGGCCTGTTCACGATGCGACAGTTAGTCAACGGCTTGGACAAGCTCCTATCTCGCGCGCGAGAACGTTCGCGGCGGGGCGGAACCAGCGGGAGGTGCATCAGTGCTTAGTCTTTCACGCCTGCTTTGTGGAACCGTAACCTCCGGCGATGCCCTGCGATACGAGCGCAAATCTGCTCATCTGCCATCTCACCTTCTCCATTTCTCCGAGGACAAGCGGCCCGTGGTCGTCTGGAACGTGACGCGCAGCTGCAACCTCCACTGCGTGCACTGCTACGCCGCCGCCACGGACCGCGCGTACGAAGGCGAATTGACGACCGAGGAGGGGCTGCGGGTCATCGATGACCTGGCCGACTTCGGCGTGCCCGTTGTCCTGTTCTCTGGCGGCGAACCTCTGCGGCGGGCGGACCTGTTCACGCTGTCACGACATGCGCGCGACCGGGGGATGCGGGCCGTCCTTTCGACCAATGGCACGCTGATCACGCCGGAGGTCGCACGGGAGATACAGTCGCAGGGCTTCTCGTACGCCGGCATCAGCCTGGACGGGCGGGCGGACATCCACGACAAGTTCCGCGGCAAGCCCGGCGCCTTCGACGCGGCGCTGGCCGGCATCCGCGCCTGCCGGGAAGCGGGCGTCCGGGTCGGCGTGCGCTTCACGATCACCCGCCGCAACCAGCATCATCTCCCCGAGATCCTGAACCTGCTTGAGGAAGAAGATGTGCCGCGCTTCTGCATGTACCACCTGGCGTACAGCGGCCGCGGCAAGAAGATCGCCGCCGACGCGCTCGATTCGGACGAGACGCGCGTCGCTCTCGACCTGCTCTGCGACAAGGTGCTGGAGTGGCACCGGCGCGGTATCGAGAAAGAGGTACTGACGGTCGACAACCACGCCGACTCGGCCTACCTCTACATGCGCGTCAAGCGCGACCAGCCGGAGCGCGCCGAAGAAGTGCTGAAGCTGCTCCGCTGGAACGGCGGCAACAGCTCCGGCCTCGGCGTCGGCTGCATCGACTACCTCGGCGAAGTGCACCCCGACCAGTTCTCGTGGCACATGTCGCTCGGCAACGTGCGCGAGCGGCCGTTCAGCACGATCTGGAGCGATCTGTCGAATCCGCTGCTCAGCGGGCTGCGGCAGCGGCGCGACCTGATCAACGGGCGCTGCGCGAGCTGCGGCTTCTTCGATATCTGCAACGGCAACCTGCGTGTCCGCGCCGAAGCGGCCACGGGCGACCTCTGGGGGTCCGATCCCGCCTGCTACCTGACGGACGACGAGATCCGCGCGCCGCAGGCACTGGGGGTGTGATGGAGACTGCATCGACCGCACCGGCACGGCCGCCGTACCTTGACGTCGATTTTGACCACACGCCGTTCACGCTGGCCTGGGAGATCACCCGGGCCTGCGCGCTCTCATGCATCCATTGCCGCGCCGAGGCGATCCCCCAGCGCGACGCCCACGAGTTGACGACCGCCGAGGCATTCGGCGTGCTCGACCAGATCGTCGACGTGGGCAAGCCGATCCTCGTGGTCACCGGCGGCGACCCGATGATGCGCCGCGACGTGTTCGACATCCTGGGTGGCGCCGTGGAGCGCGGGCTCAAGGTCGGCTTCTCGCCGAGTGCGACGAAGCTCGTCACGCGCGCCGCCATCGAGCGCGTGCGCGACGTAGGCGTCGATATGGTGCACGTCAGCCTCGACGGCTCCGGGCCGGACGTGCACGACGCCTTCCGGCGCGTCAGCGGCGCGTACCAGCGCACGCGCGAGATCGTCGCTGATGTGCGCGACGTCGGGCTGCCGCTGCAGATCGGTACCAC
The DNA here is from genome assembly GCA_041494685.1 of Dehalococcoidia bacterium. Lineage (GTDB taxonomy): Bacteria > Chloroflexota > Dehalococcoidia > DSTF01 > JACRBR01 > JBGQBE01. The sequence goes on along the minus strand of JBGQBE010000015.1, from coordinate 52,053 downwards.
GGTCAGCCGCCACAACATCGCCGACCTGCCGGCTATCGCCGAGGTCGTGCAACAGATTAATGCGACCGTCTGGAACGTGTTCTTCCTGGTCCCGACCGGCCGCGCCCAGCTGGACGCCATGCTGACACCGGAGGAGCACGAGGAAGTCCTGCAGTGGTTGGCCGACCTGTCCGAGCGAGTCCCCTTCCGCGTTCGCACCACGGCCGCCCAGCACTACCGGCGCGTGCTGATCCAGCGCCGTCGCGCGAAGGCGGCGTCAGGCGAGCAGCCGAAGGAGTTCGAGTTGACCGGCGCCGGGTACGCGTTCCGCCAGGGCAAAGCGCCGGTCGAGAAGGGCGTGAACGACGGCAAGGGCTTCTGCTTCATCTCCCACGTCGGCGACGTCTACCCCAGTGGCTTCCTGCAGATCTGCGCCGGCAACGTCCGCACGGCGTCGCTCGCCTCGATCTACCGCGATGCGCCGCTCTTCCGGTCGCTGCGCGACCCCGCGCAGTTGCAGGGCAAGTGCGGTCGCTGCGACTTCAAGGACGTCTGCGGCGGCTCCCGGGCGCGCGCCTGGGCAACGTCGGGCAACCACCTGGCGGAGGAGCCCTGCTGCATCTACCAGCCGCCGGCCGCATCGTAGCGCCGCGCCGATCTCGCCCTAGCTAGTGCTGAAGAATGGCCGACCTCCGTGGCGCGGGCGTTCAGCCCGCGTGCCGCGGTTCGGCGTTATGTCCGAAACCTGCCTGTGAACGTCGTCACCTTATTTCTGCTAGTCAGTCTGTGTAGCCGTCCCCCGGACGAATGTGCGTTCCCACTCGGCGACATCGGGCGTGAAGTAGACGGCACGGATCTTCTTGTACTCCGTCGTGCTGTAGAGCACCGCGTGCTCCCGTAGGGCGTGCGCCCGCGCGAGCTCCTCGACGAACGCGTCGCACTCCGCCGTGCTGTGCGCGTGTACCATCGTGAACAGATTGTACGGCCAGTCGTGGTAGCGCGGCCGCTCGTAGCAATGGCTGATCGCGGTGTAGCCGGCCATCGCCTCGCCCACGTCACGGATGCGCGCCGCCGGGACATCCCAGACAGCCATTCCGTTCGCCGCGAACCCTGCGTCGCGATGGCGTAGGATGCCGGCGATCCGACGCAGACATCCGCGCCGTCGCAGATCGAGTAGATGCTCGACCAGAGCTGCCTCCGTCATCCCGAGCGCCCGCGCGGCGTCAGCGAACGGATCGGCCCGCAAGGGCAGGTCGCCCTGGACCGCGCGGATCACGTCGATATCGCGCTGCGTCAGCGGCTCTCGCCCGGCGGCCGCCTTGTCCCGTCCGCCGGTGTGCCGCGGTGCCGACCGGTGCTCCATGCCCCGCTCGCCCGTGATGTCCAGCGAGACCCCGATCTTGAACCGGCGCAACGCCGGCAGCGATCGCGCCGATTCGGCGCCCGCTCGCTCGCGTAACGCCTCGACGTGCGCCTGCAGGTCCGAGGCGGGCGGAACGGCGATGGTGAACCACAGGTTGAAGGCGTGCGCACGCAAATAGTTGTGGCTCACGCCGGGGTGCGCGTTCACGACGTCCACCGCCGCCGCGAGCCGCTCCTCGGGGACACACATCGCGACCAGGCAACTCGAATACCCGAGCGCCTCCGCGTCGAAGATCGGGCTGATGTGCCGCAGGACGCCCAGGTCGTGGAGGGCCACGACGCGCGCAACCACGTCGCGCTCGTCGGCGCAGAGGCGCTCCGCCACGCGGCGGAACGGGGCGACAGCCACCGGGAGCCGATCCTGCAATTCGGCCAGCAACACCTGGTCGAAGCGCGACAGCTCCAGCCGCGTCGAACCTCCGAACGAGCGTCCGTCGTCTCCAGACTCGTCCATCCCCCGTCCGCCTCCTGACTACCCACGCATCGTACGGAGCCTCCCCCTCTCCCGCACGGGGCAGCCGGCCTCTCCTGACGGCCAATTCGGCTGGCAGATGGCACGCCTGGGCACTGCATCTGGCAGGGTGAGTGTCCCCCCAGCGGTATGCCTCGATATGTGAGCGACGATGCATGCGGCGCAGCTCTGCGGGAGCGACCATGAAGGCGAAGAAGGGACCCAACCATGAACAGTCGTAGCCGGCGACATGGCCTGGAACCGTCCCGAACCACGGCGCACACGGCGCCGTCCGGTTCGCGTATCCGCGGCATCCTCCCGGTGCTCGCGGGCGCGGTCGCCATCATCGGCGCCGGCCTCTGGTTCGGAGGGCTTTTCCCACCAGGGGGCAGCGGTGAGCGTCCGACGGCGGCATCGGCTCCCGCCTCACCTGCGGCGTCCCGTCCGCCATCTCTGCCTCAATTCATCAGCGCGGCGACGCCGCGCGTGCGTGAGGCGTACGAGTTCGCGGCCAGTCACGGCGCCGAACTGGCGTACATTCCCTGCTACTGCGGCTGCGGCGGCCACTCCGGGCACCGCAACGCCCGCGACTGCTTCGTCAAGCAGCAGACCCTGAGCGGCATCACGTACGACGACCACGGCTCCGGCTGCGACGTCTGCGTGTCCATCGTCCTCGACGTCAAGACGATGCAGTCCCAGGGACAGTCGCTGGCGGCCACACGCAAGTTCATCGACGCAAAGTACTCGAAGGTCGGCCCCGGCACGAACACGCCGCTGCCGCCGGGAATGGAGGAGTAATGCTGGCGCAACAACGCCCCGCAGGTGTCCCGGATGGCCTGTCCCCGGACGAGCTCGAGCGCTGGTCGAACGAACTCGTCGCGTTCCTCGGGTCGGACGGGATTCCGGCGAACTTCCGCGGATGGGCGCGCAGGCACGCCGAACTAATCGACGCGTACATGGCCTCCGCCGAAGACTTTGAGTCGGACGCCTGCGACGAGGAAGGCGAGGCCGTCAGCGCCCCCGCGCTTCTTGCCGCGGCCAATCCGAAGGCGCTCCGGCAGGCTGCGCCCCGGAGCAGTGGCGCCGCAGCCTCCGACCCCGGCATGTTCGTGCTGAGAGTGCCGCAACAGGCCGCCCGGCTCGGCATAGGCGTCGCGATCGGCGTCCTGGCGGTGTTCGCCATCTTCGGCGTGCGCGCCATGACGGGCGGAGCGGGTGGCGCCGCATCGCTCCCGGCCACAACGGGGACGCCCGTGATAGACCAGGCCCGCGTCGACCAACTCCAGGCAGCGCTCAACCAGAACCCATCGGACAAAGACGCGCTGTATGAGCTGGGCGAAATGTACTTCGAGGCCGCACGCTTCGAAGACTCGATCTCATCGCTGACCAAGCTCGTCGATCTGGATCCGAACAACAAGAACGCTCTGACCGACATCGGCACAGCGAACTTCAACCTCGGCCGGCCTGACAAGGCCAAGGAGTGGTGGCAGCGCGTCCTGACTATCGATGCGAACGACGTCCAGGCGCACTACAACATGGGGTTCGTATACGCGAACGCGGAGCCGCGTGATCTCGCCGGTGCCGTGAACGAGTGGGAGACCGTGGTCCGACTGGACCCGCAGTCACAATTGGGGCAGACAGCGAAGGTGCACGTCGACGGGCTGAAGGCGCAGCTCACGGGGACGCCTGCCGCGGTTCCGTCCGTAGCGACGCTGACGCCCGTCGTCCCGGCGCCGTAACGAGAGGGAATGAGACGTGGATGGCCAGAACGTTACGATCCTGGTGGCTTTCGCGGCGGGAGTGCTCTCGTTCGTCTCGCCATGCGTGTTGCCGCTGGTGCCCGTCTACCTCGCCCACATGGCCGACGTCTCGGTGGAAGGCCGCGCCATCGCGCACGGGCGACTCTGGCCCGCGCTGCACGCCACCGTCTTCGTCTTGGGCTTCACCCTCGTCTTCGTCGCATTCTGGGCCTCGATCGGATTGGTCGGATATGCGCTGCGCGACAATGCGCACTACCTGCGCCAGGCCGGTGGCGCGGTGCTCGTCTTCATGGGATTCCACCTGGCCGGGGTGATCAACCTAGGCTTCCTGAACCAGGACCACGTTTTCAGCGGCAAGCTCGGTCAGCGCTCCGGCTTCGTCCGCTCGTTCTCGCTGGGGCTCATCTTCGCGGCTGGCTGGACGCCGTGCATCGGCCCGGTGCTCGGAGCGATCATCGGTCTCGCGACGTTCGATGGCGAATCCGCCCGCGGGACGCTGCTACTGGTGTCGTACTCCCTCGGACTCGGCGTGCCGTTCATCGCTGCCGCCGTGGCCGTCGACGCCATCACACAGCCGCTGAAGCGGGCGCGCCTGCTCCGCGTCGGCGTGCCGGTTGTGAGCGGGGTGCTCGTCGCCGGTATCGGCGTGCTGATGCTGACGAACACGCTGGTACAGATGCCGCAGTACTTCGACTGGGGCGGAGGACCGCTTGGCTAGGAGCCGCGAGATGAAAGCGTTGCCCGCAGTCGAGAGACGCACACGAGTGGCCACGGCCTCGCCCTGGCTGACGAACCCCACGGGGCAGCTCTGGCACACGCTGACGTCCGTCCGGCTGGCGCTCATCCTCATCCTGCTGATCGCGGTCGCGACGCTGACCGGCACCCTGCTGGACCAGGTCCCTGGCGCGGTAGCGAGCGATCCCGTCGCCTACAACAGGTGGCTGGACGGCGCGAGCAATCGCTACGGCGTCTTCACCGACACGATGGCACGGCTGCAACTCTTCCGGGTGTTCAGCTCCATCTGGTTCCGCGGGCTGATCGCGCTGCTCGTGGCCAACATCATCGTGTGCACGATCAACCGGTGGGGCAGCATCCGGGCGCAGGTGTTCAGCCCGCGCGTCCGCATGAACGCGGTTTACTTCGACCGCGCCCGCCTCGGCGCGACGTTCAACGTCACCCTGCCGACCGCTACCGCTGCCGCGGCAGTACGGCAGGGTCTGCGCAGCGCGGGATACCGCTCGCTGACGGACGACGGGGAGTCTGTGGCGATGTACGCCGACCGCTTCCGCCTTTCGCGGCTGGGCACGTTCCTCACGCACCTCAGCCTCGTGCTGCTGCTGATCGGCGCCATCATGGGCCGCGTATGGGGATGGAAGGACGACCAGTTCATCGTCGCGGAAGGCGCGACGCAACAGGTACCGCTCGCCAAGAACGTCTCCGTGAAGCTCGAGCAGTTCCAGGAGGAGTGGTACGTCGAGGGTCCGCCGAAGGACTTCTCGAGCGACCTCATCATCTACGACAACGGCCAGGAGGTGAAGCGGGGCACCACGCGCGTCAACTCGCCGCTGTCGTACAAAGGCATCACGTTCAACCAGGCGTTCTTCGGACAGGTCGCGGTGGTCGAGGTAAAGGACGCCGCCGGCAACGACGTCTTCAACGAAGGCGTACCGCTGGCATGGAAATCGAACCAGGGCAACCGGCCGGTGGGTTTCATCGAGATCCCCGGGCAGCAGTTCAAGGGTTACGTCGTCGGGCCGGAGCCCGGCACGTACGACGCCGCCGTGCCGCTGGGCACGGTGCGTCTCGAACTGTACGACCAAACCACGAACCGCACCGTCGCAATCGAGAACCTGCCGCGCAATCAGGACGTGCAGACGCAAGGACTGACGTTCCGCTTCCTGCGCGAGAGCCAGTTCACCGGACTCAAGGTTGTGAAGGACCCCGGGGTAAACGTCGTCTGGATCGCCAGCGGCCTGATGGTACTGGGCCTGGTGATGGTGTTCTGGTTCCCGCACCGGCGGCTGTGGGCCCTCTGCAGCCCGCGGGAGGACGGCGGCGCGGACGTGCGCCTGGCCGCCGCGTCGCAACGCGACCTGGGACTGGAAAAGGACTTTGAGCAGGTGACTGCGAAGGTGCGACGTGCCCTGACCCGCCGCCAGCAAGACGAGAAGAAGGGAGCCGACCATGTATAGCCTCTCTCAGTACTCCTACGTCGCGTCGTTCATCGCCCTGGCGCTGGCGGCCGTCCTCTACGCGTCATACGGCGTGACACGGCGGCGCGCCGTCGTGGCCGGCTTCGACAGCGACACCACCGAATCGATGCGCGGGCCGGTCGTCAACGGCATGTCAGCCTCACTCGGACGCTGGGGCACGATCCTCGTCATCAACGCGTTCGCGTTCCTCACGGGCGCGCTGGCGTTCCGCTGGATCGCCGCGGGCCACGGGCCGTTCGCCAATATGTACGAATTCTCGCTCTCGTTCGTCTGGGGCACCCTGGCCGCCCACCTGTACTTCGAGTTTCGCTACGGGCTGCGCTCGCTCGCGATTCTCGTGCTGCCCGTGTGCCTGGCGATGCTCGCGTACGCCGCGACCGTACCGTCGGAGATCGACCCGCTCGTGCCGGCATTGCAGAACAACCTGTTGCTTTCTATTCACGTCGCGGTCGCGATCGCCGCGTATGGCGCGTTCGCGCTGTCCTTCGCCGCGGCGGTGCTGTTCCTGCTCAACCGACGGGACCGGTTCAGCTGGCTGCCGCGGCAGGCCATGCTCGACGAGGTGGGCTACAAGGCCGTGATGTTCGCATTCCCGCTTCTGGCGCTGGTGGTCATCCTGGGCGCCGTGTGGGCGAAGGTGGCGTGGGGCACGTACTGGAGCTGGGACCCCAAGGAGACCGCATCGCTCGTGACGTGGCTCATCTACGGAGGCTACCTGCACGCCCGCGTGGTCCGCGGCTGGAAGGGTGAGCGCAGCGCCTATCTGCTGATTGCCGGCTTTGGCGCCGTGGTGTTCACGTACTTCGGCAACTACTTCTTCGGAGGGCTGCACAGCTATGGCTAGCCACGTCGAACCACTCAACCTGGCCGCAGCCGAGCCGGAGGACGACGATCTCGGCAGCGTGCGTTGGCGGCCCACGCCCGGCGCGCTCCGCAACATCATCGCCACGATACTGGTAGGCGTCGCGATCGCCGCGCTCGTCTGGGTCTTCGACCGGCCCGACGTCGCTGCCAGTCAGTCCGTGTCGGTGACGGCCGCTGCCGCCGGCGCGGCACCGGAGATCGGCAAGCCCGCGCCGGACTTCGCGCTCACCATGATCGATGGGACGCAGGTGCGGCTCAGCGACTTCAAGGGCAAGCCCGTGTGGATCAACTTCTGGGCGTCGTGGTGCCCGCCGTGCCGCGCCGAGAATCCGGACATCCAGGATCTGTACAACGCGCACAAGGACGCCGACGGACTGGTGCTGCTCGCGCCAGCCATCGGCGAAGGCCGCGACAGCGTCGCGGGATACATGCAGCGCGCGGACCTGCATTATCCGGTGGGCACCGACAGCGACACGCAGATCGCGGCCAACTACCGCGTGCTAGGTATCCCTACGCACATCTTCGTGGACCGTGAGGGGATCATCCGCGACATGCGCATCGGTGCCATGAGCAAGAAGACGATGGAGAAGAAGCTGGCGCAGATCATCGGTTCCGCGCAGCCATAGCGCCGTCCCAGTTCACCGGCTCGATTGGCGCCCGCGCAGCACCCGCTGCGACGGGCGTCAATTGTTGTGGCGCCGGCCTAACCGCCGCCGCGCTGCGCTTTCTTGCGGAGCGCCGCCAGCACCATCGGCGCGCGCTCGCCCTCGATCGTGACCGTCACGCGCGCTATGGCGACCCCACTTGAATTACTTCGCGAGGAATCCAGCGTCGCCAACCAACCGTCACCCTCCACCGTTCCGCCTGCCGCCGCGCGTCTGCCTCCGAGTTCGACGAGGTAGGCCTCCAACAGCCAGGCGGGCATGCCGCCGAACACCACCTCCGCCATTTGTCAGCCGCCTGCGACCGGCGGGAAGATCGCGATCTCGTCGCGATCCGCGAGCACCGTCGCGAGCCCGTCGAGGTAACGGATATCGCGGCCTTCGATAAACACGGAGACGTACGGCACGACGCGCCCCTGGGCGTCGACGATGTACCCCTCCAGGTTCGGATTCCGCGCGATGAGCGCGCGAATAGCATCGCCGACTTGCATCCCGGAGCGCCAGTCGATCTCCACGTCGCGCAGACCGCCGGCGCGCGCCCGCAGCGTCGCGTACAGCCGAATCGTCCCCAATCACGCGCTCCTAGACGATCTGCAGTTCCTTCAGCTTCCGTTCCGGCACGACGCCGTTCTCCCAGCCGCGCGCCTCGTAGTACTCGCGCAGCATGAGGTCCAGTTCGCAGACGTGGCCCTCCGAACCCTTCGCGGTCGACGGCTCCTCCAGAAAGCGCTTCGGCAGGTAGTCGGAGCCCTCGCGGAAGCCGGCGAGGTTGTTGTAATAGCGCTCCAAGTTGTAGATGCGTTCGCCGATGAGCAGCATGTCGTCGGCTGTCGACTTCACGCCGGTGACCGCCGAGTATTGCGCCGCGTACTCCTCCGGCCCCTCCGCAAACGCCGAGAACTTACACAGGTCGAACGAGTCGGAGACCGCGTGCAGGTCCTGCAGCAGCTTTGTGAGCTTGCCCTTGCCCTCCCACGCCAGCGGGTCGGTCTTCTACGGCACGCCCAGCAGTTCGCTCGCCGGCGTGTACGCGCGCAGGTGACAGGCGCCACGGTTGCTCGTCGCGTAGGCGATGCCCATACCCTTCAGCCCGCGAGGGTCGTACGCCGGCGTCGACTGGCCCTTGACGGTCATCGCCAGGTTGCCGTCGCCGAATGCCTCCGCCGCGCGCTGCGTGCCCTCGGCCATCGTGTCGCCGATGCCCTCGCGGCGGCCGACCATGTGGGCCAGTTCCACCATGCGGTCGGTGTCACCCCATTCGATGCGCTCCTTGATCAGCTCCTTCTCGCTCGCTTCCATCGCCATGCCCAGCACCTGCCCGAGCTCGATGGCGTCCATGCCGTAGTCGTTGCAGAGGTCGATCAAGTACGCGATGGAGTCCCGGTTCTGGTTGCCGCAGTTCGCCCCGAGGGACCACGCGGGCTCGTACTCGAAGCTTTCCATGTGGACTGCATACTTGCCGTGCGTCTCGACCTCCTTCTTGCACGCGACAGGGCAGGCGTGGCAGGTCGGGTCATGGACGAGGATCGTCTCCTTGATCTTCTCTCCCGAGATCTCCTCGGCAGCGGCGAAGGTCGTCTGCTGCGAGTTCTTCGCGCCGAGCGCGCCGATCGTGTTCGTGATGTTCATCAACACGTTCGTACCATAGACCGAAAGCCCGCCCTTGCGCGGCGAGGTCACCGTCGCCTCGTCCATCAGCACGGCCAGCGCGCGCTGGTGCGCCGTCTTGAACGCGTCCTTGTCCTTTGGTTTCGGGATCGCCTTCTTCGCCTTGATGACGACGGCCTTCAACTGCTTGCTTCCGGCGACAGCGCCGGTGCCGCCGCGCCCGGACGCGCGGTCGTTTTCGTTGATGAACGACGCGTACCGCACCTGCTTCTCGCCGGCCTGGCCGATCGCGATCACGCTGGTGTCGTCGCCGTGCCGCGCCAGCAGCGCTCCCACGGTCTCGTGCACGCCCTTACCCCAAAGATCGGAGGCGTCGCGCAGCTCCACCTTGCCGTCCGAGACGTACGCATACACCGGCTTCGGCGCACGCCCCTTGAACAACAACCCATCGAACCCGGCCCAGCGCAAGCGCGCACCCGACCAGCCACCGTGGTGCGAGTCCGTGACGGTGCCCGTGAGCGGCGACTTGGTCACGATCGCCATGCGTCCGCTCATCGTTACCTCAGTGCCCGTAAGCGGTCCGTTCATGAAACAGAGCAGATTGTCCGGTCCCAGCGGATCGACCGTCGGCCCGTTGTCGAAGACGTACTTCACGCCGAGGCCGCGCGCCCCGACGTACTTTCGTGCGTCGCCTTCATCGACGTGCTCATAGGCCACCCGGCCGGAGGTGAGATCCACCCGCGCGACCCTGTCCGCGTACCCACCCAGATCCATGACTGGCTCCTTCCTGGCATCCGCCGTGACGTGCTCAAAGATCCAGACGATTATCCTCCCGCCGGCGAAGATTTTCTACCCCTCGAGCGGTCGACCTGCTCCGTGCAGCCAGGATTGACGGCAGCCAGATTCCGCACTCGCTGGACGGGCTGTCATGCCGCGGCGCGTTCGACTTCAGGCAACTCTCACTGTGGCGGAATCTGTGCGGTCACCGGCGGTATGCCGGGGAGCTGGTACACCACCACGCCGCGGCCGCGGTCGACGACATAGAGCTTGTTGCCCTGCACTGCCAGCGCCGAGGGGTGCTTCATATCGGCCGGCTTGCTGAAGGAGTTCGGATCGCTCCGGCCTATCACCCCGAGCGAGGTCCCGTTGGCACCGTACACCTGGACACCCTGGAGGAGATCGTCCGAGACGTAGATGCGTCCCAGCTCGTCGATAGCGATGTCGGTTGGAGTGAAGACGCCGGTCTCGGGAAGGCTCGGCCGAGCGAACTCGCCCCCCAGGCTGCCATCGCGCTGCACCCGGACCACGCCCGGCCCCAGGATGTCAACGGCGAGGATCGTGCCGTCCAGTGCGACCGCGACGCTACCCGGCCGGCCGGTGCTCGCCACGATGCTCAGCGCCGCGGCCTGCGCCGTACCTGCGACGCGGCTGTTGGGTGTGATCAGGTCCCACGATCCCGGCGGCCTCCTGATCGCCTGGACCAGCGCGCCATCGGGCGAAAGGACGAGCAGTCGATGGTTTTGCCCGTCCGACACGACGAGGTTGCCGTACGACGTGAAGGTCATACCCGTCGGCACGGTGGGTAGATTCATCGTGTCGCCGGGCGGCAGCTCGATCGAGCGCACAAGCAGCCCCGCGCGTGGATCGAGGACGTAGACCCGTGGAGGAAACGTGTTGCCGATGAAGATGTCCGTGCCGTCGTTGGCCATCGCGTGCGGGTGCCGCAACTCCAGACCGGACACCGACCTCGCGTCATACGACCGCACGAACGCACCCTTCTGATCGATCTCGATGATCTGCTGTCCGGCATGATCGAGCACGAAGATGCCATCGCCCATGACGGTGACATCCAGCGGCTCTACCCACGAACCACCCGCCGGCTCCGTGAACACGCTGAGTTGCTGCGCCGGGAACGAGGCGCGGAGCTGTGGTACCAGCACCGGTTCGGGTTGCGAACCGCCGATCTGCAGGAGGCCCGGTGAGCCCGGCGCTGCGAACACGCCGTACATCAGCGCCGCCATCGCGGTCCCGAGGCCGGCGAGTGTCAGCTTCAGGCCGATGTAGCGCTTTCGCTTCGGGTCAGGCGCGATGTTGCCCAGACTGATGTAGCCGCCGCCACCGCCCGATCCCGCACCGGCGCCCACAAGGCTCAGAGCTGGCACCGATTGCCGGGTGGGGGCCGCGAGCGCCGCTTCGGCGGCGGGTGCCTCCTCCAGCCATGGCGGCAGGAGCTTCACCAGCACGGTGTAGATGACGAATGGCAGGCACAGGATGAGCGAGGCCATGAAGATGCCCTCGCGGCCTCCAAAGACCCACTCGTACTCGACGTACCCGCGCAGGCTTTTCGAGATCGTCTGGCCGCCGACGACGACGTTCCACCGCATCGCGAACACGCCGACCACGACCATCACGCCGATGACCGTCGAGATGGCGGTGGACAGGCGCCGTTCCACGCGGAACAACGAGATGTAGCCCAGCACGATCAGCGGGATCACCGCCCCCATCAGGATCTGGACGCCCAGGAAGGTCACCGACATCCGCCCAATCAGGCCGCGGACGATCGTCCAGCTCTCCTCCTGTTCGTAGGCCATGCTGAGCAGCTCCAGCCCCTCCAGCGCCAGGTCGATAAACAGGAATCCGGCAAGGAGCGAGGACATGGACCGCACGCACTCATGGTCGATCTCCCGCTCCAACAGTTTCATTGAGACGATGTACAGCACCATCAGCAGGGCGATGCCGGACACGATCGCCGAAAGGAGGAAGATCACCGGCATGAGCGGCGTCGACCACCACGGGTTCGCCTTGATGGCGCCGAAGATGAATCCCACGTAGCCATGCAGCAGCGCGGCGGACGGGATGCCGACCGCGGCCAGGATCTTGATGAGCCGATGATCGACCTCCATCGCCTCGTCCGAGACGTCGTACACGCCGAGCGCCATCGAGCGGTACACCGCCTTCATAGGCCACGAGCTGCGCTCCGCAAGCGCGACGATGTCCGGCCGGAACACCAGCCACGTCTCGACGACCACCAGGATCAGGTAGAACATCCAGATGAACCCGAAGCCGGCCATGGCCGAGGTGAAGTGGGGCATCAGGAAGATGAGGAACGCACGCTCCGGGTGGCCCAGGTGCGCCTGGAGGGGCAGTGGCGCGATCAGCAGGAACGCCAGCGCCGTAATCAGCGCGAGGCGCGCCACCGGTCGCAGCGCCTTCATGCCGAATACGTGGTACAGCGATGACACCACGAACGCGCCGGCGACGAGGCCCGTGATGAACGGGTAGAGCACGATGAGGACGCTCCACTGGAACTCGGTCTCGTTGGGGTAGATGTAACCGAGCATCATCTGACGCCTTCATCGAGCTGCGTGTACCGCACGCGCGGCCTCGTGCCCAGGTCCTCCTTGAGCACATACAGCCGCAGCTGCGCCACGATCTTCGACACTTCGCTCTCGGGATCGCGCAGGTCGCCGAACTTCCGGGCGCCCACGGGGCAGACGGCCACACACGCCGGCTGGAGTCCCCGCGAGATGCGGTGATAGCACCACGTGCACTTGTCGGCGACGTGTTCGTCCGGGTCGAGGTAGCGCGCGCCGTACGGGCACGCCTGGATGCAATAGCGGCAGCCGATGCACTTGTCCCGGTTCACCAGGACGATGCCGTCGTCGGTCTTGTACGTCGCCGCCACCGGGCACACCTGCACACACGGCGGCTTCTCGCACTGGTTGCACAGCTTCGGCACGAAGAACGCCTTTGTGATGTCCTGGCCGGCGTACTCGCGGTTCGCCTCGAACGACGCGAAGCCGTGGATACCGGCGTCGGGTGAATCGACGTGCATCTCGCCGTCCGCGGTCTGGACGTACCGCTCGACCCATGTGCGGTTGTAGCGGGGATCCATCGGCACGTGGTTCTCTTCCTTGCAGGCGCGGACGCAGCGGCCGCAGCCGATGCAACGCGCGGTGTCGACGATGAAGACCCACTGGTGCGCCTTGGGGTTGTAGCCAGGCGGCCCCGCATCGGCGTCAACCGGCGTGGGTTCCGCGGACTGCCCCAGCTTCGACATGACGGCCGCCGGCGAGCCGTAGATCACGATCGAGCCGATGACGACCCGCCCGGCGAGCTTGAGGAATGCGCGGCGTCGAACGGGCTCGCTCATCGCTTGTTCGTGCCTCCCTGTTTGTGGCAGCCCAGGCACAGTTCGACCGGCCGGTCAGCGTGGTTCGGCGGGATATCGGCGATGCCCTTCACGCCATGACACGCGAGGCAGTCCTGCCGGCCCTCGACGTTATGCGGGATCTCCGGGAACGTCGCTGCCGGGGCGTGCGGGTCGTGACAGGACGTACAGGCCTGGAGCGGGTAGTGATCCAGCTTCACCATCTGCGGGAAGTTGGCCGGCCGGCCCGGGATCTTCTCGTGGCAGGTCGTGCACAGCTCTTTCGCGGGATCCATGATCGCGCCGTAGGCTATATGCCGGTCGCCGGCGCCATGACAGGCTTCGCAGGTCTGCGCCGCGTGCGCGGACTTGGACCACGCCAGGTCAACGTCTGAGTGGCACTTCGCGCACTGGGTCGCACTGCCAAGGCGAGGCTGCAGGGATGCCCAGTGAGCCGCGTTGTCCGCTCTCACGAGGCCGATGAGCGGAATCTCGATCTGGCCGGTCACCGCGCGCACCGTCAGGGCCGCACCGACCACCAGGAGAAGCAGCGCACCGGCCCGCGCGAGATGGCTCAACGCTCATCCTCCTTTGGAACGTGCGACGGGCCCCTGGCGCTGGCTGTGCGCTTCGACCCCGAGAGCCGCGATCCGGCCATGATCCGCGCCGTGATCTCCGTTGCCGTGGCGTGGATGACCTCGTGGCGCTCGTACACTTCCGCGGTGTTCGCTTCCGTCCCGACGACGACCGTGAGCACCGGTGCCACATCCAGCAGGCAGTTCTTGATATCGCCCACCACCGGTTCTTCCTCGAGGATGATCGCATCGGGGTGGATGGCCTTGAGCGCTTCTGGCGACACTGCATCGGCCGGGAGCGCCGTCACCTGCAGCTGGTCGTTCTCACCGAGCGCCCGCGCGATCGCCTCGCCGAACAGACGATGCTGGAACAGGACAACGACGTGACGCCCACGCATGGAACATCTCCGTGGCGGCGCGCCCTATCCAGCGTGCCATGCCCAAAGCCATTGTCTGCTCCCTCGGATCGGTTCACACGGGCGGCGCGATAGATACGGCCAGTGGCCTTCGATCAATGGAGATGGGCATCGGTACGCCCAGAGGTAGAGACCGGTGTATCACCGGGCACAGTAGCGCCGCACACGCAGGTGCCCCCTCGCCCGGCGCACATGTCGAGCAAGGGGGCACGGCAATGACGGCTGGATCAGTCCTGGGGAGGGAGCGACACCATGCCTGAGCGGATGCCGTAAGCGGCCGCCTGGACGCGGTTTTGGAGATGCAGCTTCTCGAGCAGGTTGTGCAGGTGGTTCTTCACCGTGCCTTCCACCACGCTGAGCCTGAGCCCGATCTCCGCGTTGCTCAGCCCCTCGGCCACGAACTGGAGCACCTCGCGCTCTCGCGCGGTCAGCTCCGGCCCGCTGGGCTGTCCGCGATCCTCGTGGGGATGGCGCCGGAACTCGCCGAGCAGCTTCGACGCGATGGACGGCGATATCGGCGCCTCGTTTGCCATGACGCTCCGCAGCATCTGCGTAAGGTCTTCGGGGCGAAGGTTCTTCAGCAGGTAGCCCCCGGCGCCCGCCTTGATCGCTTCGAAGAGGTCGTCATCATCCTCGGACACCGTGAGGATCACCACCTTCACATCCGGATGTTCCGCCTTGATCAGGCGTGTGCCCTCGATCCCGTCGCAGACGGGCATGTGGATGTCCATTAAGACGACGTCGGGGCGGTACGCCTTCACCTTGTTGAGCGCTTCCTCGCCGTTCGAGGCCTCGGTCACGACCTCCATATCTTCCTCAGTCTCGAGCAACGCTCGCAGCCCTTTGCGGAACAAGAGTTGGTCGTCAACCAGCAGAATCTTCATACGCGACACGTAGTCCTCCTCCCTGCTCTAGCGGCAACAGCACGGTGATCCGCGTACCCTTCCCCGGCGTCGAGTCCACACTGAAGCGCCCGCCCGCGCGTTCGACGCGCTCCTTCATGGATCGAAGCCCGAAGCTCCGTCCCTCCGCCCGGTCGACCCGCGACGAATCGAATCCCCGGCCGTTGTCTTCGATGGATATGCGCAGGCAATCGCCCGCATTCTCGAGGCAGACGGTCGCCCGCGCCGCGTCGGCATGCTTGCGGACGTTGGTCAGCGCCTCCTGCACCACCCGTAAGAGCTGTATCTCGGCGTCGGGCGGCAGCGTCGCCGCCACGGTGCCCGGGACCCGCAGTACCGCCTCGATACCGGACTGCCGACCGAACTTCTGAAGGTACTGTCGCAGGCTGCCCACGATGCCGCCCGCAGGCGCCACCGTCTCGCGCAGGCCGAGGATCGCCTCACGCACGTCCACGTAGGCCTCGTTGGCGAGGTCCTGCATCTCCTGCAGCTCCTCTATCGCCCGGTCCGTCTCGCCCGCCTGCAGGCGCTTGCGCGTCGTAGCCGCACGTAAGTGCAGGTAACCAAGAACCTGCGCGAGCGTATCGTGCATCTCGCGGGCGAGGTGGTCGCGTTCTTCGAGCACGGCGACCTGACGCTCCCGCTCCAGGAGCCGTGAGTTGTGGATAGCGATGGCCGCCATGTCGGCGAGCCCGGCGAGCAGCGCTCGCTGGTCGTCCGTGAATCGCTGCTGGGGATCGTGGATCACGCACAGTTCGCCGACGACGCTGCTCCCGACGATCAACGGCGAGCGAATCGTGTGCGCTGCGTGTTCCTCTGCAAGCACCGGGCAGGCGGCCGGCGGCCCACCGCCATAGCGTGGCCCGATCGCGATCGGCGTGAGCCCCGAACCGTCGCCACCCGGCGCAAGGACGGCAGCCTTGTCCCCGGACGTCTGCACCAGGCTGAGGCGGCCATCCGATTCGTTCAGCAGGCAGAGCACCGCCGCCCGTGCATGGACGAGCCTGCAGGCATCGGTGGTGATCTGACCGAGCACCCGCTGGAGGTCTTGAGACGACACGATCTCGAGTCCGACTTCATACAGCGCGCGTGCATGCTGCTCACGACGCTGCACCGCCTCGAACAGCCGGCTGCGCTCAAGGGCGGCCGAGGCGTGGTTTGCGAGCGCGTACATCAGTGAATTGACGTCGGCGGTCGAGTGCGCCGACTCGGGATCAAGCAGCACATGGAGCACGCCCGGACTATCCGGACCGCCCATCGGCGTGCTCACGAGCAGCGCTGGCTCGCCATCGTCGGTGACCACGCGCGCGGACCCGTTTTGCCACACGTGCGTCGGCGATACGGCGCTGGTGGCCCGCTCAAGGTCGTCGGATCCCTCACCGATGGAGTGCCACGCGGGGCTGCGTCCTTGCCCCTCATTGAGCGACAGGCCGGCCGCGCGCGCGCCCAGCACCCCCATCGCCGTCTCCAGTACCACCTTCACGATGGATGCGTGTTCGAGGGTGCCCGAGAGCTTCCTGCCGAGGTCGTTCAGCGCTTGCAGCTCCCTGGCGCGTGCTTCGCTCACCTTCTGACTGCGGTCGAGCCAGCCGAACACGACGGTGGCAAAGGCGAAGACACCCAGGGCAAGGGCCGCAAAGAAGATGGCCGACGAGTACCACGCGCCGAGGACCGAGCCCAGCGCCCCCTCCGTCGTCAGGCGAAGGAAGCCCACGAACGCGAGCGGCATCGCAATTGCCACCCACTTCAGACGGTTCAGGTTCATCGACATACGCCCTTGCCTTCGTTCCCGGGCTCCGCCCGGGGTACCGGGCGGCTATGTCCTCCCTATGGATGCCATGTTCCGGCGGCCGCCACAAAGGGCACTGATCCTGAATGCACCTGCCATATGTACCGTTCTTCACAAGCGCCGGTGAGTGCCGGGGGTACCCGAGCCCCCATCGGCTGTGCCCAAGATGTCACGCCGGATACTGCCGAATGCGACGGCGGCCGGGCGATGATGACTCCGGAACGAAGTCCGGAGGGATCGCCATGAATATGGACACGCATCGTATGGCCCCGATCCGACCGCGGATGGCCTGGCTCAGCCCGATGGCGGTGGGCATCGCCCTGGTCGTCGGCGCGTTTATCGTCGCCTCGTACATCGCCCGGCCCTCAAACGGCAAGCCAAACCCGATGCGCGACGTCATCGCCAAGCTCGAGGAACAGATTCGCGGCGACCCGAACAGCGCGGAATTGCGCGTGGCGGTGGCGGACGCCTATATGAGCGACCATCGCGTGGCGGAAGCGCTGTCGCAATACCAGCAGGCGCTGCACATCGACGGCACCCGCGAGGATGCCCTCTACGGGATCGGGTTGGCGTACCGTGAACAGGGCAACCTCGACCAAGCCGGCAGCGCGCTGCAGGCGGTGATCCAGGCGAACGTCAACAACCCGCAGGGCGCGCTGGACAAGCGCCTGCAGGGCGCGCACTTCTACCTGGGCCTCGTCCTGCGCGACCAGGGTCGCTACGACGACGCCATCAACGAGCTGCGCGGCGCGTTGAGCCTCAATCGATCGGACGCGGACACCCTGTACGAGCTAGGGAAGACGTTCGCCTTGAACAACAACAACGACGACGCGTCCGCGGCGCTGGAGCTGTCCGTCGCGTTCGTGCCTGACTTCCGGGACGCGTATGCCGAGATCCAGAAGCTGGCCACAACCATGGGCGACCAGTCCAAGGCCCAATACGCCGGAGCCATGCTCGAAGTGCTGGACGGCAACGCCGTCACGGCCCTTCCGAAGCTCCAGGCAGCCGCCGAACAGGGCGGGGGCGCCCACTATTGGTGGGCCCTCGGCTACGCCCTCGAGAAGACCGGTGACAAGGCCGGCGCGATCGCGGCGTACCAGAAGTCGGTCGCGATTAACCCGGGCGAGTTGCTCGCGGCGCAATCGCTGCAGCAGTTGCAGGGGGGTGACACGCCATGACGTACATCGAGCAGCAACCGCAGATCCCTGACCCTGGCCGGAAGCGCCTGTACACGGTCGCGCCGGTGCTTCTGGCGCTCTTTCTCGCGTCCCTCGGTCTCTTCACACTGCTGATGCGGTGGGATCGCGCCCCGCGCGCCGGACTGCCCGAAGTGCTGGGCTCCTCCACGAAGAGCGCGCCGACATTCGACCGTACGCTCGCGGCCGTTGACCGGCCGCTCGCGATGGCGCTCAGCCCGGATGGTTCCCGGCTCTACGTCGCCGAGGGCGCGGGCTCGTACGCCGTCAAGGTGTTCGACGCCAAGGGGGCGGCATTAGGCGAGTTGGCGCCGCCCCACACGACCGAGGGCACCCGCCAGCCGATGGGCATCGCCGTCGCGCCGGACGGCTCCGTGTACGTGGCCGACCGCCGGCTGAACCAGGTGCTCATCTTCAACGCCGACGGCACGTACCGCGACACCTTTCGACCCGCCGGATTCGGACAATGGTCGCCGCTCGGCGTGGCGATCGATAGCGACGGCCAGATCTACGTGAGCGAGGCCACCGATACGCCTGGCGCCGAGCGCCACCGCGTCTACGTCCTGCGGCCCGACGGCACGCTCATCCGCTGGTTCGGCCAGAAGGGCGCGGCTGCGGGCGACCTCATGTTCCCCTCCGATCTCGCCATCGACGGCAAGGGTCGGATCTGGGTCGCTGACATCACGGGCGTCAAGGTCTTCGGGTCCGACGGGGTCTACCTGTTCCGACTCGGCAGCGAGGGCGCCTCCGGCGTCGCGCTCCCCGGCGGCCTGGCCTACTCCGATGGGAAGATCTACGCCACCGATACGGTCAGTCACCGCGCCATCGTGGTGGACGCGACGGCCGATACGCCTGAATTCAAAGCGCAGTTCGGCGAAGCGGGCTTCGGGAAGGGCCAGCTCCGATACCCGGCAGGCATAGTCGTATCGGGTAGCCGGATCTATATCGCAAATCGCGAGAACGGACGCATCGACACATGGACGCAATAAGATGCAGACCCGTTAATGACTGTTAAGCGGGGAGCGACAACTCCCCGGAACAGACTCTGAACCTGGGAGGAGGTGAGCATGATGAAACGGTTCAAATTGCTAGTAATGGTGATAGCGGGTGTGGCCCTGACGGCCGTGGGACTCACGGCATGGGCGACGCCGGCATCCGCGAACAACGGGCCGCACGGCGGCTACACGCTGACGACGTCCTCGTGTGGTGGCTGTCACCGGCCTCACACGGCAACGGCTCCTTACCTCCTGGAAGTGGATAGCGTCTACGATCTGTGCACGAGTTGTCACGGCGGCAAGGTCGCCACGGATGTCGTCCACGGAGAATGGAAGGGCGCCTCAAACGTGAAGTGGGACGGTGTTACCCAGAAGCCGCTGAATGGCGGTGGCTTCGAGCAGGCAAACGGGAAGGCGGTGACCTCATCGCACTCCGTTGAAGGCCTGGGCGGGGGGACCGGGATCGCGAAGGCCTGGGGAAGCCAGGATGGTAGCGGTGACAACGGGACGGGTGTGCAGGGCACGCTGGAATGCACCAGCTGCCACAACCCGCACGGCAGCACCAACTACCGCCTCCTGAATGACGCCAGCATCACCAACAAGTGGGTTCAGAACGACCCTGATCTGCTGAACTGGGTCAACAACCAGGTACTCGCTACCAGCGACGACGCCCCCACCTACGGGTTCGACGTCGGCAGCATCGTGGATTGCCCTGTCAATCCCACGGTGCCGGCGGGTACGAATACCCCGTGGACCGGGGAAAACAATGCGGGTACCAAGTGCAAGGCCCGGTACACGTCGGGCATCTTCCCCGGAGCCGGACTGACTGCGGTGCCGGACACGACGAAGGGCATGAACGCATTCTGCGCGACCTGCCACAAGTCCTACCTGACGCGGTCCGGTTCGTGGTCATGGAACTCCATGAACACGCCGTCGAGTGCGTACAACACGCCGAAGGCGGGCACGGCAACGGCGGTGCCACCGTACGTCTACCCGGGCCTGCAAGATTCGGGTGATGGTAACGGCGACGTGCCGCGCTACCGCCACGCCGTCGACAGGCTGTACACCGGCACACCGAAGCAGGCCCTGCGGTACGCCGCTGAGGGTACCGACCCGAACGTCGGGGCAGGTGGTGGATTGAAGTACGACGCCTTCGGGTGTCTGATGTGCCACTTCGCGCACGGCAGCAGTGCCGCGGCGACTCCGGCGGCTGGCACGGGAGACCCCGACGGTCCCGCCAAGGACAGCGCCAACCTGTTCTACGACAACCGAGGAGTGTGTATCTCCTGCCACTGGACGGTAGGCACGCCGGTGCCGCCGACGCCGCTTGCGACGTGGACGGCGACACCAACCAAGACGCCGACGCCGCTACCGACCGATACGCCGGTGCCAACGAATACGCCGGGGTAGAAACCGAGGGAACCCTGGGAAGCAGTAGCCGGCTGCTCCCAGCGGCTCCACGGAGCACTTCAGTGAAAGCGCAGGGAAGCGCTGCGGTCCGCACCCAGCAGGGTGCGTTCTCGTTTCCCTGAATAGGCATCGCCGCGCACATCCCTCAACTGCACGTTGCCCATCCCAACGGGTCGCACCCCCCACCGTATCCAGCATCAGCAACGCATGCGCCGCGCTGGCCGCAAGGCATAGCCGAAGACTGATCGAACGGCTGTGCATCCAGCGGCCCAATTGACGGATCATGTACGTGGGAGTGTGATCGCGTGAGTGGTGCGGTCAGCTGGATGCGCGACGTAGCTATCACCGCCCTGGTGGTGACGCTGGCGTTCGTCGCGCTGGCCGCCGTGACGGGCCACGCCTACGCGAGCCTCCCGGGCGGATCTCCGGCAAGGCCGTCGGCCGCCACCCTGGGCGGCATGACGAGCCCGCACGGGGCGCAGCCGGCCTGCGGCGCCTGCCACCGCTCACACACCGGGATCGCTGATACCCTGCTCGTCGAAAGCCAGACCGACAGCAACGTCTGCACCCGCTGCCACAACGCCACCGGCGCGACGGAGGTGTCCGCCCACTCGAACATGGACTTCGTAGCTGCGGAACAGCAGCCGTTCTACGTCTCGTGCG
The DNA here is from genome assembly GCA_041494685.1 of Dehalococcoidia bacterium. Classification (GTDB taxonomy): domain Bacteria; phylum Chloroflexota; class Dehalococcoidia; order DSTF01; family JACRBR01; genus JBGQBE01. The sequence goes on along the minus strand of JBGQBE010000015.1, from coordinate 30,998 downwards.
CGCAGTGCCACGACCCCCACGGCAACCCGGACGCGCCGGGCAACAAGGAGATGATCCGGACGGACATCGGCGGGCTCGCCGTCAACTTCCAAGCGACCTCGGGCTCGGGCTCGTTCGACGACGGCATGGACAATGGACTCCACGACAGCATCTGCGTCGTGTGTCACACCACGACGTCGCATAACAACGTCAACGGCCCGGAGCTGCAGGGCCAGGGCCACAACCCTGTCGGCGGCGACTGCACGTCCTGCCATAAGCACGGTGGCAGCGCTGCCTCGCGCTCCGGCTTCATGCCGGACGCCACCGCGACACCGACCGCGACGCCGATCCCGCCCACGCCGACGGACTCACCTACCCCGACGAGTGTGCCGCCGACAGCTACGGACACCCCTACCCCGGTGCCTGCGGACACGGACACACCCACGCCAACCGACACCTCGACGCCGACGCCGACAGAGACGGCCATCGCCACGCCTACGCCCGGTTGATCCGCCGCTACAGGGCCGCGTCTCCCATGCGAGCGCGATCCGGGCCACATGGCACTGCACAGACGCGGGGTGTCCGCTGTTCAATTCCATATGTTTAGATATATGGACGCGTACCCTCCCGTACCCGAATCCGTGACGAATCTGCTCGCGACCCTCGGCGACCAGCAGAGACAGCGCGTGCTTAACGCGTTCCTCGCGGAGCGCGTCTGGGAGTTGCCGGTTGGCGTGATCGTCGAGCGATGCGCGCCGTTATCGCGGCCGGCGGTCTCCCACCACCTGGGCATCATGCGCCGGACCAACGTCCTCATCCGACGGCGGGAGGGTAAGCACGTCCACTACGCGCTCAACCGGGAGTACATCGAGCAGGCGCTGCACTCGTTCCTGGCGTTTCTCGACGTGTGCGGCACGCCGATTGCCCAATGCCCGATCGAGACGGGCCGACTGGAGGCCACCCCATGACATCCGACCTGAACGTCGCCGGCGAAGCCACGTACCGGGAGCACCTCGCGTGGGATGAGGTGAAGTGGGTCACGCATTGCGTCAACTGCTCCCCCGGTAACTGCCCCTTCCGCGCGTACATGAAGGACGGACGCGTTCTGCGCGAAGAACAGTCCGGCACGCTGCTGCCGGTGGAAGCCGGCGTACCCGACATGAACCCCATGGGCTGCCAGAAGGGCGCCGCGTGGAGCCGCACGCTCGATGCGCCCACGCGCATCCCGTACCCGATGCGGCGCAAAGGAGCACGCGGCGGTGGCGAGTGGGAGCGCGTCTCGTGGGAGGATGCGCTCACGCAGATCGCGGACACGATGATCGATACGATCCAGCAGTCCGGGCCGGAGGCGATCGTGCAGGCGGGCACGGCCGGCGAGGGCGGGCTCACCGCGGGCTTCCTCTTCGAGAAGCTGATCAACCGCATCGGGGGGACGAGCACCGACACGAACGGCGACATCGGCGACTTCAGCGTCGGCACGTATCTCACGTTCGGTCAGGCCGCCGCCGCCAGCAGTTTCGACGACTGGTTCCACAGCGATCTGCTGCTGATCTGGCACCGCAACCCCGTCTACACCGCCATCCCCCACTACCACTACATCGCCGAAGCGCGCTATCGCGGCGCCGAGGTCGTGACGATCGCGCCGGACTACAGCCCGTCCGCGATGCACGCCGACTACTACGCCGGCGTGTGCCCCGGCACCGACGCCGCGCTCGCGCTCGCCATGTCCCGCGTCGTCATCGACGAGGGACTGATGGACGACACGTTCGTGCGGTCGCAGACCGACCTGCCGCTGCTCGTGCGCAGCGACACGGGCCGCTTCCTGCGCGGCGCCGACGTCGAAGCTGGCGGCCGTGCCGATCAGTTCTACATGTGGTCGCGCGCGGACGGCGCGATCGCGCCCGCCTCGCGCGAGATCCTCGCGGCGGACGCCGATGCGGCGCTGGAAGGGACGTTCATCGCATCGATCGGCGGCGAGCGCGTGGAGGTCCGGCCCGCCTTTGACCTACTGCGCGAGCGGCTGGCGGGATATGCGCCGGAAGACGCATCGGCTGTGTGCGGCGTCCACGCCGACACGATCCGCCTGCTCGCCCGCAAGGCCGCGGCCGGGCGGACGTCGGTCCTGCTCGGCTTCAACTCGGCGAAGTACTACCACGGCGACCTGATGGAGCGCGCGATGTGCCTGCTGCTGGCGCTGACCGGCAACTGGGGCAAGAAGGGCACCGGCATCGGCGTAGCGGTCACGGGCATGTTCGACGGCGCGTTCCTCTTCCCGATGAAGCCCGTGGCCGGCCGCGAGGTGTTCCGCGGCATCCTCAACATGCGGGGCGCCGTGATCAACGGCATGAAGGCCAACGACCCGGGCCTCACGGATGCCGCCGCGGCGATCCAGCTGCAGCAGGGCGGTGCAGGAAACGGACACGGCACCGTGCCGGCCTTCCTCTGGTACCACCACACCGCCCTCCCCGAGCGATGGGAGCGCCGGGACTGGTCCGACCAGAGCATGGGCAGGCCGCTCAGAGCGTACGTCGACGAGGCCATCGACAAGGGCTGGTGGCGCGGCCTGACGCGGCCCGGCCCGGAGCATCAGCCGCGCGTCATGTTCGAGATCGGCACGAACTGGGCGCGCCGGATGCGCGGCGGGCGAGGCGCGTACGCGCCGATCCTCGACGGGCTGAAGCTGCTGGTGTGCATGGACTGGCGCGTGTCGGCGAGCGCGCTGCAGGCGGACATCCTGTTGCCCGCGGCGGCGCCGTACGAGAAGCCCGGCTTCGCACAGCCATCGCCGCAGACGCTCAACCTCACGTTCTCGGACGCGTGCGTCGAGCCAGCGGGCGAAGCGCGGCCCGAATGGGAGGTATTCGCCGACCTCGCGCGCAAGATCGAAGAGCGGGCGAAGGCGCGGGGCTTCGTCGAGTACACCGACAGCCGGGGCGCGGCGCACCGTCTCGACGACCTCGGGTCGTATTTCACGGCAAACGGCGCCTTCGAGACGACGGAGCGGGTACTGGAGGAGATGGTGCTGGACACAGTCGAGTCGGGCACGCTCCCTGCCGGCACGACCATCGATACGTTCCGGGAGCAGGGCCACGTACGGTTCACGGACTGGGGCATCACGCCGTTCGCGGCCGTGCAGGCGGCGGATCTGCGCGCCGACGAAACACACGCCCCGCTCCGCCATCACGTCGAGCACGGCCTGCCGTATCCGACGCTGACGCGCCGCGCGCAGTTCTACATCGACCACCCCTGGTTCATCGAAGCCGGTGAAGCATTACCCGCCCACAAGGAGAACCCGCCGATGGGCGGCGATTACCCGCTGGTGCTGACAAGCGGCCACTCGCGCTGGAGTATCCACTCCATGAACCAGTCGGACCGCGCGATGCTCGGCACGCATCGCGGTGAGCCAGTCGTGCTCCTGAGCGTCGAGGACGCGGCCGCGCGAGGCATCGCCGACGGCGCAACGGTGCGTGTACGAAACGACCTGTCATCGTTTGCCGCGCAGGCGAAGATCTCCGGCGGCGTCCGGCCGGGGCAGGTGATCAGCTACAACGGCTGGGAGCCCTACCAGTACGCCGACTGGCAGCACGCGGGCGAAGTCGAGCCCGGCATGGTCAAGTGGCTCCACTTCGCGGGCGGCGAGGGTCACCTCAAGTACTGGACCACGCAGTGGCAGCCGGCCCCGATCGACCGCGCGTTCCGCGTCGAGGTCGAGCCGGCGGCCGGCTGAGCGCCGCACGCGCGCACCGCGATCGAAGAAGGCCCGCCTGACGGCGGGCCTTCTCTGTCGCACGAACTGAGGCGCGAGCGACTGTCAGTCGATCTTGGAGACGTTCACGCGTACGCCCCTGTCGAAGGGCACGGGCTGCCACTGGAACGGCCAGTAGCGCAGGTGACCGTACCCGCCCGCGAAATGTAGCCACTTGACCATCCCCGGCTCCAGGTCGGACGCGCCCTTCCAGGTCCGGTACATGTACGGCTCCCAGCCGTTGTACGAGATCACCTGCCCCGGCTGCACCGTCGCCGAAAGCTTCACCGGCGTGAGCATCGTGCCGAGGTCGTTCGTGACCTCGACCTCTTCCTCGTCCTCGATGCCGAGTCGCGCCGCGTCGTTGTCGTTCATCATGAGGTGCGGACGGCCGCGGTGCGTCTGCAGCAGCGTCTTGTTGGTGATGTTCATCGAGTGGATGCTCCAGCGGGGGTGGCCGCTCGTCATCTGGAACGGATAGTCGCCGCCCTGGGGCGGATTGTCCTTGTGGCACGGCAACTCCTCGCCGGCCTCGATGAACCACTCGTGGTCGATGTAGAACTGCGCGCGCCGCGTCAGCGTCGGGTACGGCACCTTCTTCTCCGTGTGCCAGGTGAACGGCGAGTGCGTCTCGTCCGTCTTGATGTCGGCCGCCTGGCTGCGCGACATCGGGCCCATGCCCCAGTTCAGAAACCGCATGTGGCCCTTCTCACGCAGCGTGTCGAGCGATGTCCCCTCCGGCAGGTTGCCCGCCACGACGGCGTCGCTCACCCACTCCCGAGCGACCGACTCGGTGTTATCGAGCGTCCCATCCACCGTGAACTGCTGCCGCAGACCGACGAGCGAATGCACGCCGCCCTGGGCGTCGACGATCTGCGTGATGCCTCGCGCCTTCGCGCGCTCCTCGAGCTTCTCCGCGAGCTTGACGGCGATCTCGACCTCCGCCATCACGTCTTCCGGCGGCTCCACGGCCTTGTCGGAGAAGGTGAGGTTCATCAACTGCGGCGTCGGGAACATGAAGGCCAGCTTCTCGAAGTGATGTGCCACAGGCAGGACGTAATCCGAGTACATGCCGGTCGTGTTCATGCGCCAGTCGACGCTCACGGCGCAGCGCAGCTTCGCCCAGATGTTGGGGAGCATCAGGTTCTGGCCGCCTCGCGTGCGGCGTAGTGCGTTGCCGCCGACTTCGAAGTACACCCGGGGCGTCTTCGTGTTGGCGGTCCGCTTGGGGGCCATCCACCAGTCTTTCTTCAGCGCCTCGGCGATGTAGTCCTCGAACGGCCGCTGCATCGTCGGGTCGTTGTAGTCGCGGTTCTCCCAGATGTCCTTGTATCCCCAGTGCTCGTACCAGAGCATGGCCGGCGGGGCCATGCCGCCCGTCTGCGAGAACCGATGCATCAGCTCGATGTGCGCCATCTCCTCCGTCATCGTCGGGTCTTCGCTCTTGAGGGCGGCGACGAGCGCCTTGCGCAGCTCCATCACCTTGCGCGCCTCATCGGGGCCCTTGCCGCTCTTCGCGAACGACAGGAACGGCCCGTCGAATCCCGCGACCGACCACTCGACCGGCCCCGTGCCCTTGCGGCCCCAGTTCCCCGTGAGCGCCAGCACGAGCAGGTACGCTCGAAGCATCAGGTCGGAGTGGTAGTACTTGAACGACGTCCCGCCGCAGAAGATGCTGCCGCGTTTGCTCGCGATTTTGCGGGCGAGCGTACGGATCATCTCCGGGTTCACGCCGCACATGGGGGATGCTTTCTCCGGCGTGTAGCCGCTGAGCCGTTCTTTCATCAGCTCGAAGACCGGCACGACCTGCATCATCGTGCCGTCCTTCAGTTGGACGGACCGCGCGCCGCTGAGCGAGGGCTGGAGGTCGCCAAGCGCCAATGTGGCCAGCGGCGCTTCCGCCAGGCGATTCTTCTTCTCGTCCCAGACGTAGAACTGGTCTTCGCGGCCGCCGTCGCCCAGGTCGGTCTGACGGAGGAAGCGCAGATTGTCCACGCGCACGAGCAGCGGCAGATCCGTCTGCTCGCAGACGAATTCACGGTTGTACGTGCCCTCCTCGATGATCACCTGCGCCATCGCCAGGCCGAGCGCCGCGTCGGTGCCCGGCTTGACCGGCACGAAGTAGTCCGCGTGCGTATGCGAGGGGCTGACATCGGGCGCGACCAGCACCACTTCCGCGCCCTTGTAGCGCGCCTCGGTGGTGAAGTGGAACGACGGGATCATCGTGTACGCCGGGTTACAGTGCGTGAACATGATGAACTCGGCGTGGAAGATGTCGTCGACGCTGGGTGCGGGGTCGAACTTGCCGAACGTCAGATAGATCCCGGGCGAGAAATCGTTGATCGTCGCGTTCGTGTCCAGGTGCAGACCGCCGAGCAGGCCGATCAGCCGCGAGAACATGAAGCCCGTCAGCAGACCGCCTTCACCAGGCGTGCCCTCGTCGATGATCGTCTCCGGGCCGTCCTCCACTAGCGCGTCCAGCAGGTGGTCCGCGATCTCCGTCAGCGCCTGGTCCCACGAGACCTGCTGCCACTTGCCGTCGCCGCGCGCACCGGCGCGCTTCAGCGGGTGCAGCACCCGCTCGGGTGCGTACAGCATCTTGCTCCACGCGGCGCCCTTCTGACAGCCAAGCGGGTTCATGTCCGGCACGCCCTTCTCGACGACCGGCATGTCCCCCGCCTGCTCCTCCCCCACGACCACGCCGTCCTTCACGTAGACACGATACGGGCAGTTGCCGGGATAGCAGTCGACACAGTGCGTGGCCCAGGTGACGCTGTCCCATTCGAGGCGGCCGCGGTAGCGACCCTCCGTGCCGGGTGCCGGCGTGTCGCCGTTGCCCGCCTGCGTCGAGGTACTCGCTTCGATCGGCTTCGTGGTCATCATCGCCCTCCCCTGCCTCCGGCCAAAGACGCGACACGGCGCGCCGACTCCGCCGCCCACGACCGTGACGCTTGCGCGGCGACGGTCGATCTGCGCTTCGTTATCTCCCGGTTGGCGCCGGCTCCGCCGCAACGCGGCGCAGCTTGCCCCCGGCCTCCTCGAGCTGTATCCAGTCGCCGCTGATCGTGCGGCCCGTCGGGTCGATGTCGGCCCGCAACGTCGCAAGTTCCTCGTCCGTCGGCGGATCGAGCGACGCCAGGTCGGCTGCGATCAGCGGCTTGAACTCCATCTCACCCAGCACCTCGTCGACGCTGCTCCACGGCGCGACCGCGACGAGTTGCATGCGGCGCGTCTCTTCGTCGAAGCCGAAGACGGCCCGCTCGGTGACGACGCGATGCGGACCCGTCTCGGCGGGCATGCCGGCGCGCTGTCGAGCGCCCACCGACCCGTCGAGGAAGCCGGGCGACGACATGAAGTCGAGCTTCTTCACGAACTTCCGGCGGTCGAGGCGCGTCATCAGGATCGTGCGCCAGCACAGCGACGCGATCTCCGTCGCGCCGCCGGGGCCGCCGAAGCGCCGCGCGGGCCGGTCGAAGTCGTCGCCCAGGAACGTCGAGTTGAAATTGCCGTACTCGTCGATCTGCACCGCCGCGAGGACGCCATAATCGAGGTAGCCGAGGCCTGCGTGGAAATCGACCGTGTTCATGTCGGTCCACGCGACCGCTCGGCTCGACGCCAGCCCGGCGCCGATCATGAAGGGCGGCGTCGGCACCGGCATCTCCGGCGCGATCGTGCCATCCTCGACCACGTACGCGATCTTCGGCGTGCGCAACTGCTTTGAGAGCAGGATCGCCAGCAGCGGCGGGCCGCCGATCGCCACGAAGTAGAGCCGATCCTCCTCCATCATGCGCGAGGTGTAGACGATCGCGGCCTCGTTGGTGGTGAATGCGAGCGCTGCGGTCATGTGTAGTACCCTTCGGTGTGCGTCTCCTCGGCACGGAGCAGGTTCAGCTTCTCCAGCCCGACCCGCTTCTCGAGCATGTCAGTGTGCGACGAGACGCTGAAGACCCACTTCTCCAGGTAGTCGCCCATCTTGCCCTGCGCCTGTGCGATGCCGAACTCCATCAGGTGCTGCAGGTCGGCTCGGTACAGCCCCGGCACCGTGCCCGGGTAGCAGCCGAACGGCGCGTGGACCACCGCATCGACGATGTAGTACGGGATCGTCGTAGCGCCCGGATGCTTGCGGATCTCCTCCGTGTCGATGATCTCCTCGGTCGAGATGATCACCCGCTTCGACGCCATCGCCGTCTCAACGGGCGCGAGGCCCGGCCCGAAGATGCGCGCGTTGCCGTAGATGTCGCACTGGTTCACGTGGATAAGCGCGACATCCGGGTTCACCGCCGGCACCAGGCACACCGCCTGTCCCGTGTACGGATCCTCGATCAGCTTGGCGCCGGAGTTGCGGAAGACGCTGGTGCCGCCAACGTACCGCAGCGGCAGAAACGGCACGCCGAGCGCGCCCGCGAGGTGCCGGTACGCGAGGGCGCCGTTCGTCCACTCGTACAGCTTCAACCGGCCTGCGTTCATCGCCTCGGTGATCACGCTGCCGACTTCCATCCAGCCGACGTCGATCTTGCTGACGCAGCCGCCCGCCACCAGCAGCGTCGCGTCGTGCGCGCTGAACTTGGCGGCGAGCCAGAGGTCGCGTCGGCGCTGGCGGATGATCTCGCGCATCAGCGAACTGGGGCCGCGCCGCCATGTGTTCGTGTCGTAGCTGACGTAGGCGCCATCGAAGACGAAGCGCGACACGGCATCCTGCTCGCTCATGCGCTTGTCGACGAGCCGGCGGTCCTTGTTGTCGCGGACGAAGCGGCGCATGCCGTCGGGGTCCGGCGGCCTGTATACGCCGACGCCCTCATCGAGGATCGCGATGCTCTTGCCGGTCCGCGCCATCCCGCTAGCCCTGCCGGCCGTTGCCGCCCGCGGGCGCGGCGCCGGGGATTGGGAAGGCGGTGATGCGGTCTTCGAGCCCGAGCCCCTTCATCAGATACTCCAGCTCAGCCTCTCGCCACGCGAGCGGCGCGGGATCCGCGAGCATGCCCTCACGCCTCAGCTCCTCATCGACGGCCGGGTCGGACGCGAACGGCGTGCCGTACTCCATGTCGAAGAACATCGTCTCGAACGGCGGCTTCACCGTCTGGCCGCCGGCCTCCCACTGCTCCGCCGAGTAGCCGACCGCCTGCAGGCACACCGGCACGGCCGAAGCCGGCAGGTTGAGGAGCTTGCCTACCTGTTCCAGTCGCGGGCTACTCATGCAGCACGTGCCGAGGCCTTCGTCGTACGCGACAAGCGTCGCCTGCGCGATCGCCTGGCCGACGTCCATAAACGCGAGTGGGGACACCGCCATCTGCTGCCAACTGGCGGCGAACGCCGGCCGCAGACCTTTGTCGACCTGCGCTTTCGTCGCCTCGGCGTTCGTGCCGATGCGGTGCGTGTCAGCGAGCCCGTACAGGGCGTCGATCCACTTGTCGATCTGGTACGCGTCGGTCTCGTTGTACCAGAAGATGAACACGGGAGCGGTCTGCATCTGCTGATAGCCGAGGGGCGGCGTAATCGCCTTAATCAACTCCGGCGACGCCTTCTCCTTCCAGATGACAATGCCGCGCACGTTCATCACGTTGCCGACGCAAGAAGCGCGCCTCGCTGCTTCGAGCATCTTCTGGATCTTCTCGCGCTCTACTGGGCGGAACGGCAGGAAGAATCGGATGGTGCGGCGCCGGCCGATGACCTGTTTGGTGTTCATCTGGATGCTCCCTTTCGTGCCGCCTGTTAGCTCACGCGCGTGCGCGTCGCCGCGATCAGGGCGAGTTCCTGCTTCGACATCAGGTCGCCGTAGGGTCCGACGATCAGGTCGGAATCGGCCGCCGCGCTGGCTGCGGCGATCGGCGCTGCAGCGACCCGCTTCGCCGCAGCGGCCTTCTTTGCCGCGGTAGCTTTCTTCGCCGGTGCGGCGGCCTTCCGAGGCACAGCGGCCTTGGCGGGCCGAGCGGCCTTCCCCTTGACTACTGCGGGCTGCTGTTTTCTCATATCGCGATCCTTCGTTCGCTGGACGGGCACGCCCAGCGCTCTGCGCGTTCGTGGGAGGCCGGAGGGTACGGGGATAGGACCGTCCAAACGAGATGCGGGTTGGACGCGGGCCGACTGGGTACGAGCGGCAAGGCGTACCTCACTCTCTAGGTCCGCGTACGACGCTAATGGACGCGCTGCCCGGCGTGTAGTGCCGCAGCGCCCCGACATTGCCGGGACGAATGGCACCCTGCGACGTGCCGTTTGTCACCGGTCCGTGCCGTTCGACTGCCGTGAACGGGCCGAACGCACCGCGCCCAGTCCACGGCTGCCACTCTAGGATCGGGGCACGTCCTCTTACCCGGCAGGACGGGGAGGTTTCCGTACCATGGTGGACTTCGCACTAACGGAAGAGGTCGAGCGGATCCGGGACATGACCCGGGACTTCGCCCGCCGCGAGATGCGGCCGGCCGGCATCGAGATAGACCGTATCGCGGACCCGGAGGCCGCCTACACCAGCGACCGGCTGCGGCGTGTCCTCGCGCAGGCCTACGAGCAGGGGTTCCACAAGCTCAACCTGCCGAAGGAAGTCGGCGGCCTCGGCGCGCCCGAGATGGCCGGCATCGTCGTGCAGGAGGAGATGGCGGTCGGCGACGCGGGACTGGCGAGCCACTTCCTCGTCGCGCCGATGATCGCGGGCATTGCGGCGGCGACGCCGGACAAGCATCCGTTCTATCGCAAGTACCTGGAGGCGTACATCTCCGACACGAAGGGAGAGCACAGCGGCGCGTGGGCCGTCACCGAGCCGAACCACGGCTCTGACCTCTTCCAGTTCGGCGATCCCAGCATCCACATGGAGACCACCGCCGTGCGCGACGGCGACCACTACGTCGTCAACGGCCAGAAGTCGGCCTTCGTCAGCAACGGCTGGATGGCCGACGCCATACTCCTCATGGTGAACGCCGACTCAAGCCGGGGCATGGAGGGGACGATCACGTTCGCGATACCCGGCAACCTACCCGGCATCACGCGCGGCAAGCCGCTGGACAAGCTGGGCTTGCGCGGCCTCAACCAGGCCGAGATCTTCTTTGACAACGTGCAGATCGCGCCTGAGTTCGTACTGCTGCCGCCAGGTCCCATGTACCAGATGACGATCGAGCGCATCGTCACGGGAGGGAACACCGCCGTCGGGACGCTGGCGGTGGGCGTCGCACGCGCCGCGTACGAGGAAGCGTCCGCCTACGCGAAGCAGCGCGTGCAGGGCGGACGGCCCATCTGCCAATACGAATCGATCAAGCTCAAGCTGTTCGACGCGTACCGCCAGATCGAAGCGGCGCGCGCGCTGCTCTGGAAGTCGTCGTGGCTGATCGCCACGGGCCGGCCGCACATGCCGACAGCGATGGCCGCTCGGACGATGGCCAGCGACATGGCGATGCGCGTGACCGCCGAGATGGTGCAGGTCTTCGGCGGCTACGGAATCGCGAAGGAGTACCCCGTCGAGAAGCTCTACCGCGACGCCAAGCTGCTCCAGATCATGGACGGAACGAACGAGATGGTCTCGCTGAAGGCGGCGGACGCGCTGCTCGCGAGCTGACCGCGCGCGATGCCCTGGCCGAGGGCGGCCAGAAGGACACGAGGGAGGACTCGCGATGAGAAACGTCGCCATCGTCGGCGCTGGCATGACGCGCTTCGGCAAGTACGCCGACCAGGGCCTGAAGGAGTTGACACGCGATGCGGTGACGGCCGCGCTCGACTCCGCCGGCATCGACAAGGGCGCGCTGCAGGTGGCGATCGTCGGCAACGCGGCGGCGGGCGTGATCACCGGGCAGGAGTGCATTCGGGCACAGGTCGTACTGCGCGAGATGGGGATCGACGAGATCCCCATGGTGAACACGGAAAACGCCTGCGCCAGTTCCTCGACGGCGTTCCAGCTGGCGTGGCTGTACGTCGCGTCCGGCATGTACGACGTCGCCCTCGCCCTGGGCGTCGAGAAGATGTTCTCGCCGGACAAGTCCCGCACGCTCGCGGCGTTCAGCGCCGGCGTCGACGTCGAGCAGCTCCGCGGACTCATGGAGCAGCTCAAGCCGCCATCGGAGCAGAAGGCGGGCGCGGAAAGCGGCGCGGGCAAGTCGCGCAGCCTGTTCATGGACATCTACGCCGCGGGCGCGCGCGCCCACATGGCGAAGTACGGGACGACGAAGGAGCAGTTCGCGCGCGTCGCGGTAAAGAACCACAACAATGGCAGCCTCAACCCGCACGCCCAGTACCGCGAACGCTACACGCTCGAGGAGATCCTCGCGTCGCCAACCATCGCCGAGCCGCTTACGCGCCTCATGTGCGCGCCGATCGGCGACGGCGCTGCCGCCGCGATCCTGATGAGCGAGGAGAAAGCGCGGCAGTACACCACGAAGCCCGTGTGGGTGCGGGCCTCGACGCTCGTCTCCGGATCGGACGAACGCGCAGCGCATGGCGGCATCACCGCGCGCGCCGCGCGGCAGGCGTTCGAGATGGCCGGCGTGACGCCCCGCGACGTCAGCGTTATGGAGGTGCACGACGCGTCCGCGCCGGCGGAGCTCATGCTCTACGAAGAGTTGGGGATCTGCGGCGAAGGCGAAGGCGGCCGGCTGATCGACAGCGGCGCGACGGAGATCGGCGGCGCACGACCCGTGAACACCAGCGGCGGCCTGCTCGCTAAGGGGCACCCGGTCGGCGCGACTGGCGTGGCACAACTCTACGAGATCTGGCTGCAGTTGCGCGGTGACGCGGGCGACCGGCAGGTGGCCGGCGCGCGCGTCGGGCTCACCGAGAACGGCGGCGGTATGGTCCGCGGCGAAGCGGCGGCCACGACGGTGCATATCCTGACCATCTAGATCGTCCCCGAGACAGCCTTCCGCGCGACCGTCTCGCCACCGCGCGAGCAGCAACTCCGCACGACCCGATGTTGGGTCGTGCGGAGCTCTTTGCGTGCCCTTCGATTCGGTTAAGTCGACCCGGTCAATCGGCGCCGTTCGATGCCCAGACGATCTCGGCCGGGTCGCGGTCGAACGGTCCCAGGCACTCCTCCCAGTGGTACATGATCAGCATGTCCATCACCTCGGAGGGCTCGCCCCGGCGCCGCTTCGCCATCTCGGCTTTCAACGTATCGACGGCGCCCGTCACGTCGGCGCCGAAGAGCGTGCGCAGGTAGGACTCTGGGATGCGCTCGCCGCCTTCGTTGAAGCTGCCGTCCGCGTTCAGCGGCACCGGCGCCAGCGGTGGGATGTAGTACACGTTCGGCTTCGTCTCCCACTCGGCGTGGAGCGGCAGCGCGACCTTCCACTTGTTCACGAGCCGGGAGACGGGCCCGCGCTCGTCGTCGAGGAAGCCGATCCACGCCGCGCGGCCGGGGCACTGGCGCACGCACGCCGGCGCTACGCCCTGCTCGATCCGCGGGAAGCAGCCGATGCACTGCTGGCTCACGCCGCGATCCGGGTTGAAGTAGATCTTCTTGTACGGGCAGGCGCGCGCACACATCTGCGCGCCCTTGCAGAGGTCCTCGTTGCGGAGGACCAGGCCGTTCTCGGGATCCTTGTACAGCGCGTCGTTCGGGCACGCCTCGACGCACCCCGGCTGGGTGCAGTGGTTGCAGAGCCGCGGCAGGTAGAAGAAGTAGGCGTTCGGGAATTCGCCGCCGCCTTCGTCCTCGTCCCAATTAGGCCCCCACGTCTTGCTTCCCGCGATCTTCTCGAGGTGGGCGGTGCGGCCCTTGCCGCCGCGCAACACCTCGTCGTAGTTGTAGTCCCAACCGCCGCCGAACTCCTCGCGGGTTGGCAGCTTGCCGGGCGTCTGCTTGCCGTTGCGATAGCCCCCGCCCATGGTCTCGTAGTCCTTGGGCGTGCCCTTGCCCGGCTGCGTGTTCACCGTCATCCACCACATGTGCTCGCTGCCGCCGTCCTGCGTCCAGAGCATCTTGCAGGCCACCGAGCAGGTCTGGCAGCCGATGCATTTGTTCAAGTCGAATACCCACGCGAGCTGGCGCTTCGACTGCGTGATCGTGCCCATTCAGGTCATCATCCCTTCCGTGTGGCGCTTCGTCGTACGCCCACCGCTCGCACTACGAGATCTTCTCTACGTCGACATACACCGCCCGGTCCGCCGGTACCGGCTGCCACTGCAGCGGCCGGTACTGCAGGTGCCCGTAGCCGCCGACGAGCCCCAGCCACTTCACGTGACCCGGCTCCACGTCGGCCTGGCTGTACCAGTTGCGGTGCATGTACGGCTCGAAGCCGTTGTAGACGATGACCTGTCCGGGTCGCACCGACGGCGAGATCTTCGCCGTGATCTCCATCGATCCCACGTCGCTGACGACGTTCACCCACTCGCCGTTCTCGATGCCCTTCGCCTTCGCATCCTGGTCGTTGATGAACATGAACGGCTCTCCCCGGTGCGTGTTGAGGATGATGTTGTTGGTCATGTTCATGGAGTGGATGCTCCAGCGATTGTGACCGCTGGTCATCTTGAACTTCCGGCTCGGGCCGCCGTGCGTCGGCGGCTCTTTGTGAACCGGCAACTCTTCGCCGGCTTCGAGGAACCACTCGTGGTCGATGTAGAACTGGGCGCGCCGCGTCAGCGTCGGATACGGCACCTTGTCCTCGGTGTGCCAGCGGAACGGGTTGTGCACCTCATCCGGCTTGATCGTGGAAGCCTGCCCGAGTCCGTGCCCTACGAGGCCCCAGCCCGTCCAGCGGATAGCGCCCTTCTGACGCGCCACTTCCAGCGAGCTGTCCGGCGGCAGAATGCCGTACGCCGCATCGTCCTTCAGCGCTTCGTCGACCCGCGCTTCTTCGTCGAGGAGCGCCCCGTTCATCGTGAGCCTGTTCGTTATGTCGTGCAGGTCGTGGACGACGCCGCCGCGATCCGTGAACTGCAGCATCTCACGCGCGGTCGCCCGCTCCTCGATCTTGCGCACCAGCCCGATGCCGATGTCGTAATCGTTCATCGCATCGTCTGGCGGATCGACAGCTTTGTCGATGAGCACGAAGTTCATGTGGTGCACCGACGGCATGCTGTTGCCGATCTTCTCGTAGTGCTGCGCCGCCGGCAGGATGTAGTCGGAGTAGAGGCCCGTCGTGTTGATGCGATAGTCGACGGACACGATCATCTTCAGCTCTGGCCACAGCTTCTCCAGCAGCAGCTTCTGCCCGCCGCGCTGCCGCCGCAGCATGTTGCCGCCCGACTCGAACAGCACGCGCGGCGTCACCTCGCGATACGTCTTGGCCAGCCCGGCGTCCCACCAGCCCTTGTCGATCGCCTCGTTCAGGTACTCATCGAACGTGCGCTTCATCGACGGGTCGTTGTTGTCCGGGTTGTTCCAACGGTCCTTGTAGCCGTACTGGTAGTACCAGAGGAACGCTGGCGGGATCATGCGGCCCAGCCCGCCCAGCTCGGCGGCCATCTGCGCCGCCCGATACGTCACCATCTCGAGGGTCAGTGTCGGGTCGTCTTGCGTGAGCATGCGGCGCGCCTTGGCCAGGTTCGTCACCCACTCCCTCGCTGCGTCCTGCCCCATGCGCCCCTTGTTCCGGACGAAAGCGCCACCGTCGAGCCCGGAGATCGCCCATGAGCGCGTACCGGTGCCCTTCTTGCCCCAGTTGCCCGTGAGCGCAAGTAGCAACGCCATAGACCGCTCGTACAGGTCGCCGTGGTAGTACTTGCCCGAGTTCCAGCCGCTGAAGATCTTGGTCCTGCGCGTGGCGACTTTGCGCGCGAGCGACCGGATCATGTCGGGGTGGATCTCGCAGATCTTGGCGGCCACGTCGGGCTCGTAGTCCTTGAGCCGCTCGCGCAGTCGCTCGAACGCGGGCGTGACCTCCACCTTGCTGCCGTCCTTGAGCGTGACCGTGTACGTCCCTTCCAGCGCCGGGTCCACGTCGGCCATCGCCAGCGTGCCGCGCGGCGCCGGCGTCGGCACTTTCGACTTCGCGTCCATCCAGAAGAACTGGTCGTCGCGGTCGCCCTCGGCCATGTCGCTGCCGCGCAGGAACCGCAGGTTGTCCTTGCGGACGAGCAGCGCCAGATCGGTCTGCTCCTGCACGAAGCGCTTCTTGTACAGGCCCGCGTCGATGATCACCTTGCACATCGACAGCGCGAGCGCCGCGTCGCTGCCGATCTTTACCGGCATGTGGTAGTCGGCGTGGATCGCCGAGGGGCTGAAGTCGGGCGCGATGGTCACGACTTCGCCGCCGTTGTAGCGGGACTCGGAGACGTAGTGGTACCAGTGGATGTTCGTGTAGACCGGGTTGCAGTGCCAGATCAGCGTCAACTCGGCCAAGAACCAGTCGTCCATGGAGCTGACGGGGTTGAACTTGCCCCAGGTGATGTAGTAGCCGGGGCTGAAGTCCTGGAACTCCGAGTTGCCGTCGGTGGTCGGTGAGCCCAGGGCGTTACTGAACATGCGCGCCGGCGCCGCCCCCGGCTCCGGGGTCATTAGGTTGATGATCGACTCGGCTCCCTGCTCCTGGACGGCGTCGAGCATCGCGTCGGCGATATCGGTGAACGCCTCGTCCCACGACACCCGCTTCCACTTCCCCTCGCCCCGCTCTCCGGCGCGCTTCATCGGGTAGGTGATCCGGTCCGGAGATGAGTGCAGGTGGCACCACGACGCACCCTTCTGGCACCCCATCGGATTCATGTCCGGCACACCCTGTTCGATGACGGGCAGTTTGCCGCCCTGCTCCTCGCGCACGATCTTCCCGTCGCGCACGTACACGCGCCACGGACATCCGCCCGGGTAACAGTCCACCGAGTGGCTGCCCCAGGTGACCTTGTCCCACTTCCATTGGTTGCGATACCGGTCCGCCCACTCCCCCGCCGGCGTCTTTCGTTCGACCTGTTGCACCGCCAGTCTCCCTCCTGATCCGGGCGCCCGGTCCGAACGCCCTGATCGTGCTCTCGCCTCCCGCGGCATGCGTCTCGTGTCTACGTGCCGCCGGAGTTCGGCACCCGCACGTGCCGGATGTCCGCTGAACGCACCAGAACCCGCGCACGAATCGTGGGAGCCGGGAACGCGGGCCGATCGTAGTCGGGGGATCAGCGCAGGCACACCGTCCGAACGGCTCTCGGGCCGCGGCCAAACGGCACGTGGAGTCCCGTACGTACCGCATCGCGTCGCCGTCGTACTCCGTCACGATCACGCGCCGGGAGAGCGCCGCGCGCGCAGCGGCGGCGCAGCCACGTCCCGGGACTTTCGGCTCTAGTCGAGGTGCCGTCCGCCACTGTGTCGATCGTCAGCGGAGTCGATCGATCCCGCGCGAAAGGACAGCCGCTCTCGCTGACCGCGGATGGTAGTTGGCTTACTCGACGAAGGCCCGAGAGAGCGTCGTGAACGTGCAGGTATACACGTCGCGCGACCAGCCAGGCGCCTGGAACAGCAGCGACTGCATCGGACTCCCCGTCGCCGCGCGAGCCATTTCGGAGCCGGTCTCGACATCGAGCACGACGACGTGCTCCGTCGCGCCGTCGAAGTCGTTGACCACGATCTCTCCCGTGTCCTGAAAGAGCAGGAAGTGGTTGCTCGCGCCGAACTCGCGCTCCCAGAGGCGAGCGAACGACCCCGGACCGTACCGGAAGCCGCCGATGCGGCCGTTCCCGCTGTCGTACGCCACGGCGATGCGCCGCCACGCGTCGACGAGGGGCGGGTTGACGATCGTGCCGCGCGGCAGGTCGAATGGCGTGAACATCTCAGCGTCGTGCGCGTCCGTGAGCGATACCCGGCACAGATGGAGGGGGCCGGTCGCGACCCCTGTGCCGTTCATCGTCCCCCGGAAGTTGAAGTCGCCGTTATCCATGAACCAGGCGCTGCCGTCAGCGATCACCGCGTCCCAGCCGTAGGACTGCTCGCCGTCCGGCAGGGTTCGATAGCGGTAGGCCCACGTCGCGTCGCGCGACAGGACGCCGTGCTCGTAGCGGTAGCGGAAGATCATGTGGTCGCCGACCACGTAGACGAACTCGCCATCGCCGCTCATGTCCTTCGAGATGCGGGCGATCGACCCTTCCGGGATCTCGACCTCGGGGCATACCGGTTCGAGGCGCCCGGGCTCGAGCACGGAGAAGTACGAATGGGATGAGCCGTCGCGCACGAAATTCTTCATCACGAGGTTGCCGTCGGAGAGCGCGAGCAGGCTGTTGTACGGCTGCGCCCGGGGCAACTCGCGGCTCGCGACGAGCGCACAGCCCGCGTCGAGCTTGTGGCAGTAGCGGCCGTACGTCACGTAGAGATAGCCGTTCGCGTGCACGAGGATGCCGCCCGCCCAGAAGGGGCCTCCCGGCATGTCCGGCGATCGGGCGACGGTCGTCAGCGTCACCGGATCGACGCGCTCGACCCACGACGTCGTGTTCTTCGAGGGCTGGGAATTGCCCTGCACGAACACCTCGCCCGGCTCCCGGAGGACCACCATGTTGGCGAACGAGGCCCGGCGCGATGTTACGCGCAGCGGCTCATCCGATCTAATGGCGAGCCCCGGTGATCGCGGGATGAGCTGCCGCCTCGGCCCGCCGTCCTCGCCCGGGAAGGGGCTGTCGAAGTAGCCGGGGATCGGACCGGCGGAATCAAGATCGGTCATGCGACGCCACGATTCTATTGGCACTAATAGTGCCAATGCAAGTTGACACTGATCGCGCCACAAGTACATAGTGGGGACATGGAGACAGCCGACACCGCCCCCCGGCCGAAGACTAACAGCACCGCCGCCGGAGCGCCTCCGGCGGCGGTCGACGGCCGCCGCGCCTGGCGCGACCGCAACCTCCACGCCGTCGTCGACGCGCTGCTCGATCTGTTCAGCGAGGGCAACCTCCGCCCCGGCGCGGACGAGATCGCCGCGCGGTCCGGCGTCTCGCGCCGGTCGGTCTTCCGGTATTTCGACGATCTCGACACGCTTGATCGAGCGGCCATCGCGCGCCAGCAGGCGAGGGTCGCCCATCTGCTCGAGGTCCCCCGTATCGGCGAGGGCTCGCTCGCCGATCGCATCGCGCGGCTCACGGAGCAGCGGACGCGGCTGTTCGATGCCATCGGGCCGGTCGCTCTCGTCGCGAGGTTGCGAGCGCCCTTCGAGCGGGTCGTCGCCGAAGATCTGCAACGAAGCAGGGGGTTCTTCAGGCGGCAGATCGAGAAGCAGTTCGCGGCCGAGCTCCAGTCGCTCGACCGCCGGCAGCGGCTCGCCACGCTCGCCGCCGCCGACGTGCTGTGCTCGTTTGAGTCGTATCATCTGCTCACCGACGCGCAGCAGCTGACGCCGAAACAGGCCGGCGACGCGATGCGCCGCTGTCTCACGGCGCTGCTCGCGCCCTCCGCCAACGCGTAGCCCCAGCCATGCATCCGTGCATGCGCTCGCCCGCGCCGGGTCGAGCGGAAGCGCGCCTGGCGCCGCCGTGCAGGATCTGCGCCTTCTGTCGCCGCCGATGCCAATTGATGTTGACACGACCAGTGCCAACATGATAGGTTAACGGTCGCCGCGGACCTCTGCATGGCCAGACGGCCGAAGCTCAGAAGAGCCGGGGGCTCGGCCGAAGCGGTCGCCATCGCCACGCCGACCGACACTCACCGTCGTAGGGCCGGAGCGTGCCGCCGAACCTGCCCGCCTCACTCCGGCACATGGCGGCGAGGGCTCTTAAGAAGAAAGGTCCGCAACCCCATGACTGAGCGCTTCGAGATCGTGTTCCTGGGCACGGGCAGCCCCCTGGCGAACCCCGACCGCTGTGGAGCGGGCAACGTCGTTGTCGCGGGCGACACGAATGTGCTCGTCGATTGCGGTTGGGGCGCCGCCCGCCGGCTCCTGCCGTCGGGCGTTCGGCCCAACCTGGTCGACACAGCGCTGTTCACCCACATGCACACCGACCACATGACGGATCTGCCCGACTTTCTCTTCCAGCGGTGGACGTACGGCGCGCAGGTCCAGCTGCGCGTGTACGGGCCCGAAGGGACGCAGGAAATGGTCGACGGTTTCCTGCTGGCGCTGCGCCGGGACATCGGATTCCGGCTCGCGCATCACGGCGACAAGCTCCACCCGGACGGCATCAAGGTCGAGGTGACGGAAGTGCCGGTCACATCGTCACCACAACGGTTCCTGGAGATCGGCGAGCTGCGTTTCGAGAGCTTCGAAGTCGACCACTTCCCGGTGGTGCCCGCGTTCGGCTACCGGGTTTCGTTTGACGGACGCTCAGTCGTATTGTCCGGCGATACGTCGCTGTGCGACTCGCTCGCCGCGGCGTCGCGCGGCGCCGACATGCTGGTGTGCGAGGCGATGAACTTGCCGATGATGGAGCAACGCATCGCGGCGCTCAAGACGATGGGCATGGCCCGGGAGGCGGGCCTGCTCGGAGACGTGCCGTCGTACCACATCGGGACGTATGAGATCGCGGCGCTCGCGCGGGACGCCGGCGTCGGCGAAGTGGTCCTCACCCACGTCATCCCGCCGATCACGAACGACCCGGCGCAGGTCGCGGCGTTCATGGCCGGCTTCAGCGACATCTACGCCGGCCCGGTGCGCGTCGCGTACGACACCGAGCGCGTGCCCGTCGTCAAGCGCGGCGCCTGAAACAGAACGAGCGGCACAAGAACAGGGACAACATGCAAGTCCGCGCTACTCGCAGCCATAGGCATCCGCACCTCGTCTTCCTCGTTGCATGCGCCAGCCTGGCCCTCGCGGCGGCGTGCAGTTCGAAGGGTTCCGCCGGAAGTACGGCGCCATCGACTCCCTCGGCGACGAATGGCGCGGCCAAGCCGGCCGGCACGCTGACCGGCGTGCAGGGGTGGCCCCGGGTGGAGGGGCTTCGCGGCAAGCGCTACTGCGAGGTCCTGCTGGCGCGGCTCGTCGATGGGCGCCTGAACGCCGAGGTGTACAACAGCTACGGCCTGAACGACTGCCCCGAGGATGCATGGAAGGCGCTCGACGCCGGCGCGATTAAGACGGAACGCGGCGTCCTCGCAGTGCTGCTCAACGGGCCGCGCTACTGGCTCATGGACGCGATCGAGAAGCAACCCGCGAGTGAGCGACAGACGACGACCTTCGGCTCCCTGGACATGTTCCTGGCCGCGACCGTCGATCTCGGCCCCATCCCGCCGAATCTCGCGCCGTACACGGAACATCGCGTCGCACGTGCGACGGTGTTCGAGTTCGCGAAAGGAGCCGACGTCTACGAACTGGTCGATCCCGCCGGCAAGGTCTACGTGATGCAGGCCTACAGTCAGCAGCAGATCGCCACGCTCGCGCAGCCGGACCTGCCGGGCCTGGCGGCCCGGCTCACGCTGCCCGCCGGCTGGAGTTACCGCGTTCGCACGCTCGACAGCACCCTGCGAGTGTCCTATGCGGGCGTCGAGGCCACCGTCTTGCAGGACGACATCTCCAACACCTACAGCCTGATCGAATCCAACTGACAGCACCAGCGAAAGGCACCGACGTGAAAGCGCTGCGCACCCCCGACGATCGGTTCAAGAACCTGCCCGGCTACGCCTTCGAGCCGCACTACGTGGACGTGCCGGACGGCGAAGGCGGTACCCTGCGCATGCACTTCATCGACGAGGGGCCGCGCGATGGCAAGGTCGTCCTTCTGCTACACGGCGAGCCGTCATGGTCGTACCTGTACCGGAAGATGATTCCGGGCATCGGCGCCGCCGGACACCGCGCCATCGCGCCCGACCTGATCGGATTCGGCCGCAGCGACAAGCCCGCGGAGCAGTCGGATTATACGTTCCAGCGCCACGTGGACTGGCTCACGTCATTCCTCACCGAGTTGGACCTGAGGGGCGTGACGCTGTTCGCGCAGGACTGGGGCGCCGTCCTCGGACTGCGGCTCGCGGCCGAGAACGAAGCGCGATTCGCGCGCATTGTGATCGCCAACGGTGGACTCCCCACGGGCGACCGGCCGGCGAACGAGGCGTTCATGCGCTGGCAGAAGTTCTCGCAGACGTCGCCGGTGTTCGAGATCGGCCGGTTGATCCAGGGTGCCACGGTCACGACGCTCAGCGACGACGTGGTGGCGGCATATGACGCGCCCTTCCCGGATGACTCGTACAAGGCCGGCGCGCGGATCTTCCCGTCGCTGGTGCCAACGAGCCCGGATGATCCGGCCGCCCCGGCGAACCGGCGCGCGTGGGAGGTGCTCGAACGATGGGAGAAGCCCTTCCTGACGACGTTCAGTGACTCCGATCCCGTCACGAAGGGCGGCGAGCGCGTGCTGCAGGCGCGGATCCCGGGCGCCAAGGGGCAGCCGCACGTCACCATCGAGGGCGGCGGCCACTTCCTGCAGGAAGACAAGGGCGCAGAACTCGCGCGCGTCGTCGTGGACTTCATCGCGCGCACGAGCTGACCGACCGTTCGAAGGGGGCAACGCATGGCAATCTACCCGACGCCAGAACAGATCAAGCAACTCATGGACGGCCCGGTCGATGAGCCGGTCGTGATGATCAATCTGCTGCGCTACAAGCAGAACGCCGACGGGCCGAACACCGGCGCCACGGGCGAGAATGCGTACCTCCGGTACGCCACGCGCATGCGGGAGTTCGTCGAGTCGAAGGGCGGGCGCTTCATCTGGGCGGGACGCATCGACTCACAGGTAATCGGCGAAGGCGGCGAAGGCTTCCACTCCGCCGCCCTCGTCGAGTACCCGTCGCGCCGAGCGTTCCTCGCGGTGATGGGCGACCCGCACGTGAAGGAGATCGGCGAGCACCGCTCGTCGGGCCTGGAGATGCAGTGGCTGCTTGCGTCGACGGAACTGCCGCTGCCAAACGCACCGAAACAACGATGAGGCAGGCGCGATCCGTGTGTCCGAGAGCGGCTTCGCGGACGCTACTGTGTAAGTAACCCCGCGTCGATGACGAACTGGGAGCCCGTCACGAACCGCGCGCGGTCCGACGCGAGGTACAACACGGCCTCCGCCACGTCCTCCGGCTCGATCCAGGGCACCGGCAGTAGGTTGCCGGCCGACCGCTCGGCGATCTCCTGCGGTGAGGCACCCTCGAGGTAGGCCAGGCCGTCGTTCATCGGCGTGTTGACGCCGGTCGGATGGATCGACACCACACGGATGCCGTGCGGCGCCAGCTCGATGGCCCAGGATTTCGTCAGCCCAGTCAGGCCCCATTTTGACGCCGCGTAGTGGCTCAACCGGCTCATCCCGCGCAGCCCGGCAACTGACGAGTTGTTGATGATCACGCCAGACCGCTGCTCGATCATCACGGGTATCACCCGCCTGGCCACGAGCCAGCTTCCCTTCAGGTTGATGTCGATCATCGCGTCCCAGGCGTCCTCCGTCAGTTCGTGCGCCAGCCCGTACGCGCAGATGCCGGCGTTGTTGAACAGCACGTCGATGCGCCCGAATTCGGCGACCGTCCCGTCTACGGCGGCGGTGATGGCTGCATCGTCCCGCACGTCGCCCTCGAAGATCAGGCACTCCGATCCGGTCTCGCGGCAGGACTGCTGGAGGCTGTGCAGTTCGTCCTGCGATCCAAGCTCGTAGCCCGGATACGAGAGTGGCTTCGCAACGTCGAAGGCGGCGATGCGCGCACCGGCACGCGCGAGGGCCAGCGCGACCGCCCGGCCCTGGCCGTGGGCAGCGCCCGTGATGAAGGCGACCTTCGATTCGAATTCGCGCTCTGCCATCAAACCTCCTATCCTGTCTGTCCCGCGCCGCCTTTGCGGTAGTCATCCAGGTAGCCGTCGAGATCGATGTCCAGCGCATTGTTGACGATGTTGGTCGCCACCATCAGCGCACCGAACGCGGTCAGCGCCACGATCTGCTCCTCCGTGAATGCCGCTGCGAGCCGCGCAAAGATCTCATCCGGGACGCGCGCGAACGGCTTTGCGAGTTGCCGGCCGAATGCGACGACCGCTTCTTCGCGCTCGTCCAGCTCGAACCGATCCGGATCCTCGCCCGCGTCGATCAGGATGCGCCGGAAGAACGTCGAGCAGATCAGGCAGTCGTTCTCGGACGAGATCGCGTGGGCGAACAGGTTCGTCAGGCGCTCCCCGAGGAACGGCTGCACCGTGTCGCGCAGCGGGTACCACTCCATCAACGCGTGAAACGCGGGCTGAGAACGGAGCAGGGTGCGCTTCATGTTGGTGATGCGGCCGTGCTCGCGAACCACGTCGTCGTACGCCGCCCGGACGTCCGGCGTTCCCTCCCCGTGCTCCACAGGACGAATGCGTGGCATAGTTCCGCCTCCCTCAGTCGCAAGGGGATTATCCTATGCCCAAGCGTTGAAGGCCACGGGCGGCGGTGCCGGCGAGGCCGGGCACCGCGGCGTCGACCACCGCGATCCAGGTTCGAGGAGGTTGGTCGCCCTCGCGTTCGCTAGTTCGAAAGGGGCATCGAACTAACATCGAACCGGAGGGCGCCTTCGGTAGAGCCTTGCTAGCTGTAGTTCCCACAGACGTTGTTGACAGATCCGCGTGAGGTCCGTGGTATGTCTGAGGCCGTGATGCCGACCGCGACTTTTTGCCTGATGATCACAACCCGATCCGCAGCGATCGCGTCAGGTCGGAGTAGTCATCCGTCAGCACGTACCCACGATCTGACGGCTCGCTCCATCCGGTCGCCGCAAACCGTACGACGTCTTCGTGCCGCCCCGCGACGAGCCAGCGCGAGTCCGTCGCGCCGAATTTCTCGACCGCGCCCGCATCGACGTGCGACCCGAGTGACACCGCGTCCAGCCCCACCGACCGCGCCGTCGCGCCGACCGGCCCGGCCAGGCTGTAGTAGCGGTTCGACAGATGGAAGGCGAGGATCCCGCCCGGCCGTAGCGTCCGCGCGTACGTCTGCATCGCTTCGCGCGTCAGCAGGTGCGCCGGCACGCTATCAGACGAGAACGCGTCGAGCACCAGCAGGTCGAACGAGCCCGACGGCTGATCCTCGAGCGACAGCCGCGCGTCGCCCACCACGACGGTAGGCGTCACCGGTGCATCGGACAGGTATGTGAAGTACCGACGGTCGCGGGCGATGTTCACCACCGCTTGGTCGATCTCGTAGAACGTCATGTCGTCGCCGGTCTGTGCATACGCTGCGATGGTACCTACGCCCAGTCCCACGACGCCGATCCGCGCGCCGTCCGTCCTCGACCGCAGATCGTCGAACACACCCGCCAAGGGCCCAACGCGAGAATAGTACGTCGAAGGCTGGCTTCGGCGCGCGTCGGTGTACTGCAGGCCGTGCAGCGTCGTCCCCGAGTACTCCAGGTGGGCGCCGTCGGCCTCGCGCACTTCGATCACGCCGAAGAACGTCCGCGTCCGGAGCAGCGGGCTCGTGGAAGTGATAGCGATGAGTACCGCCAGCGACAGCGGCGTCGCAGTCGCCAGAATCTTCGGGCTGATCGCCGTGAACACTACGATCCCGCCGATGAGCAGCAGGCTGCGCACGTCCGCCGCGGCGTCAGGCCGCTGCGCGTCGATGAGAAGATAGAGCATCGTACCGGCGGCGGCATACGGCACGATCCGCCTGGCCCCACCCCGAATCATTGTCCGCGCGTCGATGCGAACCATCGCACTACCGGTCGGCGCCGGGAGCAGTACGAGCACGATCAGTCCCACAACGACCAGCAACGGGTACTCGTAGATCGTCGAAAACAGCAGCGGCGCGGCGAGCGCCACGAACGCAGTACCGACAGCGCCTCCCGCGGTAAGGATGAGATAGAAGCGCGTCACCCGCCGCGCGTCGGGGCGGTCGTGAGCCAGCGATCCGTGGATGGCAACTGCCAGCACGAAGAGTGCCCCAAACTCAACCCCGAGCAAGGGGACTGGCGGCCATGCTTCCGGCCTGATGAACGGCAGCCAGAGTAGCGTCGCGGCCGCCGGCATCAGCCATCGGCACGCGCGCACGACGCTGCGGCCGCGCTCGGCAAACGCGACCACGAAGCTCGCCAGGTAGATTCCGAGCGGCCCGATCCAGATTAGCGGCGCCGAGATCAGGTCAGTCTGCAGGAAGTTCGTCGTCGCCGACAGCAGTCCTGCTGGAACGAGCGCAGCGATCAGCCAGATCGCCTGCCGCCGCACGCTGAGCGCGCCGCCATCCGCCTGAGCGGGCGCTTCCGCAGCCGTCGCCGAATGTCGCGCCCCCAGGACGATCGGCACGAGACTGGCTGCGTATGCCGCGAGTGCTACCACCAGCAGATCGCGCTGCGCCGGAAGCCCAATCGACGGCTCGATGACAAACGGATACGACAGCAGAGCGAGGAAGCTCGCGCCGTTCGACACAGCGAACAGCCCCCATGGGTCTCCTCCGCGCCCCGCGTACCATGCTGAAAGCAGCGGCGTCGTCGTCGCGAGCAGGAACGCGGGCCCGCCGGCGATGACGCCGAGTACGAGCAGCACGTTAAGCGACGCCGGCATGTCCGCCAGGCGCAGCGACGACAAATGTGCCGGCGAGACGAGCGTGATCGCTGCGACGCCCACGGCAACGCTCAGCTGAAGCATGCCCGCCACGGACGGCGGTATCCGCGTCGCGATGAAGTGAGCGTACGCGTAGCCGAAGAACAGCACCGCCGTAAAGAAACAGAGGCTCGTGGTCCAGACCGCCGGAGCCCCGCCGAATACCGGCAGCACGAGTCGCCCGGCAAGCAGCTCGAGGCTGAACAGAAGGAAAGCCGATAGCCCCACCGCCACGATGAACGCCGGGTGCTGGGCACGCTCGTTCAGTCGCGCGAGTGACGCTCCGCGCGCAGCCAGAAGCGGTGTCGATGCGGCGCCGATGTCAGGTTCGTTCATGCGATTGGGCACCGGGCGTCCGTCGCCCAAGGTCCCAAGACCCCTGCACATGATCGGCACCCTGGCAGCGATTCCGCAGCCGCTTCGAAGCTGCTCATGGGCTATCGCGAGGCGTTGAGATGGGGCGATGTGAGCCAAGCCGGCGGTGCCTGAGGCGCAGCCAGCCGCACCGCAAGTGCCTGACGGTCCTGACCGAAGGCACTCTGCTCACGCTCAGTCAGTTCGATTCAAAATTCGTAGCGCCCGCGGGCGCTACTTCGAACTCGGCGAGTGCCGCCGCGCGACCATCGCGCCCTCGCGGGCTACGACCACATACTCGCGTCGAATGGGATTCCACGTTTGCACTGGATGCCCTTGAGGAAAGTACCTCTGCAGCATCAGAGTGGAGCGCCGCAACGTGGACGGTTGCCGCACTGCTTCCGGCATATCGTGACAACACCACTGTTGTGTACGAAAGCGCTCCGTAGCGCGGATCGCCATCTCTGACCCTACAAGGATTCGAGCCTTTGCCTGGGGCTCTATGGCGATCATGGTCGATGCCTCAGCCGCGGCCGCAGCGATTCTTGCTACCAGCGCGTTCCAGAAGTCATCATCCCAGTTGGTATCGTAAGGAAACCCCGTGGACATCACGATCAGATCGTACGCGCCGGGATCGAGCCCGAGCCCACCACTCACTATGTCTCTGAACGTGCCGGGCTTACGACTGAGCGCCAGGCCAGCTCCGAGGTCGAACTGGTCGCCAAGTGTGCGCATCTCACGACTCGGCTCGACTGCGTCGACGCTCATTCTCCGACCCGGGAAACGCAAATGCAGCGCTATCGAGGTCGCGTCACTTCCGCTCGCCACATCGAGCACGCGGTGCGGCAATTCGCGGTCATCCAGAAACATCAACGCTCCCAAGAGCGACGTGACGCGCCTCGCGAGATACTTGAACGCATAGGCAGCCACCACAGCTGAATCATTGTAATCCGGCTCTGAACCCGCACCGAGAGTACCCTCCAAGATGTTGTTTCCGCGCTCGATGTCAGCGGCATTGACGCGGCGCAGCCGCAGGTAGCGCTCGGCCGCGTTCAGTAGCAAATCGTCAAGCCGGACGAGGATCTTCTGCCAGTCCATTTCATTCGGCGGGAGCATACCCTTCCCTTCCTTCCAACAGGCGGAGTCCGTGCGCCTCCAATACGCTGGCAATCGTCGCGCGTGCATCGCGATAACGCTCGGGCGTCCAACCGTCCTCCCGGAGTTTGCCGACAGCGCCGGCCGGGCTCCCGGCAGCAAATCGCACGTTCCCCTGCTTCAGATATTGCGTGACATACTCCGCCGCGCGTACGCGTACAATTCGCTCACCGAACATCTCCGGGTCTGAGATCGGCAGCATCGGGCTCACGGAAATGCCCACCGGCACGTCGGCGGCAGCCAGCACCTCCGCCGCTCTCAGCCGTACCTCGATCGCAGGGCACCGGGGTTCGTACCGGAGCCGCACCGTCTCGGAGTCCGTTGGCACCGTGAAGTTGACGCGGACGTGGCGGAACGCCCGCAGCAGGCCGATATCTCGTGTGACGAGCGGGCTGCGCGTCTGGATGGTGAGCCGCGGCTGCACCGCGATGAGTTCCTGTAGCAACGAGCGCGTCAGGCCAAGGCGTTTCTCGATAGGTTGGTACGGATCCGTCACGCTTGACATGTAGATCCGCGCACCTGGTGCGAGGCGCCGCTTTCCACGGGACGCGACGGCTCTCCGAAGGGCCTGCACCGCGTTGCTCTTGACCTGCACCCAATCGCCCCACGTCGCCACGAGCGAATCGTCTCGCGCGAAGAAGCGCGCATAGCAGTACTCGCACCCGAATGAGCACCCCCGTATGGGTTGAGGGTGAAGTCGTATGCGCCCACAAATCCCGACGCGGGCGTGAGGATCGACGCGACCTGCGAGAACGTGACGCTGGTTCGGCCAATGCGGCTCGGGACATGGCTGCCTTTCTCTAACATGGGCGAGACGATACTCCATCACTAGCGCAGCTCCAAGCCGCCGACGACACCGCGCCAAAATGCAGGAAGCCCGGACAAAGCCGGGCTCGATGGCGAGTGGTGGTAGCGCCAGCGGGATTCGAACCCGCGATCTCCGCCTTGAAAGGGCGGCGTCCTGGGCCTCTAGACGATGGCGCCACACGCGGCGCAGTATATCGGCCGTCCGATCCGCTCGCTACGCTTGCCCTTCCGCCGCTGACCGTGTTTGCTGGCGTCGCACGCACGCGCAGCACACGCGCAGAGCACGGGACGGAGAGCATGGACGACAATCTGCCGATCATCGTCGGCGTCGGGCAGGTCACACAGCGCCCGCAGACCGAACGCCCGCGCGAGCCGCTGGCCCTCATGACCGAAGCCGCGCGCCTCGCCGAGACGGACGCGGGCGCTGGCGACCTGCTGCACGAGCTCGATTCGATCCGCGTCATCAACATCATGTCGTGGCCGTCGAAGGATCCGGCGCGCGATCTCGCGCACGCACTGGCCGTCGCCCCGCGCGAAGCGCTCTACACGCACATCGGCGGCAACTCGCCGCAGTGGCAGGTGAACCAGGCCGCGCAGGCCATCCACGACGGCGAGGTGAAGCTGGCGCTCATCGCGGGCGCCGAGTGCATGTACTCTGCGCGGCGCGCACGCGCGAAGGGCGTGGACCTCGGCTGGTCACCCCGCGGCACGCCGGCGCCCGACGTCGGCGACGCGCGCGCCGGCATCAGCGACATCGAAGGCAAGCACGGCGCCACGCTGCCCACAAGCGTGTATCCGCTCTTCGAGAACGCGCTGCGGGCCCACTACGGCCGCAGCATCGCGGCGCACCAGCAGGCGCTGGGCGAACTCTTCGCCCCGTTCACGTCCGTCGCCGCCACGAACCTCCACGCCTGGTTCCGCAACGCGAGGACCCCGCACGAGATCGCCACGCCCGGCGCGGATAACCGCTACATCGGCTTCCCGTACACGAAGGTGATGAACGCCATCATCGACGTGGACCAGGGCGCCGCCCTGCTGCTCACCAGCGTCGGCGAGGCGCGCCGCCTCGGCGTCCCGGGGGACCGGTGGGTGTACCTGCGCGGCTGCGGCGACGCCACCGACCACTGGTTCATCAGCGAGCGCGAGGACTACCACTCGTCGCCCGCGATCCGCACCTGCGGCGAACGCGCCCTCGGCATGGCCGGCGCCAGCATCGACCAGATCGCCCACCTCGACCTCTACAGCTGCTTCCCCTCGGCGGTCCAGATCGCCCGCGACGAGCTGGGCATCGCGCACGAAGACCCGCGCCCGCTCACCGTCACCGGTGGCCTGCCCTACTTTGGCGGCCCGGGCAACAACTACGTCACCCACAGCATCGCCACGATGGTCGAGCGGCTGCGCGCCGACCGCGGCGCGCTCGGACTGGTCACCGCCAACGGATGGTACGTCACCAAGCATTCGGCCGGCGTCTACAGCACGGAGCCCCCGTCCGGCCCGTGGCGGCGCACCGATCCGAAGCTCGACCAGGCGCGCATCGACGCCCGGCCGAGACCGCCGTTCGCAGTAGAGCCGGCGGGCGCTGCGACGGTCGAGACGTACACCGTGCTGTTCAACCGCGATGGCTTACCCGAACGCGGCATTGTCATCGGCCGTGATGCGGCCGGCGCGCGCTTCTTCGCCAACACGCCCTCTGACCGGCACACCCTGGAATCGATGACGAAGGAAGAGGCGGTGGGCACGAAGGGGCGGGTGAGCGCGGGCGACGGCGGCATCAACCTCTTCGTTCCGGACTAGCGGCAGGACGAGCGGGAGACGGCAAGGGTCGGCCGCGCGTCCTCGCAAGGGGGTTGGCGCGCCCGGCCCCACCGCGGAGGACCGCTCGAAACGGGGAGCTTGTCTCGAGCGAACCTTTCATCCGGGCATCGGCGCCAGGCTGTCAAGCGCCGGTCAAGGTGCGAAAATTGTGACATAAGGCACGCTCGCGGCGCGCCGCGATCCGCTACGATCTCAATCGCGATGACACACCCCGTCAACAGACAAGAAGATCAGGCTGTCCTGGAAGTTGCCACCCGCAAGGCCGTCTGCGTCGTGCCGGGCTGCGGCGGCGCCGTGGTCCGCCATTCGCTTGGCGGCGGCGTGGCGGTGGATCGCTGTACCCGCTGCTTCCGCCGCTATGAAGTCCGCGGCAGCGTCACGGCGCAGCCCCGTGGCGGCCTGAAGCGCCTCCTCGAAGAATTTGTCTCCTGGCAGGATCGCTAGGCGAAGCGGTCCGCGCGCCCCTCGGCACTTCACCACCCCGGCCTCTCGCCACACCCACTCACGGCGCGGATGATGACCCGGCGCTCGGGCGTCGCGCCCGCCGCTACGGCGTAGGCGCAAACGTCGGCGTCGCGGTGGAGGCGGCCGTGGCCGTCGATGTCGGCGTGCCCGTCGACGTCGGCGTGGGCGTGCGCGTGGGCCTGGGCGTGCGCGTGTTCGTCGGCGTCGCCGTACGGGTCGGCCGCGGCGTGCGCGTCCCCGTCGGGGTCGGCGTCGCGGGCGGTACCTTCGGCTCCTTGCCCGGAGGGTTGGCGCCAAGATAGGTCAGCGTCTCCTGGCGCGTGACGCCGTACCGCCACACG
>JBGQBE010000014.1:0-61803 GCA_041494685.1 Dehalococcoidia bacterium | reverse complement strand
GCGTCCGTCGCGATCAGCAGCAACTCGTAGTCTTCGCCGCCGCCCGCCGCCATCGTGAAGGCCCGCTCCGCGTCGATGGCGCCGCGCGCCACCAGTCCCGCCAGCGTCGGGTCGAGCGGCACGTCGTACAGCTCCGCGCCGCAGCCGCTCGCCTCGCAGACGTGGCCGAGGTCCTGCACCAGCCCGTCGCTCACGTCGATCCCGCAGCGCACGCCGGCCGCCAGCGCCGCCAGTCCCTCCGCGATGCGCGGCTGCGGGCGCGCGTGCCGCGCGATAGCGTCGCGCACGTCCGCCAGCGCCGCGTCCAGATCGTGTTGCAGCACGTACAGGCCGGCGGCGGAGCCGCCCAGCGGCCCCGTCACCGCGATGGCGTCGCCGGGGCGCGCCGCGTCGCGGCGCAGGACGTCCGGCGCGCCGTCCGCCTCGCCCGCCAGCGCGACCGTGATCGCCAGCACCGGCGACGCGACGATGTCGCCGCCCGCGATCGACACGCCGTACTGCTGCGCGCACGCGCCCAGCCCCGCGTACATCTCGTCGATCTGCTCCACCGACGTGTCGGGCGGCAGCGCCAGCGTCACCAGCGCGAACGTCGGGCGCCCGCCCATCGCGGCGATGTCGCTCAGGTTCACCGCCAGCGCCTTCCAGCCTACGTCGCGCCACGTCACGCGCCCCGGCAGGAAGTGGACGCCCGCCACCAGCGTATCCGTGGTCGCCAGCGTGAACGCGGCACCCGCGCGCCATACCGCCGCGTCGTCGCCGATGCCGATCGCCAGCCGCGCGTCGGCCGCCGGCAGTCCGCGCCGCAGCCGCTCGATTAGTCCGAATTCGCCCGGTCCGCTCACGTCCATAGGCACAGGGTACCGGCTCGCGCGGCCTGCATCCGCGTCCGCTGGTACGATGCGACGTGCGTGTCGCGATCGTCTCTGACTGCCACTCCAACGCCGAGGGCCTGGCCGCCTGCCTGGACCACGCCGCCTCCGGTGGCACCCTCGACGCCGTGTGGTGCGCCGGCGACATCGTCGGCTACGGCCCGGAGCCCGCCACCGTCATCTCGGCGCTCCGCGCGCACCCCCTTGCGCTCGTCGCCGGCAACCACGATCTCGCCGCCTGCGGGCGCATGGACGTGGGCGAATTCAACCCGGCCGCCGCCCGCGCCGCCCTCTGGACGCGCGAGCAACTCTCCGGTGACGAGCGCGCCTTCCTCGCCGGCCTTCCGCCAACGCTCATCGTGGACGCATTCACCATCGTCCACGGCAGCCTCGCCCATCCGGAGTGGGAATACCTGTTGACGGCGGAGCAGGCGCTCGTGCAGTTCAGCATGCAGGTCACGCCCTACAGCATCGTCGGCCATTCGCACCTGCCGTTCTGGATCGAGGAGCGTCCCGGCGCTGCGCCGGAGATCCGGCGCGCGAACGGCGGCGATGCGCTGGCGCTTGGCGGCGCGCGGCTGATCCTCAACCCCGGAAGCACCGGCCAGCCCCGTGACGGCGACCCGCGTGCCTCGTACATGCTGTACGATGATGCCGCCGCCACGGTCACGTGGCGCAGGGTCGACTACGACATCGCCGCCACGCAGCGGAAGATGCGCGACCGCGACCTCCACCCGTGGCTCATCGAACGGCTCGCGCTGGGACAGTGATGACGATGCCAAGCACCGGACAGCGCACGACGCAGGGTCGCCGATGACGTGGACGCTGGTCGGACAGGAGCAGGTGGTAGGCGTGCTGACCCGCGCCGTCGCGGAGGGCCGCGTCGCACACGCGTACCTCTTCGCCGGGCCGGCGCACGTCGGCAAGACCGTCGCCGCGCTCCAGTTCGCGCAGCTCCTGAACTGCACCGGCGACGAGCCGCCCTGCGGCCGCTGCCGCGCCTGCGACCGCATCGCCGCCGCCGCCCACCCGGATGTCGAGATGGTCGGCATCGGCGGCATGTGCGACGAGCAGGAGCACAAGCACTCCGCCGATGACTCGCGCAGCATTCGCGTGTGCCAGGTGCGCCGCATCCAGCACCTCGTCACGCGCGGCGCGTTCGAAGGCCGCAACCGCGTCTTCATCGTCGAGCCGGCAGACGCGCTCGAGGCCGTCGCGTCCAACGCTCTGCTGAAGACGCTCGAAGAACCGCCCGACAACGTCGTCATCGTCCTCGTTACGGATAAGGAAGAGGCGCTGCTGCCGACGATCCGCTCGCGCGCGCGCCGCGTCGCCTTCGGCGGCCTGCCCGCGCCCGTCATCGAGCGCACGCTCCGCACCCGCTGGGACGTCGATCCGTCGCGCGCGTCGGAATTGGCGCGCCTCTCGGGCGGCCGCCTCGGCTGGGCGGTCGCCGCCCTGCACGATGAGCGCGTGCTGGAGCAGCACGCGGAAGCCCTCGACCGCGCCCAGTCCATGGCCGCCGCCCCGCTCAGCGAGCGCTTCGCCTTCGCCGCGGAAGTCGGCGGACGCTACACGAAGGACCGCGCGGGCGTCCAGGCGACGCTGGAGGCGTGGCAGGCCTGGTGGCGCGATATCCTGCTCATCGCCGCCGGACGCGAGGAACAGGCCGTCTTCCGCGAGCGATTGGACAGCCTACGCCCGCTGGCGGCACAATGCGGCGTGACCGCGGCGGTCCGGGCCCTGCGGGCGATATCCGACGCCCGTCAGCACCTGGCCGAAAACGCCAGTCCGGTGCTGGCGCTGGAGACGATGATGCTGGCGCTGCCGGAGCTGCGCCCCAACGCGGTCTCCAGCCGGCTGGCCGGGCGATAGCAGACGAAAGGACGCGGCGCGCGAGACGTGCGCCGCCGGGAACCATGAGCGACAGCCAGCGCGTGCCCGTCGGGGTGCGCTTCAAGGAAGCCGGCAAGATCTACTACTTCGACGCGGGCGAATCCAGCCTGGATGTCGGCAGCTACGTCGTCGTCGAGACGTCGCACGGGCTCGAGATCGGCCGCGTCGTCGTCGCGCCCGACCAGGTGCTCGTCAGCGAGATCAAGGAGTCGCTGAAGCGCATCACCCGCGTCGCGACGCCGGAGGATCTCGCCAAGCGCGACGAGCTGCGCGGACAGGCCGCCGAGGAGATGCGCGAGGCGAAGCACCGCGTCGCCGAAGACGGCCTCGACATGCAGATCATCTCCGGCGAGTACGACCTCGAGGGGTCGCAGATCACGTTCTATTTCACGTCCGCCGACCGCGCCGACTTCCGCACGCTCCAGCGCGACCTCGCATCCACGTTCGGCGTGCGCGTCCAGTTCCTGCAGGTGGGCGAGCGTGACCGCGCCAAGCTGCTCGATGGCTACGACGTCTGCGGCCAGCGCCTCTGCTGCGCGTCGTGGCAGACCTCCTTCCCCTCCGTCTCGATCAAGATGGCGAAGGAGCAGGACCTGCCGCTAAACCCCCAGAAGATCTCCGGGGTCTGCGGCCGCCTCTACTGCTGCCTGACGTTCGAGTACGAGGGCTACCGCGAGCTGCGCGGCCAGATGCCGAAGGTCGGCACGATGGTCTCCACGCCCGCCGGCGAAGCGAAGATCAACAGCGTCAACGTGCTGCGCAAGACCGTGCGCCTGTGGCTGACCGAGCAGAAGCAGGTCGTCGAGATGCCTGTGACCGAGCTGCAGATGCAGTACGGCCTCACCGTGCGCCCCGTCGAACTCGTGCGCCAGATCGAGGAGCCGCTGAAGCGCGAGCGCGCGCCCCAGCCGGAGGGCGCCGCCGCACCAGAGGGCGAAGCGGAAGCCGCCGAAGGCGCCGAGGCCGCTGTCGCCGCAGAGGGCGCCGCCGGCCCCGATGGCCAGAAGCGGCGCCGCCGCGGCCGCCGTGGCGGCCGGCAGCGCCGCCGCGAAGGCGGCAGCCCCGAGGGCGGCGAGAGTGCGGGTGGCGGCGAGGCTCCGCAGCCGCAGCGCCCCCCCGGTCCGCCCCCCGGGCCCGCGTAACCTACAAACTACCCACTACGAACTACCGACTGCCCACTACCGCCGCGCCAGCGCCAGTCGCACGCCCATGCCGATCAGCACCGCGCCCGTCGCGCGCTCCATCCACGCCCGTACCCGCGACCGCCGGAACACGCCCGACAGCCCGTCGAGCGTCAGCACCCACACCGTCATCCATATGCACGCTATCGCGATGAACACGGCACCGTGCGCCAGCATGCTCGCCTCCGGCGCGTGATACGGGTCGACGAACTGCGGCAGGAACGTCAGGAAGAAGACGGCCAGCTTCGGGTTCAGCACCGCCGAGAGCATCCCCTGCAGCGCCGGCGACGACGGCGCCAGGACTAGCCGGGTCGACGTCTCACCGAAGATCTCCGCCTCGGTGTTGAGGTCGTCGTGCCGCGCGGTGTGCCGCGACGCCAAGAGCGTCCGCGCGCCCAGGTACAGCAAGTACGCGGCGCCCACCAGCTTCACGATCGAGAACGCGTACGCCGAACTCGTCAGCAGCGCCGACAGCCCGGCGACCGCCGCGGTCACGTGCACGCTCACGCCCGCCATCGCCCCGCCTGCCGTGACGAATCCCGCCCCGCGCCCGCGCGCGATCGTGTTCCGCGCCACCAGCGCCATGTCCGGCCCGGGCGCAAGGATGATCAGGATCGATGCGAGAAGGAACGCGGCCGGTGACTGCCCGATCAGGTTCGTGACCATGTCAGCATCTTAGCTTGTCCGATCAGCATTGAAGCCGGCCAGTGGCCGGATCGTCGCGTATCCGATGCCCCCGGAACAGCCGTATGCGGATCGTCGCGGTGGAGCGCGAGACACCGGGACCAGCGCGATCGCCTGCGCGCAGCCGATCAGCGCCGAGTCAGCCCACGACACCGAATCCAACGCGTGCTCGATCTTCTTCCCGAACAGCACGTCGGCGATGCCCGCCTCGCGTTCGGTCGCATCACGCTCGCGCCAGACTCTATCGGCGGGCCCGCGGCAGCGGCAAGCCGGGGCCGTGCGCGGCACGATCTCTGCGCGAAACGTTAACGAGAAATGTCGAGGGACGGCGACGTTACTGGAGGTGCACGACCGAGACGCCCTGCGCCCAGAGATCCTCGATCCGGTAGTACTCCCGCTCTTCCCGCGCAAAGAGGTGCACGATCGCATCGCCGAAATCGATCAGCACCCAGCCCGAATCCGGCGTGCCCTCCGTGCGCAGCGGGCGTGTCTCGGGCCGGAGGTCGCGGTCCAGCGAGTCGATGAGCGCGTTCATCTGGCGCGGGTTGTTCGCTGTGGCGATGACGAAGTAGTCGGTGAACGACGACACCTTGCTGATGTCCATCAGCACGATGTCCTCCGCCTGGCGGTCTGAGAGAAGGTCTGCGATGCGCTGTGCGAGGTCTGCGGACTCCAGTAGGTGACTCCGATGCTCTCTGCGTTCAGGGGGATTACGAGAAGTATACGGGATCGGCCGCCCTGCCCTCCCCCTCGAACCTGTCTCGCCGCCCGTCCCGATCGGCCCGTCTCCGGTCTTCTCGCATCCATCACCCCACCTGCTACGCTTGATCTCATGAAGAAGCAGCGCGTCGTCGTCGCCATGAGCGGCGGCGTCGATTCCGCCGTCGCGGCCGGTTTGCTCGTCCGCCAGGGCCACGACGTCGTCGGCATCACTATGCGCCTCTGGACGGTCGAGGACGCCGGCGCGCCCGCCGGCAAGAAGCGCTGCTGCTCCGTCGAAGACACCGAGGACGCCCGCGCCGCCGCCGACGTGCTCGGCATCCCCCACTACGTCCTCAACATGGAGCGCGAATTCCAGGATCGCGTCGTCAGCTACTTCGTCGATGAGTACGCCCGCGGCCGCACGCCCAACCCCTGCCTCGCCTGCAACGAGCACGTGAAGTTCCGCGCCCTCCTCGACCGCGCCGTCGCGCTCGACGCCGATTTCCTCGCAACCGGCCACTACGCCCGCGTCGACCGCGATGCCGGACGCCACCGCCTGCGCCGCGCCGTCGACGACGCGAAGGACCAGTCGTACGTGCTCTACACGCTCGGCCAGGCCGAGCTTGCGCGCACGCTCTTCCCCGTCGGCGACTGCGCCAAGCCGCGCATCCGCGAGATCGCCCGCGAGATGCGGCTCCCGCTCGCCGACAAGCCCGACAGCGCCGACATCTGCTTCGTACCGGATGGCGACCACCGCGCCTTCCTGCGGCGCCGCTTGCCGCAGGCCGCCGGCGTCGTGCGCGACGGCGACGGCGCGGTCGTCGGCGAGCACGACGGCGTCGCCGGCTACACCATCGGCCAGCGCCGCGGCCTGGGCGTCGCCACCGGCGAGAAGCGCTTCGTCACCGGCATCGATCCGGAGCTCAACGTCATCACCGTCGGCCGCGAGGAAGACCTGCTCGCGAACGGGCTCCTGGCGGAGCGCGTGAACTGGCTCGCCGGCGCGCCGCCGCCCGCCGCGACCCGCCTGCATGCGAAGATCCGCTATCGCACCGCTGCCGCGCCCGCGACGGTGACGCCGCTGCCGGATGGCGGCGCGCGCGTCGCGTTCGATGCCCCGCAGCGTGCCGTTACGCCCGGCCAGGCCGCCGTCTTTTACGATGGCGACGAGGTCGTCGGCGGCGGCGCCATCCTGCGGGCCGAACTTCGCGCTTGACCGAAGCCCCGCCGGATGCGAGGCTGACCGCTATAGTGAAAGGAGTAACTTCATGAACGGAAGTCAGTTCGCGAAGATGCAGTTGGAGCACGGCCTGAACCTGATGAACGGGGCGCTGGCGGGGACTACCCAAGAGCAATACGTCTACCAGCCCGCGGGCACCTGTAACCCTATCGGCAAGAATCACATCCACGCCCTGACGTCGCTCGATTTCTTCATCATCGGCATGGCCAAGGGTGGCGAGTTGAGCTGGCCGGCCTTCGCCGCGAAGCACGGGCTGCCGGGGAACCCGCTCGAGATCTGGGGCTATACTGGTCCTGTCTCGATGGACGCGGTGAACGAGTACGGCGCGGGTGTACAGCAGGCCGCGCTGGAATACGTCTCGTCGCTCAACGACACCGACCTCGACCGCCAGCTGGAGACGCGGTTCTTCGGCGTCCAGTCCGTGGCGTACTTGATCCAGCTCGCCGCCATGCACTGCGTCGGGCACACCGGCGACATGGCTGCGATCAAGGGCATCCAGGGCGTCAAGGGCCTGCCCTTCTAGTCCGGGGCCCAATTGGAGACTGGAAATTCGAGACTGGAGACTCGGGGCAGGGGCACGTAGACGCCCGGGTCCCAGTTTCCGGTTTCTGATTCCAGCCGCCCAGCTCAAGGAGCCCGCATGCAAGCTGTCGTCCTGGCCGCCGGTGACGGGGGCCGCCTGCACCCGCTGACCGCCGGCGTCCCGAAGCCGCTGCTCAAGCTGCACGGCCGCCCCATCCTCAACCACGTGCTCGACGCCCTCTTCGCCGGCGGTGTTGACGATGTCACCGTCGTCGTCGGCTACCACGGCGAGCAGATCCGGCGCGCGCTCGGCAACCTCTCGCCGTGCGGCGTGCGCATCGCCTTCGCCGAGAACCCGGACTACCTGCTTGGCAACGCCCGCTCCATCTGGGCCGCGCGCCATGCCGTCGCCGCCGTACCCGGCTTCGTGCTCGCCATGGGCGACCACCTTGTCGAGCCGTCGATGGTGGCGGCGCTCGCCGCCGGCGCCGGCGGCCGCTGCCGCCTCGCGGTCGAGCGCGCGGTGCCTACGGACCCGCGCGCCGATGAGGCCACGCTCGCGCGCGTCCGCGACGGCCGCGTGCTCGATCTCGGCAAGGGGCTGCGTGACTGGAACGCGCTCGACACCGGCCTCTTCTGGTGCACGCCCCGCCTCTTCGAGGCAATGGCGCCCGATCTGCGCGACGGCGAGGCCGGCGCAGTCTTCGCAGCACTGGCGCACGCCGGCCAGCTCGATGCCGTGGACGTCACCGGCAGCCGCTGGATCGACGTCGATACGAAGGACGACCTCCGCGCGGCGGAAGCGATCATCGGCGCACATGGCCGCGTCGCTTGACGGCCCCGTATCCCGCTACCTGAACCGTCGCGTCTCCGTGCCGGTCGCCGCGGCGCTCGCCCGCACGCCCGCCACGCCCAACGAGGTCTCCGTGCTCGCGCTGCTTGTCGCCTGCGCCGCCGCGCTGCTGCTCGCGGCCGGCCGCAACGTCGAAGCCGCGCTGCTCATCCAGGCGTCGTCGATCGTCGACGGCGTGGACGGCGACCTGGCGCGCGCGAAGGGCATGGCGACGCGCTTCGGCGGCCTCTTCGACGCGGTGCTGGACCGCTACGCCGACGCCGCCATCGCGGCGGGCATGGCGCTCTGGGCGTCCCGCCATGAAGGCTGGCCCGCGCCCGCCGCCGTGGGCTTCGCCGCCGCCGTGGGGTTCCTGCTCGTCTCCTACTCCCGCGCCCGGCTCGAGACGGAGGGTGGCCGCGACGTCGCCTCGGGCCTGCTGGGCGTCGCCTCGCGCGACGTCCGCTTGCTGGCGCTCGCCGTCGGCGCGGCGATCGGCCAGTGCTGGTGGGCGCTGGTGATGGTCGGCGGCCTTAGCTACGCCACCGTCGCCTGGCGCCTCGTGCGCTTCCGCGGGATGGCGACGGCATCGTAGGGGCGCGTAAACGAGGGGCGACATGGCCTGTTCTTCCTGCCCGGTGGGCCGTGTTATGATTGGCGGCACACAGCTTCTACCGAGGATCATGCCGTGGACGCGTTCGCAGTCTCCCCGCTCTTCGTCGCCACCTTCCGGGACTGGGTGATCATCTTCATGGGCATCGCCGTCGCGGCGTTTTTCTTCGTCGCGCTCGTCATGACCATCGTGCTGGGCCTGCTCACGCGGACCGTGCTCAGAAAGTCGCTCGTCCTCATGGACGACAGCGTGAAGCCGCTGCTCGGCTCGGCGAAAGAGACCGCCGACAACGTCAAGGGCACCGCCGCCTACGTTTCGCACGCCGCCGTCACGCCGATCATCCGCGCGTACGGCGTCGTCGCGGGCGTCCGCCGCGCGGCCGGCGTCATCGCCGGTCTCACCGGTGCGGACACGCGCTCCGGCAAGAAGTAGCAGCGCGCCGGGCTGATCAGCGAACACTGCGATATGAAATCGCCGCCACGCGGCGGCGCAGCAAACATTCCGGACGCCACGGAGGGATGTCATGGCAGACGACGAAACCACCAGCGGATCCGCCACAGCCGTGCTCGAACGCGAACCGCAGCCTGAACGCGATGATGCGCCGCGCGCCGAAGCGCCATCCGCGCCTGTCGAGGACGCGGAGAAGAAGCGAGGCAAGAAGCACGACGAGGACGACGACGCCGACTACGAGCTGAAGTTCGAGACGCCGTTCGGCAAGATCGAGTTCGAGGTGGAGCCGGCCGACTCGAAGGCGAAGCGCGACCAGCGCAAGCGCGAGAAGGCCGAAGCCAGCGCCGCCCTCGCGGTCGCGAAAGCGGCGAAGAAGGCCGCGCAGCAGGCATCGAAGCCTGCGCGTGAGAAGAGCGGCGGCCGCGGCGGCTCGCTGCTCACGGTCCTGCTGATCTTCACCATCATCGCGGCCGCCGTCGCCATCGCCATCTGGCTCTTCGCGCGCCCCGGCCCCGAGGAGCAGGAGCAGGTGCCCGACGAGTTCCGCAACCCGGAGCTCGAGCCCGCCGTCGCCCGCCAGCCGCAGGGCATTGCCGCGCGCCTGCGCCAGGCGGTCCGCGCGGGCCGCCAGGCCTCGCGTGAGGCGCAGCGCGAGCAGGAGCGCCGCTTCCAGGACCTCACCCACGGGGGGTGAGCGTGGCGAATCGCCTTGCTATACTCCGCCCGGAGAGGTGTCCGAGTGGTTGATGGTGCCGCTCTCGAAAAGCGGTAGGCGATGAGCCTCGCGGGTTCGAATCCCGCCCTCTCCGCCATCGCGAACGCAGAACCCAGGACATAGGATCGGGGCCGACAGAGCGCCGGTCTTAGGTTCTGGGTTCTAGGTTCTTGGTTTGGTTCTCCGTCCAGTGGAGAGGTGCCGGAGTGGCCGATCGGGCACGACTGGAAATCGTGTGTGCGCGCAAGCGTACCGTGGGTTCGAATCCCACCCTCTCCGCCATTCCCGCCCATTGACCGCGTGCTCGTAGCCCGCGCGGCGGAGCATCGCTGCGCGAGGCACGCCACTGAACGTCCGCACGGCTCGATCCTACCCGCCTCTTCCCCCACAATGACCATGACCTCGGAGAAAGGCGGCTCATCATGGAACTCAAGGGCGCGGTGGCGATCGTCACCGGAGGAGCGCGCGGCATCGGCCGCGGCATCGCGTATGAGCTGGCGAAGGAGGGCGTGCGCATAGCCGTCGCCGATCTCCCTTCCGTCAGCGCTGACCGCGACGAGACCATCGCCGAGATCAAGCGCCTCGGCAGCGACGCTATCGCCGTCGATGTCGACGTCCGCGAGGAATCGCAGTGCCAGGCCATGGTGCAGGCCGCGATCGACAAGTGGGGCCAGGTCGATGTCCTCGTGAACAACGCCGGCGTCATCAAGATCGGCCCCGTCGTCGCGTTCGCCGAGGAAGACTGGGACCTGATTCTGGACGTCAACCTGAAGGGCACGTTCCTCTGCTCGAAGGCGGTCTCGGGCCACATGATGGGGCGGCGCGCGGGCCGCATCGTCAACCTGTCGTCGATCGCCGGCAAGCGCGGCAACCCGATGACGTCGGCGTACAGCACGTCGAAGTTCGGCGTCATCGGCTTCACGCAGTCGCACGCGCAGGAGATGGCGTCGTTCAACGTGACGGTGAACTGCATCTGCCCCGGCGAGGTCGACACGCACATGTGGCGCGACGTGCTGTCACCGGCCATCGGCGCCGCCAGCGGCGTCTCCGCCACGGAAGCCTTTGACGCGTTCATCAAGCAGCGCGTGCCGATGGGTCGCCCGCAGACAGCCGCGGACATGGGCCAGGCGGTCGTGTTCCTGTGCAAGGCGGAGAACATCACAGGCATCGCGCTGAACGTCAACGGCGGCACGGAGATGCACTAGGAGCGCTTCGCGCGCCAGAACCAAGAACCGACGACCAAGAACCAAGAACTTAGAACCAAGAACCTAACCGTCCAACTTCACTCGTTCCAACCCCCAGGTTCCAGGTTCTGAGTTCTTGGTTCTCCCGAAGGGAAGTACGCATGCGGATCGGGTTTATCGGCGGGACCGGCGAAGAGGGCATGGGGCTGGCGTACCGCTTCGCGAAGGTGGGGCACGCCTGCGTCATCGGCTCGCGCAGCATCGAGAAGGCGCAGACCTCCGTCACGGAGCTGCGCGAGAAAGACCCGGCGCTCGACTTGGCCGCCGCGACCAACGCCGATGCCGCGGCCGCCGGCGACATCGTGATCGTCACGACGCCGTACGCCGCGCAGGCCGACACGTTGCCGCCGCTCGCCGCCGCCTGCGCCGGCAAGATCGTCGTCAGCACCGTCGTGCCCATGGCGTTCGAGGGCGGCAAAGCGTCGTTGTTGCGCGTGCCGGAGGGCTCCGCCGCCGAGCAGGAACAGGCGCTGCTGCCCGGCGCGCGCGTGGTCGCCGCGTTCCAGAACCTCAGCGCGAAGAAGCTGCTCAAGGGCGGCCCGCTGGAGGCCGACGTGGTCGTCTGCGCCGACGACGCCGATGCCAAGCGCCAGGTGATGGAGCTTGCCGCGGCTATCGAGGGCGTGCGCGGCATCGACGGCGGCGCGCTGGCCAACGCGCAGATCGTCGAGGGCATCACCGTGCTGCTGGTGAGCGTCAACCGCGCCTACAAGACGCAGGCCGGCATCCGCATCGCGGGGATCGCGTGAGCAGCGAAGTCCGCGTCATCGCACTCGAAGGCATGCCGGAGGTCCACGCCGGCGACGACCTGCCGGCGACGATCGTCGCGGCGGCGCGCGCCGCGGGCGCTGCCATCGCCGCCGGCGACGTGCTCGTCGTCACGCAGAAGGTCGTCTCCAAGGCCGAAGGCCGGGTCATCGATCTCGCCGGCGTCACGCCATCACCCTTCGCTGAGCGCTTCGCGGCGGAGTTCGAGAAGGACGCCCGCCAGGTCGAGGTCGTGCTCAACGAGTCGAAGCGGATCGTGCGCATGGCGCACGGCGTGCTGATCACTGAGACCCACCACGGCTTCATCTGCGCCAATTCCGGCGTCGATGCCTCAAACGTCGAGCACACCGGCACCGTTTGCCTGCTGCCGGTCGACTCCGACGCCTCCGCGTCGCGCATCCGCGCGCACGTGCGCGGCGCGCTCGGCGTGGACGTCGCGGTGATCGTTTCGGACAGCTTCGGCCGTCCCTGGCGCGAGGGCATCGTCAACTTCGCCATCGGCTGCGCCGGCATCGAGCCGCTGGTGAACTACGCGGGCCAGCGCGACCCCGCCGGTTACGAGCTGCGCGTCACGCAGATGGCCGTCATCGATGAGCTGGCCGCCGCTGCCGAACTGGTGCACGGCAAGCTCGCCCGCGTCCCCGTCGCGATCATCCGCGGCGCGGAGTACCAGCCGTCAGAGACAGCCTCGATCCGCGCGCTCATCCGCCCCGCCGAGCGCGACATGTTCCGCTAGGAGCAGCCCGCTGCGCCGCCCGACGATCCACAGATGACACAGATGGCCACAGATTGACGTAGGGGCGCGCTGCGCGCGGATCGGGCGCGGCCGCACCGTGCCCCCGACGACGCGGCAAGTCTTGTTACCCCCGGCGCGGCGCCAGCAGCCCGTAGTCGCCGTTTTCGCGCTTGTAGAGCAGCGCGTAGTCGCTCGTCGTGGCGTCCAGGAACAGAAAGAAGTCGTGGCCGATGAGGTCCATCTGCGCCAGCGCCTCTTCCTGCGTCATCGGCTTCGCCTCGAAATGCTTCACGCGCACAACCTTGCCGATCAGGTACTCGTCGCCTTCGTCGCCGTCGCCGTCGCCCGGCTGCGGCTCGGCCAGCGCGGCGGCGGCCGTCTCCTTCGCGCCGGTTGCGTGCTGGCGGTCGTGCAGCCGCTTCTTGTGGCGCCGCGCCTGCCGGGACAGCACGTCCGCCGCCACGTCCAGCGCCGCCCGCGGGTCGGCGCCGCGCTCCTCCGCGCGCAGGATGGAGGTGCCGGCGTGCGCCGTCACCTGCACCACGTAGCGGTGCGCCACCGAGCGCGTCTCCTCGTGCCCAACTTCTACGACCACGTCATCGACGCGTGGCAGCA
This sequence comes from Dehalococcoidia bacterium, assembly GCA_041494685.1. Classification (GTDB taxonomy): domain Bacteria; phylum Chloroflexota; class Dehalococcoidia; order DSTF01; family JACRBR01; genus JBGQBE01. Next base: position 48,736 of record JBGQBE010000014.1, on the reverse strand, counting down.
GCCGCTCCAGCCGTCCGAGCTGCTTCTCGGCGTGTTCTTCGAATCCGGGAAAGACAGTGGTGTTGTGGGAGCGAATGGTCAGTTTCATGGCCTCAGAGTACCGGCGAACCCCGACTCGTTACAGGGACATTCGGTGCGACATTCGGGACAGGAGGCACCTCGCGGCCGCGCATCGAATGTCCGGCCTGCGTCCGGACGCCGCGCCGCCCGCCGGCGTGCCGGTGCATTGACGGTGCGCCGATCGCCGCGTACGATCACGCACCTTAGCACGTACTAAGGTAGACCTTGAGCGTCCGGCAGCGCTATGCTGGTGCGGACATATCGATCGTAGCACAGTTCAGGAGGCATGCGATGGTGGTGGAAACACGGGACGCGAACGCGACGGCGGCGGCGCGCAACTACCAGCAGTTCATCAACGGCGGCTGGGTTGCCGGGACGACGGGCGAGACCTTCGACCGCCGCAACCCCGCCACCGGCGCGCTCGTCGAGACGATCCCGTGGGGCGGCGTTGAGGACGCGCGCAAGGCGATCGACGCCGCGCGCAAGGCCTTCGACGCCGGCACGTGGTCGAAGGCGCCGGCGGCGCAGCGCGCGACCGTCCTGCGCAACGTCGCTGCGAAGGTCCGCGGAGAGCTGCTGCCGCTGGCGCAGCTGCTCTCGAAGGAAGTCGGCAAGCCCACGAACATGGCGATCGCAGAGGTCGCGATGGCGGCCGACGTGTACGACTACTACGCGGGCCTCGCGCTGGACATCCGCGGCGACTCCATCACCAACTACGTCCCGGACGCGATCGGCCTGACCGTGCACGAGCCGGTCGGCGTCGTCGGCGTGATCACGCCGTGGAACTTCCCGGTGCTGCTGATCAGCTGGAAGCTCGCCCCCGCGCTCGCCGCCGGCTGCACGATCGTCGCCAAGCCGTCGGAGTTCACCGCCGGCACGACGTTCGAGCTGGCGCGCATCATCACCGAGGCCGGCGCGCCGGCCGGCGTGATGAACGTCGTCACCGGCCCTGGCTCGGTCGTCGGCGCGGAGCTGGCCGTGAGCGACCGCGTGGACAAGGTCGCCTTCACCGGCTCGACGGCCGTCGGCAAGACGATCATGCAGGCCGCCTCCGGCAACCTGAAGAAGATCTCGCTGGAGCTCGGCGGCAAGTCGCCGAACGTCGTCTTCGCCGACGCCAACATCGACGCGGCGGTCGGCGGCTCGTTCTTCGGCATCTACCTGAACACCGGCCAGGTGTGCCAGGCGGGCTCGCGGCTCCTTCTGCAGGAGTCGATCAAGGACGAGTTCGTGGCGAAGCTGAAGGCGTTCACATCCACGATCAAGGTCGGCAACCCGGAGGATCCGTCGGTGACGATGGGCCCCGTGATCAACGAAGCGCAGCTCGAGAAGGTCGTGCGCTACGTGCACGTCGGACAGGAAGAGGGTGCGCAGATGGTGTGCGGCGGCGGACGCCTGCAGGGTGAAGGCTACGATGCCGGCCTGTTCGTGCAGCCGACGATCTTCGACGGTGTGCGCAACGACATGAAGATCGCGCAGGAAGAGATCTTCGGCCCCGTCCTTTCGGTGATGACGTTCAAAGACGCCGACGACGCGCTGCGGCTGGCGAACGACACAATCTACGGGTTGGCCTCCGCAGTCTGGACGCGGGACATCGACACCGCCTTCAAGATGGCGAAGGGCATCCAGGCCGGCACCGTCTGGGTGAACTCGTACCATAGCGCCGGCCTGCCATACATGCCGTACGGCGGCTACAAGCAGAGCGGCCTGGGACGCGAGCTAGGGCACGAGGGCCTGGAAGAGTACATGGAGACGAAGGCCATCCAGATCAAGCTGAGCTGACTGGAGCTGCCGGACGCATCGAATCTACGGGCACGCCGCGGCGTGCCCGTACTGTCCCGGTGACCGATGGCGCATTGCGCCTTGGCTCGTTGAGGCCGATCATCGGAGGAGGGAGGTTGCCGCCATGCCGGATCCCGCACGCCCCGAACAGAAGGGCCATCGCTGGTTCGCCACGTTCTACGATCTCCAGATGCGCGCCACCGAGCGCAAGCTGGGGCCGCGCCGCGGCAGGCTGCTCGCCGGGCTGCGCGGCGACGTGCTGGAGATCGGCGCGGGCACCGGCTCCAACTTCGCCCACTATCCGCCCGAAGCGCACGTCATCGCGCTGGAGCCGGACCCGTTCATGGCGGCGCGCGCGCGACGCAAGTTGGCCGCCGGCGCACACCCCAACATTGAAGTCCGCGAAGAGCCCGCGGAGCTGCTGCCGTTCGCGGACGCCTCGTTCGACGCGGTCGTCGCCACGCTCGTGCTCTGCACCGTCGGCGATGTCACGCGCTCGCTCGCCGAGATCCGCCGCGTGCTGCGGCCCGGTGGCGAGTTGCGCTTCTTCGAGCACGTGCGAGCGGACGGCATGCTCGGCCGCGTGCAGGACCTCATGCAGCCGGCGTGGGGCTGGTGCTCCGCCGGGTGCCACGCGAACCGCCGCACCGAGGACGCGCTGCGCGCCGCGGGGTTCGAGGTCGCGCCCGTCGAGCGGCTGAAGCTCGCCCCGTAGCTGCCCGCGATCTTCGGCGTCGCGCGCGCACCGGGCGCGCCAGCGCGCCCGTGAGCGAGATCTTGGTCGCGACCACGCCAGGGCAGCGCGAGGACGCCTTCGCGGTGCGCATCGCCGTGTTCGTGGACGAGCAGCGCATCCCGCGCAGCGAGGAGTTGGACGACGCCGACGCGACGGCGGTGCATTGCGTCGGCTACATGGACGGCGCTCCGGTTGCTGCCGGCCGCCTGCTGGTCGAGGACGGCTACGCGAAGATCGGCCGCATGGCCGTGCTGTCGCCGCACCGCGGCACCGGCCTCGGCGCGCTGGTACTGCAGGCGCTGGAGCGCGAGGGCGCGTCGCGCGGCATCCGCCACTTCAAGCTCAGCGCGCAGCTTTACGCGCGGGGCTTCTACGACCGCTGCGGCTACACCCCCGTCGGCGATGTCTACGACGAAGTGGGCATCCCCCACATCGCCATGGAGAAGCGGCTCTAGCCCGCGCTTCACGGACGGGCCGTCCGGCCCTATACTAACGCCACTTCCGCGACGACCGAGTTCGGAACAGGGGTGGCGATGGGCGCGAAGGGTCACTCCGGCCCGCTGGCCGGGATCAAGGTACTGGAGTTCTCCGAGATCATTGCCGCGCCGTTCGGCGGCATGCTCCTGTCCGACATGGGCGCGGACGTCATCAAGGTCGAGTCGCCGGCCGGCGACCCGTGGCGCGGCTTCCAGCCCCTCGGTCTGCGCGAAGGCCGCGGCTACATATCCCTCAACCGCGGCAAGCGCGGCCTCGCGATCGACCTCAACACGCCGCAGGGGCGCGAGGTCGTGCACAGGCTCGTGCCGCGGATGGACGTCGTGATCATCAACTACCGCCCCGATGTCGCCGCCAAGCTCGGCATCGACTACGAGACGGTCTCCGCCCTCAACCCGCGGCTGATCTACTGCGACAACACCGCGTTCGGCCGCAAGGGGCCGTACTCCCATCGTCCCGGCTACGACCTGATCGCGCAGGCGCTCACCGGGCTGATGACGGTGGAGGGCCGCCAGGAGCAGAGCGGCGTGCCGCGCCTCAACGCGCTGCCTGCCGCCGATCTCTCGACCGGCATCGCGATCGCCTGGGGCATCTGCGCCGCGCTGTTTTCGCGCGAGCGCACGGGCAAGGGGCAGTGCATCAGCACCACGCTCATGGGCAGCGCCCTCTCGATCCAGAACACCCGCCTGATGTCGATCGAGGCGGTGGACAGCGAAGCGCGTGAGGACGCGCTCGCGAAGATCAACGAACTGCGTCATAACCGCGGCTCGTACGCCGATCAGCTCGAGGTGATCGCCGGCGTCCGGCCCGTGATCGGCAACATCTACTACCGCTGCTTTCAGACGGCGGACGGCTTCATCGCGGTGGGTTGCCTGAGCAACCCGCTGCGCAAGAAGCTGCTGGGCGTGCTGCGCCTCGAGGACTCGCGCATCGGCAAGCGCCCCGACGAAGTCGACCCGACCGACCCCGACGTGCTCGCCTACTGCGACCGGCTCGTCGCGGCCGCGGAAGCGCTGCTCGCCGCGAAGACGACGGAGGAGTGGCTGGCGCTCTTCGATGCGGCGGGGGTGCCGGCCGGGCAGGTGCGCTTCACCGAGGAGTTGCTCGATGACCCCCAGGTGCTGGAGAACGGGCTGATCAGCATGGTCGATCACCCGCTGATGGGCCCCGTGCGTATGGCCGGCCCGATGCTGCAGATGAGCGATACGCCGCTTGAGCCTCAGGGCGCGTCGCCTACGCTTGGCCAGCACAGCGAAGAGATCCTGCGCGAGCTCGGCTACTCCGACGACGCCATCGAAGCCATGCACGCATGGGGTGTCCTGGGCGAGCCGCCGGCGTAGTCCCTTGACGCCGCCTTGACGCTGATCGGCCGTGGCCGTGCGCCGTTGACGCACATCTTTGTGATAGCGCGCATCTCCCGGCCTCAACTTGACGCTTCGCTATCGACGCTCGCCGCCACCGGGGCTACGCTCGCGGAGATGAAGATCACCGTCGCCATGACGCCGCGCCTCCTGTGCGAGCCGCAACGGCACGCCGTCGCCGTCGTCGACGTGCTGCGCGCCACCACCTCGCTCGTCACAATGTTCGAGGGCGGGCTGCTGCGCGCGATGATCAGCGAGAACGTCGTCCAGGCGCACGAACTGGCGCGGCGCAACTTCGCACTGCTCTGCGGCGAAGTCGACGCCGTGCCCCCTGACGGATTCGACTACGGCAACTCGCCGGCGGAGTTCGCCGGGCTGTCGTTCAAGGGCAAGTCGGCGGTGCTCTACACGACCAACGGCACGCGCGCGATCCACGCCGCCGCCCAGGCGCCCGTCGTGATCGCGGCGGCGCTGGTGAACCGCCACGCGGCGGCGCGGCGCCTGCTCGCCGAGGCCGCGTCGCGCGACCTCGATATCGCGGTCGTCTGCGCCGGTGTGAACGCGGGCGTCGCGTTCAGCCTCGAAGACACCGCCGCTGCCGGCGCGATCGTCGAGGCGGTGTGCGAGGCGGAGGGCGGTATCCGGCCGACCGATGAGGCGTTCGCGGCGATGCACCTCTGGCAGTGGTACGAGGGCGACACGAACCGCATGTTCCGCGAGTCGGCGCACGGCCGCCGCCTGGCGCGCATCGGCTTCGACGGCGATCTGCGCCAGGCGGGCCAGGTCGATATCTCCGAGGCCGTGCCGGTGCTCTACGACGACGACGGCGTGAAGACGCTGCGCACGCGCCCGCCCCGCCGCGTCTGACACTACGTGGGCCTGTTTCCGAACTCGACCTCACGAGCCCGTCGCTGAAGCGAGCGGTATCGCGCGACCATAGGTGCGAATTAGCCCCAGAAGATGCCCGTGGGATCCTGATCGACCTCGCGGAGGAGAGCCGCGATAGCAGTAGCTGGCTGCTTCTGCGTGTAGCGATGCCACCGATCATGTCGGTCGCTGCAGTAGAGCGTCCAGCGATCCGAGTCCGGATCGTAGCGAAACTGCGCGACCTTGCTGTTCGTCCATTTGCCGAGCATGTGGAAGACTGGTCGGTGCTCGAAGAGTGTCACGTTGTTGCCGCGTGTCTCAACAGACATCCGCACCTTGTGGCGGATCCGCGGCGAGACGCGTCGCTCGATGAACTGTTCGAGTAGCCGCTCGGCGCCTCGTTGGGTTAGTTCCGGGATCGTCATGACAGCAATATTATCGCGCGCCAACTTCATCGGGCTATCGGCCCGGCAATTCGGGCGCAGCAGGCTGCGCCCCTACCGCAAACGGCAATATCGGTTTACGCGACCAGCTACCGTCACTGTCACTCGCCCGCCTGGAAGCTACGCCGGCCGCGTCTGCCCGCTGCCGAAGACGATCCACTTGTACGTGCAGATCTCCTTCAGTCCCACCGGGCCGCGCGCGTGCGACTTCTGCGTCGCGTCGATGATCTCGGCGCCCATGCCGAACTGGGCGCCGTCGGTGAACTGCGTGCTCGCGTTCACGTAGCAGACGGCCGTGTCGACTTCGCGCAGGAAGCGCATCGCCGTCGTGTAGTTCTCCGTCACGATCGCGTCGGAGTGGCCGCTGCTGTAGCGATAGATGAAGTCCACCGCGTCCTCGTACGAGTCCACGACCTTCACCGACGCGACGAGCGCCAGGAACTCCTTGCCGAAGTCCGCGTCGGTCGCGCGCACGACCCTCGGTTTTCCTTCGAGCGCGGCGTACGCGCGCTCATCGCAGCGCAGCTCGACGCCCTTCTCTGCCAGCGCCGCCGCGATCTCCGGCAGGAAGCGCGGCGCCGCATCGGCGTGCACGATCAGGGTGTCGAGCGCGTTGCAGACGCTGTACCGCCGCGTCTTCGCGTTTACCACGATGTCGCGCGCCTTCGCGAGGTCGGCGTCGCGGTCCACGTAGGTGTGACAGACGCCGATGCCGCCGATCAGCACCGGCATCGTCGCGTTCTTCTCGACGAAGCGGATCAGCTCTTCGCCGCCGCGCGGCACCATCAGGTCGATGTACTCCTTCATCGCCAGCATCTCGGAGACGATGGCGCGGTCGCTCGACTCGATGATCTGCACCGCGCCGGCCGGCACGCCCGCGGCCTGCAGCGCGCCGCCGATGATCCGGCCGAGCACGATGTTCGACTGCAGCGCTTCCTTGCCGCCGCGCAGGATCGTCGCGCTGCCCGCCTTCAGGCAGAGCGAGGCGATGTCCACGGTGACGTTGGGGCGGTTCTCGTAGATCGCGCCAATGACGCCGAACGGCACGCGCATCTTGCCGACGATCATGCCGTTGGGCAGCGTGCGCATCTCCAGCGACTCGCCCACCGGGTCCGGCAGCGACGCCACGTTGCGCACGTCCTTCGCGATGGCCGCCAGGCGTTCCGCCGTCAGCGTCAGCCGGTCGATCACCGCCGACGAGAGCCCGTCCGCGCGTGCGCGGTCGAGGTCCAGCGCGTTCGCCGCCAGTACCTCGTCCATGTGCCCCATCAGCGCGTCGGCCAGGCCGTTCAGCGCGGCGTTCTTCACCTGCGTCGAAAGCGTGGCGAGCTTCCGCGCCGCGGCCTTCGCCTCGCGTGCCTTGACTTCGATCTCGGATGCCGTGGTGGTCATGGTGCCGGAAGTGTAGAACAGACAGCAGAGAGCAGACAACAGAGACGAACAACAGACAACAGATTCGTGGGCGCACCCTTCTGTTGTCTGTTCGGCTGAAGCGAAGCTTCAGCCGGCCCAGCGCAACAGCCACAGCATCGCCATGCCGCTGCCGATGGTCAGCCAGGCGTTCTTTGCCGCCCACGCCACGGCGACGGCGGCCAGAGCGGCTACCAGGCGCTCGTTGCCCGGGCCGGCGTCGAACGCCACCGGCTCGCCCGTATAGAGCACGGCCGGCAAGATGATCGCCAGCAGCACCGCGGGCGTGACGAATCGCAGGGCGTCGCGCGCCGCACGCGGCAGCAGCGAGTGGTGCACGAACACCATCACCGACAGCCGGATGCCGTACGTGCCGATGCCGGCGGCCGCGACGATCAGCCAGAGCGTCACGGTGCCTCCGCTTCGGCGCCGAGCGCGCGGTCCGCTGCCATCCCGGCCAGCATGCCGGCGACCGCGGCGGAGAGCAGCCCGGTGCCGTACGGCCAGTGATAGCCCAGCACCGCCACGAATCCAGCCACGGCCGCCGCGAGGACCGCCGGACGGCTCGTCAGCGCGGGCACGAGCAGCGCGATGAACGTCAGCGGCAGCGCGAAGTCCAGCGACCAGCTATCGGGCACCGCCGCGCCCACGAAGACGCCGATCGCCGTGCTGATCTGCCATGCCGTCCACAGCGCGAGCCCCGTTCCGAGGAAGAACCAGTGGCTGTAGGCCGCCGCGTCGCGCCGGCGGTAGCGCGTGATCGCCGTCGCGTACGCCTCGTCGGTCAACAGGTACGCCAGCAGCCAGCGCCAGCGCCGCTCCAGATGCTCGACGTGCGGCGCGAGCGCGGCGCTGTACAGCATGTGGCGCAGGTTCACCAGCAGCACCGTCAGCACGATGACCGCGCCGGGCACACTCTGCGCGATCAGCCGCGACGCCACCAGCTGGCTTGCGCCACCGAAGATGATCGCCGACATCGCCTGCGCGAGGCCAGAGGACAGGCCCGACTTCACGGCGTAGGCGCCGTAGGCCATGCCGAATGGCGAGACGCCGAGCAGGAGCGGCGCCTGGGCGCGCACGCCCGCGAGAAACTCCGACCTGCGCGATGGTGAGGGCATGGGCGGCAGTATATCGGCGGCGCCGCGGTCTACGCGGCTTCGGCCCGCACGTCAAGTTTACGCGGATCGGAACATTGTAACGTCGCAGGGGAGGGGCCGTTCTAGTGTGTGTCGAAGGAGGCGGGGCCTTCGACAACGAGCGGGGCGCGGCAGCAATGCCGCCCTCGTTTTGTTTCGGGGGTATCGCCCGCGCCGGTCAGCGGAGCCAGGCCGCGTCACCCGTGCACGCACAGCATCCCCCGTTCACGCGTCACCCGATCGCAACGCTCTCAGGTTGCCGCGCCCCGGCCGATCCGATAGACATAGCCGTCACCCGTTACCTCTCAGGGATCCGCATTGAACGTCCTCTTCGCCGCTGTTGAGATGAGCCCGCTGGCGAAGGTCGGCGGCCTGGGCGACGTCGTCGGCTCGCTGCCCCGCGCGTTGCGCGCCGGCGGCGCGGACGTGCGGGTCGCCATGCCGATGCATGGCTCCATCGAGCGCACGACGCTGCCGGGCCTGCGCCACCTGCTCCAGGACGTACGCGTGCCCTGGCCCGACGGCGAGCAGCGGGTGGACGTCTGGCAGGCGGACGTGCGCGGCGTGCCCGTCTATCTCCTGGAGAATGGACGCTACTTCAAGCGGGCCAACGTCTACGGCTTCGACGACGACAAGGACCGCTTCCTCTTCTTCTGCGACGCCCTGCTCGCCGCCGCGCCGCACCTGGGCTTCGCACCCGACGTGGTCCACGCGCAGGACTGGCACACCGCGCTTCTGTTCACGCGACTCGATGCCGACCGCGCGCACCTCTGGGCGGGAGCGGGGCGCGTCTACACCATCCACAACCTGGCGCTGCAGGGCAGCTTCGAAGCCGGATTCGCGGCGCACTTCGGCATCGGTGTCTCGTCGCTTGCGATGCCTGCGGACGTGCCGCACGAGATCGCCTACAGTGCCATGGCGCAGGGCATCCTGCACGCGGACCGCGTGAACACGGTCAGCGAGACCTACGCGGAGGAGATCATGACGCCGGAGTACGGCGCCGGCCTGGATGGCCTGCTGCGCGCCCGCGCGGCCGTCGTCTCCGGCATCGTCAACGGCATCGACTACGAGGAGTTCGACCCGGCGACGGACGCCGCGCTCGCGCGGCGCTATAGCGTCGACACGCTGGACGCCCGCGCCGAGAACAAGCGAGCGCTCCAGGCGAAGGCGGGGTTGCCGCAGAGCGAGCGCTCGCTGGTGTTCGGCGTCGTGACGCGCCTCTGGGCGCAGAAGGGCATCGACCTCGTCGCCGCGGCCTTCGACGCGATGCTAGCCGCTCGTGACATGCAGCTCGTCGTACTCGGCACCGGCGACGAAGAGGTGCACCGGATGCTCCTGCAACTGCAGGAGAAGTACCCGCAGAAGGTGAAGATCTGGCTCGACTTCAACCCGCCGCTCGGTCAGGAGATCTACGGCGGCTGCGACGTCTTCGTCATGCCATCGCGGTACGAGCCCTGCGGCCTCGGCCAGCTGATCTCGCTGCGCTACGGCGCGGTGCCACTCGTGCGGCGTACCGGCGGCCTGGCTGACACCGTGCAGGATGCCGACGTGCCGCTCCGCTCCGGCACGGGCTTCGTCTTCGACGCGGCGGACGCGCATGAGCTGGAGCACGCCGCCGAACGCGCCCTGGCCGCTTTCGAGAATCCGGGCGGCTGGCGCTCGCTGCAGGAGCGCGGCATGCGCCAGGACTGGTCGTGGGGGCGGGCCGCGGGCAAGTACATCGAGCTCTACGCGGCGGCGCGGGCTGACCGTGCCGCGGCGCGCGCCCCCACGTCATGAGCGCGGATACCGTCTACGCCGGCATCGACCTCGGCGGGACGAAGATTCTGGCGCTCGTGGCCGACGCCGGCGGCCGTGTCATCGGCAGTGAGCGCGTGCCGACATATGCCAGCCAGGGCCCCGAAGCCGTCATCGGCCGCATCGTCGACGCCGTGCGCGGCGCGGCTTCGGACTCGGGCATCGACGTGAGCGTCCTGCGCGCCGCGGGCATCTCCGCCCCTGGTCCCATCGATGCGGCGGCGGGCGTGATCACGGACCCGCCCAACCTGCCCGGCTGGCACAACGTGCCGCTGGCCAAGATCCTCCACGAGCGGCTGGGCATCCCCGCGATCCTGGAGAACGATGCCAACTGCCAGGGCGTAGCCGAGCACCAGTTCGGCGCCGGGCGCGGCTACCGCCACGTGCTTTTTGTTACCCTGAGCACGGGTATTGGCGGCGGTATCATCATCGATGACGAACTGTACGCCGGCGCCTCCGGCGCCGCGGGCGAGTTCGGGCACATCATCGTCGCCGCCGAGGGCCCGGCCTGCGGCGCGGGCCACGTCGGCTGCCTCGAGGCGTTCGCGTCCGGCACTGCCATCGCGGCGCGCGCGAGAGAGCAGATCGCCGCCGGGGGGCTGGTGCGGACGGCGCGGCTGGCGGAGCACGATCCGCCGCTGTCGGCGCAGACGGTGTTCCTCGCCGGAGAACAGGGCGAGGCCGAAGCGGAGGCGATCATCGCCGAGGCCGGCCGCTACCTGGGATTGGGGCTGGCCAGCCTGATCAATGCGTTCAACCCCCAGGCCATCGTGCTGGGGGGTGGGCTGACGAACATGGGGGACGCGCTCCTGCGTCCGGCGGTCGAAGTCGCCCGGGCACGGAGCTTCGCGCAGTCCTTCGCGGACGTCCGGATTGTGGAGGGGGAGTTGGGGGAACGGGCCGGTGCGCTCGGCGCGATCGCCGTCGCACGAAATCGTGACAGGAAGGGGACGATCTAGCCACCCCTTGGCGCTGGGATAGTGAGTCGCACTGCCGATACTAAGGGTGAGCAGATCCTCTTTCGGGCGCCACGGTTTGGCGAGAACCGTTCTCAGGTGGGGTTGAGGGGTCATGATCCACGTCCGACAGGTGGCCAATACGGTCCGTAACGAGCGCCTGCGGGTGCTTGAACTGGCCGCCGTCGTCTTCCTCTGGCAGGCGGCAGTTGGCATCTACTTTCTCTCGCTGGTACAGCAATACCTGCCGCAGGCGCTCCACACGGGGCTCGCCTATCCGGGCTACGCCATGGCGTCGTACGGCGTCGCGAAGTTTGCCTGGCAACCCGTCGCCGGGTGGATCGCTGACCGCGCCGGCCGCCGTGCCACGATGATCGCCGGCATGGCGCTGAGCGCCCCCGTCCTGGCGCTGATGATGATGGTGCCCGACGAGCGCGCCTTCCTCGCGTTCTCGGCGGTGCTGGGCATCGGCGCGGCGACGATGTGGCCCGCGTTCATGGCGCACGTCGGCGACACGACGCCGCGTGGCCGCCGCACCGGCACCATGTCGGCGTTGAACATCGCGCAGATGGGCGGCATCGGTATCGGTACGCTGGCGGGCGTCCTGATGGTGGACTTCGTCACCTACGGCGCGGCGTTCTGGGTGTGCATCGGCTTCAGTCTGCTGGCGATGCTCATGGTCCTGCGCAGCGTGGACGACGCGGACGGCCGCTCCCATGCGGACCCGGTCGCCGACGTGGAGCGCGCCGCCGACGCCGCCGGCTGGACGCCGGGCATCGCGATGCTCGCCGTCATCGTCCTGCTGCTTACGCTGGGCACCAGCTTGCACACGCCGATGATCGGCGCCTACACGCACGACGTCCTCCGCGTGAAGATGTCGTACATGGCGCTGCTCTTTCCCGTGCCCGCCGCCTTGGCGGGGATAGCGTTGTGGCGGTTCGGGAAACTGGCCGATCACTTCGGCCGCCAGGTGCCGCTCATCGCGGGCCTGTTCGTCGCGGCGCTCTGCATCTTCGCGCTGACGCTGACGCGGAGTCCGATCCTTGTCGTCAACCTGGTGGTGCTCGCCGGTCTCGCGTACGCCATCAGCATCCCGGCATGGGGCGCCGCCGCACTGGACGCAACGGACGTGGGAAGCCGCGGTCTGTGGCTCGGGGCGTTGAGCGCGGTGCAGGGGCTCGGCGTCGCGGCCGGGCAGGCGATGGGCGGCGCGATCGGCGGCGTCTGGGGGCCGCTGGCCCCATTCAAGCTGGCGTCGCTGCTCCTGATGGTCGCGCTGGCGCTGATCGTCGGGCACCAGCACACCCAATCGCGCCGCCGTCGACGCGGAAGCTCCGAGATCGCCGGCGCATTGGTGCCAGTGGTAGTCGAAGCGTAGCGCTGCCGGTCCCGGCCGCTCGGTGAAGAGAAGATTCTGGGTAGCGGGAATCGATGCCGACGATACCGTACATGCCGTTCACTCCCGAGACGCTGTTCCTGGCGGTCGTGCTGCTAATCAGCCGCCTCAGCATCGGCCTCTCCGTGCGCCACGACGACGACGGCGACGAGTAGTCCCTCAGTTCGGCACCAGATCGATTCAGCAAGGCTCGCTGCACGGCGGGCCTTCTTGTCGCGCGGAGATCGCCCGGAAGCGGCGGCAAACGCTGCGCTGGCGTGTTCAGCGCAGCGCTTGCCGCAGACGGTAGACTACGTCCGTGCCTGGTCACCCTGTGCGCATCGCTGTTTCCGTGCTCTGCTCGACGCTGGGCTGCGTCGTGCTCAGCGGCTGCGGTGTGATCGGCGCGTCGTCGCCCACCCGCACGCCAACACCGACCGACACCCCGACCGCCACCGCCACGCCCACCGTCACGCCGACGCCGACGCCTACCGCGACGCCAACGCCGCTGCCGACCGACACACCCACGCCGGAACCGCCGCAGGTGCTCGCACAGGGACGCACGATCGTCGTGCGCGCGCCGCGTGGAAGCGCGTCCGGCGCGACCGCGATCTTCCGCGGCCGTCAGTACCCGATGGCGTTAGGCGGCGACGAGTTCTGGATTCCCGTCGGCGCGAGCCCGGACGTGAAGCCGGGCGATTACAAACTCACCATCAACCTGCTCGACGCCGGCGGCGCGCTGCTACGCGCGCTCAGCTCGACCGTCCGCGTCGCCGCGACCGACTTCCCCGTCGAGTACCTGCAGGTGCCGCCCGACGGACCCAACGGGCTGCAGCCGCCCGACGCCGTGCAGGCCGAGGCGAACACGCGCGCCGCCATCTACGCGCAGGTCACGCCGCTCAAGCTGTGGAGCGGGGCGTTCATCCTGCCGGTGGACGCGCCGATCAGTACCGCATTCGGCACCGCCCGCAGCTACAACGGCGGGCCCCTCTCGACCCACCACAGCGGCACCGACTTCGCCGCGGACGAGGGCACACCCGTGCGTGCGGCGGCGGCGGGCCGCGTCGCATGGACGGGCACGCTGGCGACGCGCGGCAACTCCGTGATCATCGATCACGGCCTCGGCGTCTTCACCGCGTACCACCACCTTTCACGGATCGATGTCGCGCAGGGCGACGCGATCGCGCAGGGCCAGATCGTGGGCCTCGTCGGCCATACCGGCCTGGCGACAGGCCCGCACCTGCACTGGGAACTCGTCGTGGGCGGTGAAAATGTGGACGCGGTCTACTGGACCTTCGCCGACGTCGCTCCCTGATGCCGGCGGATTAGCCGGCGGCGACGGCGTTGCGCAGCAGGCCGATGCGAGGGATCTCCGCCTCCACGATATCTCCCGGGCGCAGGAACTCCGGCGGCGTCTGGCCGATACCCGTGCCGGACGGGGTGCCCGTCAGCAGAAGGTCGCCGGGCAGCAGCGTCATGCCCGCCGACAGGTCCGCGATCAGCCGCGGCAGGCTGAAGATCAGGTGCCGCGTGTTCGAGCGCTGCTTCTCGACGCCGTTCACGCGCAGTGACAGGTCGAGCGTGCCCGGGTCGCCGATCTCGTCGGCCGTGACGATCACCGGGCCGAGCGGGCAGAAGCCATCGAGCCCTTTGCCCTTGAACCACTGCCCATGCCGTTGCTGCAAGTCGCGCGCGGTCACGTCGTTCGCGATGGTGTACCCGAAGACGTGCGACAGCGCGTCGGCCTCGGTGATGTCGCGGCCCGGCCGGCCGATCACCACCGCAAGCTCTACTTCCCAGTCGACGGCCTTCGTGACGTGGCCGTGCCACGGGATCTCGTCGCCGGGGCCGATGACCGTGGAGGGCGGCTTGGAGAAGAACGTCGGGAACTTCGGCGCATCGGCACCGGCGACCGACTTCGACTCCGCGATGTGGTCGGCGTAGTTCAGCCCCACGCACATCAGGTTTCGCCGCGGCGCGGGGATCGGCGCCAGCAGCCGCACGGAGTCGAGCGCCACGCCCGCCGCGGCGTCGAGCCGTGCCGCCGCCGCGCGCGCCGCGGCGCCCTGCGCGATGAAGTCGAGCATGTCCGCAACGCCCGGCACGCGCACGATGCGCTCGCCCAGCACCACGCCCACGTGCGACGCCGCGCCCGGCGCCTGTGATTCGGCGTACGTCGCTATCCGCATGCTAGTACCAGCTCGCTTCGATGATCAGGCCCGCGTGGCGGCTCAATACGTTCAGCATCTGTTCGTCCTCATCGGTGAATGTGCCGCGGCGGCGGTCGGTGACGTACAGCGCGCCGCGCACGTCGCTGCCCGCAAAGATCGGTACGCCCAGGAGCTCCTTCATGTTCGGATGCCTCGGCGGGAAGCCGAACGCCTTCGCGTGCCGGGCGACGTCGCTGATCCGTACCGGCATGCCGTCCTGACGCATCGTGCCGAGCGGGCCGTGCCCTTGCGGCGGCCCCTTGAGGGAGTCGAGCGCGTTCGCGTCCATGCCGCTGACGATGAACCCCTCCACGTAGTCGTTGACGCCGGTGACGGCGAGTGCTCCGAAGGTGCCGTGCGTCAGCTCGCGCGCCACGTCCACCACGTGCTGGAGGGCGTCCAGCGGCGTCTTCGGAGGGTGCTTGCGGTTGCGCCCCGCCAGCTTCCTCAGCGCGCGGTACTCCGGGTCGCTCTGTACGCGCCGGTGACGCGCCCCGGCGGCCTCTTCGACGCGTTCGGCAAGCTGCTGCTGGATGTCGGTGGTCACGCCCCAGCGTAGCGATTCGCGCACGGCCGTCCCAGCGGACGTCAGGCTGTCGCCGCGGCCGCCGGTGTGGTGCGCGTCAAGCGCCCGCTCAGCACGTCGTCCACGAAGCGCCCGATCGCGGGCACGATGAGGTCCGTGGCGAAGTCGCGGTGCCCGGAGCCTGTCAGCGTGGCGAACTGTTTGGGGTCCGGCGCCGCGTCGAAGATGCGACGGCCCATGTGGTGCGGCACCGTCTCGTCTGCGTCCCCGTGCATGACCAGCAGCGGCGCCTGGAGGCGGCGCGCCTTTGCCAGGTTGTCGTAGTTCGTCAGCGGCAGCCAGGGCGTCACTGAAAGCAGCGGACGCAGCCGCGGGACGAAGTCGACCATCATCGCGCGGATCGACGTGAACGGCGCGCGCAGGATTAGCCCCGCGGCTGGCTCGCGCAGCGCCAGCTCCGTGGCGATGCCCGTCCCCAGCGAGAAGCCGTAGAAGAAGATCGATGCGGGATCGACGTCGGCGCGGACGTGCAGCCAGGCCAAGGCCGCCGCGCCATCGAGGTACGTGCCCTCCTCCGTCGTGCCGAGGTGGCTGTTGCGCCCGTACCCTCGGTAGTCGAACACGAAGAAGTTGCAGCCGACGCCGCGCAGGAAGTCGTGCAGCGCCCTAGCGCGCTCCTCAGTCACCCACATGTCGCTGGCGTTGTAGCTGGTGCCGTGGCAGAAGAGCAGCGTCGGCGCGTCCGCGCGCTGCGCCTTGAAGAACCATCCCTGCAGCTCGACACCGTCAGCGGCGACGAACGCCGCCTCCTCGTACGGCCACAGGACGTCGTCCGGCGGCGCGGCGTGCCACTCGCCCGTGTAGAACAGCCGCGAGCGGATGAGCCGCTCCGTCGCGACGGTGAGCGCCAATCCCGGCGCGGAGAGCGCGGCGGTCGTGTAGAGCAGTCGCTTCAGCACGCTCCGAGTGTAGCGAGCGCGCTCACCGGCGCGCTACGCCTTCGTGCCCAGCATGAAGACGAACTCGCCCTCCACGTCGTACGAGCCGTCGGCGTTCCGGTACGGTGCGATGCTGTCGATGAACGCCCGCTCCACGCGGCCGCGCACTTCGGGCGTCATCTTCGAGTACGCCAGCGCCACCGGCCCGCCCCCGAACATCGCCGCGCACGCCGTCCGCGCGTCCGGCCAGTGCAGCGTCTGCGCCAGCCGTTCCTCGCGTCGTTCCACGAAGCCGGCGCGTTCGAACGCATAGTCCAGCGCCTGCGGCCCGCCCAGCGAGAAGAACATCGGGCACACGTCGGATTGCACGATCGCATCGACGATCGGAAAGATCTCCCGCCAGCCGCAGCGGTCGCGGCGGCCCCACACGCAGACGCCAGCCCGTCCGCCCGGCGCCAGCACTCGGTACATCTGCTCGATCGCGCGCTGCGGGTCGGCGGGGTACATGAGCCCCAGCACGCACGTCGCGACGTCGAACGACCCGCCGGCGTACGCCAGTTCTTCCGCGTCCACCCGCTCCGCCTCGATGTTCGCGGCGCCGCGCCGTGCCGCTTCGGCGCGCACCGCGTCCACCATCCGCTCGGAGAGGTCCGTGGCGGTGACGCGGCCGGCGTCGCCCACCCGCTCCGCGGCGAGGAACGCGGCGACGCCGGTGCCCGTGGCGAGGTCGATCACCCGCTCGCCCGGGCGCGGCTCGCAGAGTGCCAGGACACGCTCGGAGCAGGTGCGCAGCACCGGCACCCAGTGCCGGTCGTAGTCGGCGACGGCGAGATCCCAGCCGTAACGCTGGACGCGGCGGTGCAGCTTCGGTTCCATCGCGCTACTCCTTCGCTGGCCGTGCGATGCGCACGCTGCACGTCACCGGCACGGGCCGCCGCACGTCGTCGAGCAGCGGGCTGTGTCGGTCGGCCTGCTCGATCACTTCGCGCACGCGCCCCTCCGGCTCCGGGCTGGTGATCTCCACCGTGTAGCGCAGCGCCTGCCACCCCGGCGACACCGTGTCATCCACGGCGTACATGCCCTTGGCGTTGAAGTCCGTCTCGATCGTCACGCGCGCGTCGTCGACCCGCACGCCCAGGCGGGCCGCCCACAGCAGGTACCCCATCACGAGGCACGAGCCGACGGCGCCCCGGCCGAAGACGCCGGCGTCCGGCGCCGTCTCGTCGCCGCCCATGCCCTTCGCCAGGTCGGCCACGAGCCGCCACGGTCCGTCCTCGATCTCGCACGCCGTCGTGCCCGACCGCAGCGTCACGACCGTGCGCGCGGTGCTCAGGGCCGTCGCCGGCTTGAGCCGCATCACGCGGATGTTCCGCTCCGTCGCCGTCTTGATATCGCGTGTCTGTGCCATACCGTCCCGTCCACTCGTTCGCGGCCGCGGCGCGGCCTTCTGACGGTATGTTCGCACAGGCGGCCCCGCATGGGCTCGTGGGAAGTACGGAGCTTTCCACTCCGCGGCTACGGAGATCCGTGGACCTGGAACCTGCCTCGAATCCGGATCAGGCCGCGAGGCGCGGCTCCGGCGCCGCGAGCGCGTCCGCTGCTGCCGGCTCCGGCCAGCGCGCCGCGATCAGCCAGAACGCCGCCGCGATCGGCACGCACATCAGCGCCAGTCCGAACAGGCCCAGCAGCCAGACGACCGCGAGGGTGCAGAAGGCCAGCAGCACCGTGTCCACCGCGATCGGCCGCCCGGCCGCCGCGCCCGCGCGCACGAATAGCGCGCCGGCGGGCAGCAGCAGCACCATGCTCTGCAGGTGAAGGTGCGGCGAATACATGAGCGGCAGCGCGAAGGCCAGCGCCCAGGACTGCGCGTGCAGGAGCGGCCGCGCCGCCCAGGTACGCGCCGCCGCGTACACGCTTGCCGCGGCGATCAGCACCAGCGGCGGCGCCCACAGCCAGGGATTCGATGCGCCGGTCAGGCTCGTGATTGTGCCGCGCACGTTGATCATCATCGCCGCGGCGACGCTGTGGTCCGTCGACGATCCGGGATACGACGCGATCAGCCGCGCCTGGTCCGCCAGCGTGCCGGGGCCGAAGATCAGCGCCGGTCCGAGCAGCAGCGGCGCGCCCACGGCTGCCAGCGCAGCGAGGGTGCGCCACTGGCGCTGCATCACCAGCAGCAGGACGACGCCTCCGAGCATGTGCGGCTTCGCCAGCGCCAGCGCCAGCGCCGCGCCCGCGGCGTACGGCCGCCCGCGGTGCAGCAGCGCGTAGCACGACGCCAGTCCCGCCAGCACAAACAGGTCCACCTGGCCCAGCAGCACGGTGTAGATCGCCGGCGTCGAGAGCGCGGCGCATGCCGTGTAGACGGCACGCAGCCCGCGCGGCACGCCGGACAGTGAGCGCCAGCAGGCGTACGCCAGTCCGGCCAGCATCGCCAGGTTCACGCCGGCCCACGCGAAGAAGCTCGACGTGAACGAGAGGCGCGTCAACGGCGACAACGCGATCGCGACGAAGGCGGGCAGCGGGTAGGCGTTCGGCTGCAGCGCGTCGCCGAAGAACGCGCGTTGCGCCGCGCCCTGCCGCGCGAAGTCGTACAGGTGCGCCCCGTCCCCCGTCCGCACCATCCAGCCCGCCGCGTAGAACGACGCCCAGTCCCCGATGCCGTCGCCGCGCCATACCGTCAGCAACACCAGCGCCGCGACCATGGCGTGCAGCAGCAGCACGACGCCGGCCATGACGGCGAGCGTCGTCGTGTAGCTGGCGCGGCGGCGGGAGTCCGTACCGGGCATACGGAAGTATCGGCAGCTTGACGGCGTGCGCGGGTACGGGATTCCACCTACGCTGTCCGCATGGAAGACGCTGCTTCCGACTTCCAGCACCGTTTCATCGAGGCCAACGGCATCCGCTTCCACTACGTGGAGCAGGGTTCCGGCCCGCTCGTGCTGCTGCTGCACGGCTTCCCCGAGTGCTGGTATTCGTGGCGGAAGACACTGCCCGCGCTCGCCGCGGCTGGCTTCCGCGCGGTCGCGCCGGATATGCGCGGCTACAACCTCACCGACAAGCCCCGTACCGGCTACGACATCGAGTCGCTGGTCGAGGACGTGGCCGCGCTTGCCCGCGCGCTCGGAGAGGAGCGGATGCACCTGGTCGGACACGACTGGGGCGGCGTCGTCGCGTGGCAGGTGGCGTCGCGGCGGCCAGAGTCCGTACGCACGCTCACGATCATGAACGCGCCGCATCCGTCCGCCTTTGCCCGCTACGTCCGCACCAGTCCGGCCCAGATGCTGCGCAGCACGTACATGCTGTTCTTCCAGCTCCCGCGCCTGCCCGAGTGGCTGTTGACTCGCAACCGTGCGGCCGCCATCGCTGGTGCGTTTCGCCGCAGCGCGTCGCGCCCGGACGTGTTCAGCGACGCCGATCTCGACGCCTACCGCGAGGCGTTCCTGCGCCCCGGCGCGGCCCGCTGCACGCTCGCCTACTACCGGCAGGCGGTGCGCCAGGGGTGGTCCGCCCTGCCGCGCGGGCCGGTGCTCGTGCCGACGCTCGTGCTCTGGGGCGAGGACGACCCCGTGCTAAGGCCGGAAGGAAACAAGCGCCTCGGCACATGGGTGAAGAATCTCACGTATGAGGCCGTGCCCGGCTGCGGCCACTGGACGCAACAGGAGCGGCCGGACATCGTGAATCCGCGGCTGGCCGCGTGGCTCGAGGCGTACCGGGCGTATCCCTAGGGGAATATCCCTCGTTGCCGTATTTAGCCGCCCTGTGGCCCGGCCGATCATTCTCTAGCGTCAGGGCCGTACCGCGGCCCGGCGGGAGGTACTGTGGGCGACACCGCCAACTGGGAGTTCGCCGCCGCCGTCGCCGCCGTTTCGATGGGGCTCAGCGGATTGCTGCTGTTCACGCTGATCGGCACGTTCGGCACGTGGCGGGTCTTCGATCGCGCCAGCCGCGCCGCGGCGGAGGCCACGAAAGCAAGCATGGTCGTGCAGGACCTCGCCCGCTACCTGGCGTCGCGCGAATCGATGAACGCCGCCGCCCCGGCCGCCAGCGTCCGCGAGGCCGCCGGCGCGCTGGCAAACATCCGATCGCAAGCTGACGCGCTGATCGAGCAGCAGTCGCGCTTGCAAGATGCCGTGCGCCACCTCGTCGAGGCCGGCGTCCTGCGCAGCGAGGACTCCAGCCAGCACCTGCAGGAACTCGAGGGCGCGATCAAGCGCCTGGAAGAGCAGCTGACCCGTGTCTCGGCCGCCGTGGCCGGACTGAGCCAACGACGGTAGAGGTACGACGCTATGTCCGCACGACGCTCCGAGCAGCCGCGCACTCCGCAGCCCGACGCTACCACTGGCGTCATCGCGGCTCTCCTGCCGCTGCACACCGCCAGCACGCTCGACTGGCTCGTCGATGCGACCTGCACCGCGGCCGAGGGGACGCTCAACGCCTCGTACACGTTCGTCTACCTCGATGACGCCAACGGCGGCCTGGAGCGCAAGTCGCCCGCATCCGATCTGCGCCGCCGCGCGTTGCATCGCGCGTTGGACGCGTTCGGCAAGGCCGTGCCGCCCGCGCGCATCGACGCCCGGTCAGCCCCGGCGCTCACCGACGCGCTCGCGCGGTCGGCGCCGTCCCCGGCACCCGCGTCGGACCTCTTCCGCGGCCTGATCGGCGAGAGCGAGGCCGCCGCCGCGCAGAAGGCGCTGGGCGTGCAGTCGCTTGCCGCCGTGCCGCTGGTGTCGAACGGAGAGCGCGTCGGGGCGCTGCTGCTGATGCTGGTCGAGCAGCCGCAGCCCGACCGCCTGCGAGCGTTCGCCGACCACGTCGCGATCGCCGCCGTGAACCTGCGCCGCTCGCACGCGGCGAGTGATCAGGGAGCGATCGATGTCGTCCGCTCCGTGTTCGACGCGCGGAAGCTGGAGGCGGAGCTGCAGAAGGAGCTGGCGCGTGCGGTCCGCTACAAGCGCGAGGTCTCCATCGCCGTGATCGAGGCGACGAACCTGCGTCTGCTGCGAGACAAGTACGGCCGGTTCCTCACGGATCGGCTGCTCGAAAACCTCGGCAGCGCCCTGGCGCAGGGCGCGCGCGACATCGATGTCATCGGCGCGTATAAGGAGAGCGGCTACACGATGGTGCTCACCGAAGCCTCGCACGCCGGCGCGGCCACCGCGGCGCGGCGCATGCTCACGGCGGCACAGAGCGCCAGCCTGGGTGCGGACGACGTGCCGGGCCTGGAACTGCACCTCGTCGTCGGCTGGGGCTCCTGCCCCAGCGACGGTGTGACGAGCGACGCCCTCTTCGCTGCCGCCGAGCGCCGCATGTACGATCCGTCGGAGCAGGTCGCGTAGCACGACCGATCGCCCGAGAGCGGCGGTGTGCCGCCGGATGGTGAAGTAAAGAAGCCCCCTCGTCGAGGGGGCTTCCTCATTTGGTGTGGGCGTGCCGGTCGATACGTGTCCTACGCGGCGTCTTCCAGCGCCACGATGCTTACGGTGTGGCCTGCGGGGAACAGCTCGCCGGCGCGCGCCTTGAGCGCTTCCTGCACGCTCGCCGGGCTGGTGCCGGCCGCGATCCAGACCTTCAGCGTCGCGCGGCGCCCGTCGTAGTCCAGCAGGGCCACGTCGCGCACGGCCGGATGCTCGCTCACGGCGTCGTCCACCGCGCGCAAGTCCAGCGGTCCGGGGTTGCTCTCGAACTCGAGGCGGAAGGACGTCGTGCCCGGCTCGCTGCCCGGCACGGGGAAGCGTGGCCGCTCCTCCTCGATCGGTGGTTGCTGGCGCTCGGGCGCCAACGGGGCTTCCGGCAGCGACGCGGCAGGGGTGCTGGCCGCGGGCGTCTTCAGCACCGGCACGGTGTGCGGCTTTGCACTCGGTACCACAAGCGTTGGCCGCGCGTAGCCGCGGCCCGCCGGCGCGGCGCTGTGCGACGTGTCCTGCTGGCGCCCGGTCAGCACCAGCGCCTCAATCTCCTGCAGCACGGATCCGGTGGCTGCCAGTCGCGGGACCATCGCGCGGATCGACGCGACCGAATCAGCGGCGCTCTGGAGTGCGCTCTCCAGCGCACCCAGGGCCTGTGTCAGTTCTTGCTCCAGGCCGGGGATGTTCTCGGTAGGGGGCATGACTTCTCCTCAGTACTGCAGTGATGTTCCGAGTTGGTTATCGGCCGCGCGACGTGTTCACGAACGCCCGCACGGGAAAAATGCGGGTTTCGACCGCACCCGCATGCGGGAGGAGGCGGCGGTGGCAGCACCTACCCGCGCCCGGGCGCGGGCGCAGGCACCCAACCCCGGCGTGGGTTAGGCGATCGCCTGTCGCTACCGACCAGGTGGCGCGCGGGTGTAAGATCGCGCTACACGAAAGGCGGACGCGATGAGCACCAGCATCTCCGACACGATCGCCACGAAGAAGCAGCGCGCACAAGACGCGGTCGATGCCGTCGCCGGCGATCTCATCCGCATCTCGCGCGAGATCCACGCGCACCCCGAACTCTCATTCCAGGAGCGCTATGCCTGCCAGCAGCTCGTGCCGTTCTTGCGTGAGCAGGGGTTCGAGGTGGAGCAACCCGCGTATGGCATGGAAACGGCCTTTCGCGGTGTCTGGGGCCACGGCCCCGTCACCATCGCCGTCTGCAGCGAATACGACGCGCTGCCGGAGATCGGCCATGCCTGCGGACATAACCTGATCGCCACGGCCGGCGTCGGCGCGGCCGTCGCGCTGATCAAGTCGCTCGATCCAGCCGACGCCCGGATCGTCGTGCTGGGCACGCCGGCGGAGGAAGGGCAGGGCGGCAAGATCGTGATGGTGCGCGGGCACGCGTTCGACGACGTGGATGTCGCGATGATGGCGCACGCGGCCCCTGCCGACATCGCTGAAGCGCCGATGTTCGGCGTCGCGCACGTGGACGTCGAGTACCGCGGCAAGGCCGTGCACGCCTCCGTGTTCCCGGAGCAGGGCGTGAACGCGCTCGACGCGCTCGTCACGGCCTACCAGTCGATCGCGCAGCTCCGGCAGCACATCCGGCGCGACGCGCGCCTGCACGGCATCATCACGCACGGCGGCGACGCCGCGAACGTCGTGCCGGATTACACGCGCGGCGCCTTCTACGTGCGTGCGCTCAAGCCGTGGTACCTGGAGCAGCTCAAGCAGCGGGTGCAGCACTGCTTCGAGGCGGGCGCGCTGGCGACCGGCTGCGAGATGACGGTCGACTGGCACGAGGCCGCGGAGTACGCCCCAATGAAGAACAACGGCCCGATGGTGGAGGCCTACCGCCGCAACGGCGAGGCCAACGGCATGCGGTTCATCGAGTTGAAGGACCTCTCGACCGGCAGCAGCGATATGGGTAATGTCAGCCAGGTGGTGCCGTCGATCCACCCCAACTTCAGCGTCGGCTCGCCCGTCTTCACGCACTCCGCCGCGTTTACCGCCGTCTCGGCGACCGACGCCGCGCACGCCGGCATGCTGCGGGCGGCGAAGGCGCTGGCGATGACCGGCATCGACGTAGCGCTGGAGCCCGAGCTGCTGGACGCCATCAGGGCCGACTTCCGCGGAGCGCGCTGAGCCGGGCTAGGTCCAGACGGCGATGACGGCGGCGTCTGTCGGGTTGGTCTCGTCGAAGATGGCGACGGCCACCTTGCGCCCGACCACCATCTCGACGCTGGCGATGTTCCGCGCCACCGGCACGGCCTTCAACCAGACGTGCAGGCTGCCGACGACCTGCACGTCGGCCAGCCAGTTCACGTTGTCCCAGACCTTGAGGATGGCCGGGCGGATGATGCTGCGCGTCGTCATGCGGCCCCCAGGTGCAGCGTCTGTTCGTAGACGCCGCGGCGGCGCTCGTAGCGCCAGTCGATGCCGGCGACGCGGCGCTTCACCGCCGACGCCGATATCGCCGCGTCCGTGAAGTCCACCAGGTCCAGCACTTCCTGCCCGCAGTTCGGCGGCACGACGAGCGCGCCCGCGGGCGCGTCGAGCGCGCGCTGGCGCCGCCGCGCCGCCGCGCTCGTGGTGGCGTTGGCGCCGCTGATGGCGTTGAGGTCGCGCGCCAGCTCCCTGGCGCCGAGCCCGACCGCCGCGCTCGCGTAGTCGATGTCCTCGCCGATGGCCAGCAGTCCGTGGACCTGCACGTCGCTCACCGGCGGCGGCGCGCCGACCAGCCGCGCCTCGCGCAGCGGGTGCGCGCCGCCGTACGTGTACGTGCTCGCCGCGCCGGCCAGCCGCTCCGTCAGGACGCCGCCCAGCACGTTCATGCGGATGCGGTCCGCGAGGAACGCCAGCGCCTGCTGCACGGCGTCGAAGCCCGAGGTCTGCGGGTCGATGGTGAACTGCGGCGTCGTCCCCGTCGCGCGCGCCGACGCGCCCGAGCTGGTGAGGTTGAGGCCGGCGCGCGACATGACGCGCGACAACAGCTGAAACCACGACACGCCCGACGTCTGCACGACCTGCGCCCGCTGCCGGTTGCGCCGCAGCAGCTCCCAGCCGCCCTCGACCTGCAGCCGCAGCGTGGAGACGCCGCCGGCGCGGCGGTACTCGTACGACGCGATGGAGAGGCCGGCCATCTGCGACGACTGCAGGCCGCTGGCCGTGCGGTAGCCCCACGAGAGGTTGACGCGGTTGCCCAGGGCGATGGGCGCCGGCGGGCCGGCGTAGGCGCCGCCCGCGTTGTCGAGCTCGACGTAGCCGCGCGTCGCGTCGCCCCGCTCGTCGATGGCCACCGCCAGCACGTCGGCCGTGAGGGTCGTCAGCGACTGCGCCTGCGGCGCGCGCGTGACGAGGTTGGCGGCGGTCTCGTAGTACCAGCCGGTGCCGCTCACGTCGGCCGCGAGCGCGAGGCCGTTGACGCCGAAGTAGCTCGTCGGCACGGGCGTGCTCATGATGTTGGCGCCGGCGACGTAGGACTGCAGCTGGTGCAGCGTCGTGCGGTACGCGCGCGTCTTGCCGCCGCCGTACGTCGCCTGCTCGACGTAGTCGAGGTGGTAGCCGTCGGTGTAGACGATCGCCGGCGCGATGAGCGCGACGCCGCTGTCGCTCTCCGCCTGCTGCTGCGCGTTCAGCACGCCCCACGTGTTGGGGGCGAGGTCGAAGCCGTCGCCGTAGGCGATGGTCCACAGCGTGCGCTTGTTCGTCGTGACCTCCTCGCCCGTCACCGCGATGTCCCAGTCCGCGCCGTAGCACATGGCGACGCCGTTGAGGCTGGCGGTCGAGATGCCGGCGCCGCTCGCCGCGCCGAAGGCGCCGGCCGTCCGCTTGATGATGTTGAGCGTGGCGGCGGTGAGCCAGGCGACGGCGAGGTCGCCGCCCGTGTTCTTGAGCGCGACGGCGAGGCCGAGCACCGCGGCCGCGGCCGTCGTGACGGCCGTCTCCGCGCCGTACGACGCGCCGTAGTCCGTGCTCTCGACGTAGTAGATGCCGGTGCCGGCGGCGTCGTTGTAGACGACGACGACGTGCGCGCCGCACGCCGCGACGGCGAGCTGGTTGCCCTTGCCGCTGGCGAGGACGCCCCAGCTCCCCCAGCTGCTGCCGGCGCCCGGGTTGGCGATGTGCTGGATGTCGATGCGGCCCGCGCCGTTGCCGGCCACGCGCGTCACGCTGCCGTCGCCGGCGACGGCCACGCCGTGCCGGCCGAGGCTGGAGCCCGAGTTGTCGAGCTGCGTGAAGTCGAGCCGCCGCAGGCTGCCGATGAGGTTCTCGACGGTGACGGCGACGTACGGCTCTCTCGACGCGGCCTGCTGCGCCGTGGTGAGCGCGGAGGAGAGCGTGCGCACGGCTAGTACTTCACCCGGCTCTGCTCGAACACGGACGGCGCGTCGGTGCTGAACATGCGGCGGCTGCGGACCGTCGCGTTGCGGCCGCGCCGCCGCAGCTCGTCGCGGAACTGGCGCAGCGCGCCGTCGCCGAAGGCGTTGTAGCGCGCCCAGACATCGGCGCCGCCCGTGTTGATTTTGTTGACCGCGTAGACCGCGCGGTCGAGCGCGGCGTAGCCGGCCGCGCCCAGCGCGATGAGGTCGTCGTCCGCCGGCGGGACGGTGCTGCTGCTCGCGTCGAGCGTGTGCTGCTGCAGCCAGTAGACGTTGACGTTCTCGACGCCGGCGGGCGCCGCGACGACGTCCATGGTCAGCGTCGTTGCCCAGACGCTGAAGCCGACGCGCCGCGGCGGGAACTCGCCCACCGGCCACTCGACCGCCTCGACCGCGACGAGCGGCGTCAGCGAGGCGATGGCGAGGTCGCGCGACGCGGCCGTGGTGGTCAGCGTGCTCTTCACTTCGAGCGGGTCGGCGATGCTGTAATCGGTGACGGCGCGCCCGATGTGGCGGTCGAGCACGGCGTCCGTCCAGACGTAGGCCGCGGCGTCCTCGTCGTGCAGGTCCTTGCGCACGCTCGTGCGGATGGCGGCGATGTTAGCGGCCATGGGATCCGTCCCTGGCTGCGCCTCAGTGGTTCGGCGGGCGGTCCGCGTCGAAGCCGCTCCCGCTCCGGGACTTGACAGTGCCCTCGCCTGGCGCGCTGATGTTTCGTACGATCGCGCAGCAGGCGGGCGAACTCCAAGCGGCGCGGATCACCCCCGTGGCTGCTTGACCGGAGAGGCAGATAGGGAGTGATACAGGCAGGTACCCAGGCCGTTCGATCTGGTGTGATCGCCTCGGTATCGCGGCCCAACAGTCCCCCGCGCCTTGCCGGCGTGCTCTGCGCGAGCGTGGTGTTCTTCTCGATCGTCGCGGCGGCCGCCTTCTCGGTCGTCTACATCGTGCAGGACCAGCGGGCCATCCACCGCGTGAGCGAGGTCGCCGGCGCCGAGCACATCCCGACGCAGGCGGATCTGGGCCTGCCGGGCGGCGTCATCGCGCTCCAGCGTGTCAAGGACCCGGGCGAGTTCGAGGCGGTCCTCGGCTTCAAGCCCTTCATCCCGAAGCAGTTGCCGGACACAACGAAGAGCGACCTCTCGCTCGCCATCACGCTGCCCGACGATCAGGGCGCTCGGGTCGGCCGCATCGGCTACTCCATGAGCGATACGGCCATCGGCGGCATCACAGGCCCGACTGTCGTGCTGATGGAGTCGGTCGGCAAGCCGGCGGCGGATGCCAGCAGCCAACTGATGCGCCTGACCGGCGGCAATGGTCGCGCGCTCGCCGCGACGATCGCCTGCAGGGGTCTGGTGATCGATGTGCAACTCTTCTTCGGCCCCGCGCCGCAGCCGGGCGAGCCGTTCCTCACGCCCTACATGACGGACGTCGCAAGGACGTTCCTCGACGGCGTCAACCGCAAGTGCGGCAACTGACCGCGGTTTAGCGGTGAGCGATGGGCTCCGTGGCGCGGGCTCTTAGCCCGCGTGCCCGGATTCGGCACCGCGTCCGAAACCGGCCGGTGAACGTCGTCGTCTGACTTGTTCAACTCCTTGCTGGCCCGGCACCCTCCCGTATGGGTCGCGGCACCTGCTCAAATCGCCGTTTCTGCTCTACATAAGGGCTCGCGAGGCTGCGGTGCGCGTTGATCTGAACGCAGCGTGATCGCACCTTTGTTCCACTTTTCAGTGGATCGGACGGATTTCGTTACCGAAATCGTACAATCTTGTGAAGAACCCGTTGACAGCTTCGGGCGGTCGGCGTAACATGTACCGGAAATCACAAACGGCTTCCGATAGTGGGTTTCGGAGCCGTGCCCGCAGGATGCGGGCGAAGCCGAACTTCGCAGATATCGCGGAGACGGGGGAACCAGTAGTCCGCCCCTAGCGGACGGGGTGAATCGTGCGGCGACCCGGAAACGGCGCGCCGACGCGTAGGGCAGCCTTTCAGCCCGAACCCGCAGCTAACCTCGTAGGCATTCGGAAGGCCCGTGGTTCGGACGACCGGTAGCTGAGACTCCCCTGCGGCGCGCAGGGGTTGCGGCCCGACGGCCTTGGGAGGACTGCCTTGATGAACACCGCCCTTCCCCGCACCTGCCCACGCTGCCGAGGTTCGATGATCGTAGAGCGCGATTGGTACGGCGCCTACAGCACCTGCCTCTGCTGCGGCTACGTCCACGAAGCGGTCTCGGCGCTGCCGATCGAACTGCTGGAGGAAGAAGAAGGCCACCCGCGGCAGCGCCGCCGCCAGCCGTCGCACGGCAAACTCCGCCTCTAGGGGCGGATCCCCTCACGTACACACTGCTTCAGACGCCCGGGCGCATAGCCCGGGCGTCTTTGTACTCAGGCCGGACCACGCGGCGAAGGGGCGCTGCGCGCCCCCCGGTACCGTCTTATGTGTGCTCTGGACCCTGACGCGGCCGCAGGCCTTTACATCGCCGCCGGAATCGACTCAGCTTCTTCCAGGTCGGCCAGCTCCGGTTCCGTGTTCATCATCGTCCAGCCCACCCAGAACGCCAGCGCGCTCACCACGCCGGTCGCCGCCAGCACCGGCAGGGCGATCACCAGATAGCTGCGCCGCAGCGTACCGAGCACCATGATCAGCATCTGGAGGCTGGCGCCGATGACGATGAACATGCCGAGTTGTCGCGAGCGTCCCATACTAGTCCCTCCGCGCGGATACTATGCGCCGCTCGCGGCCTTTCGCAGATCGGGCGGCAGCAGGTTCGGGATGCTGTCCTCGATCGGGTAGCGCTCGTTGCACTTCGCGCAGAAGAGCGTGCCCCGGATGACCTCGTCGTCCTGTTCCTGGTCGATTGTCAACGTCAACTCGCCCTTGCACATGGGGCATGCGAGGATCTCCATCAAGTCTTTGCGCATCTGCTGCACCTCGGTTGGATCGTGCTTCGACAACGGATTACAGCGCATAGCCTACACGCTCCGGGCGCGATGTTACAGCCGGCCGGGGCGC
Source organism: Dehalococcoidia bacterium (assembly GCA_041494685.1). Lineage (GTDB taxonomy): Bacteria > Chloroflexota > Dehalococcoidia > DSTF01 > JACRBR01 > JBGQBE01. Next base: position 19,848 of record JBGQBE010000014.1, on the reverse strand, counting down.
CGATCCGGCCGGACGGCGCCCATCGGGTGGCTCGGCGGGTTGTCGAACCGGCGGCGCTTACGTTGACTTCGCGGCCCGGCCGTTCCTATAATTCCTACCGCTGCCATGACTGCGGCCAGCGATAGCTGTTGCTTCAGCCCGGCCTCCGAGCGAGAGCGTGGAGTGCGCCGGGCGATCTTTTCTTTGACAGGCGCTCGGGAGGTGACCTTGCACGAGTACGAACTGGTGGTAGTGATGAGCCCGGACATCCCGGAGGAGGACGTGCCCGCCGCGATCGAGCGCGTCTCCACGGCGGTGACCAGCCGCGGCGGCGAGGTGACCGAGGTGTCGCCGTGGGGCCGGCGCAAGCTCGCGTACCCCATCAGCCGCCACAACGAAGGGAACTACGTGGTCTCGCAGATCCGCCTCGACCCGGCGCGCGCGCACGAACTCGAGAGCGGATTCAAGATCACGGAGGAGATCCTCCGCCACCTCCTCATCCGCAAGGACGAGGACTAGCGGACGCCTACCGGTACCGGGTGGACCCGCGTAACGACGAGAGGGAGATCAGATGGCCGGTTTGAACAAGGTGATGCTGATCGGCAATCTCGGCAAAGATCCCGAGATGCGGTACACGGCCAACGGCAAGGCCGTGACGACGTTCTCTCTTGCGTGCAGCCGTTCCTTCAGCGGAAACGACGGCGAGCGGCGCGAGGAGACCGACTGGTTCGACATCGTGACGTGGGAGAAGCTGGCCGAACAGTGCAGCCAGTTCCTGCAGAAGGGACGCAAGGCGTACGTGGAGGGCCGCCTCCACACGCGCTCGTGGGAGGGGCAGGACGGCCAGAAGCGCTACCGCACCGAAGTGGTCGCGCAGACGGTGCTCTTCCTGGATAGCGGCGGCGGCGGTGGCGCCGCGCGGGTGGATCGGTTTGAAGATGGCGGTGCGGTCGGCGCCGGGGTAGACCCGGACGACCTGCCGTTCGAGTAAACGGAGGACAGGACTTGACCACGGACGTGAGCGAGAGCGAGCAGAGCGCTCCGGCGACGCAGGCACCGGCGGAAGGTGCGTCGCCCCGGTTTGAAGGCCGGACCGAGGAGCGATCATTTGGCGGCCGCCGGCCGGGCGGTGGCGGCGGCGGCAGGGGGCGGTTCGGATCACGCCGCAAGGTGTGCGCCTACTGCGTCGACAAGATCGACATCATCGACTACAAGGATGCGGTTAAGCTGCGCCGGTACATCTCCGAGCGCGGCAAGATCGAACCGCGCCGCAAGACCGGTACCTGCGCGCGACACCAGCGCCGGCTCACGCTCGCGATCAAGCGTGCGCGCCACCTGGCGCTGTTGCCGTATACCGCGGACCACATCCGCTCTACCAGTTCCTTCCGCTAGGCGGACCGGGCGGCCCCGCGGCGTCGCACGGACCGTGCGTCAGCGTCTCCGACAAGAGGCGCCACAGGTGGTGAATCGATGACGAACGAGAGCAAGTCCCGCCGCCAGGCACCCGCGCAGAAGCCTGCGTCGCATGGCGCGCGCCGCCGATCGTGGCGCGATGGCTTCAGCATGGACTCGGAGCAGTCGTCCCGCTCTCTGCTGATTGGCACGGTCGTGCTGATTCTCATCGTCGCTGCGGGGTTCATCGGGTTCGGTTATTACGAGACCGTCGTGAAGCCCCGCAATCGCACGGTCCTGGAGGCGGGCGGCATCAAGGTGTCGTACGTGGCCATGAAGCGCCGCATGGGATACGAACTCGTCCAGAACGCCAGCTATCTGCAGCAGCCTAGCCTGTTGCCGGAAGCGTCGTACGTCGCGCTGCTGGATGAGATTGTCGTTGTGACGCAGGCGGAGTCCGATCTGCAGGTCGCCGCGACGGCGCAGGAGTACGACGACAAGCTCCGCGCCAAAGTGGGCGTCGCCAAGGAGGCGAATCAGCAGCAATTCGCCGACGCGCTGCGCCGCCAGCTCGATGTCACCGGCCTGCACGAGGATGAGTACCGGCGCATGGTCCGCGCCGAGTTGCTGACGTCCAAGATCAAAGGCAAGTTCAATACGGACCTTCCCGCCAACGTCCCGCAGGCGCGCGTCCAGGTCATGGCGCTGAACTCGCAGGACGACGCGGCGAAGGCGCTGGCGCGCGTGAAAGCCGGCGAAGACTGGGCGACCGTTGCCAAGGCAGTCTCCATAGAGGGGGACGTGGCCACGACGGGCGGCGTGCACGACTATGCTCCCGAAGGCACGAGCTTCAACGCCGCGTACGACAGCTGGGTGTTCTCCGCCAAGCCGGGTGATATCAGCGACCCGCTGCCGTCGACCTCGGGGCAGTTCTTCATCGTCCAGGTGCTGGACCTGCAGGACAAGCCCGTCACCGAGGCTCAGAAGCCGAAGCTCGTCGACAAGAAGTACAACGACTGGCTCAACGCCCGGCAGGAGCAGATGACGATCGTGCGCGACTGGACGCCGCAAGCCGAGAACGACGCGCTGAACAGCATGCTGTCGCGGTTCCAGGCCGTACAGCGGCAGCAGCAACTGCAACAGCAGCAACAGCTATCGGCACAGCAGACCGCAGCGGCGCGCCCGGCCGACGCCAACCCGACGCCGGCGCCGCCTGCCGCCAATCCGTCCGACCAGGGCGGTTCGCCGGCGCCCAGCGTGCCCGCCCAGCCCGGCAGCGGCAATGGCCAGTGATCGGCGCGCCATCGGCATCGGCCTGATGGGCCTCGGCGTCGTCGGCAGCGGCGTCGCCCGCATCCTGCACGAGAAGGCCGACGTGTACGCGCGCCAGATCGGTTGCGCCCTGGAGATTCGGCGCGTGCTGGTGCGCGATCCCGCCAAGGAGCGCGACTTCCGGATCGATCCCGCGCTGATCACGACGGATCCCGCCGACCTCCTGAACGACCCGGCGATCGAAATGATCATCGAGGTGATGGGCGGCGAGCAGCCGGCCTACGGCTATCTGCGCGAAGCCCTCAGCGCGAACAAGTTCGTCGTCACCGGCAACAAGGAAGTGATGGCCAAGCACGGCGCCGAACTGCTCGCGCTCGCGCGCGAGCACAACGTCGACCTGCTCTACGAGGCCAGCGTCGGCGGCGGCATCCCGATCATCGCCCCGCTCAAGCGCGACCTGCTGGCGAACGACATCGTCGGCGTCACGGCCATCATCAACGGCACCACGAACTACATACTCACCTCCATGAGCAAGGGCGGCGGCAGCTTCGCCGATGCGCTTGCCGCGGCGCAGCGGCTTGGCTATGCCGAGGCCGACCCTACCAACGACGTGGAGGGAATCGATGCGGCATACAAGCTGTCGATCCTGGCGACGCTGGCCTTCCACATGGACGTGAACCCCGGCAACATCCACCGCGAAGGCATCACCAGGCTAGGCGCGCGCGACTTCCAGTACGCGCACGAACTCGGCTACGCCATCAAGCTGCTGGCGATCGGACGCAAGACCGGGGACGGCGTGCAGCTCCGCGTGCATCCGGCGCTCGTCTCGCAGGACCAACTGCTCGCCAGCGTAGATGGCGTGCTCAACGCCGTGGAGATACAAGGTGACTTGATGAGCCGCGTCCTGTTCCAGGGCCCCGGCGCCGGCTCGCTGCCCACGACATCCGCCGTCGTCGCCGACGCGCTGGACGCCGCCGTGAGCATCAGCAACCATGTCTACTGGCCGCACTCGTTCCGCCGCGAAACGGGGCTGCGCGCGCTGCCTATGGATGATGCCGTGTCGCGCTACTACCTGCGTATCGGCGTCGCCGACCAGCCAGGCGTCCTCGCGCGCGTCGCGGGCGCGCTCAGCGAGCGCGCGATCAGCATCCGCTCCGTCATCCAGAAAGAAGTGGATGGCGAAGGTGTGGCGGAAATCGTCATCATGACGCACGATGCCCGTGAGGCGGATATGCAGCGGGCGCTTCAGGAGATCGCCGGACTCAAGGGAGTGAACGGCATAGAGCAGATGCTGCGGGTGATGCCATGACGATGCACGATCCTCAAAGCGATGCCGCGCCGGATGCCGTGCACTGGCTACAGGACCAGGTCAGCGTCCTGAAGACCCAGGCCGGCCGCATGCAGCAGCAGAACGACCAGATGCAGGCGGCGCTGCTTGACGTGAACGAGAAGCTGCGCGATGCCGAAGGCCGCCTGCGAGAGCTGGGTGCGCGCACCATCGGCCTACCTACGATGCAGGAGCAGCTACGTCAGGTTGCCGGCCTTCTGGAGCGCATCCAGGACGCAGAGGTCCTGATCGATACGAAGTTCGAGCAGATGGAGCGCCTCAACGGCGAGGAGCGGACGCGCGACCAGTCCGAGAAGAACGACCTCTACCGCCGCGTGCAGGACCTGGAGCGTCGCGTCGAAGGGTTGGCAGAGCGCCAGGCGACCGTCGATGACATGAACCGGCGCTTCCAGGAGGAAGTGTCGCGTTCCCACCTGCAGTACCAGGGGATGGACGGGCGCCTGGAGACCGTGGAGACACGCACCAGCCGCAACCTGGACGCGGTCACACGTGTAGAGCAGACGCTGTCCGAGGTCGAAGCCGCCATCCGCGCCCTGCGGCGGGACGACGACGTGCTCGCCGAGCGTGCGCGCCTGGCCCACGAAGTAGCGTCCCGGCTGGAATCGGAGCTGCACGCCCAGCAGGAGGAGTTCCGCCAGTTGCCGCTGCTCTCCGAGCGCGTCGAGTTGTTGCGCGCGGAGCGCCAGCGCCTCGAGGACCGCACCTCCCGCGCCGAGGAGTCGCTGGACGACGCGCGCGTGCGGCTGGAGCGGCAGGAGGACATCGCGGGCCAGATGGACGTGCGCATCAAGGCGCACGATGGCCGCATCGACCACGTGCACACGTCGACGTTGGAGTACCGCCGCAACCTCAGCGACCAGCTACTGAAGCTGAATCAGATGCTCGAGCGCATGAAGCGCCGCCAGGTCGAGGAGCTGGAACGCCAGGCGAAGGAGCTGCGCGTGCAGTCGACGCAGCTCAAGAACGAGGACGAATGACCCCCCACCCGGCTCCGGCGCTCTCCCCCGACGCCCCGCATCGCGGCGTCCTGCACCGCTACACCGAGCACCTCCCCGTCACCGACCGCACGCCCATGATCTCGCTGGGCGAGGGCGACACGCCGCTCGTGCGCTCCACGTCGATCGAGCGTGAACTGGGGTGCGAAGCGCTCTTCTTCAAGCTCGAAAGCTGCAACCCCACCGGCTCGTTCAAGGATCGTGGCATGGTCGTCGCCGTCGCCAAGGCGATGGAGGACGGCGCGAAAGCGATCATGTGCGCTTCCACAGGCAACACCAGCGCGTCCGCGGCCGCGTACGCCGGTCGCTACGGCCTCGCCGTCTACGTGATCGTGCCGGACGGCAAGATCGCGCGCGGCAAGCTGGCGCAGAGCGCCGTCTACGGCGCGGAGATCATCGCCGTGCAGGGCAACTTCGACGACGCGCTGCGCATGGCGCGCGCGATCACGGCGAAGCACCCGATCGCGCTCGTGAACTCCGTCAACCCCCACCGCATCGAAGGCCAGAAGACGGCGGCGTTCGAAATCTCGGACGTGCTGGGCGACGCGCCGCACGTGCTGGCGCTCCCCGTCGGCAACGCGGGCAACATCACCGCCTACTGGAAAGGCTTCGTGGAGTACCAGCGGATGGAGCGCACCAGCCGCCGTCCGGCCATGCTCGGCTTCCAGGCCGCCGGCGCGGCGCCCCTGGTACACGGCGCGCCCGTCGCCGAACCGCAGACCATCGCTTCGGCGATCCGCATCGGCAACCCGGCATCGTGGAAGTCCGCGATCGCCGCGCGCGACGAGTCGGGCGGCGTCATCGACGCCGTGACGGACGAGGAGATCCTGCTGGCGTACAACCGCCTCGGCCGCGAAGAGGGCATCTTCGGCGAGCCGGCCTCGGCAGCGTCCGTCGCGGGTGTGCTCAAGAAGAAGGCCGCGGGCACGAGCTTCGCCGGGCAGACCATCGTCTGCGTCATCACCGGCAACGGCCTGAAGGATCCCGAGACCGCGCTCAAGACCGAACCGCCGATCCACCACGTCGCCAACGACCTCGGCGCGATCGAGCGCGAGATGGGCTGGGCGTAGCGCCACAGCGCCGGTTCACCAGGCCACTTCTATCGGTTCACCAGCGTACAGGGCGTGCTCACTGCCTAACCGGGCGTGCCGCCCGATGACCCGCCACCCGGGGCGGGTGTGTCCGTGGGCAACGGTGTCGTCGGCGTCGGCGGTACCGGCGTGTTTGTCGGTACAGGCGTCGCCGTGGGCGGCGCGGGTGTGGCTGTCGCGACGGGAGTCACGCACGTACGGCTCCCGCCCGGCAGGATCTTGATCACACACGTCGGCTCCTGCGTCGCCGTCGGCGACGGCAAGGGCGTGTGCGTCGCGGTCGGCACTGCCGTCGGCGTGCTGGACGAGATCGGCGGGGGCGTGTACGTCGGCCGCGGTGCGGGCGTCTCGGTTGGCGCGGCCTCGGTCGGTGCGTCCGGCGGCGTCGTCGTTGCGGACGAGGCCGGTGTCGGCGTGCCGGATGGCGCCGTGACGGGCGCCGCCGCGCCGGCGCGCCCGCGCCCTGACGTTGGTGCGGGTGGCGGCGCATTGTCGGTCGCCGCGTCCTTGATCAGCGCGGGCGAGAGCGGCAGCAGCGCCGCGCGCGGCGCGTCGGCGGAATAGTCCACAGCGAGGCGCGAGCTGATATCCGTGTGCAGTTCCTGCAGCCGCGGCCGGTCGAGCGCCAGCGCGGAGCCGGCGTACGTGAACGCGAAGCACGCGCAGGCGAGCCCCCCGACGATCGCCGCCGCACGGAGGTGCCGCAGCATCAGGCGGCGCGCCTCTGGTGGGGCGGGCTATCGCCGATGCTGAAGCCCTTGAGGTCCGGCTCAGCCTTCAGGCGCGACTGCCAGCGCGGGATCACCCGCTCCAGCGCCGCCACGACGCTGTGGTCGAGTTTGCCCTGGTCTGCTTCCTCGCCCAGGATCGACAATGCCTTCGGGATGCCCATGCCGGGGCGGTACGGGCGATCGGTCGTCAGCGCGTCGTAGATGTCCGCCACGGCCGCGATGCGCGGCACCACGCTGATCTGCTCTGCGTGCAGGTGGGCGGGGTAGCCGCTGCCGTTGAGCTTCTCATGGTGGCTGCCCACGAACTCGATCACCTCCGGCGGCAGCTCCACGTGCGCCAGGATGTCCAGGCCGATGCTCGGATGCCGCTCGATCGCCTCGCGCTCTTCCGGGTCCAGCGCGCCCGGCTTGAGCAGCACCGCATCACGCACGCCGATCTTCCCGATGTCGTGCAGGTAGCCGCCGATCTCCAGGTGCTGCAGCTTCTTGTCATCCAGCCCCAGCTCCCGGCCGATCTCCAACGCCAGCTGCCCGACGCGCAGCGAGTGGCCCATCGTGTACGGGTCGCGCGCGTCGATCGCGGAGGTGAGCGCGCGGATCGTCGCCAGGTTCTGGCGCTGCAGCCGCTCCGTCATCGCATCGAACGCCGCGCCCAGGGTGCCGATCTCGTCCTCGCCGCCGACGCCCGACCGCGTCGACAGGTCGCCCGCGGCGACGCGCCGGGTCGCCGTTACCAGCTTGAACACGGGATCGGTGATGGATCGTCCGACGAACCAGCCCGACAACAGCACCGCCACCGTCGCGACCGTGAAGAGCAGGCCGATCTGCAGGCGCGTGGCCGCGCCGGCGTTGAGCAGGAACGATGAGGGCAGCGCCACCGAGTACACGCCTACCGTCTGGCCGCGCACGACCAGGTTGCCGTAGAGCATGTCGAAGTCGCGCCCGAAGAGTGTCTTGTGCTCGCGCACCGGCGCGGCGACGCCGGTCGCGGAGACCACCGACGCGTCCGGTTGCACGTTGGCGTCCTTGTCGCCCAGGCCGAACGTCGATCCGAGCGGCGTGCCGGCGAGGTCGTAGATGCTGACGTCGGCCAGAGAGTCGGCCTTCGCCTGCGGCAGCAGCGACGTAAGCGGCGAGCCGACGAGGACGACGCCGGCGAAGTGCTCGCCGTCGTAGATCGGCCCGGCCGTGAAGAGCCCGTACCCGCTGTCCGTGCTCGCGATGTCGGAGAACTTGTCGCCCTGGGCGTCGCGCTGGTGGTCCAGCACCTTCCGGACCAGCGGCCACGTCGCGCGGTTGTCCGTGTCGGTCGTGTCCGCGTACGTCAGCTTGTCGGCGTCGGCCAGCCGCGTGCCGTACACACGCTTGCCGAGCGCGTCCAGGATCTCGAGGTCGTCGGCCTTGTCGTTCGCGGCGATCGGTCCGACGAGCCGCGCCAGCGCCGCGGCATCACTCGATTCCGCCGCCGCGGCGACGCCCTGCGTGAACGCGACGCTGCGCACCGTCTCCAGGTGTTTGCGCTCGCGCCGCGCCAGTGAGTCGGATGCTACGCGGCTTGCCTCCGCAAGCTGGTTGTTGAAGCGCTCTTGGAACGAGTCTGTGACCAGCTGCGTGACCAGGTAGGTGCCTGCGACGGCGAGGATCATCGTCAGCACGGCGTAGGGCGCGATGATACGCCACCGGATATGCCGCGCCGGATACAGCAGGGCCCGCGCGGGCCAGGATCGTGTTCCCCCGGGTACACTCATTCTGGTGAATCATCGACGTTTCGACGGCGGCCCTTAAGGCATTCGCCTCATTTCTGACCCGATCTTCCCTTGCCCCGAATCTGGGTCACGGCTTCGTTAGCCCATTCTGAGGCGCTCCGGACCGTCATCGGTGTCGAATCGCGCCGTTCGTCCTCTCGCTCCGGGTTCGCTAGAATCGGCCATCATCAGGCCCGTACGGCAGACAGGAACGTGCCATGCGCATGTCGCGACTCTTCGGGAAGACGCTGCGGAACGCCCCGGCGGACGCGGACACCGCGAACCATCAGCTCATGCTCCGCGCCGCGCTGGTGCAGCAGCTCGTGGCCGGCGTCTACAGCTACCTGCCGATCGGCTGGCGCGTCATCCGCAAGATCGAGCAGATCATCCGCGAGGAGATGGACCGTGCCGGCGGGCAGGAAGTCGTGATGCCCGCGCTGCAACCGGCCGAGCTCTGGGAGGCGTCCGGCCGCATAGCCACCATGGGCGACGTGCTGTTCCACCTGAGGGATCGCCGTGACCGCGACCTGGTGCTGGGGCCCACGCACGAGGAAGTGGTCGTGGACCTGTTCAAGAAGCAGGTGCAGAGCTACCGCGACATGCCCCTGATGATCTACCAGATCCAGACCAAGATGCGGGACGAAGCGCGTCCGCGCGGCGGCCTCATGCGCGTTCGCGAGTTCACCATGAAGGACGCCTACAGCTTCGACACCGACTGGGACGCGCTGGACCGGAGCTACCACGCCGCGCGCGACGCCTACGCGCGCATCTTCGAGCGCTGCGGCGTCCCCACTATCCCCGTGCTGGCGGACTCAGGCGCCATCGGTGGCAAGGAGAGCGAGGAGTTCATGTACCTTACCGAAGTCGGCGAGGACACGATCCTGCTTTGCGACACCTGCGGCTACGCGGCAAACGAGGAGAAGGCCGATCACCGCAAGCGCCCCGGCCACGCCGACGCCCCGCTGCCCCTCGAAGAGGTCTCCACCCCCGGTCAGAAGACGATCGACGACCTGGTGCGCTTCCTCGGCATCCCTCACGAGCGCACGCTCAAGGCCGTGTTCTACGAGGCCGGCGGCGCGCCCGTCTTCGTCGCCATCCGCGGCGACCTCGAGGTGAACGAGTCGAAACTTCGCAACGCGCTCAAGGCGGTGGACCTTGCGCTGCTGGACGACCAGGGCGTGCGTACGCACGGGCTCGTCGCCGGCTCCGCATCGCCCGTGGGGCTGAAGGGCATCAAGGTTGTCGCGGACGATTCCGTGCTCACGTCGCCTAACCTGGTCGCCGGTGCGAACAAGCCGGACGTGCACTACCGCAACGTCAACCACGGCCGCGATTGGCAGGCCGACCTCATCACCGACATCTCGGTCGCGCGCGCCGGCGACGGCTGCGCGCGCTGCGGCGGCATGCTCGAGACGAAGCGTGGCATGGAGATGGGGCACGTGTTCAAGCTCGGCACCGTGTACACCGACCGGTTGGGAGCCGCGTTCTCCGACGAAGCGGGCGAGCTTAAGTCCGCGATCATGGGCTGCTACGGCATCGGCGTCGGCCGCGTGTTCGCCGCCGCCATCCAGGCGAACCATGACGAGCGCGGCATCACCTGGCCGCGCGAGTTGACCCCGTACGACGTGCACCTCGTCGGTCTCGGATTCGACAAACCAGGCGTGCGCGAGAGTGCCGAACAGGTGTACCAGCAGCTCGTCGATGCCGGTCTCGAAGTGCTGTACGACGACCGCGAGGAAGGCTCGGCCGGCGTGAAGTTCAACGACGCCGACCTCCTGGGCATGCCCGTGCGCGTCACCGTCAGCCCGCGCAGCATCGAGAATGGCGGCGCGGAGGTGAAGCGCCGCACCGAGAAGGACGCGCAGGTCGTGCCGCTCAGCGGCGCTGCCGCTGCCGCCCGCTCGCTGCTCGGATGACCCCGGTCCATCCCGTGATGCGTTCGCCCGCGAGGAGGGCCCGCTTGTGCGCGCCCATCGGCGTGCTTCGGGCGCGAGATGGCGGTCTCGCGATACCCGTGATTATTCTCCAACCATGCTGAAACAGCCGTGAGGCCCGCTCATGGCTTCATGTGTCGGCGGCGAGACGCGACGTTGCCGCTTGTACCATGTGCCGCCGGCGATGCTCTCCCTGCTACCTCGCTTGAGTAGGCTGCCGCACTCCGGGTAGGATCGGGGCACCGCTTCGCGCCTGGGGGGATGCAGGGAGGTCAAGGATGACGGGTACGCGACGCCTCTTCTCACTGCTGTTGCTGCTGATCGCATCGTGCGCGATGATGCTTGCGCCCCGCGCTCCGCTGTCGGCCGCGCCGCGCGCGAGTGCCGCGAATGTCGACTGCACGCGCGCGGCGGCGCCGGGTAGCCTGCAGAGCATCATCGACTCCGCCGCGGACGGCGACGTCATCTGCATGGCGCCGGGTGTTTACGTCGGCTCCGTGACGTTCCAGGACAAGCACAACATCACACTCAAGGGTGCCGGCACACACGTCTCGATCGTGGCGGGCGGCAGCCACGACTCCTTGCTCGTCTTCAAGAGCAGCAACCTGACGTTCCAGGACTTCACCCTGTTCTACGGCCATCCCAGCAACGCCTACATCTGGCTAAGTACCGAGATCGACTTCCGCGCGATGGACGTCGGTGGCGGCGCGCTGGGCATCCACTACGATGTCGGCAGCACCGGTCGCGTCAGCGACTCGTTCGTGTACGCGATGGACGGCGATGGCATCCTCATCCGTCGCAAATCCAACGTGACGGTCGAGCGGAACTGGGTGTTCAACAACGGCGGCGTCGGCGTCTCCACCGTGGGCGAGACCGCCACAACGACGATCACACGCAACATCATCTCGGACAACAAGGGCCCGGGCGTCTTCGCCGGGCAGACGCCCTGCGCGCTGCTGCCGCCGGGCTTCGTGGAAGTGCCAGACTGCTATCTCACGAACCTGGCGGCCTACGTCGGCTCCGCCAACATCATCCTGGATGGGAACGTCGTGCAGGCCAGCGGCAGCACGGGCATCGTCATGTTCCCAGGCACCATTGGCACATTTCACCGCAACCACATCTGGCGCAATGAACTGACCGGGCTGTTTGTCTGGGGCGCCACCATCTCCTCCGAGGGTGATGAGTTCGCGGCCAACGAGGAGCACGCCATCGAGTTTCGCGCGTACCCTGACCCGCTGAAATACGGCAAGGTCGGCACCCGCTTTCCCGTACGGGCCGTCGGCCGCATCAACAACGCCGATATCCACGACACCGTCGTGCTGCCGCAGACTCGTACCCTGGGTGGCGGCGTGCTGGGGCAGGGCGCGAACCTCGACGTCTCGAACTCGCGGATCTACCACAATCGCGGCATCGGCGTCTCGTACGTGAACACGTCGCTCGGCAGCGTCGACGGCAATACGATCTATGAGAACCGCGGCTCGGCGATCTGCATCTATCACGCGGGTACCGTCATGGCGAGCGGCAACACGGTCTACGGCAACGAAGATGACGACGTGGGTGTGTGCCACGAGACGACGCCCTGATCCGGTCGCGGAAACGCCGCCTTCCTTCCCGTGGTGTTGCCGCGATAGCATGGGGCGGAGCGCCCATGAAGATCACCCGCGTCCACCATCTGACTATCGCCGTCCGCGACGTCGACGCCGCGCGCGGCACGTTCGAGCAACTCTTCGGCGCGCAGGCGCTCGACGGCGCTGCGCCGGTGCCGGCATTCGGCGTGCGTGCGGTCGAGCTGGCGCTGGGCGACAGCGTGCTGGAACTGGTGGCGCCGGCGGAGCCCGATAACCCTGTCATGCGATTCCTGGAGCGCAAAGGCGAGGGCTTCTACACGCTGGCGCTGGAAGTCGAGGATCTCGGCGCGGCCGTCGCCGAGCTGACATCGCGCGGCGTGCGCGTCAGCGAGCCCGTGGAAGCGCAGCCGGGCCTGCGCTCCGCGTTCGTCACCATGGCCGCGACGCATGGCCTCAGCGTCCAGCTCGTGCAGGTGCTGCGTGACGAACCTGCGCCCGAGCCCGCGCCGAAGCCGGGCAGACAGAAGCCGGCGTCCGTTCGCCGGTCAGCACCCGCTGCGGAGGCGCCTGCCGCGTCGCTCGAAGCCGAGCCGGCAGCGGCCGCGCTCGGTGAGCCCGCCGACGGCGCAGAGCTGCCGCTGGACCTCACGCCGGACGAGTGGTCGGACGTCGACTGACGGCCACGCGGCGACCTTGTCTCGAATGACGATGGAACAGCGGCCCGGATGAGGCCATCCCGCTACGCGGCCGGCGCCTTCGCGCGGCCCAGCACTTCGCCGTACAGATCCAGCGTGATGTCGGCCGTGCGCTTCCACGTGAAGTTCGTGCGGATGTGCTCGCTCGCGGCCGCGCCCATGCGCGCGCAGCGCTCCGGGTCGGACAGCAGCGACTTGATGGCGGCGGCCAGCGCGTCCGGGTCGCCCGGCGGCACCAGGATGCCCGTGCGACCGTCCTCGATGAACTCGGGGAACGCGCCCGCCGTCGTCGCGATCACGGGCGTGCCGCACGCCATCGCCTCCGCCGCCGGCAGGCCGAACCCCTCGTACAGCGACGGCGACACGACGATCTGGGCGCTGTTGTAGAGCCGCAGCAGCTCGTCGACCTCGAGCCGCGGGATGTACTCGACGAAGCGTTGCAGGCCGTACTTCCATACCAGCGGCGGCACGACCTTCATGTCCTGCTCTTTCTTGTCCTTGAAGAGCAGGCGGAAGTCCATCTCGTGTTGCAGCCGCGCGCACGCTTCGATCAGGAAGCGCGCGCCCTTGTTGCGATCCTCCGAGTCGCCGACGAAGAGGATCGTGCCTGGCTGCCGCGCCACGCCCGGGATCGGCCGCATCACTTCTTGGTCGACGCCATACGGCGTCTGGCGGATGTGCGACAGCGGGATGTCCATCGATGCGCTGACGCTGTGCGCGGAGTTCTGCGACCCGGTCAGCACCATGTCGATGCGGTTCGCCACGTACGACTGCATCTTCCAGGGGAACCACAGCTCCTTCTGCACGCGCGAGATCACGGTTTTCGCCTCGCGCATGTTGTTCGCCTTGTCGATCGCCAGCGGGTGGTGCAGGCTGGCGACGACCGGCTTCCCCATAAACTGCTTCATCGCCAGGATGCCGTAGCCCAGCGTCTGGTTGTCGTGCACCAGGTCGAAGGGCCCGTACGTGGCCTCGATCTCTGCCAGCTTCTTGTACGCGCGCACGCTGAACGTGAAGAACAGCGCCGCCAGCGACGCCCGCGTCGAGGCGAACTCGTAGAAGTTCCACGGGTGGAAGAACTCCGCCGGGTTGTGCGCGTGGTCGTACGCGTGCTCGTCGCGGCCGTTCAGGAACGCCCAGAAGCTGTAAGTGTGCAGCTTGTGGTGCATCACGCCTTCCGACAGTCGCGGATACGGCCGCCCCGAGATGACGTGTACCTCGTGCCCCGCGCGCACCAGCTCGCGTGTCATGTAGTGGAGGTAGACGCCCTGCCCCCCGGAGTACATGTTGCCTTGGTACATGATGAAGGCGATTTTCATAGGGACGAGAGCCGGGAGTGGGTAGTTGGTAGCTGGTAGTCGGGAGTGCGTAGTTGGGAGTGCGTAGGGGGAGACGGGCGGTTGGAAACGGGTCGGAACGTTGTCACTGTGCTGGTCGCAATCTCGTCATGAAGCCCGCCAGCATCCGCTGGACCTCCGCCACATCCAGCAGCATGCGTTCGTGGTCTCCAGCTGGAAGGTAGCCCAGATCGCGGGATAACAGTAGCTGGTACTCCAGTTCCTTTGCCGAGCCCATGGCGTAGTCGAGGAACTTGCGGAAGTCGGCGATCGAGCTGCGCCCGCAGCCCTCGGCGATATTCGTCGGAACTGAGGCCGACGATCGACACATCTGGCCCGTAAGTCCGTACAGCTCGTGCGGCGGGAAGTTCCGCGTCGCGCCATAGACGGCGAGCGCGAGCGCGTGCCCCTTCTCCCACGCCTTGAGCTGACGAAAGTCCTGCATCCACCAACTACCAACTAGCGACTACCGACCATCCACCATCCACTACAAACTACCTACTACCGTCTCATCTCCGGCAGATGCTCCTCCTGGTAGTGGTGCGCCGACACCATCAGCAAGTAGACGCCGCACGGGACGGTGCCGCCGAGATCGGGCCAGAAGAACTGCGCCGTCGAACTGAACGCCGTCGCGGACACGCGCTCGGCGGCCGCGATCAGCGCGTCGAACGCCGCGTCGGACTGCGACAGCACGTCCGCCCACGGTTGCTCGCGCGCCTCGCTCATCCGCGACGCGTTGAACGCGTCGACGCTCTCGAATCGGCTCGGTGCGTCCGGATAGCCGGCCAGCGACATGATCGCCGGCTCCGCGACGCCGGCAGCGATCTCGTCAATCGCCGCCACGACCCAACGCTCCCAGCCCGTGATGTGCCCGACGATCTCCTTCAGCGTGCGGCCATCAGCCGTCCACGGCGTCGACGCCTGCTCGCCGGAGAACTGCTGCACCTCGCGCATCATCGCGAAGCGGCACGACCGCAGGATCTCGATCAGCCGCCCCTTCTGCTCGTCCGGTGGCAGCTTCAGCGCGATCCGCAGCTCGTCGTCGAGCGAGAGCGGCGGCGCGTGCGGCTGGCGGGCGGCGTCCGGTACCCCGGGATCAATCTCGAACGGCGCCGGGATCGCACGCACCTCGATCGCCGCGCGTTCGTCCTCCATCGCGGCGTGACCGTTGGTGTGCGGGGCGGCCGCCTGATGCTCGCCGGCCGCGGCGCCCGCGTCGAGCGGCTTGCGGCTGTACACCACGATGCTCTTCGGCAGGATGCGGTTGCCGATGTCGTCGATCGCCGTGACGATGCGCGACCGCCGCGCCTTCTGCGAGTCCAACAGCCGCCGGAACGTGCGCGTGATCGGCCCTTGCTTGCCCCAGTCGCTCCAGAACGCGACGTGGCTCAGCCAGTACACCGTCTCCAGCGCGTGGCGGTAGCGCACCGCGTAGGGCCGCAGCCCCGCATTGCGCAGCAGCTGCACGATCTGACCGCGGCCGTAGATGCGCACGTGCCCGCCGGCGTGCGTGCGGTAGTTCTTGGAGAGCTTCCAGAAGACGTTCTCGGAATATTGGTCCGGCACGCTGACCGCCAGGATGCCTCCCGGCTTCAGCACGCGCACGAGTTCCCGCGCCAGCACCGCATCGTCGTCGACGTGCTCCAGCGTCTCGGTGCAGATCACGCGGTCGAACGCGCCGTCCACGAACGGCAGGCGCTCGCCGGCCGTCTGCATCCAGTGCACTTTCGCGCGCACGTCGCCGTCGCGCCGCATGATCTCCAGCAAGAAGCGGCCGACGCGCAGGTCGTGGCGGGAGAGGTCCGCTCCGAGAATGATGCCGGGTGACTTCGCCAGCTCCAGCACGTGCCGCCCCGTGCCGCACCCCAGGTCGATGACGCGGTCCGTCGCGCGGACATCCAGCAGCGCGGGGTCGATCGACTGGAAGCGGTCGAGCGGCATGACGCCTAGCCCTCGCCGGCGCTGTGGGCGGGTGTCGCCGCGCCTGCCCCGTTTCGCGAGGCCGCGGCCACCGGCAGCGCGCGCTTGCGCCCGTAGTGGATGAGATCCTTGCCGATGACGAGGTTCGCGACCGTCTCCAGGTACTCGAGCAGCTTGAAGCGCCGGTTGTGGTGGACGTTGATCAGTTTCCACGTGAGGCGCACCGGCGGGAAGTTCTCGTTCGGCAGGCCGTGGATGCAGCGCAGGAACCAGTAGACGCTCTGCGACGCGTGGCGCCGTCGCTCGAACTCCACCTGCATGCCGCTCTCTTCCAGGATGCGGCGCATCTCGCCCTGGCGGTACCAGCGGACGTGGCCGCCGGGCGAGTGCCAGTAGTGCCAGCTCAGCGCCCAGTAGGCGCGTTCGGGCCAATACGCGGGCACGCTGACGGCGGTCTGCGCGCCCGGCTTCGTGACGCGGATGAACTCGGCGATGCCGCGGCGGTCGTCCGGGATGTGTTCGAAGACCTCGGTGCAGAGCGACTTGTCGAAGGCGCCGTCCTTGAACGGCAGGTTCTGCGCGTCTCCGACGATGAAGTCGGCACGCCCCCTCAGCTTGCCCTGGCGCACGAGGTCGGCGTACATGAACTTCGCGGCGACCAGATCGTCGCGCGAAAAGTCGAGGCCAACGATGCGGCCGGGGTATCGCGCGGCCTCCATCGTGTGGCGCCCGTTGCCACAGCCGAGATCGAGCACGCGATCGCCCGGCTGGATGTGGAAGTGGCGCTTGAAATCGATGTTGACGATGTTGTCTGGCACGTTAGAACCTAGAACTCAGAACCTGTCTCGGGATACTCAGAACGGACGCCGTGGCGTCTATGCTCCGGGCTTGGAGGCGCCAGCCGCCGTGAACGTCCGGCGCCGCGGCGGCACGATCTCTTCGTACACCGCCAGCGTCTCTTCCGCCGCCTTGCGCCAGTTGAACTTCTGCTCGATCCGCTGGCGGCCGCCCGCCGACAGCCGCTGGCGCAACGATGCGTCATTCCACATCATCCGGATCGCCTCCGCAAGTGCCTGCGGGTTCGACGGCGGCACCAGCCAACCGCTTACGCCGTGCTCCACGATCTCCTTGTACGCGCCGATCTCCGTGGCCACGGTGGGCGTGCCGCACGCCATCGCCTCCGCCAGCGGCAGGCCGAAGCCCTCGTGCACCGACGACGTGACGAGCAGCTTCGCCTCGTTGTAGTGCTGCACAAGCTCCGCGGTAGGGACGCGCCCAGTGAACTCGATGCGGGAGTTCAGCCCGTACTTGTCGACCAGGGGTGGCACCAGCTTCAGCATCCACTTCTCGTTGTCCACGAACGTGACGTGGAAGTCGAGATCGTCCTTGAGCAGGTTCAGCGCTTCGATGAAGAACCGTGCGCCCTTGTTCCGGTCCTCGGAGTTGCCGACGTAGAGCAGCTTGTTGGGCTGCCGCTCCACGCCCGGCAGCGGGCGAAAGGTCTCCGTGTCGATGCCGTTGTACACCGTGCGCACGCGCTCCGGTGGCAGCTGGAACGCCTCTTCGACGTCGACCCGCGACGTCTCCGACACCACGATCACGCGGTCGACGCCCTTGGCGGCCCACTCCTGCATCATCCACGGCGACCAGAGGATGCGGCGCGCCTTCTCGTACGTGCTCCGCGCCTGGCGCAGCGCGTTCCGCAGGTCGTACTTCAGCGGATGGTGGATCGTCGCCACCAGCGGGAAGCCGCTCTTGTGGATCGCCCAGACGCCGTAGCTCAACGTCTGGTTGTCGTGCACCACGTCGAAGCGGTGCTCCTTCGACAGCTCCCGCAGCTTGAAGTAGGCGCGGATGCTGAAGTTCGCCAGCAAAGACGACAGGTTGACCCGTGTCGAGGCGAATTCGTAGAAGTTCCACGGGTGGAAGTAGCTGGCCGGAGGCCGGTTGAAGATGAAGTCCTGCTTCATGTGGTGATACGTCCAGTAGCTGTAGTCGCGGATGTTGTGCGCCGTCACCGCCTCGTCCAGCGTGGGGTACGGCGGCCCGGCGATGACGTGGACGTCGTGTCCCATGCGGGCCAGCTCGCGCGTCAGGTAGTACAGGTACACGCCCTGCCCGCCCGAGTACATGTTGCCCTGGTACATGAGGAAGCAGATCTTCATCGAGTGGGTAGTCCGTAGTGTGCAGTTCGTAGCGGGCCGCGGTCGCCACATCGTACCGGAGGGGCCTCCGGCGGGCGAACGTTGCGCCGCCGCGAAGGGGACGGCCGCTTCGCTACAATGTGGGCGCCGCGGAGGGGTGTCCGAGCGGCCGATGGAGACCGTCTTGAAAACGGTTGGGCGTGCAAGCGCCCCGTGGGTTCGAATCCCACCCCCTCCGCCACCGCTCGCCGCTCGCTTGAGCTTCGTGAGCCGTTGCACTAACCTGAGCCAGACTCCCGAACACACGCACCGGAGGGCGCCTTGAGCCTCGATACCCGCTGGGAAGACGTCGACCAACTGCTCACTCGCACCGCACGCACGCAGGACGAACAGCTTGCCATGGCCGTGCGTGAGATCCTTGCACTCCGCTTCAAGTTCCCGACGCCCGAACACCCGGGCTACCGCGCCCACGCCAACGTCCCCGACGTCACCATGTCCGTCAAGATCGGCCGCGAGCAGCTTGCCCCGGACATCGTCGTCATCGAGAAGCTGAGCACCGGCGAGTCGAAACTGGCGATGACCGCCGCCGTCGCCACCACCGAGCTGGTCAACGAGGGCGAGGCACAGCGCGCGTGGTCGCGCTACGCCGCGATCCCCGACGCCGCCTTCTACCTCTACGTCCCGGTGGGGCAGGGCGCGGCCGCCAAGCGCATCTGCAAGAAGCTCAAGATCAAGGTCGAGGGCTACCGCACCTGGCGCACCACGCCGCGCGGATTCGAGGTCAACGACATCTCCGAGCCGCCATCGCCGCTCGCGGCGCTGATGCCGCCGCTCGTCCGCAAACTCCTCGCCACGCCGTAGGCGCGGGCAGCGTATCGTCGGTATGACCGCGGAGACGCGATCCTATGAACGTGCAGACGGCCGTCCGGCAGCAGCTGGAATTCTGGCACCGTATCCTCGGGCAGATCGTTGCGGACTGCCCATCCGACGTACTGAACAAGAGCTTCCCCGGTGCGCAGATCACATCGATCGCTTCGATCTACTGTCACGCCGTCATCGCGGAAGACGCGTTCGTCCAGGAACGGCTTCGGGAGACGCCCAGCATCTTTGAGGCGCAAGGCTGGGCCTCTCGGACGGGCGTGTCGTATCCGGGTATGCCGCCTGCGCTCTCGGCCGAGTGGGCGGCGGCGATGAAGCTGCAACTGCCCGCGTTTCAGGAGTACGCCGGCACCGTGTTCGTCGCGACTGATGCCTATCTTGCGGCGCTCCCGGACGCGGAGATCGCGCGCGAGCTCAAGGGACAGACCGGCACGTACACCGTCGGATTCCTGCTCGCTAACATCATCGCGACGCACGTCCCGCAACACGCCGGCGAGATCGCCGCGCTCAAGGGTGTGCACGGGCTCAAGGGGTTGCCATTCTAGGTTGCCTGGAGCGATCGGCGGACGGAACGCCCGGCCGGCTCAGTGCCGCCCCTGGACGGCGCGGATCGCGTCGACCATGCCGGACTGTGCGCCCTCGCTCGCGGCGCGTAGCGCATTCTTGATCGCGCGTGCGTCCGACGCGCCGTGCGCGATCATCACGAATCCGTTGACGCCCAGTAGCGGCACGCCGCCGTACGTCCCCGGGTCCATCCGGTCGCGCATCGCCATCAGCGCTGGCTTCAGCACCATCGCCGCCAGCTTGTACTGCAACTT
>JBGQBE010000013.1:0-74734 GCA_041494685.1 Dehalococcoidia bacterium | reverse complement strand
GGCGCAGCGGCGCACCGGCGAGGTAGCTGTAGGCGACGGGCCAGGGGTCGTAAGCGCGCACCATCCGCTCGATCCGTGCGGAGCTCTCGCGCGACCAGTCGATCAGCGCGTCCGCCTTCGCGATCTGCGGCGCGTACGTTGCCAGCGCGTCGTCCTGGCCCTGCGGCCGGAGCGCTCCCGCCGCGTACCGCGGCAGCACGTCGAGCAGCAGTCGCGCCCCGGCGACGGCGATCTTCTCCGTCAGCGTGGCCGTTGTGTCGTCCGGGGCGATCGGAACCTCCACGCGCGCCAGCATCGGTCCGGCGTCCAACGCCAGCGCCACGCGCATGATCGTCGCACCGCTGCGCGCATCCCCGGCCAGGATCGCGGCCGGGATCGGCGCCGCGCCCCGCCAGCGGGGCAGCAGGGAAGCGTGCACGTTCAGCACGCCGAGCGGGAAGGCATCGAGCACGGGCTGCTTCAGGATCTGGCCGTAGGCTGCGATGATGCCGAGGTCTGGCCGCAGGGCCCGCAGAGCTTCCACGGCCTCGGGCTTGCTGATGGAGCGCGGCTGGTGGACGGGCAGCCCGTGAGCCAGCGCCAGCGCCTTTACCGGCGGCGGCGCCAGCTTGCGGCCGCGGCCCGTGGGCCGGTCCGGCTGCGTATAGACGGCGATGACCTCGTACTTGGCCTCGATCAGCGCCCTGAGCGACGGGAGGGCGAATTCGGGAGAGCCCATGAATACGATGCGCATCGCGGGGAGGATAGCACGGAAGCACGTTTACGCCGTATACTCAGCCCGACTTTCCGGGGGCAACGGGAGGTGACTGCTGAGACGGCTGCAGGCGGTAGTGAAGGGACGCGTCCAGGGCGTCGGATTTCGAGAGTTCGTGCGGCACGAAGCCTCCTCGCGCGGTATCACGGGCTGGGTGCGAAACGGCGACGATGGCCAGTGTGTCGAACTGGTCGCTGAGGGCGACGACGAGGCGCTTGCGGCGCTGCTGGAGATGTTGCACACCGGCCCGCGTTTCGCCCGCGTCGACGCGGTCGAAAGCGAGTACAGCGAGGCCGGCGCGGGCTTCTCGCGGTTCGGCATGGAGATGTAGCTCAGTCCAGCAGGATCGCGTCGACTTCGTCGCCGGGCTGTACGCCCGGCACGTCCTCCGGTACTACCGCCAGCGCGTTCGCCTGCGCCATCGACGTGAGCATGCCCGACCCCTGGGGCCCGGTCAGCGCCGCGTAGTAGCGGCCGTCGCGTTGCGTGACGATCGCACGCGCGAAGACGCGGCGCGCATCGGTGTTGGCGATCGCCTCCTCGGCGATGGCGCGGACGCGCGGGCGCTCCCAGTCAGTGCGGCCGAGCATCTTGTAGATCGCCGGCCGGCCGAACAGCTCGAACGAAACCATGGAGCTGACCGGGTTGCCGGGCAGGCCGATGTGCGGCACGCGCCGCCCGCCCGACCGGAATTCGCCGAACGCGAGCGGCTTGCCCGGCCGCATCCGGACGGTCCAGAAGTCGACCTCGCCCTCTTTCGCCAGCACGTCCTTTACGACGTCGTAGTCGCCGCGCGAGACACCCGCGGACGTAACGAGCATGTCCGCGTCCAGTCCCTCGCGGAGCTTCGCGGTCAGCGCGTCCACGGTGTCCCTGGCGATGCCCAGCCGCTTCGGGATGCCGCCGTTCGCCAGCACCATCGCCGAGACGCTGTAGGCGTTACTGTCGTAGATCTGCCCCGGTTGCAGCGGCGCACCCGGCTCTCGTACCTCGTCGCCGGTGGACAGGATCGCGACGACGGGGCGGCGGTGGACCCGTACGGTCGCCATGCCCAGCGACGCCAGCACGCCGATCTGCGCCGGGCGCAGCACGGTGCCTTTCGGGATGATCGGCTGGCCCCGGCGCACGTCCTCCGCCGCGCGACGGATGTTCGCGCCGGGAGCCGTCGCCTTCAGCACGCCCACCACGTCGCGCGACTTGGCGAACGATCCGAATGCGCGGCCGGACGGCTCGTCGGTCTCCTCGAACGGCACGACTGCGTCGGCGCCGCGCGGCATGGGCGCCCCGGTCATGATGCGCACCGCCGTGCCGGGCGTCACCTCGCCGTCGAACACGTACCCGGCAGCGAGTTCGCCGACGACGCGCAGCGCGACCGGCGAAGATTCGTCCGCGCCCGTGGTATCGGCGGCGCGCACGGCGTAGCCGTCCATCGCGGTGTTATCCAGCGGCGGGATATCGAGCGGCGCGACCACGTCGTCAGCCACGACCTGGCCAAGCGCGTCGAGGATCTGCTGCTCCTCGGGCTCAAGCAGGTTGACGTGCGACAGGATGCGTGCGAGCGCTTCTTCGACAGAGATCATCGCGGACTTTCGTTGGGCGATGCCGGCACAAGGATTGAACCACACACGAGGGCCTCAGCCCAACCGGCTGAGGCCCTCGATGGAGATGCGATGCTGCGAGCGGGCAGTCCTAGCCCTTGATCGTGACCGAGAGCGACACCTTGGCGTATCCGTCGGTGTCCGACTTCTCGATCGAGACGATGACGCCCTCGCCCTCCGTGGCGCCGCCCCAGGCCTGGAAGAACTGGCCGCTCTGGTTGCCCGTCGTGGAACTGGTCCAGTCGTGCTTCGGCAGTTCGTTCTTGAAGTAGTCGTTCACGTTGTCCGGCGAATCCTTCACGTAGATCTCGACGATGTACATGTTTTGGCCGCCGCTGGCGATGTTGCTCGTCGATGTGACGCGCGCGCCGCTCGGGAAGGGCACACGGTCCTTCGGGAAGTCGCTGGACAGCGTCGCCTCGGCGGGCAGCGGCTGCGACGACGGCGCTTGGGTGGCGCTGTCACTGCCGCTCGACGGCGTGGAGGTCTTGCCGGACGACGACGAACCGCCGCTCGAACTGCTGTCCGACGGCGTGCTGTCGCTGCCGCTGCCGCCCAGGTCGTTGCCGACCGACACGAGGATCTGGGTCTTGTTGTCCTGCGTGGAGATGACGACTACGCCGCCTTTAGTCGAGTCGTCCTTGCCTTGGAAGATGAACGACACGGAGCCGTTGCTGTCGGTGGTGGCGACCTGCTTCCAGTTGCTCTTGCCGTTCAACTGGTCGTTGTAGTACGACTTCACCTTGTCGACGCTGTCGCCCGTCTGCCAGGTCGCGGCGATCCCCTTCGCGGTCGTGCTGCCGCCGGAGACGCTGCCCTGGTAGTTCGCGCCACTGTAGATCGGGAAGTCCGACGGGAAGTCTCCCGGCAGTTTGTCGGTGTTCACGCTGACCTTGCCGCCGCCCGGTATATTGACCGTCTTGCTGCCGCCCCCACCGCACGCCGTCGCCACCGCGACCAGCAGCATCACGGGCACCGCCAGCAACATGTATTTCCGCACTGCAATCCTCCTCGAGCAATCCTTGCCGTTTCCCAACGGATGGTAACAGGGACTGCGCCCTGTGTCATATGGGCTGGGCCGCGTCACTGCGTCCAGAGACAACCGATGTGTTCGGCCCGCGCGCGCCCTTCCAGCGCGATGATCGCAGACCGCAGCGCACCGTCTGATGTCCAAGCGTGCGCCAGTCCCTCCGCGACGATCTCCGCATCGATGCTGCGCCCGTCAGGCGTATAGACATAACGCAACAGCCGGCCGTAGCGGTCGCGATCCCGCGCGTCCGGCAGCAGCCGCACCTGCGTGCCGGCGAGCGCGCGAAGCTGCGCGGTCGCCTCCGCCGAGCAAGGCTGGCCCACCTCCGTCGCGTTGATGCCGTACAGCCGGATGGTCTCGTCGCGGCTGGCGAGGTCCACGTGCAGCGTGTCGCCGTCCACGATGCGGATGACGCGCGCCGCCTGCATCGGTGCGGGGTCGGCGCAGCGCACGCTGTCAGCGGTCGGCGCGCCTGCCGGGTAGGGCGGGGCGCACGCCGGCAGCGCCACCGCCGCCTTCGTGGCGGGGGTCGTGGCGCCCGGCCGCGTAGTCGCGCCGGGCGCCGGCGAGGCCGTATCGACCGCGCACGCCGCGACGAGGGGCACCACCAGCGCGGCGAACGCGAGCCAGGGAGCGCGACGGCGTGCGGGTCTCCTCATGCGGCGCAGGCTAGCACAGCGGCGCGACAGCCTGCGTCGCATTGACACCGGCCCCGCCGCCGGGTATCCCGTGGCGGAGCAGAGAGGAGCCCGGGGTGGCAGAGACGCGGTTCGACGTGGTTGGCATGGGCAACGCGATGGTGGACGTCATCGCACACACGGACGAGGCCTTCCTGGACCGGCACGGCCTGACGAAGAGCGCGATGACGCTTATCGACGGCGAACGCGGCGAGGCCCTCTACGCGGCCATGCCGCCGGCGCTCGAGATCTCCGGCGGCTCGGCGGGGAACACGATCGCCGGCGTGGCGTCGCTCGGCGGCCGCGCCGCGTATATCGGCAAGGTCAGCGGCGATCAGCTCGGCCAGGTGTTCCGGCATGACATCCGCGCCGCAGGCGTCGCCTACGACGTGCCGCCGGCGCCGACGGGCTTGCCCACAGGCCGCTGCCTCGTCTTCGTCACGGCCGACGCGCAGCGCACGATGCAGACGTTCCTCGGCGCCGGGCAGGACCTCCAGCCGGATGACGTCGACCCGGAGCTCATCGCCGCG
Source organism: Dehalococcoidia bacterium (assembly GCA_041494685.1). Classification (GTDB taxonomy): domain Bacteria; phylum Chloroflexota; class Dehalococcoidia; order DSTF01; family JACRBR01; genus JBGQBE01. The sequence goes on along the minus strand of JBGQBE010000013.1, from coordinate 70,145 downwards.
TCGAGCATCACGTTCATGGAGGGCTACCTCTGGGACCCGCCGGGCGCGAAGCAGGCGTTCCTCAAGGCGGCTCGCATCGCCCACGATGCCGGCCGCAAGGTGTCGATCTCGCTCTCCGACCCGTTCTGCGTCGAGCGCCACCGCGAGGAGTTCCTCGACCTTGTCGAGAACCACGTCGACATCCTGCTGGCGAACGAGCACGAGATCATGTCCCTCTACCAGGTCGACGACTTCGACGAGGCGCTGCAGCGCGTCCGCGGCAAGTGCGACGTGGCGGCGCTCACCCGCAGTGCGAAGGGCTCCGTCATCGTGAGCGACGGCGAGGTGCACGTGATCGACGCGGAGCCGGTCGCACACGTGATCGACAGCACGGGTGCGGGCGACATGTACGCTTCAGGCTTCCTCTACGGCTACGCGCTGGGGCGCGATCTGCGCACCTGCGGCCGTATGGGCGCCATCGCCGCGGCCGAGGTGATCAGCCACTACGGCGCGCGGCCGGAGACGTCCCTCGCGGACCTGGTGCGCGCGAAGCTGTCCTAACCGCTCAGGGCGACCGCGGCCTCGAGGCCGATGCGGATCATCGCGTCGATGGCGGGCTGGAGCTCCGCGTCGGGCAGTCGCTCGTGGTGCCCGGCGTGGTTCGACGCGACGAGCACGCAGCCGGCTTCCATGCCGCGCAGCGCGGACACGGTGAAGATCGCGCTGGCCTCCATCTCCTGCGCCAGCACGCCGCGCGCCTGCCAGCGCTCCGCCCAGGCGTCGCGCACCGCGTACAGCGCGTCCTCCGTCACGATAACGCCCACGTGGTGCCGCACGCCCGCCGCCTCTGCCGCCGCGACGAGCGCGCGCGTCACGCGGAACGTGGCGACTGGCGCGGACGGGTCGCCGCTCATGTACGTGGGCGTCGTCCCGTCCAGCGGGCATGCCGCTGTCGCGATTACGAGATCGGTCGCGCGCATCTCCGCCCGTACCGCGCCGCACGTGCCCAGCCGGATCAGCGTCCGCGCACCGAGCATTGCCATTTCCTCGCAGACGATGGCGGCGCTGGGGCAGCCCATGCCCGTCGTCTGCACGGACAGGCGCGTCCCCCTCCATGTGCCGGTATAGCCGATGAGGCCGCGGAACTCGTTGTAGCAGCGCGCGTCGTCCAGCAGTTCCGCCGTCCGCACGGCGCGCCCCGGGTCGCCGACGAGCAGCACGACCGGGGCGACGTCGCCGGGCTCGGCGCGGACGTGTATCGGCTTCACGGCTGCGCGTGTCCGTTCCGCCGCGCGTCCGCGGCCCGCATCGCCTCGTCGAGCAGCTCGATCACGTGCACAACGCGGCCGTCCATGCCGCGCTGACGGAGTCCGGCCTCCAGCTGGGTCATGCAGCCGGGGTTCGCGGTCGCGATGGTGACGGCGCCGGTCGCCTGCACGTCGTCCATCTTCGCGTCCAGCAGCCGCTGCGCCATCTCCCGCTGCACGAAGCTGTAGATGCCGGCGCTGCCGCAACAGCGGTCAGGCGCGGCCAGCTCGCGCAGCTCCAGCCCCGGGATCGCGCCCATCACGACGCGCGGCGCCTTCGCGACTTTTTGGGCGTGCACCAGGTGGCACGAGTCCTGGTACGTTACCGCCCCCAGCACGAAGCCCAGCGGCCCCAGGTCGTGCGTCGCGACGAACTCCAGTACATCGCGCGTCAGCGACGAGAGCTGCCGCGCGCGCTCCGCGTACCGCGCGTCGCGCCCCAACAGCTCGCCGTACTCCTTCATCGCCGAGCCGCAACCGGCGGAGTTCACGATCACCGCCTCGACGTCCGCGCCCAGGAATGCGTCGACGTTCCGTCGCGCGAGGGCCCGCGCGAAGCGGCGGTCGCCGGCGTGCAGGTTCAGCGCTCCGCAGCAGGTCTGCTGCTCCGGGAAGATCACGCGGTAGCCCAGGCGGTTGAGCACGCGCACCGTCGCCGCGTGCGTGCGCGGATACAGGTGCGGCATCACGCAGCCGGTGAGCAGCGCGACACTCCGCGTCAATCCCTCCGGCTGGGCCGGCGGCACGAAGGCCCGCGGCGCCGGCTCCGGCAGCGCCCCCTCGGCCCGCGCCAGCCCCGACGAGATGCGCCGCAGCGCTCCAGAGCGGCGTAGAAGGGAGCGCAGCGGCGAGCGCTCGTACGTGCGCAGGCCGAGCATCAGCGCCGTCAGCCGCGACTGGTAGGGCAGGGTCGCCCGCAGCGCCGCTACCCGCAGGCGCCACGCGAGCGGTTGCCGTGGGCCCTCCAGCACCGTGGCGCGCGCCGTCTCCATGATCCGCCCGTACGCGACGCCCGACGGGCACGCCGTCTCGCAAGCCCGGCACTGGAGGCAGCGGTCGAGGTGCTCCAGCACCGGCGCCGTCGGCTGCGCGCGACCGGTCGATAGCGCGTCGATCAGTGCGATGCGACCGCGCGGCGAGTCGGTCTCCATGCCCAGTTCCAGGTAGGTCGGGCAGACCTGCAGGCAGAAGCCACAGTGCACGCAGCGGGCGATGTCCTCGGCGAGCGTCGGCGCGTGGCCCGCGGCGCGCGTGTGCTCGTGCGTCGCCGTCACTACAGCCTCCCCGCGAACCGGCCCGGCGACAGGACGCCCTGCGGGTCGAACTGCTCCTTCAGCCGGCGCATGATCGCGAAGTCGGGGCGCAGTGGTCCGAACACGTCGATCTCCCGCTTCAACACGGCCGGTGCCGCATCGATGGAGACGGTGCCGCCCGCGCGCGCCGCAACCTCGTGCGCCCGCGCGACCAGCGCCGCGGCGCGCGCCTCGTGCGAGGGCTCCAGGTTGATGCGGATCAGACCGGCCGTCACGGTCGCGGACATCTGCGCGGCCGCGCCGGCGAAGCCGCGGTCCAGCACCTCCACCGTGTCCGCGATGGCGGACGGCATAACGCTGACACGCAGCGACAGCACGCCCGGACGGAACGCCCGCGACCAGCGCTGCCACGCCGGCGCGCCGTCGCCCTCGTCGATGCCCGCCCGCGTCTCTTCCGCCAAGTGTGCCAGTTCGCGCAGGCTGCGCTCGACGCCGGCCGCGCCTCCCGCGACGCGCGCCAGCACGATCCAGCGCGCATCTTCCATCACGGCGTGCGCCGCCGGCGGCGAGAGCAGTTCCGCGGCGTGCAGCGAAAGCCCGGCGTCGCGCGCGGCGATGACGAAAGCGCATGCCTCGCGCGCCGTGCCGAACGCCACCGCGGCCGTGGTCTGCGCACGTGGCAGCGGCGCGAGCTTGAACGTCGCCTGCGCGATGACGCCGAGCGTGCCGAGCGACCCGACGTACAGCTTGTGCATGTCGTACCCCGCCACGTTCTTGACGACGCGCCCGCCGGACTTGCTCGTGGCGCCGTCCGCGTGCACGACCCGGATGCCGATCAGCCAGTCGCGCGCGGTACCGTAGGCGTGGCGCAGCGGCCCGTGCGCGTTCGCCGCCAGCACGCCGCCGATCGTGGCGTCGTCGCCGCACGGCGGGTCGAGCGGCAGTGTCTGGCCGTGCTCAGCGAGCCGTGCCTGCACGAGGGCGAGCCGCACGCCGGCGTCCACGGTCACTGTCAGGTCCGCCGGCTCGTGCTCGAAAGTAGTGTCGAGGCGCGCGGTCGAGATCGCCACGTCGTACGCCGCGGGCGCGTTGCCCGCGCCGAGATGCGTGCCACCGCCGATAGCGACGGTCGCCAGCCGCGCTTCGCGCGCTTCGGTCAGGACCCTCTGGAGCTGTTCGACGGAGTTCGGCGTCACCGCGATCTCCGGCGTCATGCCGTCGACCGCGAACTCGCCGAGGCGTACTGCGGAGACCGCGTCAGATTCGAGAGACGGTCTAATCGCAGCGACAAAATTATCGATCGACGGCGCCGTGGCTGCCCTAGACATAGATGTCCGGTCCGATCGCCCCGGCGAGGCGCTGGATGTGCGCCTGCGTTACCTCGCCGCATCCCTTGCCGGTGGGGAACGCTTTGCACGGGTTGTACTCGTCGCCCGCCTTGAACGCGGCTTTCAGCCGCGCCATCACCGCCAGATCGGCCTCGTCGAAGATCCAGGCGATGAAATCGCGCTTCTCCAGCCCGACGCCATGCTCGCCGGTGATGCTGCCGCCGGCGTCGACGCAGAGCCGCATGATCTCGGCGCCGGCCTCAAGCACGCGCTCCTTCACGCCCGGCTCGCGCTCGTCGAAGAGCAGGTTAGGGTGCAGGTTGCCATCGCCGGCGTGGAAGACGTTCGCCACGTCGAGCTTGTACTTCGCCGCGATCGCGTATGTCTGGCGCAGCACGTCAGGGAGCTTCGTGCGCGGCACGACGCCGTCGAGCACGTAGTAATTGGGGTAGAGTCGCCCCAGCGCGCTGATCGACGTCTTGCGCCCCGCCCAGAGCAGGTCACGGGCCGCCTGCGCCACCGCGACGCGTACCTCGCGCGCCGCGTGCCGCTCGCAGATTACGCGGATCTCGTCTGCTTGCTCTACGGTGCTCTCCTCGAGTCCATCGACCTCGATGAGCAGCACTGCTTCCGCGTCCAGCGGGAACCCGGCGTGCAGCACCGGCTCGACAGCCGCGATGATGTTGCGGTCCATCATCTCCAGCGCCGATGGCAGGATGCCCGTTGCGATGATCGCCGAGACCGCGTTGCTCGCGTCGTCCACGGTGTTGAAGATCGCCAGCAGCGTGCGCGTCGACTCGGGCAGCGCCATGAGCCGTACCGCGATCTTCGTCGCGATCGCAAGCGTGCCCTCGCTGCCGACGAACGCGCCGGCGAGGTCATAGCCCGGCAGGTCGCGCGTGCGTCCGCCGATCCACGTCACCTCGCCGTCGGCCAGCACGATCTCCATGCCAAGCACATGGTTCGTCGTCGCGCCATAGGCCAGGCAGTGCGGGCCCCCGGCGTTCTCCGCGACGTTGCCGCCGATGGTGCAGGCGCGCTGGCTCGACGGGTCGGGCGCGTAGTAGAGGCCATGCTTCGCCACGGCGCGGCTCAGGTCCAAGTTCACGACGCCCGGCTCGACGATGGCGATGCGGTTGGCGGGGTCGACCTCGAGCACGCGCTTCATGCGCGTGAGCGCGACCACAACGCCGCCGATCGCGGCGATCGCGCCGCCGCTGAGGCCGGTGCCTGCGCCGCGCGGGATCACCGGCACACCGAAGCGGTGCGCCACCTTGACGGCCGCGGCCACCTGCTCCGTGCTCTCCGGAAACACGACCGCCTGCGGCGTGCCGCGTTCGATCGTGCCGTCGTACTCGTAGGCGATGAGCTGCTCGGGCGTCGATAGCACCCGCTCGCGGCCCAGTACGCGCTCCAGCTCGCGCACGCAGGCGCGCGTCACCGGTCGGTGCGCGGGGGCGGAGATGGAGTCGGATGCGGTGGCCATCAGCTTCGGTTTCCAGCGTGCGGAGGCGTCGCCCCAGTATAGGCCCACCCCGTGCGCCGGGATAGCGCCGTTACAGCAGGACGCCGCCGGCGGGGTGGTACCGGTCGAACTGGCCGAACGGCTCCGACGTGAGCAGGAACGACCAGGAGTTCACGCGCCAGCCGGCCGCCAGCAGCGCGCTGATGATGGTGTGGTTGTGCGAGACAGCCCAGATGCTGCCGGTCTCGACCTCGCGCGCCGCCAGCCAGTCCGCCGCCATGCGCAGGAGCGGCGCCTGGTCGATCGGCTCGTACGCCGCGACCGGCGCGAGGAACCCATCGCTGTCCGTGTAGGCGTAGCCGATGAGCCGCCCGTCGCGGACAAGGCCCAGCGACGTGCTCTCGGCGTCGGAGAAGCGGTTGCCGAGGTAGAAGGCGTGGTCCTGCCGCCGCTCGGCGCCAAACACGCCCCGGTCCAGCGCGGCGATGTCGTCCTGCCATGCGGCGATGCCCTCCACGGCCTGCACGCTCGCTGGCGGCGCGGGCAGCGATCGCAGAGGCGCGAACGGCCCGGTCATGCGATAGCCGATACCGACGGCGAACATCCCGGCGCGCATGTACAGCGACTGGCCCACGGGCGACGTCGATGCCACCACGGAGTACACGCGCGCTCCGCTTGTGCGGCCGTACTCGCGCGTCAGCCGCAGCAGTTCGCGGCCGATGCCCAGCGCGTGCACGTCGGGCAGCACGAAGAGTTGCGACAGGAACCAGATGTCGCCGCGCACCAGCGCCATGCCGAACCCGACGAGCGTGCCGTTGATCTCGCAGGCCCACGCGCCGTCCGGATCCGTCCGCACCAGGTGGTCGAGCGTGCTGCTGTGTCCCGGCATCCACACGGGCGGCTCGCGGCCCTCGCTGCGCATCAGCCAGTCGAGCGCCGCCTTGCGGACCAGCATCGTCGCGGAGACGTCGGCCTCTGTCATCGGCCGGTAGTGGATGGCGTGGCGTCCCGTCATGATGCCGGTGAGCATATCGGACGCGCGGCCCCGGCGCTCGTGCGACGCGGGAGCGCGGGGTATGATCGCCGCGAGGCACGGACGGCGAAGAGGAGGGCGGAATGAAACTCGGGTACTCAGCGGGCTACTGGTCCAGCGGCCCGCCGGCTGGCATCGAAGAGAGCATTCGCGCGGCGGAGGATCTGGGGTTCGACTCCTTCTGGACCGCCGAGGCGTACGGCTCGGACGCGCTGACGCCGATCGCCTGGTGGGGCTCGAAGACCTCCCGCATCCGCATGGGCACCGCCATCGCGCAGATCAGCGCCCGCACGCCCGCGGCGATGGCGATGGCCGCGCTGACGCTCGACTACCTGTCGAACGGGCGCTTCATCCTCGGCCTTGGCGCCTCTGGGCCGCAGGTGGTGGAGGGCTGGTACGGGCAGCCGTACTCCAGGCCCCTCGAGCGGACGCGCGAGTACGTCGAGATCATCCGCCGCGTGCTGGCGCGCGAGGCGCCGGTCGAGTTCTCCGGCCACCACTACCAGATGCCGTACCACGGCGGCACCGGCCTCGGGAAGGCGCTGAAGTCGACCGTGCACCCGCTGCGCGCCGACGTGCCGATCCTCCTCGGCGCGGAAGGCCCGAAGAACGTCGCCATGGCCGCCGAGATCGCGGACGGCTGGCTGCCGGCGTTCTTCTCACCCAAGAGCAACGCCTTCTACCGCGACGCGCTGAACGAGGGATTCGCCCGGCCGAACGCACGCCGCTCGTGGGCGGACTTCGAGATCCCCGCCAGCGTGCCGATCGTCGTGAACGACGACATCGACGCGGCAGCGGACATGATCCGTCCGACGCTGGCGCTGTATGTGGGCGGTATGGGCGCGCGCGGGCAGAACTTCCACTTCGAGGTGCTGGCGCGGCTGGGCTACGAGGAGACGTGCATCCGCATCCAGGACCTCTACCTCGCCGGGAAGAAGCGCGAAGCGATCGCCGCGGTGCCCAGGCAGATGGTCGAGGATACGGCGCTGATCGGCCCGATCGCGAAGATCCGCGACGACCTGGCGAAGTGGAAGGAGACGATCATGACGACGCTGCTCGTCGGCGGGCCGCCGAAGTTCCTGGAGATGGTCGCGAAGACGGTGCTGTAGCCGTTACGCCAGGTGGTGCGCGATGTGCCGGAAGAGGTCGCTGATGCTGACGACGCCGGTCGGCATGCCGCCCTGCAGCAGCGGGATGTGACGGAATCCCCCAATCGACATCTTGTTCAGCGCCACGGCGATCTCATCGTCGTCGCGCAGGAACACCGGGTCGGCGGTCATGATCTGGCCGCACGTGACGGCGTTCAGGTCCTCATTCGGTCCGGCGACTTTGTGCAGGATGTCCCATGGCGTGATGATGCCGACGAGTTGCGTGCCGCCCATCACGAGAACGCAGTTGGTATCCGCGTTCTGCATCAGCCGCACCGCCAAGCCCACCGGGTCGGTCGTCGCGACGCGCACCGGCGACTGCGCGGGGATCTCCCGCAGCCGCTCGTGGATGAACGCCGGGCCGCCCGATCCGGCGCGGCCATCGGCGTGGTCAAGGCTCGACAGGTCGTGCCCGCAGTTCGCGCACTGGTCTACGCCCTCGATGTTGTCGTGCCGGCATTCGGGACAGAGCATAGCTACTCCACCGTCCAGGTGTCGCCTTCGAGGAAGATGTCTTTCAGATCGCCTTCGCCCTCGGCCGCGATCGCGTGCTCGATCTGCTCAGTCATGAGCGTGTCGTACGTCGGTCGGTCCACGGCGCGCAGCACGCCGAGCGCCACGGGGCACTCCGGCCATTGCATGCGGCTGAGCATGAACGCGATCGATGGGTCGTCGCGCTGTTCGTCATGCACCAGTAAGTCGGTCTCGGTGACGCCGTTACCCAGTTGCACCACCTCGAGCTTCGTGCCGTTGAGGCGGATGCCCTTGTCCCGCTCCTTGCCGAAGATCATCGGCTTGCCGTGCTCCAGCACGATCGTGCGGTCGGCGCGCACCTCCTTCGCGGTGAACTCCGCGAAGGCACCGTCGTTGAAGATGTTGCAGTTCTGGAAGACCTCGACGAACGACGCGCCGCGGTGCTTGTACGCGCGTTCCAGCGTCGCCACCAGGTGGTGCGCGTCCGCGTCGATGCTCCGTGCCACAAACGTCGCCTCCGCTCCGATGGCGACGCTGAGGGGCTGCAGCGGACGGTCGATCGTGCCGTACGGCGACGACTTCGTCCGCTTGCCGAATTCCGACGTCGGAGAGTACTGGCCCTTCGTCAGACCGTAGATCTCGTTGTTGTGCAGGACGATCTGCAGGTCCACGTTGCGGCGCAGCACGTGCAGCAGGTGGTTGCCGCCGATGCTCAGCGCGTCGCCGTCGCCCGTCGTCACCCAGACGCTTAGCTCCGGCCGCGCCGCCTTCAGGCCGCTGGCGATGGTCGCCGCGCGTCCGTGGATGCTGTGGAAGCCGTACGTGTTCATGTAGTACGGCAGCCGGCTGGAGCAGCCGATGCCGGAGATGAATACGATGTTCTCGCGCGGGATGCCGAGCTCAGGCATCACCTTCTGCGTCTGCGCCAGGATCGAGTAGTCGCCGCAGCCGGGGCACCAGCGCACTTCCTGATCCGACACGAAGTCCTTGCGCGACAGCACACCGACCGGTTCACCGCGTTTCGCCGTTACCATGTCCTTGCCTCTGACTAGCCGACGAGCTCGGCGATCTTGTTCTCGATCTCTGCGATGGTGAAGGGGCGGCCCGAGACCTTGTTCAGCCCCACGACGTCGACGAGGTAGCGCGCCCGCACCAGCATGCGCATCTGCCCCAGGTTGATCTCCGGCATGAGCACCCGGTCGTAGCGCATCAGCACGTCGCCCAAGTTCGCGGGCAGCGGGTTCAGGTGGCGCAGGTGCGCCGCCGAGACCTTCTTGCCCTGCGCCCGCGCCCGCTGTACGGCGGTCGTGATGACGCCGTACGTGCTGCCCCAGCCAAGCACGAGCAGCCCCCCGGACTGGTCGCCCGCGACTTCGAGATCGGGCACGTCCTGCACGATCTTCTCGATCTTGGCGGCGCGCAGCCGGACCATCTTGTCGTGGTTTGCGGCGTCGTAGCTGACGTTGCCCGTGATGTCCGCCTTCTCGAGTCCGCCGATGCGGTGCTCGAGATCCGGCGTGCCGGGGACGGCCCACGGGCGCGCGAGCGTCTCCGGGTTGCGCGCGTACGGCTTGAATGTCGCCGGGTCCGTGGCGAAGTCCGGGTCGATCGGCGGCAGCGTCGTGAAGTCCGGCACCAGCCACGGCTCGGAGCCCATGCCGAGGTAGCCGTCCGACAGAAAGATCACCGGCGTGCGGTACTTGACCGCGATACGGAACGCCTCGATCGCCACGTGGAAACAGTCGGACGCCGTCGCCGGCGCGACAATCGCTACCGGCGATTCGCCGTTGCGTCCGAACATCGCCTGGAGCAGGTCGCCCTGCTCGGTCTTTGTCGGCATGCCCGTGCTGGGGCCGGCGCGCTGCACGTCCATGATCACCAGGGGCAGCTCCACCATCACCGCGAGGCCGATCGCCTCGCTTTTCAGCGCCAGGCCCGGGCCGCTGGTGCCCGTGAGCGCCAGCGCGCCGCCGAACGACGCGCCGATGGCAGATCCGATCGCCGCGATCTCATCCTCGGCCTGGAACGTCTTCACGCCGAAGCGCTTGAAGCGCGCGAGTTCGTGCAGCACGTCGCTCGCCGGCGTGATCGGGTAGCTGCCGTAGAACAGCGGCCGCCCCGCGAGTTTCGACGCGGTCAGGAACCCCAGCGCCGTCGCCTCGTTGCCCGTGATGTTGCGGTAGAGGCCCGGCTTCAGCTTCGCCTTCGGCACGTGGTAGTGCGTGGCGAACATCTCGGTCGTCTCGCCGAAATGGTATCCCGCCTTCAGCGCGGCCTTGTTGCCTTCGGCGACCTTCGGGTTCTTGCCGAACTTATCCTCGATCCAGTGCGTGGTCGTGTCGAGCTCGCGGCTGTACATCCAGAACATCAGCCCCAGCGCGAACATGTTCTTGCAGCGGTCGATCTGCACCGCCGTCAGCCCGCTGTCGGCCAGCGCCCGGGAGTTCAGCGCCGAGATGGGCACGCGGTAGAGCCGGTATGCCTTGAGGCTGTCGTCTTCCAGCGGGTTGGCTGCGTACGCCGCCTTCTTCAGGTTCGTCTCGTTGAACTCGTCCTCGTTCACCACCAGCAGTCCGCCGCGTGGCAGGTCCGCGAGGTTCGTCTTCAGGGCGGCCGGGTTCATCGCGACCAGCACATCGGGCGCGTCGCCGGGGGTGTAGATCTCCTGGCTGGAGAAGCTGACCTGGAAGCCGCTGACGCCGGGGAGGGAGCCCTGCGGCGCCCGGATCTCTGCGGGGATGTCGGGGAAAGTGGAGATGTCGTTGCCCGCGACCGCGGATGTCTTCGTGAACTGCGTGCCTGCGAGCTGCATACCGTCGCCGGAGTCGCCCGCGAAACGGATGGTTACCCGCTCTAGCTCCAGGACTTCCGAATGCTCCGGCTGTTCGGATTCTCTCGTCAGCGTTGTCACTAGGCCCCCTCCGGCTCCGGGATCATCTGGTGAGGCCGCGGCGGCAGGTTCATGACTTGCGCCGGGAATACCTCCGCCAGGAAGTGGATAATGTCGAGCGTCCGCAGGACGGCCACCGCCGCCCCGGTCTCGTCCACGATCGGGATGTTGCGCTCTCCGCCCTCGTTCATCATCCGCACCGCCGTCGCGATCGGATCCTTGAGCGTCAGGCTCTCGGGGGCGTGCGACATGTATTTGTCGACGCTTTCGTCGTACTTCACATCGCGCGCGACGATCCGCATCAGGACTTCGCGCTCGCTCATCAGCCCGACGGGCCTGCCCGCGTCGACGACGAGCACGTAGCCCATGCCGTGCTTCTGCACGGCCGCAAGGGCTGCGCCTACGCTGGCATCACGTCCAATGGAGACGGGGGGAGGAAGTCCGAGAGCGGAGATGGGGTCGGTCTGAAATATCTCTTCGACCACGTTTGGCCTCTGCCTCGCCCTTGTCCGGCGCGGCCCGCTCGCACGTCAGTCTGCGCACGAGCGCTTCGGAACCATTGTAGCGCACCGGTCGGCTCGCGGCGTGTCCGGGAACTCCGATTCTGGGAGGACGCACCGTTTGACGTGGGTGCCCCGATCGCTGTACCTATACGCCATAGCGCGCCCGCGGGCCGGGCGCGACTCCCAGTATCCGCCGTCCGCCCCACCAGAGCAAGTGATCATACCGTTAAGCAGATGCAGGAGGCGCAGCCGTGATCAAGGCCTATGTGCTCGTAGTGACGAACCCTGGCGCGACGAAAGAGGTGGTTGCGGCGCTCCACAATGTCCAGGGCGTGAAAGAGATGCACGAGGTGATGGGGCCGTACGACATCGTCATCGAGCTGCAGGTCGAATCGCTGAGCGAGGTGCCGCCGATCCTGAGCGACAAGATCCGCACCATCCCGGGCATCGAGAGCACCACGTCGCTCGTGACGTTTCCCGAGAAGTAGCGCTAGATCAGCGACTCGGCCTTCATCGCGCGCAGCGTACGCCGGAACGCCTCGATGGTGCGGTCGATGTCATCCTGGGTGTGCGCCGACGACACCATCATGCCGCCCGCCATCAGGTCCACACTCTCGTTCAGCATGCCCAGCCGCAGCGCCCCGTCCGCCGCGTTCGACGCGCGCGGCGGCGGCGCCGGCAGCGCCGCGAAGCCCCAGCCGTAGCCGTCGGGAGGCTGCTCCTCCATCCCCAGCGCGACGTGCAGCATCGACGAGATGCCGTACACGCACCCGGCGACTGACTCGTCGCGGAACACGGCGTTCAGAGCGCGCGCAAGCGTCGCCGCGCTGGCGGCCGCACGCTGCTGGTGCGTGCCATCGGCGATCAGCGCAAGGCACGCCGATCCCGCGGCCGACGAGAGCGGGTTCGCGTTGAACGTGCCGGGATGCGCGATGCGCGCGCTGCCGTTCGCGCGCGTCGCTCCGTCCGGGATCGCGATCTGGTCGATGATGTCCGCGCGACCGGCGACGCAGCCGCCCGGCAGTCCGCCGGCCAGGATCTTCGCCATCGTCGTCATGTCCGGCGTGATGCCGTACGCCTCCTGCGCGCCGCCCGGCGCGACGCGGAACCCCGTGATCACCTCGTCGAAGATCAGCACGACGCCGAGCTGCGCCGTCAGCTCGCGCGCGCGGCGCACGTAATCCAGGTCGATCGGGTTGGTGCCCCAGTGAGCGCCCGTGCCTTCGAAGATCATTGCGGCGATCTGGCCGCCGTCCTCGCGCAGCGTGCGCTCGAGCGCTGCGACGTCATTCTGGGGGATGACGATCGAAGCGTCGAGAAAGCCGCGGGGCAGCCCCGGCGCGCGCGGCACCGTCTCTTCGCGCACGGGCTGGCCCGTGACGCTGTCGTTCCAGCCGTGAAAGTTGTCGTAGAGTCGTAGCACTTTCTCGCGTCCGGTGAACGCGCGCGCCAGGCGCAGCGCCATCATCGTCGCCTCGGTGCCGGACGACGTGAAGCGCAGCTTCTGCGCCGACGGGACGATGCGGTGCACCAGCTCGCCCCAGCGGATCTCGAGTTCGTGCGACGCGCCGTAGTGCGTGCCGCGTTGCGCCTGCGCCGCCACCGCGCGCACGACGTCGGGGTGCTGGTGGCCCAGCAGGAGGGCGCCGTGCCCCATGACGTAGTCGATGATCTCGTTGCCATCGACGTCGCGCTTGCGGCTCCCGGACGCGCGCTCCACGTAGAGCGGGAAGGGCGAGGTGTGGCGCATGTCGTGCGTGACGCCGTTCGGGAAGAGGGCCGCCGCGCGGTCGTGAAGCCGCCGCGAGCCGGGGTGTAGATCAACATAACGCTCGGTGATTGCTGGCATGGATCTGCCCTTCCTGCGGCGTGAACCTGATGCGCGCTACGAAGCTCATTCTACGAGCAGGGCAGGGGACGTGCGAACGCACGCCGCCTAAAGCGACAGCAGCGTGTTCTCGACGTGGTCGAGCAGGTCCTCGGCGTCGCCCTGGAGCTTGCCGTCCGGGTGCAGCGCCAGGCACGAGCGGAACGCCTCGGCGGCGCGCTCGTAGAGCGCGCGCGGGAGGACGTGCTCGCCCGCGGGCGGACGCCGGTGCAGTTCGTGGGCGGCGAATTCGCAGCACCAGCCCAGCGCGTACCACATGCCGGCGTCGGCCGGCCGCAGCGCCACCGCGCGCTCGATCAGCGCAAGCCCCTCGGCGTACTGGCCGCGGCGCGTGACCAGTACGGTCGCCAGGTGCTCCAGCGCGTCGGCGTTCTCCGGGTCGACCGCGACCGCACGCCGCGCGAGGTCGACGCCGCCGGCGACGTCGTGCGCGGCGTGGCGCTCGCGCGCCTGCCGGAGCAGCGCCTGCGATTCCTGATGCGGATCGATCCGTCAACTCCTTCCAGCGAATCCGTGATGGTGCAGAGGATCCGCCGGACGGGATACGCCTGTCAAGCCGGCGGCGGGTCTGGCACTTCGGGCGGCGCCGCCGGGACGCGGCGCATGAACGGCCGCATTTCGAAGTACTGCCGCACCAGGAACACGGCTGCGAGCACGAAGTACATCGCAGCGAAGTCGTTGCGCGGTACGATCGAGTGCGGCGTCAGGAACTGGGCGAGGAAGAGCACCGCCAGCGCACCGGCCTCCGCCAGCGACATCCGCAGGTTGATCAGCAGGATCACGGCCAGCAGGCTCTGCGCGGCCGTCAGCAGCATCTCCTCCGTCTGTCGCGTATCGGTCGGCAACGGGTTGATGGTGCCGCTCGAGATCGCGTAGGCGATCGGCAGGCAGCCCACGAGCAGCGTCCACTGGTTGACCTTCGACGACACCAGCGCGCCCAGCGCCGCGTCCGGGCGCAGCCGCCACGCCAGCAAGCCGGCGACGAGGAACTCGGGGAACTCCGACGCCAGCGGCGCCAGCCACTGCACGAGCTGGAACTCATCGATGCCGAACTGCGCTCCGGTCTGGATCAGCCCGTCTGCGAACGGCTCGGCGGCGACGAGGATCCCTGCGCCCGCGTAGAGGAACATCGCCAGCACGACGCTCCTTCGTTGCCTCGTCGGCAGGTTGGCGATCGTCTCGGCCGGACCGACGAGCGACGACTCCTCTTCGATCTCGCCGCGTGACGCGAGGAAGACGTACACGCCAAAGAGGCCCACGAGGAACGCCGCGTCGAACAGGGTGATGCCGCCGCGCAGCGGGATGATGAACGAGTAGACGGTGGCGATGCCGAGGATGCCGATCTCGGTGCGGTGCGTCTCGGCGAGTTTCAGCAGGCTGCCGCGGGTGCGCAGCCAGAAGATGCCCACGACCATCGTCCAGCCCAGGCCCACCAGCAGCCGGTTACCGCCCGTCATGTTGGCTGTCGCGAACGCCGCGTAGGACGGGTCCCGGCCCGCCTTCCAGGCGAACAGCATGTCCACCGCGTACTCCGGCAGTACGGCGACAAGCGCCAACCCCGCCAGCGCCAGCGTGCGCGGGATGTCGCGCTCCGCCGCCTCGGCGCACCACGTCAGCAGGAACGCGGCCGACACGATCGCCAGGCCGTAGCACAGGGTCTCGGCCGGCAGCGCGGTGCTCCAGAGCCCTAATCGGAGCGTGGCTGCGGGCCAGGCGAGCGCCGCCATGAACAGCGGCCAGCGCCACTTGCGGACGTCCATCGGCTTCCGAGCCTCCCGCTCAAGAAAAAAGACCTTCGATGACACATGTCATCAAAGGTCTCACCGCCCCCGCGTGAGGCGGGGTTGTCCGGACCGGGCTTGTAGGCCGGGTCTGGCGATCCGGACTGCCCGCCGGTCGGCGGGCCAGTTACTCCCCTTTGTGGGACGCTCGCACGCTATCGCTATCGGGCATCAACGTCAACTTGCGTGTCAGCCGGCGCGAGCGGCGCGCAGGCACGCGGTGTGCGACATCTCGTCGATCAGTTCGGCTTCGCAGTAGTCGTCCTTGGACTCGCCCGAATCGGGAAGGCGCAGGCTCATCTCGAAGAAGTCTTCTTTCGTGAGAGCCACGCGGCAGACGCCGCAACGGAACATGATCTGCCCGCGAAAGTCGGTGACGGCGTCCGAGGTGATGGCGGTGGCGTCGTTCATGGCGGCATCCCCCTCTCTACTCCATGGAACGCGGGAACAGAGGAGGATGTGACAGGCCAGGCCCAATCGAGACTTGACATAACTCTGACACGCTACCACGGCATCAGTCGGGTAGGGGTTCTGCCGATGATCCCCGTAAGGGAGTCAGGGAATAACCGGCGTTCCGGCGCAGCGCGCCGGGTCGGGCGTGCCGCACACGGGGTTGGTCGCGGCACGATGGGGTGTCTTGACGAAGGCCGGCGAGCCGCGCATCCCGGTAGGGGAGCGGCGAGATGCCGCGTCAACTCGTTCGAGAAACGTCCCGAACCACGCCGGCGTTGATCTGGATGGCCCCCGCGATCCAGATGAGGCACCGACACACCATGAGTGATCGAGATTACTACGAGATCCTGGGGCTGACGCCGGGCGCCGACGGCGTCATGGTGGACCAGTCGTACTGGCACCTGGCGCGCAAGTACCAGGCCCTGGCCGCTACGAATCACCACGCACGCCGCATGCTCGACGAGCTCAACGAGGCATACGGCGTCCTCGGTACGCCGCGCCTGCGCGAGCAGTACGACGCGTTCCGCGACGACGTGCTGATCGAAGCGGGCGCGATCAAGCCCATCGCGTCGAGACCGAAGCGTCCCGCGCGTGCCGAGCGCCCGGCGCCGGCGGGGCGCGAGCGCCGGCCGTGGCGCATGCCGGCGATGCCGCGGCTGCCGCGCGAACACTGGCGCACATACGGCATCGCTAGTGTGATCGCGGCGCTCGCTCTGGCGGCGGCCTGGCAGGGCGTCAGTCCGCTCTTTGTCGTCGCCGCCATGTCGGTGGGGCTCGCGCTGGCGTTGACGCCCGCGCTCAGCCGGCACATGCCCGAAATCAGCATCTCGCTGCCGGCGGTGAGCATCCCGGAGATCAAGGCGCCCACGCTCTCGATGCCGAAGCTCCCGGATGTCAGCATCCCGGGCTATCGGGACGGCGGCATCGGGACGCCCAAGGATGAGCCCGTGAGCGCCGAGGAACTGCACACATCCACGTCCGCGATGATCGCACGCTGGCGCAACAGCGTCGGCCTGCGGCCACTGGCAGCGATACCCAGCACCGAGCTGGTCGATATCGTCCAGACGGAGCGGGAGATCGAAGCCGACAGCGCACCACTCAGCGCCGTCATCGACATCCTCCGTAACTCCCGGCGCGGCGTCGAGAGCGGGGAGACCCGCCCGTAACCCGAAGCATTCAGATGCGGCCGGCGTGGACCGTCGGCCGCATCATCGCGTTAGCCAAAGCTGTACTTCGCACTATAAATCTTATGTAGCGGTGATGCGGCTTGCGGTGCGGTGCGCATGCCGGGCCCTCAGATTCCCTCGCCACACGACTGCCTCTCAAGACCACCTAAGGGAACTCCGATACTCCATGTGGAGGACCTGGCCGGAAGCGTCGGTTCAGTCCCGCGTCCGCACGCACGTCACCGGGTGCCATGCCCGGTGTCGCTGTCCGTGTACGCGGCCGACGACGCATCGCGGCGTATCAATATGACCAAGGAAGCCCGCCACGGCATCCTGGACGATGTCGGCCCCCGGCCTGGGTCTCGACGCGGCGGACGTCGTCCATCCGACACGGTCGTGAAGCTCGTGGGCCTGGCCCTGCTGGCCGCGGCGGCTGCCGCGATCCTCGCCGGGCCATCGCTTATGTCAACAGCGACTTCCAGCGCCATCGGCCTGTTCGGCTTGCTGATCTGCGCCGCCTACGGCATCTTCATGGCGGCTCACTCCCGCAGTACGCACGTCGACCTCGAGCGCGCATACTCCGCGCACCTCGAGGAGCTGAGCCAGCGCCTCCGCACCATGGCGTACCGCGACGCGCTCACCGGCCTCTACAACCACCGGTACTTCTACGAGCAGCTCTCTCACGAGGTCGAACGGGCGATTCGCTACGGCCAGCCACTCGCCGTGCTCCTCATGGACATGAACAATTTCAAGCAGATCAACGACTCGTTCGGCCATATCCTCGGAGACAAGTGCCTGAGCATCGTCGGTCAGGTCATCGCCACGCAGATCCGCGGCAGCGACATCGGCGCGCGCTACGGCGGCGATGAGTTCGTCGTCATCCTGCCGAACACCGGCGCGGATGAGGCGGCGGCCACGGCGCGGAAGCTCGAGGCCGCTGTCACGCAGGCCACCGCCCTCGGATCGCAGGGCGAGGACGTGAAGCTCGGCATCGCCATCGGCATGGCCGTCTGCCCGGACGACTCCCGCTCCGCGGGCGAGCTGCTCCATATCGCCGACAAGCGGCTGTACGAGGTAAAGGCGCGTATCCGGGGCCGCGGCCAGCCGGAGTCAGACGTCGCGTGAGCGGCCGCCGCGGGCAGCCGCCCGTATTGGTCGCCGGTTCACGCGGATGCTAGACTTCGGCTCAATCAACCTCCGGCGTGGGCGCCCCGCCTCCGTACGGCTCAGCAAAGGAGTGCTGGTGGAATGAAAGCCGCCCGCTGGACCGTACTCGGTCTCCTCGCCGTCTCGATACTCATCCTTGCCGGAGCGATCGGCTACGTCGCGCACGGCGACAAGACCGTCTACGTCCAGTCAGGCCAGTCGAATGGCGCTACCAACGGGAGTGCGGGTAATAGCAATTCCGCCACGAACGCCAACTTCGCGAACCTGAATCAGATCCTGCAACTGCTGCACCAGAAGTACGTCGACCCCAGCCTGGTCGACGACCAGACGCTCTACCAGGCGGCGATCACCGGCATGCTGCAGACGTTCCCCGACAGCGGGACGTTTTATGTCGACCCGAACACCCTCAAGACGAGCGTCGGGCCCTCCGGCAAGTTCGATGGCATTGGCGCGACCGTCGCGCAGCAGAACGGCCAGATCATCATCGTGGCGCCCATCGAGAATACCCCGGCGGCGCGCGCTGGCCTCAAGGCCGGCGACATCATCGAAGCTGTCAATGGCGAGTCGACTGCGGGATGGTCGCAGGAGAAGGCGGTCCTGAAGATCCGCGGCCCCCGTGGCACGAAAGTCACGCTGACCGTCAAACACGCCGACGGCGGCCAGGAAGAGACGATCGAGATCGAGCGCGACGAGATCAAGGTCCAGAGCGTCACCACGGTGCCCCCCGGCGGCGTGCTGAAGGACGGCTCCGGCGCCACAATCGACGATCTCGGCTACATCCACATCCGTGAGTTCACGGAGACCACGGAAGACGAGATGAAGAAGGCGCTGACCGATGTCGTCGCCGGCGGTAAGAAGGGCCTGATCCTGGATCTGCGCAACAACCCCGGCGGCCTGCTGCGGATCACGGCCGACATCGCCGACGAATTCCTCGACGGAGACAAGACCATCCTCACGGAGCAGGAGCGCGACGGCGGCAAGACCCAGTTCACGTCGAAGAGCGGCGGCGTCGCGCTGACGATCCCCGTCGTGATCATCCTCAACCGCTTCAGCGCCAGCGGGTCGGAGGTGCTCTCCGCCGCGCTCAAGGACAACGGCCGGGCGACGATCGTCGGCGAGAAGTCGTTCGGCAAGGGGACGGTGAACGTCTCGAACGACCTCAAGGACGGCGGCCAGCTCTACATCAGCATCGCCAAGTGGCTGACGCCAGATGGCACGCTGATCGACGGCGTGGGTATCCGCCCCGACATCCCCGTGACCATGAGCAACGACGACATCGACCAACGGCGCGACGTGCAGCTCTGGAAGGCGATCGACGTGCTGCGCGCTACCGACACGACGCCTCACGAGGCGCTGACGCCGGAGCCGTCCACGCCTGAGACCAAGGCGACGCCGACGCGCGCCGGCGGCTAGCGGCACGACCATGGCAGAGATCAAGCCGATCGCCGCCAACCGCAAGGCGTTCCACGACTACGAGATCCTCGAACGCGTCGAGGCCGGTATCTCGCTCACCGGCACCGAGATCAAGTCGATCCGCGCCGGTGGCGCCAACATCCGCGAGGCGCACGCGCGGCCCCTCGACGGCGAGATGTGGCTGTACGGAGCGCACATCGCCGAGTACGGCGCCGGCAGCTGGCAGAACCACGAGCCCACCCGCCCGCGGCGGCTCCTTCTGCACAAGGCGCAGATCCGCGAGTGGGTGAGCGCGATGAACGAGAAGGGGCTCTCCGTCATCCCGCTCAGCATGTACCTCAAGAACGGCATGGCGAAGGTCGAACTCGGCCTCGTGCGCGGCCGCAAACAGTACGACAAGCGCCAGGCGATCGCGAAGCGCGACGCCGAACGCGACATCCAGCGCGCGATGCGACATAGCGTCCGCTGACCGGAAGGGACCATCGCAGTGCGCGCCGTCTGGGCCCTCCCCTCCCGAATCGTCGTGTCCACGCTGCTGGCATGCTGCGCCGCCGTGGCGGCCTGTGGCGGTGGCGGCGGGCCCGGTCAACTGCTGTACGGGACTCCCGGCGGCATCATCGGCTATCACCTCGGCGACGGGGCGGAGAAGTTGCTGCTCGCGCCGGTCGGCGGCAACAGCATCGGATTGGCTGATCCCGCGCTGTCTCCCGATGGCAAGCGCATCGCCTACGTGCACGATCTGCCCGGCGGCGCCTCGCAGGATCCGGTATCCGATCTGCAGGTCGCGAACCGCGACGGCACGGACTCCCACATGGTCTTGCAGCACGGCGGCAGCGCGTTGCGCGTGATCTCGCCGCAGTGGAGTGATGACCTGCACGTGCTGGCGGTGATCCGCGCGGCCGGCGGCGGCAAGGTCATCTACACCCTGGAGCGCATCGTCGCGGGCACCGGCGAGCGTACCAAGGTGCTCGACGGCGTGACGTCGTTTGGCGTCTCCCGCGACCGCCGACGCATCGTCTACACGACACAGGCACAGCCGGGAGCGCTGTCCGTCGCCGCGATCGACGGCTCCGCACCGTCGTCCCTGATGGCGCCGGGCGCGCAGTTTGCCGCGGTCATGTCGCCGCGCTTCTCGCCCGATGGCAAGACCGTCGCGTTTACCGCCGCCGCCGCGCCATCGGCACCGCTGGACCTCTACACGCTGCCGTCGTCCGGCGGCCAGGCGACGGTGCTCGCCGCCCTGCAGGACGCCGCGCCGTCGCTGACGTACAGCGGCGATGGCCATCATATCTACGTTACCACCGCACGCGGCCTCAGCGACGTGGACGTCCGCAACGGCGGCGTCCGCAAGCTACGCGATGTCGTCGTCACCGGCGCGCCGCAGTGGACCCCGTAGCCGCGGGGGCGAGGCCCCCTGCCCTGCCGCCCCAGCAGCGCGCCTCCCGGACGCGCTACAATGGCTGTGAAGCATCTGCGGCACCTGCGGGTGCCCGATCGTTATGGGGACGAAAGGGCTCGACAGGGATCGGCGGATCTGAGTTGCAGGCGGAGGGCGGCCATCGACCTCCATAATCTTGGTGGCCAAAACATAAACGGCGAACGACAACTCGCCCTCGCTGCCTAGGCAGTGACGTTCATCCCGGTTCTACCCCCGGCGGGGCGGGAATGAGCGACGATTTGTCCGGGGCGCTGCGCGCATGACACCGATACTGCGTGCCTAAGATCATCGGCTGGCCGCGTACGCACGGGCCCTCAGCGGACGGACGCGGCGAGATCTAACTGTAGGGATAAGCTTGTAGGATACTCAGGGCGTCTCTCACCTGGACGGGGAGTTCAATTCTCCCCCGTCTCCACCAGCTACAACCTTGGATGGGCCGCCCAGCGGAGCAGGGTGGTCTGTCCGTTGCCCTAGGCCGCTACCGGCGATCACCGCAATTGCCGGAGCGGCAATATTGGCACGCTGGCATCTCGCGCACCGCCCGAGCCATGATCCCGACGGGGATATCTTCAGAATTCGCCGGCCATCGTCCGTCCGCCCGGTCTGCGACACAGGCGGGAGTGGCGCATTACGGCGCGCGTGATGGCGTGCTGGCGATCGCCCCGGCCGACGCCCCCAGCCACTACAATACGGCCATGCCGCGCGACGTGCCGATCGGGAACGGGCACCTGCTGGTCAACTTCGACAGCAGGTATCACCTGCGCGACATTTACTTCCCGCATGTCGGACGCGAGAACCATTCCGCGGGCCATCGCTTTGGTCTCGGGGTCTGGGTCGACGGCGCGTTCTCCTGGGTGCACGACACGTGGAAGGTGGAGCTGCGCTACGCAGCCGATACGCTGGCCACGCACGTCACGCTGACGCACCCCGACGGCGACCTGTCGATCGTCTGTACCGACGTCGTCGACTTCCATGAATACGCGCTGGTCCGGCGCTTCACGGTGACGAACGGTGCGCAGCGGCCGCGGGCAGTGCGGCTGTTCTTCCACCACGACTTCCACATCAACGAGACGGAGGTCGGCGACACGGCGTACTTCGACCCGCAGCGGCGGGCCCTAATCCACTACAAGGACGGCCGCTGGTTCTTGATGGACGGCTGCGTCGAGGACGGACCGCCGGGGTTCGACCAATGGGCTGTCGGCAAGAAGGAGACGGACGGTAAGGAAGGCACCTGGCGGGACGCGGAGGACGGCGAGCTGAGCGGAAACTCGGTCGTACAGGGGGAGATTGACTCCGTGGGCGCGATCCACGTATCGCTGGCACCGGGCGCGACAACGACGGCCTGGTACTGGATGGCCTGCGGCTTCTCGTACGAAGATGTGAAGACCGTGCACTCGGTGATTCTGGACAAGACGCCCGCGGCGTTGCAGGCACGCACCCAGGCGTACTGGCGGCTGTGGGTGAACGCGGAGCCGAACGACCTCAACGGCGTGGGCGATGATGTCGCTTCGCTGTTCCGGCGCAGCCTGCTGACGGTGCGGACGCAGATCGACCACCACGGCGGCATCGTGGCGGCGACGGACTACGACATCGCGTCGTTCGCACGGGACACATACGCGTACGTGTGGCCGCGTGACGGGGCGCTGGTGGCGCATGCGCTGGACGACGCCGGGTATGACGGCGTGACGACGCCGTTCTTCGACTTTCTTTCGCGCGTCCAGACGGAAGACGGCTACTGGATGCACAAGTACAACACGGACGGCTCGCTGGCCAGCTCCTGGCACGCATGGTGGGAACGCGGCGAGCGGCAGCTCCCGATCCAGGAGGACGAGACGGGCCTTCCGCTATGGGCGCTGTGGCACCACTTCGACAAGTTCCACGACGTGGAGTTCGTGCGGCCGCTATACCGGACGATGATTCGGCCGGCGGCGGAGTTCATGGCATCGTACGTCGACGCGAACGGGCTGCCGCAGCCATCGTACGACCTGTGGGAGGAGCGGCGCGGCGTCCACGCATGGACCATTGCCGCCACGTGGGCGGGGTTGATGGCCGCGGCGCGGTTCTTCGCCGTGTTCGGCGACACGGACGACGCGCAGCGGATGGCGCTCGCCGCACGCCGGATGAAGTCGGCGGCGGAGC
Source organism: Dehalococcoidia bacterium (assembly GCA_041494685.1). Classification (GTDB taxonomy): domain Bacteria; phylum Chloroflexota; class Dehalococcoidia; order DSTF01; family JACRBR01; genus JBGQBE01. Next base: position 47,320 of record JBGQBE010000013.1, on the reverse strand, counting down.
GCTACCTCTGGCACGACGGCGAGCAGCGGTTCCTGCGGTCGATCTTCCCGTCTGTCGGCGACGGCACGTACGAGGCGGACATGACGGTGGACGCAAGCGTGTGCGGACTGTTCCTGTTTGACATGTTCGACGCGGACGACCCGCGCATCGCCAGCACGGTGGCGCACATGCGGGAGAAGCTGTGGGTGCCGACGCCCGTCGGCGGCCTGGCGCGGTACGAGCACGACGAGTATCAGCGCGGGTCGGCGGACGCGAGCGTGCCCGGGAACCCGTGGTTCGTGTGCACGCTGTGGCTGGCGCGCTGGCACATCGCCGTCGCACACACCGCCGATGATCTGGCGCCGGCGCTGGAACTCTTGCGGTGGGTGGCTTCGCGAGCCCTGCCAAGCGGCGTGCTCGCCGAGCAGGTGGACCCGCAGACCGACGCGCCGCTCTCTGTGTCGCCGCTAACGTGGAGCCACGGCGCGGTGATCCAGACGGTGGTCGACTATACGGAAAAGCTGTCGCGGTTCAACGTGTGCCCCGACTGCGGGCAGCCCGTGCGGCGGCGCGATCGCGCGACGTTCCTGTCGGAGCGGCTGGCCAGTATCGGCGTGCTGGAGGAGACGGGCGGCGCGCACCGCTGAGGTGGGCCACGCGCCGCATATGAGTGCCTCCCGATGAGTGCCTCCCGAAGCGGTCCGGCCGTGGGCGCGTTTCAGCTTCAAGTCGCTCCTGCACGAGTAACTCGCATCTCAACTTTGAGTGCTCGCCGGCCGATACTTGACTGGCTACTCCACAAGCCGATTGGGAAGGGGCCTACGTGACTGTTGCCACTGAGCCCGCCAGCTGGCTCGACCGCAAGCGCCGGGAGCAGGTGCCGCAGGCGATCGCCCGCCTGACGGTCATCGGCCTGTTCGTGGCGTTCTGGGTCATCCTCTGGATAGCGCGGATGCCGATGCCGCTGCCGTTCCTCATGGCCCTCACGGCCGAAGCGACCTTCTTCGTCATCTACCTGCCGACCGTGTTCGCCCTGCGGCGCGCCAGCCACATTGAGGCGGCGCATTATGTCATGTTAGCCGCCGAGATCGCCTTCCACACGCTGATGGTCTACTTCCTCGGCGGCGTCTCCTGGCTCGGCGCCTTCGCCTACGTCTTCGGCCTCATTTTCACGAATACCTTCCTCGACCTGAAGCGTGGGCTCATCTACACCGCTGCCGCGTCTAGCGCGTTCATCGCGCTCGCCGTACTTGATGCAACCGGTACCATCCCGCATTACGTCTACCTCGAAGAGGGCACATTGCGGCGGACCAACGAACAGGCCATCGTCACCACCATCCTCGGTGCCGTCGGCGTCTTCTTCAGCATCTGCCTGTGGGTCAACTGGGTCGGCCACCAACTCCGACGCGAGCGCGATGGCGCCGTCCGGATCCAGGGACAGCTCTACGCCGCCCACGCCGCGCTCGAGCGCGCGAACAGCGAACTCGAAGCGCGCGTCGCCGCCCGCACCAGCGAGCTACAGACCGCGAACGCCGCGCTCCGCGGCAACGAGGAGTTGATGCGCGCCACGATCGAATCGACGGCCGACGGCATCCTCGTCGTCGATCGCGCCGGGCAAGTGGCGTACGCGAACACGCGCTTCGCCGAGATGTGGCGCATCCCCCAGGACGTGCTCGACTTCCGCAATGATGATCGCCTGATCGCCACCGTGCTGGATCAGTTGACGGATCCGGAGGCGTTTACCGCGAAGGTGCGGGAACTCTACGGCAGCACCGAGGAAAGCCTGGATATGCTGTGGTTCCGCGACGGCCGCGTCATCGAGCGCTATTCGCGGCCGATGGTCGACGACGGCGTCATCGAGGGCCGCGTCTGGAGCTTCCGCGACGTCACGGAGCAGAAGCACGCCGAAGCGGCGCTCGTGCAGCGCGCACAACACGACGCCCTCACCGGCTGCCGCAATCACGCCGCCATCGCCGAGGATCTCGCGCGGCTCGCTGCCGCCGGCACTCCATTCGCTGTCGTCATGGCCGACGTCGACGGCATGAAGGCCGTCAACGACACGTATGGCCACCAGGTGGGAGATGCCGTCCTGCGCGCCGTCGCCACGGCGCTCCGCGGCCATGCGGCTATCGTCGGCCGCTACGGCGGAGACGAGTTCCTGGCGGTCATCACCGTCTCGGACCGACGCGCGGCCGAGGCACGCTGCCGCAGCGTGCTCGCCGCACTGGAAGATGCCACCGTCAGGGACGATGCCACCGGCTCCGTGATCCCGGTGATCGCCAGCCTCGGCCTGGCGATGTACCCGTCCGAGGCAGCCACCGTGGACGACGTGATCCGGCTCGCCGACAACGCCATGTACAGCGAGAAGAAGGAACGCCGCATGCACGATCCGTCGTCTCCGGTCCGCGGCGTCATCGCCGACGAGCGCGCGGCGAAGATGATCGGCGAGATCGTCCCGCTGTTGACGTCGCCCGGACACCTTAAAGAGAAGCTGCGCATGGTGGCCCACCGCCTCTCCGTCGGCGCCGGCTACGAAGTCGTGCGCTTCATGGTCGATGACGACACGGAGACCTCGACAAGTACGTTCGCCCGCATCTCACCGGAACTGGTCGCCTCCTGGAACGCGGCGCTTCCAGAAGATCGAAACGAGACGCTGCACGACGTGCTCGCACGGACGCTGCGTCCGGTCGTGATCCGCGACTTGCAGAGTGAGACGCGCTTCTCGCCGGAGCAGCACGCCATCCTCGAGGCCGCGGGCGTCCGCGCCGCCGCCATGGTGCCGATGGTGTGGCAGGATGAGTTGGTCGGCGTCCTCTCCGTCGCGACGCGCAGGGAGGGATCGATCGATGCGCGCGACGTGCTGTTCCTCAAGGCCGTCGCCGACCAGGTGACTGCCATCATCCGCATGGACACGCTCGTGAGCGACCTGCAGCTTGCGACCGCCCGTCTCAGCGAGGCACGCGCCGACACCGTCGTGTTGCTAGCCGCCGCGGCGGAGGCGCACGAGCAGTCCACGGGCCTGCACCTGCACCGCGTGCAGGCGATCAGCGAGCAGCTCGCCCGCGAACTCGGCTATGACGGCGACGAAGTCACCGCGATCGGCCTCGCGGCGGTACTGCACGACATCGGCAAGATCCGCGTGCCTGAAGGCATCCTCCGCAGCCCCTCGCGGCTCAACGGCCAGGAGTGGGACGTGATGAAGCAGCACACGCTCTGGGGCAACGACTTCCTCCAGGGTCGCCCCGGCTTCGAACTGGCCGCCAGCGTCGCGCGTTGCCACCACGAGCGCTGGGATGGCGCCGGCTACCCGGCCGGGCTCGCCGGCGAGGATATCCCGGAGGTGGCAGCGATCGTCACGGTGGCGGACAGCTTGGACGCGATGACAAACGACCGGCCGTACCGCGCACGGAAGCCTGTCGAATGGGCCGTCGAGGAGATCCGGCGCTGCTCGGGCACGCAGTTCAACCCGCGCATCGCCGCCGCGCTGATTCGCCTGTACGAACGCGGCGAGCTGGTGGACGAGAACGACGCACTGCGCGACGCCGCGTAGGCTACCGGCACCCCTCGAACTCCTGCGCGCCCTGCGCGGACGCGTCGACGATCTGGTAGATCGCCGCGTCGCCCTGACGGAACGACAGACGCACGTAGGTGCCGGGCGTCGGCGCAGCCGCCGCCCAGAAGCGCTCGCGGTGGCCGCAGAAGAGATACCCCGCGTTGTGCGCCGACAACACGTCCCGCTGCGCGAGCAGTGACGCGTAGCGCTGCCGCCAGGCCGGGAGCCGATCCGCGATCAGGTCCGGGTGCGTGATCTCCCAGTTGAACAGGAAGTACGCGCTCGACTCCTCGAAGTGCCGCTCGAGATCGGCGCCGGCGATGCCCTGGTCGGACGTCGGGTAGCCGTTCGCCGGATCGAGCCGCGCGAACACGTCGTCCGCGCTGTACCCGAACGCCGCCTGGGCGCGCAGGAAGCGGTCGATGATCTCGTCGTCGCTGAGCCGTGAGAAGAATCCGTCGTCGATGTAGCGCGACGCTGGCGTCAGCGCGACCAGCAGCATGTTCGTGTTCACGCTGGGGCTGACGACGACGTCGTCGCCGTGCAGGTGCGCGTCCATCCAGTCGAACGCTGCCGCGTCGTCCGCGGGCATCGAGTATTGCGCCTGCGTGTGCTTCGTCGCGTGCACCTGCATCGCCGCCACATAGACGACGCCCGCCGCAGCCAGCGCGCCGATGGCGACGGCCGCCGGGCGGCGCCACATGCCCGGCGCCATGCTCCACAGCTCGGCGCTGCCGGCGATCAGTGCCGGGAGCGCGAAGACGTGCCACACCTGCGTCACGTAGTGCTCCGGCTGCGGCACCAGTCCCGTCGTCAGGTCCAGCCCCAGCGGCACGACCAGCAGCAGCGCGTACAGCCGGTTCCGCTCCGGACCACGTAGCAGCGCCCACAGGAACGGCACGCTGATCGCGAACCGTTGCAACACGCCGGAAAGCTGCCCCGTATCGATGCCGCGCGCGCCGCGGCCGAACCGGTGTGCCGCGTCCGCGGGCAGCGTGAAGGCGTCCTTCACGCGCCCGGCGATCTCCGGCGACGCCACCAGGGACGCCGCGACGCCGATGATCAGCACGCGCCGCAGCATCGTGAAGTCGCGGCGATACCACAGCCACGCGCACCACAGCAGCAGCGCGACGGCCATCGCCGACCAGTAGAAGAGGTACGTGTAGATGAGCAGCGCCAGCGCCAGCGTCGCCGCGATCATCCAGGCGGGGCGTCCGGTCTCGGCGGCCCGCGGGACCGCAAGCGCGCACGCTAGGAACACCGGCAAGGGCACGCTGGGCGGCAGGAAGCGGAACCAGGCGTGTAGCTCGCGCCCTCCGTCCGCCGACAGGACCGCCCGCAGCACGTGGCCATGGCGCAAGGGCAGGATGCCGCCCGCCTGCACGATGACGCCGACGAACAACGCCGCCAGCGGCAGCGCCGCCGCCGCCGCCAGGCGGCTGCCTGTGAGCGCCAGCGCCAGCACGTAGAGCAGCAGCAACGCCGCCGCGGCCGTCAGCGTAGTAACCAGCGCAAGGCCGGAGAACGGGTCGCCGGTGATGCGTCCGACCGCGCCGATCGCGGCGAGCCAGAGCGAGCCCGGCGGCGTCGAGAGGTCGCGGTCACCCAGATTGAACGCCGCGTGCAGAGTCGTGTCACCGTCGAAGGCGTCGCGGATGTACGGCGAGAAGAGCGCCAGGTCGTATCCCATGTCGGAGGCGGCCCACGGCGCAACCTGGATGCGCTGGCCCTCCGGCGGCGAGGTGGACAGCAGCCACCAGCGCGGGCCGGCGACGGCGGCCGTCAGCAGCAGGATCAGCGCGATGCCGGGCCAGTGGCGTCGCGCGAGCGCGAGCACGCCGCCGGTCAACCTCGCAGTAGCCGTGTTCGTCGCCTGGGGTGCGCTGGTGCGTGCGGCCATCGCCGCATCCTACAGACCGGCATGGGAGGTGTCCACGGGGGCCGCGTCAAGGTCGCCGGGCCGGCACGTGACAGGGCCCGTCACATGAGGCTGCTCGATGGGAGAAGATGCGAGATCCTACTCCTGCTGCGCGGCGGCACGGTGCTCGGCGCGCATCGCCAGGCGCTCGGCGGCCTGCATCCCGTAGTAGCACGGTATCGAGAGCAGCATCACCGGCACGCCGATGAGCACGCCGTTGATGCCGACCAGCGAGATGAAGAGCCCGAACGACACGCACAGCCCCATGCCCAGGACCGCGACGATCCGGATCACGGCGATATACGATGGAACCTGGGGCGCCTCGTTGGCATCGTCCGCCGTGGCGTCGAGTTCTTCGTCGTCTTCGTCGTCGGCTTCGATGATCGCCTGCGGGCGTTCGGATTCCATCGTCGGCATGGTACCAGCCGTGCGGGCGTACGGGCACGCGTCGATGCGCGCGCAAAGCTGCGCAAATGGCCCTGCCGCCGGGCGGGCGGCCGGTCACGGATCCCTCAGCGCCGGACTAACTAACCTTCGGACGCTCCGGCGGCCGCTTTCGCGGCGCGCTTGAGCATGAAGTAGCTGCTCTCCGGCCTCATGAGGGGGAGTATGCCGGTCAGCTCCCAGCCCTCCTCGCCGAGCTTGTCGAGGTAGCCGCGAACGAACCCGGTGCGGTGTTCACCGCCCTGGCGGATGTACTCCACCCCTTCACTTGAGATCCTGCCCCTGAAATCCACGTAGACGACTCGATATTCCCAACGGTCCATGACCACTCCTTGCAGTGGCGCTGAACGGGAGCCGCGTCCGCGTCCTCCAGCGGCAGGGCCGATCTCAGTCTTGCATACGGAGAACAACAGACAACAGACAGCAGAGTTGTCTGGCGACCTTTCTGTTCTCTGCTGTCTGTTGTCTGTTCTCGCGGGCGCGAGCCCGCGCTAGCCCGCGATGCCGACGCCGCCGTCGATCACGACCGTCTGTCCGGTCACGAGGTCTGCCCCCTCGATCAGGCTGAGCACGAGCTGCGAGACGTGCTCGGGCGTGCAGACGGCCTTCAGCGGCGCACGCTTCGACTCCGCCGCCTTGCCCAGCTCGTACACCTTGTCGCCCAGTCCCTGTTTCAGCCATCGCGTCTCGATGAAGCCGGGCGCGACGCAGTTCACACGGATCTCCGGCCCCAGCACGCGCGCCAGCGCCATCGTCATGTTGATCACCGCCGCCTTCGACGCCGCATACGCGATGGAGCTGCCGATCGCGCGCACGCCCGCCACCGACGCGATGTTCACGATCGCGCCGCCGCCGCTCTCCTTCATGGCCCTGGCCGCCGCCCGGGACGCGAAAAACGTGCCCTTCACGTTCACCGCGTAGATGTCGTCCCAGAACTCGTCCTTCATGCCGTCCAGATCCGCGAACGGCACGAAGTGCGTCATGCCCGCGTTGTTCACGAGGATGTGCAGCCCGCCGAACTTCGCTACGGCCTGCCGCACCATGTCCTGCACCTGGTCGTCCTTCGAGACGTCGGCCCGCACCAGCAGCGCGCCGCCGCCCGCCGCCTCCACGAGCCGCACGGCCTCGCGCGCGTCGTCCTCGGAGCGCGTGTAGTTGATCACGACGTTGGCGCCCCGCCGCGCCAGGTCGATGGCCGTCGCCCGGCCTACGCCCACTGCGGACCCCGTCACGATCGCCGTCTTGCCGCGCACGTCCATGCTTCGCCTCCGTCGCTCTTGATCCGGGTACGCCGCATCTTGCCAGCCGCCACCGGATGGGGCCAGCGGGAGCCCGTCCTGGCCGCCCTCCCGGCTTCCTGCCGCGCCGCTGGTACACTGGCGGCGATGAAGGGTCCACTCAAGGGCGTCGTGCTCAGCGGCGGCAAGGGCAGCAGGCTGCGGCCGCTCACCTACACCGGCGCGAAGCAGCTCGTGCCCATCGCCAACAAGCCGATCCTGTTCTACGCCGTCGAGAACCTGGTCGAAGCCGGCATCCGCGACATCACCATCGTCGTCTCCCCCGAGACTGGCGACCAGGTGCGCCGCGAGACCGGCGACGGCGCCCGCTTCGGCGCGCGCATCGACTACGTGACGCAGGAGCTGCCCGGCGGCATCGCCCAGGCCATCGGCCTGGCCCGCGACCGCGTCCGCGAGGCGCCGTTCGTCGCCTTCCTCGGCGACAACTTCCTCCCCGACGGCATCGTGCCGCAGGTGCAGGCGTTCGCCGCATCCGACGATGACGCCGCGATCCTGCTGAAGCGCGTCGACGACGCCCGCGCCTTCGGCGTCGCCGCGTTCGACGGCGAGCGCCTCGTGCGCGTCGTCGAGAAGCCGCAGCGGCCGCCCAGCGACCTCGCGGTCATCGGCATCTACATGTTCACCACCGGCGTCTTCGAGGCCATCGACAGCATCCAGCCGTCCGCCCGCGGCGAACTCGAGATCACCGACACGATCCAGTGGCTGCTCGACCACGGCCACCGCGTCGGCGCGGACGTCATCGGCGGGCCGTGGATCGACACCGGTAAGCACGACGACCTGCTCGAAGCGAACCGCCTCGTCCTGGGCAAGCTGCGCGACGACCGCGCGCCCGGCAGTGTCGACGCCGCGTCGCGGCTCAGCGGCAACGTCACGCTCCAGGCGGGCGCCACGATCATCGACAGCGTCATCGAAGGCCCCGCCATCATCGGCGAGCGCGCGCGCATCGAACACGCGCACGTCGGACCGTACACGTCCATCGGGCACGACTGCACGGTCGCGCGCAGCAGCATCGCCGCCAGCGTCGTCATGGAGGCCGCCGTGATCGACGGCCTCAGCCATCCGATCGTCGAAAGCGCGATCGGCCGCAACGCCGAGTTGCGCGGCGCAGGCGTGGCCGCGCCGGCGGGCGACGGCGGCGGCAGTTACACGCTCGTGCTGGGCGACTACAGCCGGATACGGGTGCCCTGATGCGCAAGATCTTCGTTGCCGGCGGCGCGGGCTTCATCGGCAGCAACTTCATCCGCCACGTCCTGCGCGAGCGCGCGGACGCCACCGTCGTGAACTTCGACGCGATGACCTACGCGGGCAACGCCGACAACCTGCGCGATATCGCCGATGCCGGCCGCTACACCTTCGTGCGCGGCACGGTCGCCGATGCTGCCGCCGTCACCGATGCGATGCGCGGCTGCGACGCCGTCGTCAATTTCGCCGCCGAGTCGCACGTGGACCGCTCGATCCACGACGCGTCCGACTTCATCGAGACGAACGTGCGCGGCGCCTACAACGTGCTGATCGCCGCGCGCGAGCATGGCGTACAGCGCGTGCTGCACATCTCCACGGACGAGGTGTACGGCCCTGCGACGCCGGACCGCCCCATGCGCGAAGACGACCGCTTCCGCCCACGCAGCCCGTACGCGGCCAGCAAGGCCGCCGGCGACCTCATGTGCCACGCCTTCGCCGAGACGCACGGCCTGCAAGTCGTGGTCGCGCGCCCCGCGAACAACATCGGCCCGTACCAGTATCCCGAGAAGGCAGTGCCGCTCTTCGTCACGAACGCCCTCGACGACCAGCCGCTGCCGGTCTACGGCGACGGCCTCCAGCAGCGCGACCGCCTGCACGTCGACGACAACGTCCGCGCGCTGCTCCTGCTGCTGGAGCGCGGCGAGCCGGGCGAGGCGTACAACATCCAGGCCGGCAACCACCGCCCGAACATCGATGTCGCCCGCGCGATCCTGGATCTGCTCGACAAGCCGCACGACCTGATCCGCTATGTCGACGATCGCGAGGGCCACGACCCCTGCTATTACATGGACTGGTCGAAGCTGCGGGCGCTCGGCTGGGAGCCTCGCTACGGCTTCGAGGAGGCGCTGGAGCAGACCGTGCGCTGGTACGCCGACAACCGCTGGTGGTGGGAGAAGATCAAGTCCGGCGACTTCCGCCGCTTCTACGAGCGCCAGTACGCCGAGCGCCTCGCCAACGCCCGCCCGTACGCCGGCTGACCACCGCCCTGCGGCCGCTGAGCCGCCGCGATAGACTCTGCCCGTGAAGATGCTCATCACCGGCGCGAACGGACAGCTCGGCCGCAGCCTCGTGCGCGGGCTCGCCTCCCACGAGGTCGTCGCGCTCGGCCGCGCGGACCTCGACGTGTCCGACGCGACGGCCGTGCGCGCCGCGATCGAGATGCGTCGCCCGGACGTTGTCGTCCACGCCGCCGCGCTCACCGACACGGCGCGCTGCGAGCGCGAGCCGGCCCTGGCGCGCGCCGTCAACATCGCCGGGACCGAGTACGTCGCGCGCTCCGCCGCGCGGGCCGGCGCCCGTCTCATCGCGATCAGCACGAACGAGGTCTTCGACGGCTGGGCGACGGAGCCGTACGCGGAGGACGCGGAGGCGCACGCCGTCAACGCCTATGGCGCGTCGAAGCTCGACGGCGAATGGCTGGCTGTCGCCACCTGCCCCGACACGCTCATCGTCCGCACGTCATGGCTTTACGGCGATGGCGGCAACAACTTCGTCGAGAAGGTACGCACCGCCGCCCGCGAGGGGCGCCCGCTCCGGTTCGTGACCGATGAGGTCGCCTCGCCCACGTACGCCGGCGACCTGGCCGATGCGATTCGGGCGCTGATCGAAGGGGCCGCACCCGCCGACATCTACCACCTCGTGAACGAAGGCGAGGCGTCGCGCTACGACTGGGCGTGCGAGGTCCTGCGCCTCTCCGGCATGGCCGGCGCGTCCGTCGAGGCGGTCAGCTCCGGCGACCTGCGCGCCGCCGGCTACGACGGCCCGCGCAAGCCGCCCTACTCCGTCCTGGCGAACACCCGCGCCCGCGCGCTCGGCATCACGCTGCGGCCGTGGCGCGATGCGCTGGCGACGTACTGCGGACGCGCGGAGGTCGCGCTCGATGGCTGACGCGGCGCCATCGGTGGCCATCGTCGTCGTCAACTACAACAGCGCCGGATTCATCGACGAGTTTTGCGCCTCGCTCGCGCAGATCGACTACCCCTCGTGGCGTCTCGTCGTCGTCGACTCCGCCTCCGCCGACGGATCGATGGACACGATCGCCGCCGCCTTTCCCGCCGCCATGCTCGTGCGCTGCGCCGAGAACGTCGGCTTCGCGGCCGGCGCGAACATCGGCATCCGCGCCTGCCTGGAGCGCGGCGACGACTACGCGCTCTTCCTCAACAACGACGTGACGCTCACGCCCGGCTTCCTGCGCCGCCTCGTCGACGCGGCGGACGGGCGGACGATGGTCGTGCCGAAGATCCTCTACTACTACGATCACGCGCTCGTCAGCACGCACGCCGGTGGCTTCGACTGGAAGCTGGGCCTTTTCCGCGACACTTACGGCGGACGCCCCGCCGGGCCGGAGGCCGACCGCCCCCGCGACGGCCTCGCCACCGCCAGCTTCTGCTGCGCGCTCGTGCCCGCGCAGGCGTTCCGTGACGCCGGCATGCTGGACGAGCGCTTCTTCATGTACTACGAGGAGACCGACTTCATCCGCCGCGCCCAGGAACGTGGTTACGGCGTCCGCTACGAGCCGTCGTCCGTCATCTACCACCGCGAGAGCGGCTCCAGCGGCGGCGGCTGGATGACGCCGTTCAAGCAGTATTACGCCACGCGCAACCGCCTCTACCTGGTGCGCAAGCACGCCCGCTCGCGCCTCGACTACGCCGAGTTCACCGCGTACTTCTGGGCGACGCGGATCGGCACCGCCGCGCGCATGGCCGCCCACCGCGAGTGGCGGCTGCTGCGCGCGATGGCGCTCGGCGCGCTCGACTACTACCGCGGCCGCATGGGCCGCACGATGCAGGTGCGTGACCTGTGAGGATCGCGATCGACGCCACGTCGGTGCCGCAGCAGCCCGCGGGCGCGGGCATCTACGCGATCGAGCTTGTGCGCGCGCTCGCCGAGCGCGACCGCCACGACGGCTACGCCCTCTTCACGCGCGGCGCATGGGCCGAGGCCGTCGTCGCCGGCCGCAAGAACTGGCGGCTGGAGCGTGTCGGCGCCGGTTCGCGCGTCGCGCGGCTGGCGTGGGAGCAGCTCCGCCTGCCGCGTGCGGTCGCGTCGCTCGGCATCGACGTGCTGCACTCGACGCACCACACGCTGCCGCTCACGGGCGTGCGATGCCGCCGCGTCGTCACGATCCACGACGTGACGTTCCTTCGCATCCCGGAGCGCTATCCGCCCGCCCGCCGCCTCTACATGCAGACGCTCACGCGCCTCTCGGCCCGCGTCGCCGATGCCATCATCGTGCCGTCGGACGCGGTGCGCGACGACGTCCGGCGCCTGCTGCGCGTGCCAGCGGCGAAGATCACGACCGTGTACGAGGCCGCCGGCGCGCAGTACGTACCGGCCGAGCGCGAAGCCGCGCTGGCCGTCGCCCGCGGCTACGGCATCGAGTCGCCGTTCGTGCTGAGCGTCGGCAGCCTGGAGCCCGGCAAGAATCGCGCGCGCCTGCTCCGCGCCGTCCACGCGCTGCGCGACGAAGGCGTCGACGCGCGGCTGGTGATCGTGGGCCAGCGCGCCTGGAAGTACGACGCCGACTTCGCGCTCGTCGACGAGCTGGGCATGCGCGACCGCGTGATCTTCCCCGGCTACGTCCGCGCCGAAGACCTGCCCGCGCTCTACAGCGCCGCCACCGCGTTCGCCCTCCCGTCGCTGTACGAGGGCTTCGGCCTGCCCGTGATCGAGGCGATGGCCTGCGGCACGCCCGTCCTCACATCTGACCGCTCCGCCACGGCCGAGGTTGCCGGCGACGCCGCGCTGCTCGTCGACCCGCATTCCGTGGACGCCATCCGCGACGGCCTGCGCCGCCTGCTCTCGGACGCCGATCTGCGCGCCGACCTCTCGCGCCGCGGCCGCGAACGCGCGTCGCGCTTCAGCTGGCGCCGCGCCGCCGACGAGACCTACCCCGTCTACGCGCGCGCCGTCAGCGGCGGGCGGGGCACGCCGTGAGCGACGTCTCCGTCGTGATCGTCACCTACAACTCGCGCGCGACGGTGCCGGCGCTGCTGGCGGCGCTGCGCGATCACGTCCCGCACGCCGAGGTCGTCGTCGTCGACAACGCGTCCTCCGACGGCACCGCGGAGTTGATCGCGCGCGACTTCCCAGCGGTGCGGCTGATCGCCCGCCGCACGAACGTCGGGCTCTCCGCCGGTGTCAACGAGGGCGTCGCCACCACGTCGGGCGCGTACGTCGCCGTGCTGAACCCGGATATCCGCTTCGATGCGGACCCGCTGTCCCCGCTGGCGGCGTACCTGCGCGCGCACGCCGATGTCGGCGTCGTCGCGCCGAAGCTGCTGAACGACGACGGCACCCTCCAGTTCAGCTGCCGCGCCTTCCCCGGCTACGCCACCGCCCTCTTCAGCCGCTACTCGATCCTGACGCGGCTCTTCCCGCGCAACGCCGTCTCCCGTCGCTACCTGATGTCCGACTTCGACCACACCGTCGAGCGCGAGGTCGACTGGGCGAGCGGCGCGGCGCTGATGTTTCCGCGCGCCGTCTTCGACGCGGTCGGCGGCTGGGACCCGGCGTTCTTCCTGTTCAGCGAGGATGTGGATTTCTGCAAGCGCGTCCACGACGCCGGCTACCGCGTCGTGTATCAGCCGGCCGTCGAGATGCACCACGGCATCGGCATCAGCACGAGCGCCGCGCCGCGCGTCGTGCTGGAGCGGCACAAGAGCATGTGGCGCTACTACCGCAAGCACATGCGGGGCAACGTCGCCCGGGACGCGGCCACCGCCGCCGGCATCGCCGCCCGCTGCGCCTACCTGCTCGCCGCCGGTGCCGCCAAGCGCGCACTGCGCCGCATGCGGCAACCGCCAGCAGTTAACTGCTAACCGCCGCTACTGCCCCCGGCGCCGCGAAGCATCGCACGTAGCCCAGCCGCTGGTGCTGGTGATCGAGCTCCGTGAACCCGACCGCGCGGCAGAGGTCGCGCACGCTGGCCTCGAGCTGGTAGTCGGGGTCGTTCATCCCTTCCATCACAGACAGCACTCCGCCCGGCTTCATCACGCGGCGCAACTCCGCCAGCGCGGCCGGGCGATCGGGGATCTCGCCGAGGACGAAGACCAGGAACGCGACGTCGACGGAGCCGTCCGCCAGCGGCAGCCGTGTCGCGTCTCCGGCGACGGGATGCGCGTTCGCGACGTGCTGCTCGCGCAGCCGCCGTCGCAAGATCGACACCATCCCCGGCTGGATGTCGACGCAGACGACGCGTCCTGCGGGCCCGGCGAGGCGCCCCGCTTCGACCGTGAAGTAGCCCGGCCCCGGCCCGATCTCCAGCACCGTATCACCGGCCCGGACGCGGAAGAGGCGCAGCAGCGTGCCCATCGGCGGCTGGAGCCACCGCCGCGCCGGATTCAGGAGCTGCTGCGCCTGGCTCGCGGGAATCGGCCCGCCGCGCCCGTACCGCTCGCGGATCATGACGAGCACGTAAAAGGCGATCAGCGCGCTGACCGCCGACCATAGCAGCGCCGCCACGACGGCGACGGTGGCGCAAGCGCGAATGACGGCTCTGAGAGCGGGCATGAAAACCTCCGGCGTTGTCCGAGAGGACGATACCGGAAGCTTCTACCTCACGCGTGCACGCGGAGATTGCAGTTTCTGCAACGATGCGACGCGAGAACTATCGACTACCGACTACTGGTCCCGGTTCGCCGGCTGGAAGACGTGCTGCCGCAGCCAGACGATGCTGTGGCTGTTCCACAACGTCACGACGTACCCGAGGCGCAGCAGCGTGCCTGTGACCACCGCGATCGTCGCCATGAACACCGTCCACTGCAGCAGCGTGTTGTCGACATAGTGCACCAGGATCGCGCCGGTCGAGAATACGGCCGCGAGCGCGTAGATGATCACGAGCATGCCGCGCGGCCCCGCGCCCAATGTCTCCAGCCGGTGGTGGATGTGGTCTTCGTCGCCGATCATCGGGTGCTTGTGCTGCAGCAAGCGCCGCACGGTCGCCAGCGCGCCGTCCAGGATCGGGTACCCCAGCGCGAACAGCGGCACGGCGATGAAGATCTGGTCCGACGGCCCCGTCGACGCGCGAACTGACAGCGTGCCGAGCACGAAGCCCAGCACGTACGCGCCCGAGTCGCCGATGTAGATCGACGCGGGCGGCAGGTTGAACGGCAGCAGCCCCAGCCCCGCGCCCGCCATCGCCACCAGCAGCAGCGCCACCGTCGGGTGCGATGAGTGCGCGCCGATCTGCGCCATCGTCACGCAGGCGAAGATCGCCACGCCCAGCGCCACACCGTCGCGCCCGTCGATGAAGTTGACGGCGTTGGTCATCACGTAGATCCAGAGCACCGTCGCGAAGAAGCCCATCCAGCCCAGGTGGATGCTCTGCCCCCACGGCAGGCCGATGTCGTCGATGCGGTAGCCGGCCGCGTAAGCTGCCGTGCCGCCCGTCAGGAACACGACCGAGCGGAGGAGCGGGCTCGTCAGCCGGACGTCGTCCAGGAAGCCCACGATGAACACCAGCGCCACGGCCGCGAGCAGTCCCAGGAAGCTCGACGACTTCGGCGAGAAGAACTCGCTTGCGTGGCTGGAGAGCACTGACGCCGCGAACGGCGTGATGGCGAACGTGGCCAGGAACACGACGCCGCCCCAGCGCGGCCGCTCCGCGACGCCGCGGACGTCGAACAATCCACTGAAGCGTCCCGTTCGTGAGAGAGCGAGCAGCAGTATCGACGCGGCAACGCCGATGGCGATAGACAGAGCGAGGGTGAGCAGATAGATATCGAGCATGTGCCCCGTGGCTACGCCGAACTCGGCACCAATCTACCATTCTGGAATGCCGTCCGCCCACGCGTCACGCCATCCCGCGCCGTTATGTCGTGCTCGATACGTTGACACTGGACACCTTCCCCGTCTGCCCGCAGCGTCGCAAAACAACCTCCCCGACCTGGATCGACCAACCTCGACCTCTGTATCATCTGCGCCTCCGCGCCTCTGTGTTGAGTCCCGCTCTCCAACAGAAAGCCCCCTCTCCGCTTCCCGCCCCTCCGCCGCGACGGTACCCTAGCCGCATGCCGCACAACTTCATCGCCGGCGTGGACCTCGGCGCCACCAACGTCCGCGTCGTCATCGCCAACGAAGACGGCGAGATCGAGGCGCGCCGGGCCGCGCCCGTCCCCGTCGGCGCACCGGCCGACGTGCTGGCGAAGGTCGGCCGCATCATCGACGACCTCGTGCGCGGCGTCTGGGTCGGCGCACGCGTCGCCGGCATTGGCATCGTCCTGCCCGGCGCGGTCGACCCCGCTTCCGGCACCGCCGTCTCGATCGCCAACATGCCCGGCTGGGACGGCGTCCGCATCGCCGATGTGCTGGGCGTGCCGCGCGGCGTCCCCGTCGCGATGGAGAACGACGCGAACGCCGCTGCGGTCGGCGAGGGCTGGATTGGAGCCGCGAAGGGCCTGCGCGACCACGTCTTCATCGCGCTCGGCACCGGCATCGGCGCCGGCGTCGTGCTGGGCGGCCACCTCCACCGCGGTAGCCATTTCGTGGCGGGGGAAGTCGCGTTCTTCCCGATGACCCGCGACCAACTACGCGCGGGCGACTGGCAGCACTGCCTCGAAGGCGTCGTCGGCGGCCGCGCCGCCGCCGCGAAGGCCTCTGCCCTGCTCGGCCAGCACGCGAAGGCCGCGGACCTCTTCGATGCCGCGAAGGCCGGTCACCCAGAGGCGGCCGCCTGGCTCGCCGAGACTCAGGAGTACATCGCCATGGCTGTCGCCGACGTCGGCGCGCTGCTCGACCCCGACGCGATCGTCTTCGGCGGCGGCGTCGTCGCCGCCCAAGGCGAAGAGTTCATCGCCCCGATCCGGGAGATGGCGTTGCGCTGCATGCCCGCGCGCCCGAAGATTGTGCTGTCGGCGCTTGGCCAGGACGCGCAGATCATCGGCGCGGTGCGCCTGGCGCTGGACCGCCTGGAGCAATGAGCAAGCACAGAGCGCGCGCACTCGGGTTGACGCTGCTGGTCGCGCTGGCCGCCGCGGCCTGCATGACCGGCCGCGCACCTCAGCCGGTCGTCGGCGGCCGGGCGATGGCCGAAGGCGAGATGATCGGCGAGCCCGCGCACCGCACCGGCGTACCGGGCACGCCCACCGGCGTCCGGACGCTGCTCGCCGCGGGCTGCCAGGACGGCGCGCTGATCGTTCGGACGAACGTGGAAAAGATCGTCGCCGGGATGGACTGCTCGAAGGCGGAGCCGGCAGCGCGCTACGAGCCGTTCCTCGACCAGGTCGTCGCGATCACCTACACCAACGGCCGCCTCCAGTTCGAGAATCCGACGGCGGGCACGCTGGAGATCCCCGTGCGAAACGCGAAGGTGTACGGATCTGATGCCACGCCCTGAACCCGACGCCTACTTCATGGGCATCGCCATCGCCGTGCGCGCGCGCGCCAACTGCACCGGCCGCCGCGTCGGCGCGATCATCGTGCGCGAGGGGCGCATCCTCAGCACCGGCTATAACGGCACCCCGTCGAAGATGCGCAACTGCGAGGAGGGCGGCTGTCACCGCTGCGCCCACCCCGAGGACTACCCGAGCGGCCAAGGCTACGACCTCTGCATCTGCGTCCACGCCGAACAGAACGCGCTGCTCGCCGCTGCGCGCTTCGGCGTCGCCGTCGAAGGCTGCACCATCTACACGACGCTGCAGCCCTGCTTCGGCTGCCTGAAGGAGCTGCTGCAGGCCAACGTGCGCGAGGTCTGCTACCTCAAGCCGTGGGAGTCGCGCTTCGGAGAGCAGTATGCGGCGCTTGTCGATCGCCTCGGCGGCGACGTGTTCCGCGCCGTCGTCATCGACGATCCGGCGGCGCAATGGGCACTCGGCCGTGCCGGCGCGGCCGAGCGCACGCAGGGCCACGAAGTGCTGGGGCCGTAGCGAAGGAGCGAAGGTCATGACGTTGCGCGCGGGCGGGGCCGAAGTCGTGATGACGCCGCCGATCGGCACGCCGCTCGACGGCTACGGCGGCCGCGTCGGCGGCTCCATCGGCGTGCACGACGACCTTCACGCGCGCGCCCTCGTCGTCGATGACGGGACGACCAGCGCCGCCATCGTCGGCGTCGATCTCGTCGGCCTCGACCGCCGCCTCGTCGCCATCGTGCGCGAGCGCGCGCAAACCGCGACCGGCATCCCCGCCGCGAACATCATGATCGCCGCCACGCACACGCACGCCGGCCCCGCTGGCTTGCGCCGCGACCTCGATGAGCCGCTGACCGAGATCATGGCCCGCACGCTCGCAGGCGCCATCGAGGCCGCCTGGCGCAATCTGCGCCCCGCCGTGCTCAAGGCCGGCCGCGGCAGCGTCGACAGCGTCAGCCAGAACCGCCGCGATCCCGCCAGCCCGGCCGACGACGCGCTGCGCGTGCTGCTCTTCGACTCGCTGGACCCGCGTGACGGCGCGGTCGCGTCGATCGTCAACTTCGCATGCCACGCCACCGTCCTCTTTGGCACGAACATGCTGATCTCGGCCGACTACCCCGGCTATGCCGTGCGCACCGTGCAGGGCATTATCGGCGAGTCGCCGGTCATCTTCCTCAACGGCGCGTGCGGCGACGTCAACCCCGCCTGGATCGAGCAGCGCTTCGACGAGGCGGCGCGCGTCGGCTCGATCGTCGGCGCGGAAGCCGCGCGCCGCATCCAGGAGTTGCGGCCGCTGGGCTCACAGCACAAGGTCTGGACGATCCGCTGGGACGAGCTGTCCGACAAGCCGGTGACAACGGGCGAACTCGTCGAGCCGCGCATCCGCGTGCTCAGCCGCACGGTCGCGCTGCCGCTGCGCCAGCTCGACCCGCCCGAGTCGTACGACGCCCGCCTCGCCGCCCTCGCGGCTGAACGCGACGCGCTCGACCCGCGCGACGTGGCGGGGCTGCATCGCGTCATGGAGCAGGTGACGCGCCTGCGGACGGAGCGCAGCGTGGCGGAGCGCCTGCGCTCGCCCGGCGGCCCGCACTACGCCCACCCGGAGATCCAGGCGATCGCGCTTGGCGACGGCTGCGTCGTCCTCGGCCTGCCCGGCGAGTTCTTCGCCGAGACCGGGAGGCTGATCCAGGAAGCCGCCGGCGTCCGCAACCTCGTCGTCGCCTGCTACGCGAACCACTACGTCGGCTACCTCGTGCCACGCCACGAGTTCGAGCGCGGCGGTTACGAGGCAGGCGTCACCATGCTCGACGAGTCGGCGGAGGAGACGATCCGCCTCGCCGCCATCGACCTGATCCGTGAGATTTCCCTCTGAAGCGCTTCGCAGCGCCGAGAATCGCGTCAATTCCCGACCGGGACTACTAACCCGTCCGGCCGCGAGGCCATAGAATGGGCGTCATGAAGCGAGTGCTGGTCTTCGAGGCGCACGGCGACGACATGGAGTTCTTCGCCGGCGGTACCATCGCCAAGTTCTGCGCGCTCGGCCACGAGGTCACCGTGGTCTGCGCCACGGACAACGACAAGGGCTCGTTCGAGCTGTCGGCGAAAGAGATGCGCGCGGTCCGCGACCGCGAGCTCGAAGGTGCGGCGCGGGTGCTTGGCGTGAAGCGCGTGATCCCGCTCGGCTACTCCGACGGCGACCTGGCGTACCAGGCCGCGCCCGAGAAACTGCGTGGCCAGTTCATCAAGATCATCCGCGAGGTGAAGCCGGACATCATGTTCACCTGGGACCCCTTCACACCGTACGAGGGCCACCCCGACCATCGCGCCGTCGCCGTCGCGGCGAGCGAGGCAGCGTCGTTCTCGCACTTCCCGCTCTACAGCCCGGAGCAGATCCGCGAGGGCCTGGCGCCGCACTATGTGAGCGAGCACTGGTTCTTCGCGAAGTCGCCGCGCGACGTGAACAAGTACGTCGACATCGACGCGCACATCGACACGAAGATCGCGGCGCTGCATCAGCACGAGGCGCAGATGGTGCTGACGATCGCCGACATGCAGCACCACCTCCAGGCGTCCGGCCTGAACGTGCCCTGGCTGGCGCAGCTCGACCCGCACGACTACCACGAGACGATCGCGCGCCGCATGAAGGCGGGCGCGCGTGCCGTCGCCGAGCAGTCCGGCCTCGGCTGCACGTACGCGGAGGCGTTCCGCCGCACGCGCTACGGCGGCATCGAGTCGATTGCAAAGGGGCAGGCGCTCCCGGAGGACGTGTAGTGAAGCTCGGTTGCAGCTCCTGGTCGTACCACGCCGCGTTCCGCGCGGGCCGCATCGACCTGCGCGAATGGCTCCGCATCTGCGCCGAAGAGCTTGAGGTGGACGGCGTCGAGCTGGTGGACCTGCACTTCGCCACGACCGACCCGGTGTACCTGCGCGACATCAAGAAACAGTGCGCCGACCTCGGCCTCACGCTCAGCGGCATCGCCGTCAGCAACGACTTCGGGACCGATGACCGCCGCCTGCGGGAGACCGAGAAGGTCAAGCAGTGGTGTGACGTCGCGGCGTACCTGGGAGCGCCGGTCGTCCGCGTATTCGCCGGCTGGCTGCCAGCCCGCCGCGCCGAGCCCGTGCAGGGCCGCATCGTCGGCGTGCTGCGCCGCTTCTTCGGCCAGCAGCAGCCCAACGGACGCCGTATCTGGTCCGACGTCACCTGGGCGCTGCGCCAGTGCGCCGACTACGCGGCCGAGCGCGGCGTCGTCCTCGCGCTGCAGAACAACCGCACCGACGGCCTCGTCGGCACCCCTTCGCAGATCGAGCAGTGCATACACGACGTCGGCTCCCCGTGGCTGCGCGTCTGCCTCGACCCGGGTGACCTGGCCGACCGTGCCGGCATCGACGCCACGCTGCCGCAGGTCGTGCAGGCGCACGTCCGGATGCGCGACGTGCGCGACGACGGCAGCGACGAGCAGATCCACTGGCCGGAACTGCTGCGCGTGCTGCGCCTCGGCCGCTACCGTGGATTCGTCCACCTGGACTACGAGGGGTTCGAGGAGCCGGAGACCGCCGTGCCACGCGCCGTGCGCTACATCCGCGGCCTGCTGCACGTGCTGGAGCGCCAGCAACTGCTCCAGGCACCCTCGCCCGACGGCCCCGCGCCGGACACCGCCGTCATCGACGCGCCGCGGCAGGTCTACGGCGACGCGGGCGTTCCGCTGCGCCCGTGACGATCCGCGCCGTCATCTTTGACCTGGGCCATACGCTCTGGGACATCGGGCCGCAAGACGGCGCGCTCGAACGTGCCTACGCCGGCCTCCGCGCCACCCTCGTGCAGCGCCTGCGCCGCGACGATCTGCCCGAGGCGGCTGCGTTGCAGGCGGCGGTCCGCGACGCGCTCTTCGCCGCGTCGGAGACATACTTCACCACCAGCACCCGCACGGATCAGCCGCCCTCGTGGACATGGGTGGACGAGGGTTGCCGCGCCCTCGGACTCTCGCTCGACCACGACCTGCTACGCGAGATCACGCCGCCGGTCTTCGCGACCGAGGTCGATGCGCTAATCTGCGCCGAAGGCACGCGCGAAGGCGTTGAGGCGCTCGTGACGGCCGGGTACCGTGTCGGCTGCGTCACCAACACGCTCGCCAATGGCGCGGCGATCCGCCAGATGCTGCGCAACCAACGCATGGAGCAGTTGATGAGTGCGGTAGTCGTCTCGGCCGATGAGGGCTACCGCAAGCCGCACGCCATGCTCTTCGAGAAGGCCATGCGCAACCTCGACGCGCTGCCGGGCGAATCGGTCTTCGTCGGCGACAGCCCCCTGCACGACATCGCCGGCGCGAAGGCGGCCGGCATGCACGCTGTATTGACGCGACAGTACGCCGCGCGCCCGTACGAGGGCTTCGAGCCGCAGCCCGACGCGGTGATCGACCATGTGCGGGAGCTGCCCGGCGTGATCGCCCGGCTCGACGCGGCGCGTTAGCCGCGGATGCGGTCGTTCGCCGCGCGCGCCAGCGGGTTAACCGGCCGGGTCGGCGCCTTCGCCTGCTCTTCGCGCTCGCGCTTGACTTGCTCCAGGTCGGAGAGCGCGCTCTCGATCAGATCCTTCGCGGATGCCCCGTCTTCCGGGAAGCAGACGATCGCAACGGATGCCTTCAGCGGTTCCGGCGCGCCGTCGTTGCCGAAGACCGACACCTGCGAGAGGCTTGCCAGCAGCCGCGTCGTCACCGAGACCGCTGCGGCGCGGTTCGTCTCCGGCAGCAGCACCGCGAACTCGTCGGCGTTGAGCCTCGCCACGATCTCCGGCGGCGAGATCGCTTCCGCGAGACTCACCGCGGCACTGCGGAGCAACCGGTCGCCCATCGATTGTCCGTACTGCGCGTTAAACGCGCCGAAGTCGTCCAGGTCGATCACCACGATCGAGAGCGGCCGCGCATAGCGCCCGCAGCGCACCAGCTCCGACTCGATCGAGTCGCTCGCGTAGCGCTTGTTGTACACCCACGTCACCGGGTCGATATCGTTGAAGCGCGCCGTATCCTCCTGCGTCGCGATATCGCGCATCGACAGCGTGAAGTGTCCCACCAGCAACTCGACGATCTCGCCGTCGATGTCCGTCTTGTCGAAGCCGAAGATCACGCAGCCGTAGGGCTCGCCTTCGACCAGCATGGGCACGAGCGCGTACTTCTTGATCCCCAGCTTCTCTTCCGCCGTCTTCACGTGCTCCGGCGGGAACAGATCGCCCCAGAAGTCCTTCAACGAATCGCGGACGACCACTTCGCCCGTCTCCATCACACTGCGACGGAAGTGATTGGCGGGGAGGTTGAGCTCGACGGACGTCAGATCCTCCTGGTACGCCTCCATCGCGCGCTCCAGGTGCGGGTCCACGATGCCCTCGAGCGGCGCGGCTGTCAGCACGTCGCGCTTCTTGTCGAGCACCAGCGGGTACACGAAGATCGCCTCCGTGGCTCCGGGCGCGCGCTCCAGGAACATGCCCATCATCTCGTTCGTGCTGCCCGCGCTGTGCAGGAACAGCGACAGGATCACCAGG
The DNA here is from genome assembly GCA_041494685.1 of Dehalococcoidia bacterium. Classification (GTDB taxonomy): domain Bacteria; phylum Chloroflexota; class Dehalococcoidia; order DSTF01; family JACRBR01; genus JBGQBE01. Next base: position 25,005 of record JBGQBE010000013.1, on the reverse strand, counting down.
TCGAACAGCCGCCCCTCGCGCCCGGACGGGCGCGCCTCGTCCAGCGATTCGATCGCCACGTATGGCTGCGACCCGCGGTCGCGCGCCCGTCCGTCTTTCTTGCCCGGGAGCCAGCGCATCGTGCCTGCCTACTCTTCCGCGAGCTTGACCACCATGGTCTGCTCGTTATGGACTTCGACCTTCGCCTCCCGCGACATCGCGCGAGAGACCGCCCGCCCCAGCGTCTCCGGGTTCAGTTCGTCCACGACGTCCAGCGATACGATCGCCACGCCGTTGCTGTAGCTCAACAGCGACATGTCACGCACGCCGTCCATCCCCAACAGCGCGCGGTGCAGCGGTACCAGGTCCACGCCCCGCCGCTTGTCCTCAACGGTGATGCGGTACGTCCGCGGCAGCAGGTCCAGCCCGCGCTTCGGCTCCGCACGCAGCGGCGGCAGCGGCTTCGGTATCGGCCGCGTGTCGATCACGCGCTCCACGTCGTCGTGCGGCGCGGCGCGGTCGCCTGCGGCGCCCTGTGATCCTCCGTCGCGCGCAAGCGGCGTCGCCGCGCGTGGTACCGATGGCGGGTCGTACCACTCGTCTCGGCCGTCGCTTGACGCCGGCATGGACGGGATCGCGCCCGCTGGCGCCGCGGCCTCAAACCGCGCCGTCAACGCGTCGAGCGCGCGCTTCGTCTCGTCCAACTCCTGCCGCAACTGCGCCACTGCCTGCGCCAGTTCGCTCTCGCCGCGGTCGTCCGGCTCCGTTACGGGCGCATGCCACGCCGCCGGCGCCGGGTGAAGCGGTACCAGCCGCGGCGTCTCGACCATAGCTGGCTCCACCTCGACGGTCGCTGCCTCGCGCTCGCGCTCCGCCTTGGCCTCCGCCACGCGCCTGATGGCCGCTTCGATCGCCGATTCCTCGACGGCGGCGCGGGCCGCTTGCGGCTCGATATCCAGCGGCGGTTCGGACGGCGGCGCGTGGTCCGTCATCCCGGACCTCGCGGCGTGCACGCGCCGGATCGCGTCTTCGGTCGCCGCCTCGTGCGATCCGCTCCGACCTTCGGACTCCGCGGCGTGCTCGGAGGGCGACTGCTCTGGCGGTGCGACCGCCGTAGCCTCCGCCGCACGCACGGCCTGCGCCTCCGCCACTCGCCGGATCGTCGCCTCGATCGCGGACTCTTCGGCGTGCGGCGCGAGCGCGGCCGACGCAGGCAGCGCCTCGGATCGGGGCGCAGTCGCAGCTTCCGGCGCGGGCGCGCCGCCTTCGAGGGCAGCCTTCGCCTCCGCGACTCGACGAATCGTCGCTTCGATTTGCTCTTCGTCCATGCCTCTAGCCTGCCTCGTCCTCGGCCCGATCCACGGCCTCTCTTTAGATTCTCGGCATTCCGTAGGGGAACCCACACCTGCCAGGCGGGGAATAGGCCCGGATGCCGAATCTGGGGCCAGCCGTTACAATGTGCCCCGATGCGACTGTTACTGGTAAACGGCCCCAATCTGAACACTCTTGGCAGCCGGGAGGCCCTGATCTACGGCACGACCAGCCTGCCCGAGATCGAGTCTGCCGTAGCCGCTCGGGCCGCCAGCCTGGGCGCCGACGTCCGCACCTTCCAGTCCAACCATGAGGGCGCCATCATCGACTGGCTCCAGCAGGAGAAAGGCGCGGCCCAGGGCATCGTCATCAATGCCGGCGCCCTGACGCACACCAGCATCGCCCTGCGCGACGCCATCGCGGGCGCGGCGCTCCCCGCCGTCGAGGTGCACATCTCCAACGTCTGGAAGCGCGAGCCGTTCCGCCACGAATCGTTCCTGTCGCCCGTCGTGAACGGCGTTATCGCCGGCCTCGGCGTGCAGGGCTACCTGCTGGCGGTCGACGCGCTGGTCGCGATCATCAAGGGGGCGGAGTAGCATGCCCGGCGACTTTGGCGAGGTGATCGAGTTGCACGCCGTGGACCGAGACGGTGACCTCGCCTGCGACTTCACCATCGCCAACGAGATGGTGCGCGACGGCGTGCGCGAGGCGCTCGCCGCAGGTATCGTGCCACCGCCGCGACAGATCGACGGCGGCGTCGAGGTGACCTTCACGCCGGAGTCCTGGGATACCGTCCGGCACTACATCGACATCGAGTCGCGCTGCTGCCCCTTCCTCGACCTCTCGGCGCGGCGCAGCAACGACGCGGTCCTCTTGCGCGTCACCGGTCGCCCGGAGGCGCGCGATCTGATCGTGGGCATCTTTGACAGCCGCTAGCGACAAGGACGGACGCATGAACACCCGCGTGCAGCGACTCCGCCGCGCCCTGCAGGAGCGCGAACTCGATGCGGCGCTGATCTCCAACGCCCAGAACCGGCGCTACCTCAGCGGCTTCACCGGCTCCGCCGGCTACCTGCTGATCGGCGCCGACGACGCCGTCATCGCCACCGACTTCCGCTACTACGAGCAGAGCGCCGCCCAGGCGCCCGACTTCCGCCTCCACAAGACCGTCGGCGGCTTCGACGGCTGGGTGCCGCAGCTCTTCGCCGGCCTCGGCGGCAAGAAGGTGGCGATCGAGTCCAACGACATGACCGTGGCCACGCACGCGCAGTTCAAGAAGTCGCTCGCCACGCTGCCGGAGTCCGAGCGCCCCGCCCTCGTCCCGACGCCCGGCCTCGTCGAGGCGTTGCGGCTCTACAAAGAACCGGGCGAGATCGCGGCGCTGCAGGCCGCCGTCGACCTCGGCGACGCCGCCTTCACGCACGTCGCGCAGCGCGTCGAGCCAGGCTGGACCGAGAAGCAGGTCTCCTGGGAGATCGAGAAGTACATTCGCGAGCACGGGGGCGACGGCCTCTCCTTCGACACGATCGTCGCCGGCGGACCCTGGGGCGCCATGCCCCACGCCTACCCGCGCGAGCGCGAGCTGGAGGCCGGCGAGGGCGTCGTCATCGACATGGGCTGCGACGTCGCCGGCTATATGTCCGACCTGACGCGCACCATCTTCCTGGGCAAGCCGGACGACCAGTTCAAGAAGATCTACGACATCGTCCTCACCGCCCAGCTCACCGCTGAGGAGATGGTGAAGCCCGGCATGACCGGCGAAGAATGCCACATGATCGCCCACAACGTGATCGAGGCCGCCGGCTACGGCGACGCTTTCGGCCACGGCCTCGGCCACGGCATCGGCCTGGAGGTGCACGAGGCGCCCCGCGTCGCCCGCACCTCCACGGACGAACTCAAGGACGACATGGTCTTCACCATCGAGCCGGGCATCTACATCACCGGCTGGGGTGGCGTCCGCATCGAGGATATGGTCGTGCTGGAGCACGGCAAGCCGCGCGTCATGAGCCGCGCGCCCAAGCTGCAATTCGCGGGCTGATGCCGCGCTGGAGCGCGGGCCTGCGGTTCGATACCGTTAGGAACCAACCAGCACAGGATCGGAGGGCGTTCTCCCCATGATCTCTACGGGCGATATGAAGCGCGGCGCGACCATCGAACTGGACGGGCGCGTGTACCAGGTGATGGAGTTCGCGCACATCAAGATGGGCCGCGGCTCCGCGCAGATGCGCATGAAGCTCCGCGACGTGCGCCGCGGCGACCTGATCGAGCGCACCTTCCAGGCCGGCGAGAAGTGGCCCCGCGTCCGCGTCGACCGCGTCCCCATGCAACTCAGCTACGTCGAAGACGACATCATGAACTTCATGAACACGGAGACATTCGAGCAGGTGCCGCTCACGAAGGACCAGGTCGGCGACGCGCGGAATTACATCGCCGAGAACGGCACCTGCGACGTGCTCTTCCTGGGCGACGAGCCCATCGGCATCGAGCTGCCGTCGTCCGTCGTGCTCGTCGTGGCGCAGTGCGAGCCGGGCGTGAAGGGCGACACCGCGACGGGCGCCACGAAGCCCGCGAAGCTGGAGACCGGCCTCGTCGTCAACGTCCCGCTCTTCGTCAACGAGGGCGAGAAGATCAAGGTCAACACCGGCACCGGCGAGTACCAGGAGCGCGCCTAGCGCTCGGCACCTCGCTCGCGCGCAGAGTTACGGAGATGCCGCGCGATAGCACCGGCCTTCGCTGCGCGCTTCCTGCGCACGCGCCATCCCACGCCCAAGGCGGCCGCAATCGCAAGCATGAGCGCGCCGAGCGATGACGTCGTGCGAAGAGCGCCGCCGCTACTCGCCGGGCGTGGCGGCAATGCCGAGGCGTCAGCCGCCTCTGCGATGCCGCCGACGCTGGCCAGCAGGCCGAACGCGTAGATCTTGCCGTCCGTCGACCCGACGAAGATCCGTCCGTTCGAAATCGTCGGCGCTCCGAAGATCTGCCCCCCGGTGGCGTAGCTGTACAGCAGGTTGCCGTTCGCGGCGTCGCGCACCTCCAGCGCTGCTCCCGCCGCATCGACGACCACGCCGTTCGCGTATGCCTGCGCCGCCAATACCATCCCGGACACACCCTTCTCCCACAGGATGGCGCCTGTCGCGGGATCCAGCGCGCGCACCGAGCCGGGGTAACTGGTAGCGCCGATCGTAGTGTTGCCGCCGGCGACGTGCAGACGCATGCCGTCGAAGGCCGCCGACGACACGCTGCCGTCGCCGTTCTCCGGGGTGTCGCCGCCGATCGCGATCTGCCGTTGCCACAGCGGTCCGCCGCTCAGGTTCGCGCGGTCGAAGGCGTAGACGTAGCCATTCTTGTTCGTCGCGCCCACCAGGCTGCGGCTCAGCGAGTCGGTGAAGAGCGTGGGCGTCGTGCCCCAGTCGCCGTCGTTGACTGCCTGGTTCGCCGGGATCTGCCACGCGCCGTTCGGCTTCAGTGTCATCATCGTCGCGTCGATGGCCAGGATGGCCCTGGTGTACGGCGGCGCTGGTGGGTTGAACGCGTCATGGTTCCCGGTCGTGACGAAGATCGTGTTCGTCGCCGGATCGATCGACGGCGAGCCCCAGATGCCGCCACCGAGCGTTCCATCGAGCACCACCTTGAACGTGCCTACGACGTTGTGCGGCGTCGCCAGGTCCACGCGCAAGAGCCTGCCCTGCACCAGCGGGGTGTCGCAGTTGCTTGCGGCGCCGATGTACGCGTAGCCGTTGTAGATCAGCGGGCTGGACCAGTTGTAGTTGCCGCCGCTCGTGTTGTCACCGACGAACACCGACCACAGGATCGCGCCGGTCGTCGCGCTCAGCGCGTACCAGTTGCTGTCGCCGCCGCCGACGTACACGACGCCGCCCTGGACCGTCACGCTCGACGTGATGCCCATCTGCATCGGGCAGGCTGGGACGTTCGTTAGGCCGAGCGAGGGTGAGCGCCAGATCTGCTGGCCAGTGACCGCGTTAATCGCGTACAGGTAGCCGTCCCACGATCCCATGTAGACGACATTGCCCGCGACCGTCGGTGAAGCCGCGACGATGGCGCCCGTGGCGAACGACCAGATGGTATGGAGTTGCGCCGCGTTGCTGGTCGAGAGGGTGGTCTCGTCCAGGTTCGCCGCCGTGCGCGCGGGGTCGTGCAGGTACGTGCCCCAGTCGCCCGCGGGACCCGCCGCGGTGCTGTGCCGCGGCGGCATCACGAAGATCAACGCGGCCGCCGCGACCACGATCAACGCCGGGCCCGTCACGATCGGCCAGCGCCGCCGATACCTCATCCGCCGACTTCCACCACCACCGCAGCCGCTGCGCTGCCGCGCGCAACGCATCGGGCGCCATGCACCCCGGCATCCGGGCGGGGCCGGGCGTGCGGTCACACTGTACCGCGCGCACGTGACCGCCGTGTCAAGAAACGCTTGACGCGGTGAGATCGGTGAGACGAGCCGGTGCGCTACTGGCTCTTCGGGATGAACTCGACGGCGTCCACACCGATGGACGATGAGCAGCACGTGCCGGTGGCGTTGTCCATGTAGACGTAGTCGCCGCTCGTGCCGGTGAACGTGTAGGTGCCAAGCGAGACCCACACATCCGAATACGACGATTGGCTCACCTGGCGAGTCGTGCAGCCGCCTGAGTAGCAGATCTTGTACGTGACTTGCGCCGTCCCGGTGATCGCCGGGAGGAACACGCGCGCTTCGTACTTCGTGCCAGCGGTGAGCGACGCGCGCCACGTCGCGCTGACCGTCGCCGTTGCGCCGTTGTCATAGGCGCGGCGTACCGCGTTGTCGTAGCCGTCGCCGCTCAGCACCGTGTATACGCCGGTGAGCGTCGCCTGATTGTCATCGACGACCCGCATCGTCCGATAGTCGGCGGCGGTCTTGTTCCAGTCGTACGTCGAGCCGGAACCCGTGTCTTCGTTCACGGCGCCATTGGCGAAGCTGTACAGCTTCGCCATGAAGTTCGTCGCAGGGCACGGGCACGAGCCGTTGGTGTTCACATAGCGGTGATAGTCGTTGTCATACACGAGTTCCTCGTAGTCGTGGCCGGGCACGCTTCCGAAGTTGCTCGACCAGTTGCCGAGCATCGAGATGACGCAGTTGTCCTGGGACGCGGGGTCGGAGTACCGGCTGAACACCGTGTACTTGCCGCTGTTGATCTTGTGAAACCCCTGGTAATAGCTGTAGCCCTTGTTCTTCGGCGCCCACGATGAGAAGCAGGGGATGCCGAACCCGTAACCGCGGTTGACGTTCGCGCTGTCCTGCGTCACCTGACCCGTCACATCCGCACCGAGCGAGTGGGCAAAGATAATGACCTGGCCCGCGCCCGCTGACTTCGCCTTGCTGGCGAAGCTCTCCGCTTTGCTCACTCCGTCACTGAACGCCCAGCCGTAGATGATGTTCGTGCGCCAGTAGTCGAGTTCCATGATCAGCACGTGGCTGTTGTTGCTCATGTTCAGATAGTCCGCGGCCGGCACCTCCCAGTCGCTCCGTGACTGAGAATTGCCGAGCGGATTGTACCCCGGGATGAGGAGGTAGACGGTGCCACCGCTCCGCAAGAAATCGTGGATCGCCTGCGCTGACTGCGATGTCGAGGTTGCCGCCCGGTTGGCGATGTCCCACGCGTCCGGATCGGCGCCCTTCGTCGAAAGCCAACCCGAGTCCTGGGAGGTCCACGGGATGTTGCCGGCGTCCGTGATGGGCGGCGCGTACCCGATGTAGACCGCCGCCTGGGCATGCGTCGAAATCAACGTCATCGACGCGAGGATCACGGCAGCGGCGGCCAGAAGCAGGCGCTTGTACATAATATGCTCTCCCCTGTACGGACGAAGGCGTCCCCGCCGGTTGTGTTAGCGGCGATACTAGAGAGACCGCTTCGCGGTGTCAAGCGAGGGCGCACAGCGTCGGGCATACGTACGCGGCCCGGGGCTGCTCACATCATGCCGGTACAGACATCACGGAGACTGTCGCGATCCCGTGGGCGGCGCGGCCTACGACGCACCGTGCGTGTCTTCGTTGCGGGGACGTCGTTTATGGCGCGGAGCTGCGGTCCGCCGGCGTCAGCAGGATCAGGCCGCAGTGGCCGCAGTGGTTCGCCCCTGCGGGCGGCAGTGCGACGCCGCACGCCGGACACGCTGTCGCGAGCCGCGCCTCGCAGTGCGCGCAGAACTGCCAGTCAGCCCGCAGCTCCTGCCGGCAGGCGCTGCACTCGTTGCCAAGCACGCGAAAGGCGACGGTTTCGCGCTCGTGTCGCTCCTGGTCGGCGTTGGTCTGGTCGGTCATGGCGGTGTGTCCTTCCGGGCGCGGAATCACGGCGGCACAGCGACTGCTGTCGGCTGACGCGCACCCGCCGCCGTCGATCGCATCATAGCGCCGCGACCGCCCACGCGCGTCACAGCTTTGCGCATTGCGCTGATCCGCCCATTTGTTCGAAACTGCGTCATGCACGTCTACGCCGTCCGCGAAGTAACCACCTACCTGCACGAGCTGTTCGACTCGAACCCGCATCTCGGCGACATCTGGATCGCCGGCGAGGTGTCCAACGTCAGCCGCCCGGCGTCCGGTCACGTCTACTTCACGCTCAAGGACGGCGACTCCTCGCTCAAGTGTGTTTTCTTCGCGAAGCGATACCAGCCGGCGCAGACCACCGCCCACCTCGTCGAACACGGCGCTGCGGTCGTCGCGCACGGCCGCGTGTCGATCTACGAACAGCGCGGCGACCTGCAACTCTACGTCGACTTCGTGCAGCCAGAGGGCGTCGGCGCGCTGCAGGCCGAATTCGAGCGCCTGAAGGCGCGGCTGGAGCAGGAGGGTCTCTTCGATCCGGCCCGCAAGCGCGCGCTCCCGCGCTTTCCCCGCCGCATCGGTGTCGTCACCTCGGAGTCCGGCGCCGTCTTCCACGACATCTGCCACGTGCTCGAGCGCCGCTGGCCGCTCGCGGAGATCGTGCTCGCGCCCGCGCCAGTGCAGGGGCCCGACGCCGTCGCCGGCATCATCGGCGCGCTGCACCAACTCAACCAGCGCGGCGATATCGACGTGATCATCGCCGGCCGCGGCGGCGGCTCGATCGAGGAGCTCTGGTCGTTCAACGACGAGCTGGTGGCCCGCGCGATCTTCGGGAGCGCCGTCCCGGTCGTCTCCGCCGTCGGCCACGAGACCGACTATACGATCGCAGACTTCGTCGCCGACATGCGCGCGCCCACACCGTCTGCCGCCGCCGAGCTGGTCTCGCCGGACATGCTGGAGATCCGCATGCGGCTCGGCGTCGCGACTGGCACGATGGAGTCGCTGATCCGCCAGCGCGTCGGCGACGAGCGCGCCGCGCTGCACGACGCGGTGCGGATGATCGAGCGCCGTGCGCCCGACACGAACCGTGAGCGCCAGCGGGTGGACGACCTCACGCGCCGCGCGCAGGCGGCCGCTGAGCAGGGGCACCGGGCGGCCGTCCACGACGTGGGCGGCTGCGTCTGGCGCCTGAAGGCGCTCGACCCGTTCGCCACGCTCGAACGTGGCTACGCCATCGTCCAGCGCGGCGCGGCCGTCGTCAGCAGCACCGGCGACGTGAGTGCCGGCGATGTATTGGACATCCGCGTGAAGGATGGTACGTTCGGCGCGCAGGTCGGCGGCGTGGGCCCGGTGCAGCGCGCCCGGCCGCGGCGCCGCGTGCCTGACGCCCAGGCGCCGCTCTTCACCATGCCGGAAGAGCGGGTCTAGCAGCCGGAACATGAAATAATGACGCTGCGGCGGGAGGTCAGAATGGCAAAGCCGAAAGTACAACACGAACAGCCGCAGGACACGTTCGAACAGATCTACGCGCGCCTTGAGGAGAGCGTGAGCAAGCTGGAACAAGGCGGCCTGCCGCTCGAACAATCGATCGCGCTCTACGAGCAGGGCATGGAGCTCGCTCGCCACTGCCAGGAGCGTCTCGACGCGGCCGAACAGAAGATCACCAAGCTGCGCGAGTCATTCGCCGCGCTGCCGGCCCGTTCCGCCGCGGTCGCCGCGCAGGACGCGCCCGACGATTACGAGTACGTGAGCGACGACGAGCCGCCTATCGACGAAGACGAGCCGTTCGGCTAGTTGCAGCCCGCCCGCCCAGAGGCTACCGTGAAGCCGCAGATCGGAGGGCTACGTGCTGCGCATTGGCTGGTTTTCCACGGGCCGCGGAGAGGGATCGCAGAAGCTGCTGCACGCGGCCGTCGAGGCGATCCGCGAGCATCGCCTCGACGCTGAGATCGCGTTCGTGTGTTCGAACCGCGAGCCCGGGCAGTTCGAGGCGACCGACCTCTTCTTCGAACAGGTCCGCTCGTACAACATCCCGCTCGTGACGCTCTCCGACGCGCGCTTCCGCCGCGAACACGGCGGCGAGGTCGCGCGCGCGAGCCAGCCGCTTCCTGCATGGCGCGAGGACTACGACCGCGCCGTCGTCGATCTGCTTGCGTCGTATTCGTACGACATCGGCATGCTCGCCGGCTACATGCTGATCACGACCCCGCCGCTGTTCGAGTCGCACCCCCTGCTGAACCTGCACCCCGCCGGCCCCGGCCAGCCCGCGGGCACCTGGCAGGAAGTGACCTGGAAGCTCATCGAGCAGAGCGTCGATCACGGCGGCGTCCGCATCCACCTCGTCACCCAGGCGCTCGACGACGGCGCGATCGTCACCTACTGCACCTACCCGCTGCGCGGCGCCACGATCGACCTGCTCTGGCGCGCCGCTGAGACGCGCGCCGTTGCTGAGATCCGCGCCACCGACGGTGAGGAGTTCCCGCTCTTCCACGAGATCCGGCGCCGCGGCGCCGCGCGCGAGCTGCCGCTCGTCGTCGAGACGCTGCGCGCCTTCGCCGACGGCCGCCTCCGGCTGGAGGACGGCCGCATCATGGCGGGCGACACGAAGGTCGTGCACGGCTACGACCTCACGCCCGAGATCGAAGGCTCGCTCGCGAAGGCGACGCTCGCCTGACCGCGGACTCGCGCGATCTTACGATTTTGACAATTGACGCCTTACAGGTGGAGCGTTACGATATCGCGGCCATGGACACACGCACCTGCTACGCTTGCCGCTTCGGATTGGATGACAGCGACAACTTCTGCCGCCGCTGCGGCGTCGCCGCCGATCGCGCCCCGCTACCCGTCGTTCGCGAGAGCGCCGTCCCCGCCGTCTGGCACGCCCAGGTGTCGCCCGTCGTGAAGGGCGCGGCGGTCATGGCAGCCGGTACGATCGGCCAGTTCGTCTTCCGCCGCGTCGTCAGCAACGTCCTGGGCGGCGGCACCCGCCGTAAGGGCCGCGCCATCAAGATCGGCGGCGGCGAGCGCGACGACATGGTCGACGAGGCCCAGATCATCACCGAAACGGTGATGCTGCGCCGCGTGCGCGTGCGGCGCCAGGCATAGTCCGCCTTCCAGCAATCGGCCACGAGATCATCGGACGCCCGGGTGGGCAGGACACCAGGACCGGCCGGCGATGGAGCGCCCTCACTACGCTACTGTCCTCGCACCGCTGATCATGCTCGTCGGCATGCTGCTGGCCGCCGGCGACGCTGCATCGGCCTACGACTACGTATCCAACGGCGGATTTGAGAGCGGGACTGACGGGTGGCGCGCCACCCAGGCGGATCTCAGTACGGCGGACGTCTCCGTGATGCCGCCCGAAGGCGCCTATAGCGCCAAAGTGTCGCTGCGCTCGTCTCCGGCGTCCATGTCATCGGCGGGGATGACGGTCGGCCCGGGCACCTACACGTTCTCGGCCCGCGTGCGTCGCACCACGCCGGACGACACGATCTCGATCCAGGTCGGTCCGGACGTGAGCGCCAACCCGAGGATTGACGCGGACACCAGCGTCGACATATGGATCCCTGTGTCGACGGATGTCACGATCACCGGCACAGCGTTCGTGAACCTCTACGTCTGGTTCACCGGGACAGCCGGCGCCGTCTTCTACGTGGACGATGTCCACTTCGACGGCGCGACACCGGTCACGCCCGCGCCGTCGTCGACGTCGACGCCCACCGCGTCCGCGACGCCGCCGGCGACAACGACCGGCACACGCACGCCGACGCCGACGCGTACCGCAACGGCTACGCTTACGCCCTCGCCATCACCGATTCCCATCAGCGCGACGCTGCGCAACGCCGGGTTCGAGGACGCCGGCGCGGACGGCGCGCCCGAGGCGTGGGCGCATTTCGGCGGCGCCGTGTCGGTGGCCGCATCGCCCGCGCATAGCGGCAGATACGCCGCGCGCATCGAGAGCGTGACCACCGCGACAAAGTGGCTCTACCAGGCCGTCTCCGTCGAACCCGGCGCCGCGTACGAGTTCGGCGCCTGGGTTCTCGACGACGATCATGGCGTGGCGTCCGCCTTCCTCCGCATGTCCTGGTACGCCAGCGACGACGGCAGCGGCACGGCCATGGACTCGGCCGACTCCCTCAGCCGCATCGACTCGCCACAGGACGCCTACCAGCACCTGACGACGGGCGCCGTTGCCGCGCCCGCTGGCGCGCACAGCGCGAAGCTGCGCATCATGCTTGCGCCAGTGTCCGACGCCCACGCGGCGATCTACGCCGACGACGCATCGTTCGGACCGGCGTCGTCGACGCCCACCCCGGCTGGCGAGGCCACGCCGATGCCGGCTGGTGCGGCCCCTCCCGCTGGCGAGGCGGCGCCTGCCCTGAGCGACGCGGTGCTGGGCACGCACGCCCGGCCCCGCGCGGCGACGCAGTCCGCGCCGCTTACCACGGCTCAGCGCTCGCCCTCGCACATCGTGATCAACGAGGTCATGTACGACCCGGACAGCGGCACCTCCGATTCGGCTGGGGAGTGGGTCGAGCTGTACAATGCCGGCGCCGCGCCCGTCGATCTCGGCGGCTGGACGCTGTCGGACTCAGCAAGTGGAGATACCCTGCCCTCACTCACGATCCTCCAGAACGAATTCATCGTTGTTGCCGCTTCGGATAGCCTGCATGACGCGTATCCGGGATTCAGCGGCCGCGCCGTCGTCCTCGGCGGCCGCATCGGCAACGCGCTGGGCAACGACGGCGACCGCCTCACCCTCAGCGACGCCGCCGGCAACGTGGCGGACGCCATCTCGTGGGGCGCCGATACGTCCGTCCTCAACCCCGCCATCGCTGACGTGCCCGCCGGGCATTCAATCGAGCGGCGCGTCGCCGGATCCGACACGGACAACGCGGCCGACTGGATCGACAACGATCGCCCGTCACCGGGTGTGCGGCTTACCGCGGCGGCCGGTAAGCCGCCACGGCCAAACGGGACGGCACAGCCTCGCATCGTCGCTGCGGGTGGCGGTTCGTGGTTCGGCCGGTGGGCGCCGTGGCTGATCGCCACGCTCGCTTCTACGGGGCTCGCGGGCGTGGCCACGGCCCGGCTCGTGCCGCTCGCGAAGCAGCGCTTGCGGCGGCACGCGTGAAGGAGCGCCTGCAGAAGATCCTCGCCCGCGCCGGTCACGGCTCCCGCCGCAGCGCCGAGACGGTGATCGCCGCCGGCCGCGTCACCGTCAACGGCGTGCTCGTGACCGGGCCCGGTACCCAGGCTGATCCAGACGTCGACGTGATCGCCGTCGATGGCGTGCCCCTGCGCATCGACGAAACGTCCGTCTACCTGGCGATGCACAAGCCGTTCGGCTTCGTGACGACGGCGCACGACCCGCAGGGCCGCCGCACCGTGATGGAGCTGCTGCCGCCAGATCTCCCGCCCCACGTCTTTCCGATCGGCCGCCTGGACCGCGATACCGAGGGCCTGCTGCTGTTCACGAACGACGGCGAGTTCGCGCACCGCCTCGCGCACCCGCGCTACGAGATCCAGAAGGAGTACTACGCCCTGGTGCGCGGCAGCGCGTCGGCCGACGCGCTGCGCGCACTCCGCGAGGGCGTCGAAATTGAGGACCACCACACTGCTCCGGCGCAAGTGGACATGACGCCGCCGCCCGCCGGCCGGCAGGCGCGCGAAGGCCACACCTGGCTGCGGCTCGTCATCCACGAGGGACGGAAGCGCCAGGTGCGCCTGATGTGCGCCGCCGTCGGCCACCCGGTGCGGAGCCTCGTGCGCACACGCATCGACGGCGTGCTGCTGGGTCGACTTGCCACGGGCAAGACGCGCCCGCTGTCGGAGCACGAGGTGAAGGTGCTACGGGACAAGCTGGGCCTCTGAGCCGCGTCCGCCGTCCGCTATAATCCGTCGATTCCGGGAGGCCGCCGCCATTAGCGAAGCGACAACGCAGCGCACGCAGACCGCCGCGACCATCGCGATCGACGGCCCGGCCGCGTCCGGCAAGAGCGCGGCCGGCAGCGGCGTCGCCGCGCAGCTCGGCTACCGCTTCTTCGACACCGGCGCGATGTACCGCGCGATGACCTGGCTCGCCCTGCGCCGCGGCATCGACCCCAACGACGCGTCTGCGTTGGAGCGGCTGGCGCAGACCGCCACAATCATCGTGCGCGACGCGCCGGACAATGCCATCGAGCCGACCGCCGTGCTGCTCGACGGCGAGGACGCCACACCCCATCTGCGCGATGACGACGTCGAGGCGAACGTGTCGCTCGTGTCGCGTGTGCCGGGCGTACGGACGACCCTCGTGCGCATCCAGCGCGGTCTCGCCGCGCAGGGCCGCGTCGTGATGGCGGGCCGCGACATCGGCTCGGTGGTACTGCCCGACGCCGACCTGAAGGTCTACCTGGACGCGTCGCGCGAGGTGCGCGCCCGCCGCCGCGCCGAGCAACTGCGCGCCGCCGGTGCGGAGCCGGACTTTGACGCGCTGCTGGCGGACCTGGCGCGCCGCGACGGCATCGATTCCACGCGCCAGGCGTCGCCGTTGACCGCCGCGCCCGGGGCTGTGATCATCAATACGGACGAGATGACGCTCGAGGAGGTGGTGCGACGCATCGTAGCTCTGGCACACGGATGATCTGGCGGATCGTACCGGTCTCCTACTGGGGAGTGGTCTGGTTCATCCGCCTCTGCACGTTCCTCTACGTCCGCGGCCCGATCGTCGAGGGCCGCGAGAACGTCCCGAAGACCGGCGGCGCCATCCTGGTCTCGAACCACCTGAACAACGCCGATCCGTGCATCATTCCCGGGGCGCTGTCGCGCCGCGTCATCACCATGGCCAAGAAAGAGATGTTCAAGTGGCCAGTGATCAGCCTGCTCTTCCGCTTCATCGGGGCGTTCCCGGTGGACCGCGAGGGCGCCGACCTCGGCGCGATCCGCGAAGCGCAGAACGTCGTGCACGACGGCATCCTGCTGCTGATGTTCCCGGAGGGCACGCGCTCGAAGGACCGGCAACTGCACCGGGGCTTCCCCGGCACCGCGCTGGTCGCCTATCGCACCGGCGCCCCGCTCATCCCGGTGGCGATCTGGGGCAGCGAGCGGCTGAAGTGGCCGTGGCTGTTCGTCCGACCGTTCGTCGGGCCGGAGGTCCACCTGCGCTTCGGCAAGCCGTTCTACCCGCCGAAGGTCGAACGCATCACGAGCGAGGCCGCCCGCGCCGCGACCGACGAGATCATGCTGCGCGTCGCGGAACTGCTGCCTGAGGAGTACCGCGGCGAATACCGCGAAGCCGCCGCACGGCTGCGTGCCGAGCCGTGCGAGACGGAGCGGGCGTAGCGCCCGGGAACGTCCGTCGGTGGCCACTCTTGCACCGGTAGCATGGCCTCGCGTCGCGGGGGCGGACGACGACCGCTATACTGTCTGCGCATGCGGCGGATTCGCCGTTATGTCGTGAATTGGGCGGGAGTACAGGGTGCAGGTCGTCAAGGCGAAAGAACTCGGATTCTGCATGGGCGTCCGCCGCGCCGTCGAGATGATGGAGGGCGCCGCCGGCGAACTCGGCCCCATCACCAGCCTCGGCTCGACCGTCCACAACCCCCAGGTCGTCCAGAAGCTGCGCAACCGCGGCGTCGAGGTGATCGCCACGATCGAGGCCATCGATGCGCGCCCAGTCGCCATCACGGCGCACGGCGTCGGCCCGCAGGTACTGGGCGAGCTGAAGGCGCGCGGCGCCCAGATCGTCGATACCACCTGCCCCATCGTCACCCGCGCCCAGCAGTGGGCCAAGAAGCTGACCGATGAGGGCTTCGGCGTCATCGTCTTCGGCGACCCGGACCACAAGGAGGTGCGCGGCATCCTCGGCTGGGCCAGCGGCAAGGTGATCACGATGAGGTCCGCCGACGACCTGGACGCCCCCCTGCCCGACTGGATGCCGTCGCGCGTCGGCGTGCTCTCGCAGACGACCGAGACCGAGGGCCACTTCGCGAGCTTCGTTCAGAAGCTGCTGACGGCGCACATGGAGCGCATCAGCGAGCTGCGGGTGATCAACACGCTCTGCAACGCCACGACGAGCCAGCAGGCCGCCACGCACGACCTCGCGCAGGACGTCGACCTGATGATCGTCGTCGGCGGGCGCGAGAGCGCCAACACGCGCCACCTCGCCGAAGTCGCGCGGGAGCAAGGCGTCACGACCTACCACGTCGAGTCAGCTGGCGAGATCGACGCTGCCTGGCTGCCCGGCCGCGACAAGGTCGGCGTCGCCGCCGGCGCATCGACGCCGGACGCCGTGATCGACGAAGTCGTCGAGCGGCTGTACGCGCTGGCGTCGCGTTGACCGGCGCACCACTGCCATGACCGAAGTCGCACGCCCGCCGCGCCGCCGCAACGCGCCCGAGGGCGGCGTGATCGACGCCGTCCGTCCGGACAGCATCGCCCGGGAGATCGGGCTGCAGCCGGGCGACCGCGTCACGGCGATCGACGGTCACCCGCTGCGCGACGCCGTCGACTTCCAGTACTACGCCGCGGAGGATGTGATCGCGATCGAGGTCGTGCGCGGCGGCGAGGCGCAGATCATCGAGATCGAGAAGCATCCCGACGAGGATCTCGGCATCGACTTCCAGGACGCCGCCTTCGATGGCGTGAAGATCTGCAACAACTCCTGCTTCTTCTGCTTCCTCAAGGGCAATCCGAAGGGCCTGCGGAAGACGCTGTACGTCAAAGACGACGACTACCGGCTGAGCTTCTTCCACGGCAACTTCGTCACGCTCACGAACCTCACGGAGGACGACTGGGCGCGGCTGGAAGAGCAGCGGCTGTCGCCGATCAATGTGTCCGTGCACGCGACCGAGCCGGAGCTGCGCCGGTACATGCTCGGCAACCGCACCGCGCCCGACATCTGCGAGCAGTTGCGCCGGCTCGGCGCGCTCGGCATCCAGGCGAACACGCAGGTGGTGCTCTGCCCCGGCGTCAACGACGGCGCGGCCCTTGCACACACGATCGACGATCTCTCGGCGCTCTATCCCACGGTGCAGACGATCAGCATCGTGCCGGTGGGTGCGACCGACGTGGCGGAGGGGCGCATCGAGCGCGGCGCGCACGCGGCCGAGATCGAGGGCTGCACGCCGGCACACGCGCGCGCCGTGCAGGCGCTCGTCGCGCCGTACCAGCGGCGCTTCCGCAAGCAGCACGGACGCACGCTCGTGTATCTCGCCGACGAGTACTACCTCATCGCGGGCGCAGAACCGCCGGGCGCGGCCCACTACGACGGCTTCGCGCAGTACGAGAACGGCATCGGCATGACCCGCTCGCTAATCGACGACTGGCGCCAAGCGCGGCGCGGCGCCGAAAGCCGCCGGCTCGGCCGCCAGGGGCTCGCGCGCGAGCGGCGCTCCGCCGGGCAGCGTGCGATACCGTTGTCGAGCGGTGGCGTGCGGCACGTCAGCATCGTCTGCGCGACGCTCATCGCGCCGACGCTCGAGCGCCTGGCACCGGAGTTCGAGGCAGCGACCGGTGTGCGGGTAAGCGTGCACGCGATGGAGAACCGGTTCTTTGGGCCGCGCGTGAACGTCAGCGGCCTGCTCGTCGCCGGCGACCTGGCAGCGCAGTTGCGCGGACGCGACCTCGGCGACCTGGCGGTGCTGCCGCGCTACGCGCTCGACTACACCGGCCAGCGCTTCCTCGACGACGGCACGCCTGGGGAGCTTCAGCGCGAACTCGGCGTGCCGCTCGCGTTCGCGTCCACGCTGCGCGAGGTCTTGCAAATCGTCCGCGACCCGCTAGAATCCGACGTGACCGGCGCCACCGTGGCCGCGACGACGAACGGCAAGGCCTGGGTGGATTTCGACGCAGTACGAGGAGGTGCACCGGCAGCGGCGAGGTAACGGGGCGGCCGCGAGCAGCGGCACGAATACAAGCGCCAGGCCCGGCATCAAGCCGGGTGACGAGGAAGAGGTCGATCGAAATATTCGGCGGATGGCCTCTCGGTACGCACAACCGTCATGGGCGAGGTAAAACGCGGTGCGCGAGCACCCGACAGAGACCTCCCAGCGTGCGCCGGTCCCTCACGGGGCCGCGATCCCCTGCCTCATCGCAGACCCACATCCCGCAAGAACGGGCGCACGCACGATGCGTGCGCCGCCAGTGCGCGCGCCGTGATGGCGCGCAGGGAGTCTGCATGCGATTCGAACACTACCTGGGACCAGCCGCCATCGCCGCAGCCACGGGGGTGCGCTGATGTGCGGCATCATCGGCTATACGGGCGAGCGCGACGCCGCGCCGCTGCTGCTGGACGGCCTGCAGCGGCTCGAATACCGCGGCTACGACAGCGCAGGCATCGCCGTGCTGGACGGCAGCGTCATCAGCATCACGAAGGGTGCCGGCAAGCTATCGGCGCTCCGTACGGGGCTGGAGGGCGTGTACCCGGCCGGCAGCACGGGCATCGGCCATACGCGCTGGGCCACGCACGGCAAGCCCACGACGGACAACGCCCATCCCCACTGCGACTGCAGCGGCGGCGTCGTAGTCATCCACAACGGCATCGTCGAGAACTACCTGGAGCTGCGCGCGGAGTTGAAGGCGCGCGGCCACGAATTGCGCTCTGAGACCGACACCGAGGCAATCCCCCATCTTATCGAGGCGTATCTCAGCGAGGGCGGCGATCTCCTCGGCGCCCTTCAGCAGACGATCGCCCGCCTACGCGGCGCGCACGCGATCGTCGTGATGGCCGCCCGTGAGCCGGGCACGATCCTCGCGGCCCGCGTCGGCAACGCCGGCGGCGTGGTCGTCGGCTACGGCGACGCGGAGATGTTCGTATCGAGCGACCTCGCCGCGGTGCTGCCGGAGACGCAGCGCGTGGCATTCCTGGCGGACGGCGAGATCGCCTGCGTGACGCCGGCCGGCGCGCGCTACGTCAGCTTCGCGGGAGAGGCGATCGCCAAGGCGCCGCAGTTCGTGCCGTTCGACGCCATGTCGGCGGCGAAGGGCGCCTACAAGCACTTCATGCTCAAGGAGATCATGGAGCAGCCGGAGTGCCTCGTGGATACGTTCCGTGGCCGCGCCATCTTCGATCCGCCCGGCGTGGAGCTGCCCGACCTCAAGCTCAGCGACGACGTGTTGCGCTCCGTGACACGCGTCGTGCTGATCGGCATGGGCACGAGCATGCACGCGGCCCTCGTCGGACGGACCTACTTCGAGCGCATCGCTGGCATGCCGGCGGAGGTCGACAATTCGTCGGAGTTCCGCTACCGCGACGCGCTGATCGGCCCGGACACGCTTGTCGTGTCGGTCGCGCAATCAGGCGAGACCGTGGACACGCTCGAAGCGATGGCGGACGCCAGGCGGCGGGGCGCGCCGCAGATCACGATCTGCAACACGCCCGGCGCGCAGACGACGCGGGTCGCCGACGGCTTCGTGCTCACGCGCTGCGGCCCGGAAGTCGCCGTCGCGAGCACGAAGACGCTCACGGCATCTATCACGGCGCTGTACCTGCTGGCGTGCTACGTCGGCCGCGTCCGGGGTGCGGTCGATGACGCGCAGATGGCCGAACTGATCGGCGATCTGGCGCACGTCCCGGGGCTCGTCGGCGAAGTGCTGAAGCTCGACGCAGAGATCGCACGGATTGCCGCGAAGGTGGCATCGAGCCAGAACTTCCTCTTCCTCGCGCGAGGCCTGCAGTACCCCATGGCGATGGAAGGCGCACTGAAGCTGAAGGAGGTGAGCTACATCCACGCCGAGGGATACCCGGCCGGCGAGATGAAGCACGGTCCGATCGCGCTGATTGACCGCAACATGCCCGTCGTCGCGATAGCGCTCGACGACGGATCGCGCGACAAGATGCTCTCGAACATCGAGCAGGTGCGCGCTCGCGACGGCATGGTCTACGGCATCGTCACCGAGGGCGATACGGAGATATCAGGGAAGTGCGACGGCGTCCTGGCGCTGCCTCGCACGACGCCCCTGCTCTATCCGATCCTCAGCGCGATCCCGATGCAACTGCTGTCGTATCACATCGCCGTGAGGCGCGGCTGCGACGTGGACCAGCCGCGCAACCTGGCCAAGACCGTGACCGTGGAGTAGAACCCGGCGCATTGAGTCATACCGAGAAGCGGCCCTTCCGAATCTGGCAGGGCCGCGTTGGCCGCCCGGAACACGCGAACTCCCGCTACTGCGATCGAGCCGACTGCCGATGATCTCCATAGAGCGGCAGCGGCGGCGGCGCCGCGTCCGGGGGGCCGTACCATGCGCAGGAACAGATTCGGCGAGCGCGGCGAGAGCGTACTCGAGACGCTCGGCATCATCGCGCTGACGCTGACCGTGATCGGCGCTATCGCCTGGGTCGTGGTCATCAGGCCGAACCAATCGAACGCGGTCAAGCTGACGCCCGAGCAGCAGGCGTACGTCGTCGCGGTCGCCACGCAGCGGGCGCAGACGTACATCGTGGCCGTGGCCACGATGCAGGCGCAGCCGCCCACGCCAGCCGCCCCGCGACAGCAGCCGCAGGTCGCTGCGCCGCCGCAGGCGCCATCGCAGGCCCCGCCCCCTGCGCCGACCTCGCCGCCAGCGCCTCCGTCCGCACCACCCGCTCCGCCGCCACCCGCGCCCCCCACCGCGACACCCGTGCCGCCGCCGCCGACGCCCGTAAAGCCGCCGATGGCGACGTGCGTCGGCTTCATGGTCGGGCTGACGTCGACGGGCCTCGATGCCTGCCAGTCGATCGTGAGCGGCGCCGGGAACTTCGACGTACGTATCCGGAACTGCGTCAACGACATCATCTCGGGCACCGCGACCACCGGCGCCGGCCAGGCCGATTGCACCTCGGCCGCGCTGGTCGCGACAGACCCGAACCTCGCCGACTGCTTCCTGGGGCTGGCCGGCGAGTCGCACTTCGGCCGCACGTCGTGCAGGCAGTATTACGGCAGCCAGTAGCCACCCGCCAGTCGCGGTAGTATCGCTGTTGACCGGTGCTACCCGCTGAGTTAGTGTATGTGTGACACTAACTCAGCGGATGGGCAGGGTCGCATGGCACAGCGCTTCGATTACGTCATCGTTGGCTCAGGGATCGCCGGGCTCTACGCCGCCCTGCTCGCTCGCCAGCACGGCTCGGTGTGCGTGCTCACCAAGGGCAGCATCGACGAATGCAACACGAAGTACGCGCAGGGCGGCATCGCCGCGGCTGTGGGCGCCGACGACGACCCGGCACTGCACCTGCAGGACACGCTCGACGCGGGCGCGGGCCTCGTGGATCCGGAGGCGGCGCGCATCCTCGTAGAGGCGGCGGCGGACCGCATCCACGACCTCGTGAACTTCGGCGTGCCGTTCGACAGCACCGACGGCGAGGTGGCGCTCGGGCGCGAGGCAGCGCACAGCCGAAATCGCATCCTGCACGCCGGCGGCGACTCTACCGGCGCCCACATCGAGATCTCGCTCAGCGGCCTTGCGCGCATGTCGCGGATCACCATCAAGGAGCACGTCCAGGTCGACGAGATCATCGTCGAGAACGGGCGCGCCGTCGGACTGGCCGCGCTCGATACGCGATCGAACACCACCGAGCGCTTCGACGCGGGCGCGGTCGTGCTGGCGACCGGCGGCTGCGGCCAGCTCTTCCGGGTCAGCACGAACCCGGACGTCGCGACCGGCGACGGCGTCGCGGTGGCCTATCAGGCCGGCGCCGAGGTGCAGGACATGGAGTTCATCCAGTTCCACCCGACTGCGCTGCGGCTTCCCGGCGTGCCGGTCTTCCTGGTCTCCGAAGCTGTGCGCGGCGAGGGCGGCATCCTCCGCAACGCCGCCGGCGATCGGTTCATGCCCGGATACCACGAAAAAGCCGAACTCGCGCCGCGCGATATCGTCGCCCGCGCCATCGTCAGCGAGATGCAGCGTACCGGCACGGATCGCGTCTACCTGGATATCACGCACCTGCCCGCCGACCGGGTGACCGCCCGCTTCCCGCAGATCTACCGCTACTGCCTGGATCACGGCGTCGACATGACGAAGGAGCCGGTGCCAGTGTCGCCGGCGGCGCACTACACGATGGGCGGTGTCCGCACGAATACCTGGGGCGAGACCACGATCCCGTCGCTGTACGCGTGCGGTGAGTGCGCTTGCACCGGGGTCCACGGGGCGAACCGGCTGGCAAGCAATTCGCTCCTCGAGACGGTCGTCTTCGCAAAGCGCATCGTGCAGCGCAGCGTCGAAGCTCCGGGCGGCGCAGCCACGCCGATGGATGATGCGCGCGCACTGCCTCCGCTCGCCGATGAAGGGAGCAGTTCTGCCGATCGCGCTTCGCTCCAGGGTCTGATGTGGGATAAGGTGGGGATCGTCCGCGACGGCGCCGGACTGGCCGCGGCGACCCGCCAGCTATCAGCCTGGAAGGCGGCGTTGCCAGTCCCGAGCGACCGTCCGTCGCACGAGCTGGCGAACATGATCCTCGCGGCACGCATGGTCGCGGAGGCGGCGCTGATCCGCGAGGAGAGCCGCGGCGCTCACTACCGGACGGACTTTCCGTCACCGCGCGACGAGTGGCGCCGTCACATCACCTTCCGCCAGGGCGCCTCGCCGATGTGAGCCGCGCCTGCATCGAGCAGATCCACCAGCAAGGATGGGACACCCCAGCATGCCTCAACCGCTTCAGCCCCTCTCCCCGAATCTCATCGACGACCTCGTCTTCGCCGCGCTCGAGGAGGACGGGGCGTTCGACGACGTCACGACGCGGGCGCTCGTCCGGCCCGATCAGTGGGGGCACGGGCATTTCATCGCGAAGGACGACGGCGTCATCGCCGGCCTGCCCATCGCCGCGGCCGCCATGACGGCGATCGATGACCAGGTGTCCTTCGATACGCTCGTCGAGGACGGTCTCCGCGTCGCGCCGGGCGAAGAACTCGCCGAAGTGGAGGGGCCGCTTGTGGCGATCCTGGCGTGCGAACGGGTCGCGCTGAATTACCTGCAGCGCCTCAGCGGCATCGCGTCACTCACCCGCGAATACGTCGCGGCCGTGGCCCACACGAAGGCGCGTATCCTCGACACACGCAAGACGACGCCCGGCCTGCGGCACTTCGAGAAGTACGCCGTGCGCGCGGGGGGCGGTCTCAGCCACCGCTTCAACCTGTCGTCCGGCGTGTTGATCAAGGACAACCATATCGTGGCGGCGCGACTCGGAGGTCTGGAGGATCTTGAGGCCGTTGTGACGCAGGCCCGTAACCAGGCGCCGCATACGCTGCGGATCGAGATCGAGGTCACGAGCGTGGAGCAGTTGCGCGAGGCACTGGAGGGCCGCCCCGACATCATCCTGCTCGACAACATGCGCCCCGACGAGATCCGGCAATGCGTCGAGATCACCGCGGGGCGCGCGGTGCTGGAGGCATCGGGCGGCATCTCGATCGAGACGGTGCGCGCCGTCGCCGAAACCGGCGTAGATTTCGTTTCGGTCGGCCGCATCACGCACTCCGCCCCCGCGATGGATATCAGCCTGGAGATCGGGGCGGTCTGATGTCGCAGATCGTCATCATCTCCGGCCCTCCCGGCGCCGGCAAGAGCAGCGTCGCCCGGGCGCTCTGCGAGCGTTACGACCGCACCGTCCACATCGAGACCGACCAGTTCTTCGCCGCCATCCGCATGGGGTTGATCAGCCCGTGGAAGCCGGAGTCTGACCGCCAGAACCACATGGTCAGCCGCGCCGCCGCGCGCGCTGCCAGCGCGTACGCCGAGGAGATGTTCGGCGTGTTCATGGACGACGTGATCGGCCCGCATCTTCTGCCGGAGTACCTGCGCGAACTCGCCATCGCCCGCGTCCCGGTGCATTTCGTGCTGCTGGCGCCATCTGCCGACGCTATCGTCGAACGGGGAGCCGCGCGCGAGGACATCGTCCGCGTCCCGTCGCACCTGCTGCTCCAGGGATACGAGATGTTCCGCGCCTGGGGCTCGTTCGCCGGCGTAACGATCGACAACACGTCGCTCACCGCGCAGCAGACCGCGGATCTCGTGATGGAGGCGTACGGCCGCGGCGAATCGCTCGTCCAGTCGCCCGACTGAACCTCAGCGGCGCGGGCGATCGAGCTCCGCACTGTCGAGGATGACCGTCACGGGCCCGTCGTTGATCGATTCAACCTGCATCATCGCGCCAAAGCGGCCCGTGGCAACTTGCACGCCGGCAGCCCGCAGCGCGTCCGCGAATGCCTCGACGAGCGGCGCGGCCTCGGCGGGCTCCGCCGCCGCCGTGAAACTCGGCCGGCGGCCCTTGCGCGAGTCGGCAAGCAAGGTGAACTGCGAGACAACCAGTGCTTCGCCACCGATATCGAGCAGCGAACGGTCGAACTTCCCGCCGTCATCAGGGAACAGCCGCAGTTGGGCGCACTTCGTCGCCAAGCGACGAACCGTGGCCGCGTCGTCACCCTGCGCGATGCCGGCGAGCAGCACGAGGCCCCTTCCGATGGAGCCGACAATTTCCCCGCCGACGGTAACGCTCGCACTGCTGACGCGCTGGACGACGACGCGCACGCGCTTAGCCCGCGGCGGCGGATTCAGTGGCTGTCGTGTCCGGGGCTGCTGGCGAATCGTGCGAATCGCCGCCCGGGCCGTGTGCGTGACCGTGGTCATCGGCGGCGACGGCGGGCGTCGCGGGCGTGCTGCTATCGGCGGTAGCGCTGCTGCTGCCGCGGCTGTCCGTCTTGTAGAAGCCGCTGCCCTTGAAGACGACCGGCGGCGCGTGAAGGACGCGGTTCGCTTGCTTCCCGCAGAACTGGCACTTCTGACGCGGCTTGGCGTCGAAGCCCTCGCGCTTGTCGTAGCGCTGGCCGCAGGCTGAGCAGAGGTACTCGTACGTAGGCAATGCGGTGGCTCCTCGTGTGTTGATGGGACTGCGGAAAGTCTAGCGAGTAGGTCAGGAATCCTGCAAGCCACTTCGATTAGGGGTCAGGCGGCCGGTTCGGGTTGGCCTGCTGTTTGCCCGCGAACAAGTCGTCGAACGAGACGTCGGCCGCCGGGGTTGGCTGACCGGCGGCCCGATCGTCGTAGCGCACGTCGAAGCGGATATCCAACGCATCCCAGCGCGTGGGCGCCTTGCCGAACTTGACCAGGAAGGCTTCCCGCACGGGGTATGAGAAGTACGTCCAGCGCTTGAGTGGCGGCGCTGCGCGGCTCAGGAACGTGTACCGGGTCGTCGGATCCCCCAGGGGCTCCCTCGCCGCGCCGGCGATGAGGAATCGCGTGACGTGCATATCCAGCCCGTCATCGAAGTCTCCTCCCTTGACGGTCACCGCGAACTCGACGTACTGGAGCGCGTCGCCAGGCTGCCACGCGTCGACGCGATAGGAGCCGGAGACGAACTCCGGAAACGAATCGGTCTGGAGCTTCTGAGCGAATCCCGCGGCATGCGTGCCGTCGTCGCCGGCCTCCGGGCCGATCTGCACGCGCGCCGAGTGCCCCGCCGGGTTGTGTGAGGC
>JBGQBE010000012.1:0-75030 GCA_041494685.1 Dehalococcoidia bacterium | reverse complement strand
TCGCGCACGGACAGATGGGTTCCGGCCAACTGGAGCGGACGATGCTCCGCCTGGTGAACCAGGACCTGGACGTGCTGGTGTGCACGACGATCATCGAGTCGGGGCTGGACATCCCGAACGTGAACACGATCATCATCAACAACGCCGACAAGTTCGGCCTGGCGCAGCTCTACCAGCTGCGCGGCCGCGTCGGACGCGGGGCGGCGCGCGCGTACGCCTACCTGCTGTACGAGAAGCACCGCGCACTGAGCGAGGTCGCGCAGAAGCGCCTGCAGACGATCTTCGAGGCGACGGAGCTGGGCGCGGGCTTCCAGATCGCGCTGCGGGACCTGGAGATCCGCGGCGCCGGCAACCTGCTGGGCGCCGAGCAGAGCGGCCAGATCGGCACCGTCGGCTTCGACCTGTACGTGCGCCTGCTGGCGGACGCCGTGCAGGCGATGAAGGCGGTGGCGAAGGGGGAGCCGCCGCCGCCGTCGTCGATCGCGCCGGCGGTCGTGATCGACGTGCCGATCGCGGCGTTCATCCCGGAGAGCTACGTCGGCGACCTGAACCTGCGGCTGTCGCTGTACCAGCGCATGGCGACGGCCGAGGCGCTGGACGCGGCGGAGACGCTGGAGCGCGAGTTCCAGGACCGCTTCGGGCCGCCGCCGACGCCCGTGCGCAATCTGCTCTACATCGTGCGGCTGCGGGTGCTGGCGAAGCGCGCGCACGTGGCCTCGATCGCGCGCGAGGAGGGGCCGGCGGGGAGGCCGGTGCTCTCGCTGCGCACGACCGACGGCTACGACGTGCGCGCGCAGATGGCCCCGGCGGCGCGGCGCGAGCTGGAGCGCGCGGACGGCGTGACCGTCGGGCATCAGCAGATCCGCATCGATACGGAGGTGGCGGGCGACCGCTGGCGCGAGATCCTGCTGCAGGCGCTGGAGGCCGCCGCGGGGGCGGATCTGGTGGCGTAGCGACGGCACTGCGCGCGTTATGTCATCCTTTTCGAATCTGCGGGGGGTACTGTTTTGTAATTTCGATGTTTTCCGCGAGGCCTATCCTCCTGAGTTTGCTCGGCACTTTCGCCTGTTTCGGCCGCAGCGAGCTCCGCAACCGGGCCGCCGGGCGGCGGGCGCGCACCTTGCGCCGGACGATTGTGCCGGGTGCCCCGGACGATCTCCAAGCGGGCCGCGTCACGCTTCAGGTACTCGGCGGGACAAGGGGGCTGAGCACACGAGGTAGTAGAGCGCCGACATCAGATCGCGGGCGACCGCTGGCGCGAAGCGCTGGCGCAGGCGCTGGAGGCCGCGGCCGGGCCGGGAGCGGCGTCGCGAAGAAGAAGATAACCTCATTCAATAGGCGTTTCGATGACGATATAATAAGGGTAATAGCTGTCCGTTGAATTCCAGAACAGCGGATATCCGTTCTCGACCTTCCGGCGGGCCAAGGGTGAAGGAGGATCAATGCCTTGGGTGGCTATCGACTTCGAGACGGCCAACGAGACGCGGAACAGCGCGTGCGCGCTAGGCGTAGCGCTAGTCGAGAACGGCAAGATCGCTGACCGACGATCATGGCTCATCCGACCGCCAGTACTCGACTTCAACCCTTACAACGTGATGATTCACGGTATCACGGAAGCGGACGTTGCATCCGCGCCGAACTTCGCTGCCATATGGCCGGACGTGCAGCGATTCATGCGGGGACATCCCCTTGTTGCGCACAACGCGAGCTTCGACATGAGCGTGCTGCGGCACTGCTTGGACCATTACTCCATTCAATATCCCAATGTCCAGATGTTCTGCACGAGACTTCTCGCCAAGAGAGTGTGGCCCGACCTCGCCAGCTACAGCTTGTCGTTCATCGCCAACAAGTGTGGGATCACGTTTCGACACCATGACGCGGAGGAGGACGCGGCCGCGTGCGCGGGTGTATCGCTGCGTTGTTGTGACGCTATTCGAGCCACAGATCTGCTGGCCGTCGCTGGCACGCTGGGCGTTCTTCCCGGGAGCCTCTCTCCCGGCGAGTACGAACCATGCCGGGTAAAGCCCGATTCTCACAGTGCGAAGCGGTTCGCTCCGCAGACCGACGCGTTCGACGTAGATAGCCATCTCTTCGGTACTACCGTGGCGTTTACGGGAACACTACGAAGCATGGTTCGCAACGAGGCGATGCAGCACGTCGTGAATGCGGGCGGCCAGTGTGCAACGTCCGTGAATAGGGCCGTGAACATCCTTGTCGTTGGTGATCAGGATTTCAGTCGCTTCACGGACGGCCAGAGCAGTACGAAGCTGCGGAAGGCTCAGCAGCTGCGCGCGGTCGGCGCCGACATCGAGATCATTTCCGAGCACGATTTCGTCGGAATGTTGGGCCCTGCCTGAAGCCCATCCAGACCTCCTCCACCTCAGCGCTGAATGCAGAGCACGACACACGCGCGGGCGAATATTGCACGGCCGACCGAAATAGTGCATTTGGTGCCGAGTGGCTAGTTCATTCGCATCTCGCTATCTTCGCTGGCCGCACGCATACTAGAGCCATGGACGAAGAGGAGTACCGCGAGCGGCTGGCGCGCGACGCCGTAGGCTGGCGCGAGAGCGGCATCATCACCGGGGAGCAGGAGCGCGCGATCCTCGCCCGCTACGGGATGGAGGGCGCGCGGGCGATCCGCGCGCTGCGGCTGGGCTGGTTCGCGACAGCCGTGTCCGTCGTCGGCGCGATCGTGCTGGCGGCGGGCGTGGTGCTGTTTTTCGCGTCGCAGTGGGACACGATGCCGTCATGGTTCCGTGCGGGGGCGGTGTTCGCGGGCGTCGCGGTGGCGTACTCGGCGGGCTATGCGCTGATCTATCGCTACGGGATGCAGCGGCTGGGCAGCGCGCTGCTGCTGCTGGGGGTGCTGCTGTTCGAGGCGGGACTGTTCCTGCTGGCGCAGATCTACAGCATGCCTGTGTGTACGGGAGGCACGGGAGGCTGTGAGGTGCCATCCCCGACCCTGCTGCTGCTCGCGGCGGCCGGCGCGTTCCCGATGGCGTACCTGTTCGGCTCGCGGATCATCATGCTGCTAGCGCTGGCGAACGCGACCTCCTGTGCGATCTTTGAACTCGTCACGCGCTACCCGGACTCGCCGAAGACGGAGTCGGTGCTCGTCGTGATCGCGGTGCTGGGCGTCGCGCTGTACGCGATCGGCCGACTGCACGCGCTGCACAAGACGCTGGCGCACTTCAGCGAGACGTATGCGTTCTCCGGGCTGCTGGTGCTGCTGGGCCTGGTGTACGTGTTCACGTTCGACGAGCCGTGGTCGGCGATGATCGACGCCGACGTGACGTC
Source organism: Dehalococcoidia bacterium (assembly GCA_041494685.1). Lineage (GTDB taxonomy): Bacteria > Chloroflexota > Dehalococcoidia > DSTF01 > JACRBR01 > JBGQBE01. The sequence continues at coordinate 71,730 of JBGQBE010000012.1, read as the reverse complement.
GTACTCGGCGCCGCCGATCGTCTACGTGTCGATCGGGCTGGCGCTGGTGGTGGTGGTCGCGGAGTGGTGGCTGCGGCCGCGCGACGTCGAGTCGCAGGTAGACGCGGGCGCGCAGGCGGCGCTGCTGGCGATCGCCTGCGTGGTCGCGACGTGGCCGGCGTGGACCGGCTACGCGATCGTCTTCAACGCCGTCTACTTCGCGGTTGCGGGCGGGCTGGTGACGCGCGGCTTCCTGCGCGGCGACGAGCGCTACATCAACTTCGGGCTGGCGGTGGTCGCGCTGGGGCTGCTGACGCGCTACGTGGACGTGTTCTGGTCGCTGCTGGCCGGATCGGCGTTCTTCATGATCGGCGGCGCGCTGCTGCTCGGCGTCGCGTTCGCGCTCGAGCGGATGCGGCGGCAACTGCTGCGCGCGATGCCCGCGAAGGGGGCGGCGATATGAAGGCGTCACGCAAGCTGCTGATCGTGGTGGCGATTCAGTTCGCCATCCTGCTATCGGTGATCGGCTTCAAGCAGTACACGATCTGGACCGGCACGACGATCTTGCTGCGCACCGCGCCCGTCGACCCGCGCGACCTGGCGCGCGGCGACTACGTCGCGCTGCGCTACGAGATCTCATCGATCGACCGCAGCACGGTGACGGGCGACGAGTATCCGTACGGCGACGTCTACGTCGAGTTGCGGCGCGGCGACGACGGCTACTGGAGCGCGGTCGCGATCCACAACGACCAGTCGCACTTGTACCCGGGCACGGTGATCATCAAGGGCAACGTGCAGGACGGCGGCTACCCCGGCAGCAAGATCGACGTCCACTACAGCATCGAGCAGGTGTTCATCCCGGAGGGGAGCGCCGGCCAGCTGCCCACGGGCAGCGGACACGTCGTCGCCGTCGAGGTGAAGGTGGACCGCTTCGGCAACGCCGTGCCGCGCCGCTTCTTCGTGGACGGGCAGCCGTTCAAGCTGGAACGGCGGTAGCAGGTCGCGGAGGGAGTCGGCGCGTCGGAAATCTGCCTCGTAAACTGTAGAAAATAGGTTCTGAGCCGTGGTATCGTGTCCCTGATGCCCGTCCAGAGCAAGAGCATCTACGAAGAGGCGTCGCCCGCGGATGGCGTGCGCGTGCTGACGACCAACTACTGGCCGCGCGGCATCTCGCGCGAGCGCGCGGGCACGTACACGCGTATCCTCGGGCCGTCGCGCGATCTGCTCCGGGCGTACAAGGACGGGGCGATCGACTGGCCGGCCTACGAGGCGGGGTACCTCGCCGAGATGGCGGCGGACGACCGCCGCGAAGAGATCCGCCGGCTGGCCGAATTGGCGCGCGCGGAGACGGTAACGGTGATGTGCATGTGCAAGGACGAGGCCATCTGCCACCGCCGCCTGCTGCGCGAGTTGATCAGCCGCGAACTGGAGGTCACCGCGTGAAGCTGTACACGATCGGACACAGCATCGCCGGCCTGGAGGAGTTCGTGGATGTGCTGCGCGCGCATGGCGTCGAGGTGCTGGCCGACGTGCGCAGCAAGCCGCGGAGCCGGATCCCCCATTTCGACCAGTACCAGCTCCAGACAGCCGTCGAGGCCGCCGCGATCCGCTACCGCTTCCTGGGGGATCGCCTCGGCGGGGTGCCGCAGGATCCGCGCATGCAGGCGCGCTGGCGGCAGGGGCACCTGGATCCGATCATCGTCGCGCACCTGCGGGCGACCGAGGCGTGGCAGGACGGACTGGACGAGTTGACGAAGCTGATGCGCGCCGGCGGCGGCACGGCCGTCTGCATCATGTGCAGCGAAGCCGACCCGGGCGAATGCCACCGCAAAGCGGTCGCGCTGGACGCGGCGAGCCTGGTGCCCGACACCGAGATCGTGCATCTCGCCGTCACCAGGACCGTCCCCGCGGAGGTGGGCGTCCAGGAAGTGCTCCTTTGATCCGCCAGCTTGCCCTGCTGGACGTGACGGCCATGTCGAACGACGCGGTCTGCGTCGCCGGGCTCGACCTCGATTCGCGGCAGACGCTGCGCCTGAACCATCCGCAACCCACACGCAATCTGCTCGACCTGCTCGGGGGATTCGTGCCCGGCGATGTCATCAGCGTGGACTGCGATCGGGTCGCCTCGCCGGAGCGGCCGCACGTCGAAGACGCGGGCTGGATCCCGGCGACGGTGAAGAAGTTGCGCCGTTTGGAGCCGCTCGAACTCGCGGAACTCGTGCGTGACACGGCGCTCCAGTCTGTCGAAGAAGCGTTCGGTGTGCCGGCACTGTCGTCGCGTAACGGCAACCACGCATGGACCGCGGGCACGGGCGAGCGATCGCTGGCGACCGTACGCGTGCACTACGTCCGCCTGAGGGTCACGCAGACGGGCATCCGCGGCGCGTTCCGCGATGAGGGCGACGGGTACTGGCAGGGCGTCCCGTTCCAGGATCTTCAGGCGAGGCTACACGGACAGCGTTGTGCGGCCTGCGCCACGAACTACTTTGATCACCTGCGCGGCGACTTCGACGGAAACCACCTGCTGATCCGCATCGGCCTGACGCGGGCGTACGCCCCGAGCGATGACCAGCCGCCCGCTTGCTGGCTCCAGGTCACGAATATCCTTGCACGCCAGCGCGCGCACTTCGGATAACGCTGGCGGTCAGTTCGCGTCCACCAGCCAGCCGGGGTCGCTGACTTCGAGCTTGGAGTGGACCGTGTCGCGCACGTGGGCGAAGACGAGGTCGCGGAAGCGGCCTTCGTCGGCGTCGCCGGCGCGGATGCGCTCGGACAGCTCTTCGTTGCGCGTGCGCAGCGCCTGCACGGTCGCCGCCGTGGTCTCGGGACGCGGCTGCGGGCCCAGCAGCAGGTCCAGGCCGCGCCACTCGGCGGCAAGCTGCGACTCGGCGAGCTGCAGCTCGCGGCGGACGATGCGGATGACGTTGGCGGCCACGCGGGCGTTGTACTTGCGCGCGCCATCGAGCGAGGGCACGAGCTGCTCGTCCAGCAGCAGCTCCACGCCGCGCAGCAGTTCATCGACGGTCGGACGGTCGTGCACGCGTAGTCTCCTTGTAACTGGTGATTGGTGACTGGCGGGCCGTGCGCTCAACCAGTCACCAGTCCTTAACCCACCAGCGAGAGCAGCTCCCACTCGGTCTCGGCGGTGCGGCGGCCGATCGCCGCCAGCTCGACGCTGTTGGAGTGGCCGTCGAGGTAGGTGCGCGCCTGGCTCAGGCAGATGATGCCCCAGCGCAGGTTGCCGAACACCTCCCAGAAGCGCACGCGCTCCGGGTCCACCTTGCCGCCGCCCGCGGCCTCGTACGCGACGAAGAACTCTTCGCGGTCGCCGATGCCGCCGACGGGCTTCGGCCCGCCGAAGCGCCAGGAGCGCACGCAGATGAAGCCCATGTCCTCCATCGGATCGCCAACGTGCGCGAGCTCCCAGTCGAGCACGACGCGCAGACCTTCGGGCCCGAAGAGCATGTTGCCGATGCGATAGTCGCCGTGGGTGAGGCAGCGGCGCGCCGCACCGGCACGAGCGCCACGGACGATGTCGTGCCGGTTCAGGAAGCGAAAGGCCAGCTCGAACGCGGCGTGGGGCTCCGGGGCGATCATGCGGAAGATCTGCTCGTAGCGCTGCACCTCGTACGCCGCCGGCACGACGCCTGCGGGCAGCGCGGGCACGCCGGCGATGCCGGGCGTATCGAGCGGGATGGCGTGGATGGCGGCGAGGGCGCGGCCGAGCTGCGCGGGCATGGCGCGCCGCGCGTCGGCGTAGTCGTCCTCGCGCAGCAGGCGGCGTGGCAGCGTCTCGCCGTCGATGCGGCGGACGAGAAAGAACTCGCCGCCGAGCGAGTCATCGCCCATGAAGAGCGGCTCCGGCGCGGGCACGCCCGCGTCGAACGCCGTGCGCATGAGGCGGCACTCGTCGGCGCGCGAGAGCGTCTTCGGCGCGCCGCGGACGTCGCGTTGCAGGATCAACGGCAGCGTTTCGGCACGGCCGTCCGCGTGCGTCAGCGCGGCGTCGAGCGACCAGGTCTCACGCGACGCGCCGCCGGTGAGGCGGCGGAGGCCGGACACGCGCACGTCGCGCGCGCCACTCTCGCGGGCGATGAACGCCTCGAGCTTCGGCGCAAGTTCGTCGTCTGCCACGCCCATCCCCCGCTGCTAGTCGACGGTGGCGACGGTGTCGAGGCGCGTGATCTCCGGGCGGCCGGCGAGCAGCGCGCCGATCTTCGCACCGAACGCGGCCATGTGCGGCGTCTTGGTGTGCTCGGCGGACGCGTCGGCGTCGGCGTAGGTCTCGAGGAAGAAGAACTCCGCCGGAGCCTTGGGGTTTTGCGCCAGCGTGTACTGGAGCGTGCGGCCGGCTTCGTTGGCCTTCACGGCGGCTACCATCTCGGCGCCCGCCGCCTTGAACTCCTCTTCCTTGCCCTCTTGCACGGTCAGCTTCGCGATGACGGAAAGCATGCGTAACCCTTCCCACTGAATGCGTGTCGATGTGCCGTGATCCTGATCGATCTCGCGCTTAGAGTCACGCCCGGGAGAACGGCGGACGCGGCGAAGCCGCCGTGTCAGCAGCGGCGGCTTCGTCATTCGGCCGGCCGGCGCGCGACTCCTTCGCGCGCCGCCGTGAGGAGGAGCCGGGATTACTCGTCGTCATGGCGGAACGTCAGGGCCAGGCCGCCCAGCGCCGCGATGCCGCCGAGGAAGATGAGCGCGACCAGCATCCACGTCCCCGTACCGGTCTCGTGGCCGGCGCCGGTGTTCGGCAGACCTGAGACGTTCGAGGCGGGATTGCGCGGCTGGGTCACGACGCCTTCGACGGCGCCGCCGAGCGTCACCGTCGCGGTCGGCGCGACGACGGTCTTCGTCGCGGGCGGCGTGGCGGTCGACGTCGCCGCGGTGGAGTTCCTCGGCTCCGGCGTGTCGGTGGGCGCCGGCGTGAACGTCGCGCAGATCTGCTCTTCCTGGCCGCCGAGGTCGACGCTGCCTGCCGCGCACTGCGGCGTGCTCGTCGGGTCCGGCGTGTTCGTGGCGGTCGGCTCGGGTGTGTTCGTCGCCGTCGGCTCCGGCGTGTCGGTCGCCACAGGGGTGAACGTCGCGCAGAACTGCTGGCCATCGCCCACGTCCATGCTGCCTTCCGCGCACTGCGGCGTGCTCGTCGGGTCCGGCGTGTTCGTGGCGGTCGGCTCGGGTGTGTCGGTGGGCTCCGGCGTGAACGTCGCGCAGATCTGCTGGCCGTCGCCCACGTCGATGCTGCGCTCCGCGCACTGCGGCGTACTCGTCGGCTCTGGCGTGTTCGTCGCCGTCGGCTCCGGCGTGTTCGTGGCGGTCGGCTCCGGCGAGTTCGTGGCCGTCGGCTCCGGCGTATTCGTCGCCGTCGGCTCCGGCGTGTCGGTCGGCACCAGCGTGTTCGTGGCGGTCGGCTGCGGCGTGTTCGTCGCGGTGGGCACCGGCGTGTTCGTCGCCGTCGGCTCCGGCGTATTTGTCGCGGTGGGCTGCGGCGTGTTCGTCGCCGTCGGCGTGTTCGTCGCGGTGCTCGTGGCGGTCGGCGTCGGGATGGAGCAGGGCTCAAAGCTAGTCGACTTGGCGGTCGAGAGCGTCTGCTCGACGCGGATGGTGTTCACACCGGACCGCATGTTCGAGACGTTCAGCGGGCCGAACGAGATGGAGGATGAGTTCGCGGTCACGGTCACGCGGCTGCCGGGGATCTCGACGTACGTACCTTCACCCGGCTTGTGGTCGGTGACGTAGATGTCGAACGTGCGAGGAAACGGGCCGGCGATGCCCGACATCGTGCCGACGACACCGCCGGAGGCGTTACAGTCCGCATCGATCGAGATCGATCCCGACGTCGCCGTCGGAGTGCTCGTGGGCGACGTCTCTTTGTGCGCGGACGCCGCGCCGCCGTTCGCGGCGAGCGCGGCCACCGCAACCGCGATGATCGCGCCGAGCGTGATGCTCATGCCGGCGAAGGTGCGTCCCTTCTGTCCTTTGGCGAGGTGTCGTCTCATCAGGTCCCTGCTCCAATACTTGACGCCGGCTCAGGAAGTCGCAGCGTTGTTTTTCGTTGTCAAGAATCAGAACGAGGCGGCGTCAAGGTTGTTACGCGGCGGACGGCCTCAATCTTCCGGGCACAGATCCCCGCCGATGGCGGGACATTCGCACAGACGTTCTGGTATACTGTGTGTCATGGCTGACGACGCCCGCCCGAAGCCGCCCGCGTGGCTCAGCACCGCCGGATCGCGCAACGCACGGAGCGGCAACGGCCGTTCGCGCCGCGCGGCGGCACCGGCGTCGCCCCCGGCGAAGCGCGCTGCCGCGGCGCCCCCTGCCACGAAGAAGAGCGCCCCGAACCACACCGCGACGCCGAAACCGGCGCGCGCCGCTCGTACCGGCGCGGCCGTGCTCTCGGACAACGCGCGCGTGGTGCTGGAGCGGCGCTACCTGGCGAAGGACGCCCGCGGCCGCCTGGCGGAGACGCCGGAGCAGCTGTTCCGGCGCGTCGCGCACCACATCGCGCTGGCCGAGTCCGCCTACGTGCCGGCGGACCGCGCGGGCGCGGTCGTGGCCGCGTACGAGGAGCAGTTCCACGCGCTGATCTCGTCGCTGCGCTTCCTGCCGAACTCGCCGACGCTGGGCAACGCCGGCCGGCCGATCGGGCAGCTCTCGGCCTGCTTCGTGCTGCCGGTCGAGGACTCGATGGTGGGGATCTTCGACACGCTGAAGAACACGGCGCTGATCCACCAGAGCGGCGGCGGCACGGGCTTCGCGTTCAGCCGGCTGCGGCCGGCCGGCGACATCGTCGCGAGCACGGGCGGCGTGGCGAGCGGGCCGGTCTCGTTCATGCGCGTGTACGACGCGGCGACGGAGTCGATCAAGCAGGGAGGCACGCGCCGCGGGGCGAACATGGCGATCCTCAGCGCCGAGCACCCGGACATCGAGACGTTCGTCAACGTGAAGTCGGACATGGCGGCGCTGCAGAACTTCAACATCAGCGTCGCGGTGACGGAGCGCTTCATGGAGGCGGTGGAGCGCGACGAGGAGTACGAGGTGGTGAACCCGCGCACGCGCAAGGTTGCGGGCCGCAAGCGCGCGCGCGACGTGTTCCGGCAGATCGTGGCGAACGCGTGGAAGAACGGCGACCCGGGGCTGGTGTTCCTGGACCGTATCAACCGCGACAACCCGACGCCGCAGCTGGGCCGCATCGAAGCGACGAACCCGTGCGTCACCGGAGCGACGCGGCTCGCGACGGATCGCGGCCTCGTGCGCGCCGAGGATCTTTATGCGACGCAGACGCCGATCCGTGTCGCGGCGGACGCGCGCGGTCAGCACCTGAACGCTCGCGGTGTGGCGCTGCGGCCGGCCGTGCCCGTGTTCAAGACGTCGGACGCGATCGACGTGTACCGCGTGCGCACCAGGCACGGCTACGAACTCACCGCCACGGCGTACCACGAGTTCATCACTCCGCGTGGCCGCGTCGCCTTGCGCGATCTGCGTGTCGGCGACACGCTGCTGATTCAATCCGGTGAGGGCGGGTTCGGCCAGCAGGGCAACCGCGATCTGGGCCTGGTGCTGGGGTCGCTTGCGGGCGACGGCAACTTCCACCGGACGCGCGGTGTCGTCCTGTCGTTCTGGGGCGACGACGCCGACTATGCCGAAGTCGTGTGCGAGGCGGCGAACCACCTGATCGCGGACGAGCCGGCGTCGAGCAACAACCGCGATTACGGCGCGGTCGGGCTGATAACGGCACGATCGCGATCGCGCAGCGACGTGCGGTCGGTGCGGCTGATGCGGGTGGTCGAACGCGCCGGCGTGACTGCCGCGACGAAGCTGCGCGTGCCCGAGACGGTCTGGCAGGGCACACGGGAGATGGTCGTCGGGTACCTGCAGGCGTTATTCGCGGCAGACGGGACGGTGAACCATACGCCGTCAAAGAAGTCGTGCAGCGTACGGCTGGCGCAGTCGGACGAGACGTTGCTGCGCGAGGTGCAGCTGCTGCTCGCGAACTTCGGCATCGAATCGAAGCTCCACCTGCGCCGCGCCGCCGGCACGCGACCGATGCCGGACGGACGCGGCAGCACCCGAGACTACGCGCACCGCGCGCAGTACGAGTTGATCGTCGACGGCGAGAGCCGCGACATCTTTGCGCGCGAGATCGGGTTCCTTTCGCCGCGGAAGCAAGCCCGTCTCCTGGAGTTCATCGGCGGCAAAGCGCGCACATCCAACCGGTCACGCTACGAGACCACCATCGCTTCAATCGAGCACGCGGGGCGCGAGGCGGCGTACGACACCACCGAGCCCGTGACACACACGATCACCGCGGGCGGCATCGTAACGGCCCAGTGCGGCGAGCAACCGCTCTTGCCGTACGAGTCCTGCAACCTCGGCTCGATCAACCTGGCGCGGTTCGCGCGCGCCGCCGATAACGCGGCGCCGCCGAAGAACGGCCGCCGCACGAGGCGCGCGCCGGCGGCAGCGCCAGTCTTCGACTGGGACGCGCTGGCGGCGGCGATCCCCGCGTGCGTGCGTTTCCTGGACGACGTGATCGACCAGAACCGCTATCCGATCGACGAGATCGAGGCGATGACGAAGCGGACGCGCAAGATCGGCCTGGGCGTGATGGGCTGGGCGGACCTGCTGTTCCAGCTCCGCATCAAGTACGACTCCGACGAGGCGGCAGAGATGGCGGGCAGGCTGATGGCGTTCGTGCAGGAGCACGCGGACCGCGCGTCGGAGGCGCTGGCGCTGGAGCGCGGCGTCTTCCCCGCGTGGCACGGCTCCATCTACGACCCGGCGAGCGGCGACCCGCGCAGCGGCCCCCGCTACCGCAACGCCACGCGCACCACGGTCGCGCCGACGGGCACGCTCAGTATCATCGCCGACTGCTCGGGCGGTATCGAGCCGGCGTTTGCGCTGGCGTTCATGCGCCAGCACTACCTGGACCGCAAGGACCCGTCGAAGGCGACGCGCCTGCCGGAGGTCAACGCTACGTTCCTGGCGATCGCGCGGCAGGAGGGGTTCTATAGCGACGAGCTGATTTCGTACCTGGCGGAGGGCGGCGCGCTGGCGGAGCGCGACGACGTGCCCGACTGGGCGAAGCGCGTCTTCGTCACGTCGCACGACATCGACCCGGAGTGGCACGTGCGCATGCAGGCGGCGTTCCAGCGCCACACCGACAACGCGGTGAGCAAGACGATCAACTTCCGCGCCGCGGCCACGCCGGACGACGTGGAGCGCGCGTACCTGCTGGCGTACCGCGAGGGCTGCAAGGGCATCACCGTGTACCGCGACGGCTCGCGCGACCAGCAGGTGCTGTCGCACGCGACGGCGCGCGGGCCCGAGCAGGCGGAAGCCGCGGCGGCGCAGGTGGCGCTGGGCATCGCGGAGCTGCTGCCCGAGGGCGCGCACCCGGCGCCGGAGTCATCGACCGAGCCGCGGCCGGCGGGACACCCGTACCGGCGCCACCTGCCGGACGAGCGGCGCTCGATCACGCACAAGTTCCGCGTCGGCGAGCAGGAGGGCTACATCACCGTCGGCCTGTACGAGGAGGGCGCGCCGGGCGAGATCTTCGTCAACATCTCGAAGGAGGGTTCGACGATCCGGGGACTGATGGACTCGGTGGCGATGCTGACGTCGGTCGCGCTGCAGTACGGCGTGCCGCTGGAGAACCTCGTGGCGAAGTTCCGCGGCGTCCACTTCGAGCCGGCGGGGCTGACGGGGAACCCTCGCATCCCCAGCGCCACGTCGCTGGTCGATTACATCTTCCGCTGGCTGGAGCTGCGATTCCTGGCACCGCCTGCCACGGCGCACGATGCCGCGCCCGCCGCGCCGTCGCGCGCGAGCCGCAAGCGCGCGAAGGAGATCGCCGAGCCGGCGCCGCCGGCGGCGGCCGACCCCGCACACTCGCCGGCCGGCGCACGCCCTTCGACATTCGGCGCCCAATCGACCGGCATCGGCTGTCCTGACTGCGGCGCGGTGCTCGTGTTCGCGGAAGGCTGCTACGTCTGCCACAGCTGCGGCTACACGCGCTGCTAGGCGTATAACGCTCGCGGTACACTCGCCCCGTGAACGCCCTCGTCTTCCGCTACAGCCTGGCACGGCTGGCGATGAGCAAGATCGCCGGCGCCGCCTCGCCGCGCGGCTACTTCGGGCCGTGGTCGTCGTTCCGGATCGAGGAGACGCCGGAGCCGCAACTACCAGGCGACGACTGGGTCGTCGTGCGGACGCGGCTGACCGGCATCTGCGGCAGCGACGCGAAGCAGGCGTTCCTGCGGGGCGACCGCGATAACCCGCTGACGGCGGTGATCTCGTTCCCGCAGATCCTGGGGCACGAAGCGATGGGCGTCGTCGAGCGCGTGGGGCCAGCCGTGCGCGGCATCGCGCCCGGGCAGCGGGTGGTGTTGAACCCGTGGCTCTCGTGCGGGCCGCGCGGCATCGACCCGGCGTGCGCGTCATGCGCCGCGGGTGACTACCAGCTCTGTCAGCACTTCACGGAGGGGCGGCTGCCGCCGGGCATCCACACGGGCAACTGCAGCGCCGTCGGCGGCGGCTTTGCGCCGGCATTCGCCGCGCACGAGTCGCAGTGCATCGCCGTGCCGGACGGAGTCACAGATGAGCAGGCGGTGCTGGCCGACCCGTTCGCGGTGCAGCTCCACGCCGTGCTGCGGAATCCGCCGCGGCCGGGCGAACCCGCGCTGGTGTACGGTTGCGGCACGCTGGGGCTGATGACGGTGGCGATGCTGCGCCGCCTGCATGCTGACGTGCCGGTGTGGGCGGTGGCCCGCCACCCGCACCAGCGGCAGCTCGCGCGCGACCTGGGCGCGGCGGAGGTGCTGCCGGCGCAGCCGACGGCACTCATCGAGGCGGTGGCGCGGCTGGCGGGCGGCACGGTGCTGCGGCCGTGGAGCGGCGTACCGTGGCTGATGCGCGGCGCGGGCATCATCTACGACACGGTGGGGTCGCCCGCGACGATCGAGACGTCGATGCGGATCGCGTCGCCGCGCGCGAAGATCGTGGTGAGCGGCGTGGAGGCGCCGCGGCGGTTCGAGTGGACGCCGTACTACTTCAAGGAGCTGTCGCTGGTGGGGTCGAACGCGTTTGCGATGGAGGACTTCGAGGGGCGGCGCATGCACGCGATGGAGATCTACTTCGAGCTCGTGCGGCGCGGGCTCGACCTGTCGCCGCTGGTCACGCACCGCTACGCGCTATCGGAGTACCGGCGCGCGTTCCTGGCGAGCCACGACCACGCGAAGAGCGGCGCGGTGAAAGCGGTGTTCGACTTTGGCTAGCGGTTAGGGATTAGATCTGTTTACTGTCTGCTGTTCAATGTCCGCCGCAGCCGCAACCGCCGCCTCCGCAGGCGCAGCCGCCGCCCGAAGGCGGCATCGGCTCGTAGCCGCCAGCGGCGTTCTTCGTGACGGCGGCGAACATGGAGAGCGTGCGGTTTGCGCCGGCATGGCCGCTCGGGCAACGCGCCGCGTCGTCGGCGCGACTCATCGGCCGCAGCTCCTCGAACTTCGTCGCGCACTTCGGGCAGTAGTACTCGTACACGGGCATTAGGCATCACCTCTCGGCATCAGGCTAGGCAGTGTCGGGGCGGCGCGTCAAGCGGCGGGGCGATGACGGGTGCGCAGCGGCGTCGCGAGGGGCGGGCGCAGCAGGCTGCGCCCCTGCACCAATCTGTGCCCGCCTGTGTCATCTGTGGATCGACCGGGCACCGTAACAGATACGCGCCGTGCGGCGCGCGTTCCGGGTCCCCGGCGATTGGTGGCTACTCGAGGTAGTCCTTGAGCTTCTTGCTGCGCGACGGATGCCGCAGCTTGCGCAGGGCTTTCGCCTCGATCTGGCGGATGCGCTCGCGCGTGACGGCGAACTCGCGGCCGACTTCCTCGAGCGTGCGGCTGCGGCCGTCCTCCAGCCCGAAGCGCAGCTCCAGCACCTTCCGCTCGCGCGCGGTGAGGCTGTTCAGCACGTCCATCACCTGCTCCTTGAGCAGCTGGTGCGACGCGGCGTCGGCGGGCGCCAGCGCTGACTCGTCCGGCAGGAAGTCGCCGAGGTGGCTGTCGTCCTCTTCGCCGATCGGCGTCTCGAGCGAGACCGGCTCCTGCGAGACCTTGATGATCTCGCGCACCTTCTCCGGCGTGTACGGCGGCCCCTGCTTGGGGTCGGACATGCCGCGGGCGATCTCGTCGCTGGTCGGCTCGCGGCCGTACTCCTGTACCAGCCGGCGCGAGACGCGCACGAGCTTGTTGATGGTCTCGACCATGTGGACGGGGATGCGGATGGTGCGCGCCTGGTCGGCGATGGCGCGGGTGATCGCCTGGCGGATCCACCAGGTGGCGTAGGTGCTGAACTTGAAGCCCTTGCGGTAATCGAACTTCTCGACGGCGCGGATGAGGCCGATGTTGCCTTCCTGGATCAGGTCGAGGAGCGACATGCCGCGTCCGATGTACTTCTTCGCCACGCTGACGACGAGGCGCAGGTTCGCCTCCGTGAGCTGCTTCTCCGCCTTGAACCCCTCGCGGCGCACGGTGTCGAAGTAGTCGCGCAGCTCCTGCTCTTCCTTGCAGCGCTTGTGGAGGCGGTTCCAGGGCGGCGGCTGCAGATCCTTCTCCGTGCCGTAGTACGCGGCGATGGCCTTCACGTGCTGGGGCTGCAGGATGTGCGTGATGATCGACAGCCGGACGATCTCGTGCTGGGCGGCCTCCTGCTCGATATGCATGTGCTCAGCGAGACGGCCGGCCAGATCGACGTCCATCTCCGCGTCGACGGTGGAGCGCCAGGTGTCGTTGGCGACGAGGTCGGAGATCGCGGCGGTCTTGACGCCGATGTCGCGAGCGATGAACTTCACGCACTTCTGCGCGTCGTGGTACTGCTGGATGAGGACGAGCAGGATCTCCTGGCCGGTGGGCAGGCGGTTGTGCTCCGCGAGCCACTGCTTCTCGATGGCGTCGATGTGCTTGGCCTGCTCCATCTGCCGCGCCAGGCGCTTCTCGTCGGCGCCGGAAAGGAGGTACACCTTCCCGATCTCGCGCAGGTACATGCGGACGGGATCGTCGATGCCGTCCTGCTCTTCGAGCGGGACGGCTTCTTTCTCGACTTCCTCTTCTTCGATCTCGGCGTGATCGGGACCCTGGACCCACAGTCCGTTCGCCGCGGCGTGGCCGTTCCGGCTGGGGCCGACCAGCACGATGGTCTCGGCGACGCTGGTGATGACGGGGGCGAGCGCCTCGTCGGCGCCGGGCAGAGCGCCCGCGGCCTTCTGCGCGCCGTTGCCGTTGGCGTGGCCGTTGCGAGCTGCGGCGTGATCCCGACTAGTACTGCTCATTCACCACCTCACCGGGCGGGGTGCTCGGCGTTGCGCTGGTCCAGCAGCCGCTGATGGACCTTCAGTCCGGCTTCCATGTCCTCGACGAAGGCCGTGGCGGGATCAGCAGCCTCATCTTCGGCGGTGTATTCAGTTCCGGCGCCCGTCTGCCAGGCCGCGCGTGCGCGCTCCGCGATGCGCGCTCCGTCGCTCGCGCTCATGTCGGCGAGGACAGCGGTGCTCGCGCGCTTGGCGAGCCGCAACCGTTGCTGTTCGATGCCCCACACGGCGGAGCGCAGGGCTTTCACTACGGTGTCATCGTCGTAAGCGGGGAGAGAGATGCCGATGATGCGCTCATACTGTGGACGCAAGTCCGACGTGAGCGACTGCTCGAATGGCTCCCCGTCATCCGCCCAACCGACCCAAGTCTCAAACAGCGCACGGTTCTCGCTGTGGCTGAAGAGATCGGGTTCCAGAGCGAACCCTTCAGCGCGTGCCACAGGATAGCGGAAAAGCAAAGCCATACAAAACTCTTCGCGGCGGTCCCGCGGCAGTTGTTGACGTACCGGCGAAGCTTCGTCGGCGGGCCCGTCAACACGCCGCCGCGCCCGCACGGGCTGGCGCATCTCCATGCGCAGCGTCGTCTCGTCTACCTGCACCATGCGCGCCAGGCGCTGCACGTAGTGCGACTGCAGGACGCGGTCGGGGATCGCGGCGACAAGCGGCAGGAGCGCGGCGGAGAGCGCGGCGCGCTCGCGCGGCTGCGCCAGGTCGTGCCTGGCAGCGATGGCGTCGAACTGGAAGTCGATGAACGGCTCGGCCGAGGCGACGATGGCGGGCCACGCGGCGGGATCCTCGCGGATCACGTCGTCCGGGTCGCGGCCGCCGGGCATCGCGACGACGCGGATGTCGGCGGCCAGCGTCTCCTGCATGCGGACGATGCCGCGCCAGTTCGTGACCGGCACGGACTCGTAGTCCCACACCTGTTCGATCACGGCGTTGCCCCGCTCCATGCCCTCGGTACCGGCGGCGTCGGCGTCGAGCGCGAGCACCAGGTTGCGCGTGTAGCGCTTGAGCAGCGTCACCTGGCGCTCGGTGAGCGCCGTGCCCATGGAGGCGACGACGTTCGCGTAGCCGTGCTCGTGCGCGGCGATGGCGTCCATGTAGCCCTCGACGATGACGGCGCGCCCCTCGCCGCGGATTGCGTCCTTCGCGAGGTCGAGGGCGTAGAGGATCGAGCCCTTGTCGAAGATCGGGCTCTGCGAGGTGTTCACGTACTTCGGCTGGTTGTCGCCGGAGCCCAGCGCCTCGCCCGGCAGCAGGCGGCCGCCGAAGCCGGCGACGCGGCCGCGCTCGTCGCGGATCGGGAACATCAGGCGGTGGCGGAAGCGATCGTAGGGGCCGCGTTCGCCCTGCACGGCGAGGCCCGCGGTCTCGGCGTCCTGCGCGGAGAAGCCGCGCTTCTCCAGGTGCTGCGTCAGCGCCTCCCAGCTGTTGGGCGCGTAGCCCAGCTGGAAGACGTCGACCGACTTCGTCGCGAGCCGGCGCTCGGCGATGTAGTCGCGCGCGACCTGCGCCTTCCCCGCGTACGGGCCCTCGGTGTCGAGCAGCTGCGCGTGGAAGTAGGCCGCGGCCGCTTCGTTGATCTCGAACATGCGGGAACGGCGCGCGTCTTCCTGCGGGTCGCGGCGCTGGTCCAGCGTGACGCCGGCGCGTTCGGCCAGAAGGCGCAGCGCATCGCGGAAGTCGCAATCATCCTTCTTCATGATGAACTGGAAGATGTCGCCTCCCGTCCCGCAGGCGCCGAAGCAGTGCCAGGTCTGGCGCTGCGGGCTCACGTGGAACGACGGAGTGCGTTCCTGGTGGAACGGGCAGTTCGCCGTGTAATCGCGCCCGGCGCGCTTCAGCGTCACGTACTGAGAGACGAGGTCGACGATGTCGATGCGCTGCTTGATCTCTTCGACGACGTTCGTGCTCACAGCCATAGCTAAGAACGCCTCGCGAGCGGGATGATTACCCGGCCCGTGGCCGGTAGTTGACGGATGATCGCGGCCGCCTGCGGGGCGTGTTCCCGCTCGTGCCAGGCCATCTTCGCGGCCAGGTCGGCGATCGTCATGCGGCCCAGGCGCTCGTGCTGCAGGGCGCGGCCGAGCGCGGCCTCGTCGCAGCGCGCGAGCACTTCCTCGAGGTCGCGGCGGGCGGCCTGCATGCCGTGGATGATCTGCGGTACGGCGAGGCGCTGCGCGAGGCCCGGGTCGTCGTCGTTTCCGGTGCGCGTGCTCGGGATGTGCGGCTCGTCCTCGATGAGCGCACGCCTCGCCCGCCCGGCGAACATGCGCTCGATGCGCAGCAGGTGCACCAGGTGCGTGGCGACGCACCACGTCTCGCCCGCGGGCACATGGCGAAACTGCTCTTCACTGAGCCCGCGGATCAGGTCGAAGAGGTGCGCCCGGCTCGCCTGCAGATCGGATCCCAGCTGGGAGACAGTGACCATGAGGCGATCCTCGCCGTGGGCTGTGCGGCATATCGTGATTGGGTTGGCCCATTGTATCCGCCGCACGAGAACGCGGCGCAAGGCCGTTCAGGGTACCGGCGTCTGGCTGGGCTCCGCCGCGGGGGTCTCGGACGGCACGGCCGACGTCGTGGCGTCGGGGCCGCCGACGGAGATCGCGATGCTGACGCGGTTGTTCGTGTCGTCGGTCTCGGGGATGTCGCCGTTCGGATCGACGATGAGGAGCAGCGTCTCGCTCCCGGTCACCTCGTAGCCGGTGCCGATGTCGATGCTGCGGCCGGGTTTGAGCGTGAACTTGGGCAGCGTCGCGCCGCCGAGCAGCTTCGTCCCGTCGGCGCTGAAGACGGCGACGACCAGGTCGCCGACCGCGTCGCCCTTCCCCTGGTTCACCACGGTGACGAACAGCTTGCCGTCCGACACGGTGGGCGTGGTACCGATCACGAGGTCGGGCAGCAGGCCGCCGGGGGGCGTCACAGTGACCGTCAGCGTACTCTCGGGCGTCGGCGAGGTCTGGCCCGCAGCGGCGGTCAGCTGCGAGGACGTCGGCGTCGGGATGTCGACCGCGACGGGCGGCTCCGCCGTCGCGACGACGAGCCTGGCGGGATCGCCGGTGACGGAGAGCTGCGTGGCGTCGATCCAGCCGTGCAACTCGGAGTTGGGCGGGAAGATGACGCGGTACCACTTCGCGTCGGTCGTCTTGCCGTCGATGGCGACGTCGTCGCCCTTGTTGAGGGTGCCGAGCGGACGCGTGCGGGCGCCGGGTGACTCGCGCACCGTGGTCACCTCTATCGCGGTGCCCGTGACGCCGCCCGCGATGGCGGTCCGGGACGTGGGGCCGGGCGTCAGCGTCGAGGATTCGACCACGACGGTCGGCACGCCGATGCTGCTGCCGCCGCGGACGCTATCGACGACGACGAGGGCGGCGGCCACCAGCCCCAGCAGGGCGACGACCGCGCATCCGGCGAGCACAAAGGGGTGCTTGAGGACGGCCGCCCTCGTCTCAGGCCCGGGCAGCCAGTTCATACGGGATCCACGCCAACAACCACACTCTCCAAATCGAGGCCATTGTAGCGTACAGGTTCGCGGGAAGCGGGAGGCCGTTCCGGCTTCCGAAATTCGCGCGCGAGGGGTGTTCGGATCCGGGCGGGGCGTCCGATTGTGTTGGTGGGGAGAGCCGCCAACCTATCCCCTCCAACCTGAGAAGCCAGCGCCTCCCCGCCACCAGCAGGGCGCTGGCTTCTCTCCTTTTCCTCCACGCACCCGAAACCCCTCGCGCGAACGTTGCCTGTGCGCAATAGTACGGACGCACCATTGCCCTATCGCCGTCGTGCCTGAATGATTGCGCGGGGCGGTCGAAGGCCGAGTGCCCACGTAGAAGGAGGCTCCATGCAGTTCGCAGGCTCTCTGCGCACGAACACCCTTTCCTCGCGGATCGTCCCGGAGTCGTGGCTGAGCAACATCGCGCTGGTCGCGGCGGGCAGCGCGCTGATGGCCGCGTCGGCGCGGTTCAGCCACCAGTTCTCGTGGAGCACCGTGCCCGTCACGGGGCAGACGTTCGCCGTGCTGCTGCTTGGCGCGCTCTACGGCAGCCGCCTGGCCGCGGCGACGCTGACCGCGTACCTGGCCGAGGGCGCCGCGGGCATGCCGGTGTTCGCGGGCGGGCACGGCGGCATCGCCGCCATCTCGACGCCGTCGGGCGGCTACCTGTTCGGGTTCATCATCGCGGCGTTCATCGTGGGCTGGTTCGCGGAGCGCGGCTGGGACCGCGGCCGATGGATCGTGCTGCCGATGCTGCTCGCGAACGCGGCGATCTACGTGCCGGGGCTGATCTGGCTGCACCAGCAGTTCTCGATCGTCCACAGGTCGATCTCGTGGAGCCTGGCGCTGGACTATGGGCTGTGGCCGTTCATCGCGGGCGACCTGGCAAAGCTGGTGATGGCGTCGCTGGCCGTGCCGGCCGGCTGGTCGATCGTCGAGAAGCTGCGCGCGAACCTGTAGGGCTAACACGGGCCGGATGGCCGGTATCGCACCGGCCGTCCGGTACCGTGTCGCGCCGCGCGTCACGGTAGACTTCTCGCAGGCAGAAGGAGGCGGCGACATGCGCGACAAGGGTCCGATTCTCGTACCGCTCGATGGTTCGGAGCTCGCCGAGGGCGCGCTGCCGTACGCCGTCGCGCTGGCGAAGGCACTGGGCGCCGGGGTGCTCCTCGTCTGCACCTGGGAGGGCGGCGACGGCGACCTGCCCGTGACCTTCCCCGCGATCGCGACGGAGATCCAGCAGAAGGCGACGGCGTACTACGGCGACTACCTGGACGGCATCAGCAAGCGCATCGGTGCGGGCGTGAGCGTGCAGACGAAGGTCGCGTCGGGCGACGCCGCGCACGAGATCCTGAAGGCGGCGGACGACGCGAAGGCGCGGCTGCTGGTGATGGCGACGCACGGCCGCTCCGGGATCGGACGCTGGGTGTACGGCAGCACGGCGGCGCGGCTGGTGCACGATTCGCACATCCCGATCATGGCGGTCGGACCGCACGCGCTCGAGCGCTCGGCGGCCGGCATCGAGATCAAGCACCTGATGGTGCCGATCGACGGCTCACCACTCTCAGAGTCGGCGGTGGCGGTCGCGAAAGAGATCGCGGCGGCGCTGGGCGCGCGCGTCACGCTGGCGCGCGCGGTGAACTGGGCGATGCAGACGTATCCATTCGGCCTGCCTGACGCATACCTGCCCGAGATCGACGCGGAGCTGGAGAAGGGCGCGAAGGAGTACCTGCGCAAGCAGGAGGCGGCGCTGGCCCCGGTGCCTTGTGACGCATTCGTCGTGCGCGGCAGCGCCGCCGACGGCCTGATCGACCTGGAGCAGACGCAGTCGATCGACCTGGTGGTGATGACGACGCGCGCGCGCACGGGCATCGCGCGCGCGGCCCTTGGCAGCACCGCGGACCGCATGCTCCAGGGCGAGGCGCCGGTGCTGCTCGTGCCGCCGGAGGCCGTTGGCGCGTCCTAATCCGCGTTCGCGGGAGGGACGCCGGTACGCTACCCTGCCCGCCATGACGAGACTTCTCCTCGCGTGCGCCGCCGTGGCGCTGCTCGCGGCGGCATGCGGCGGCAGTTCCTCTACCTCGAACACACCCACCCCGGCGGCGCAGGGTTCGCCGGCGGCGACGGCGGGCGCGCGGACCAGCGCGGCCGGGACCACCCCCGCCGCGGCAGCATCGCCCGCGGCGGCCGCGACGGCGACGCAGGCCGGCGCGACGGTCGAGGTGACCGGCATCGTCGGGATCGTGAACACCGCGCAGAACCAGCTGAACATCCAGCACCTCTCCGGCGTCAACGTGCGCAAGATCAACGTGGACAGCAGCACATCGATACGGATGGCATCCGGCGGCTCGCTGACGCTGGCGCAGATCCGCCCGTCCGACCGGATCATCGCCCAGGGCAAGCTGAACGACCGCCAGGACACGCTGCTGGCGACGCAGGTCACGGTCGAGCAGGTCGTGCCGGGCGCCCAGCCCGGCGGCTAGATTCGCCGGGCCTCTCACACGGCGCTGGACTCGTTTCCCTTACAACCTGCTAGGATCGGCGTACCCCCCCGCGAATCCTCGCGGGCGTGCCGGACGTAGAGGAGATGGGAGCGCGTGGACTACACGGGCCTGCGCGACGAAGAGTTGATGGAGCGGCTGTCGAGGCGCGACCTGGAGGCGTTCCAGGCGCTCTACGACCGCTACGGAGATCTCGTGTACTCCGTCTCGCTCCGCGTCGTGGGCGATACGCACGTGGCGCAGGACGTGACGCAGGACGTGTTCCTGCGCGTCTGGCGCCGGCCGGAGCTGTTCGACCTGACGCGCGGCAAGTTCGTGACGTGGTTGTTAAGCGTGGCGCGCAACCGCTCGATCGATGAGCGGAGGAGCCAGGGGCGGCGGCTGCGGCACGAGGCGCTGCCGTCGACGGCGGAGGAAGAGGACGCGATCGCGAGCCGCGACGAGCGGGACGACCCCGCCGTGGCGACCGTCCTCTCGGACGAGCGGCGGGCTGTGCGGCGGGCGATGGACGTGCTGCCGCCGGAGCAGCGCCTGGCGATCCAGCTCGCGTATTTCGGAGGGCTGACGCAGCAGGAGATCGCGAACAAGCTGGGGCAGCCGCTGGGCACCGTGAAGACGCGGATCCGGCTGGGCATGCAGAAGATGCGCGCGGCGCTGGAAGAGCGTCACGCGGAGGGTACCGGGAACTGATGCAGATGGACTGCCAGGCCGCACGCGACGACATCGACGCATACGCGATCGGCGCGCTGGACGCGGAGGAGGCGCTCGCGCTGGAGGCGCACCTGCGCGCGTGCGACGACTGCTCCGCCCTGCTGGACCGGGCGCTCGACGCGGCCGCGTCGCTGGCGCTCTCCGCGCCGCTCGTCGCCGGGGGCGGCGCGCTGCGCGCGCGCGTGCTGGCATCGGCTGCCGTGCTGAGCGGGGGGCCGCCGAGCGCGCCGCGCTGGTGGGGCGCGGCTGCCGCCGCCTTGATCATGCTGAGCGCGGGCGCGATGGCGTGGAGCGGCTACCTGCAGAAGCGAGTCAACGACCTCGAACGCGCCAACGACCGCGTGCAGGCGAGCGCCGCCGCGCAGGACGAGCTGGTGGACATCGCGCTGCAGCCTGACGTCGCGCGCGTGACGATGAATGGCGCCGGGCCGGCGCCCTCGGCGTCGGGCGGCTACCTCTGGAGCCCCGCACGGGAGGTCGGCGCGCTCGTCGCCAGCGGCCTGCCGCCGCTGGCCGAGGGGCAGTCGTACCAGATGTGGATCGTCTACAAGGACCGCTGGGTAAGCGGCGGCACCTTCACGGTAGACGCTTCGGGGCACGGTCGCCTCGTGGTGAAGCCGGACGACGCCGGCAAGGCGGACTCGGCGCCGCCGCTCTGGTTCTGCGTGACGGTAGAGCCGGCAGGCGGCAGCGCGAAGCACACCGGCGCGATGGTGCTGCGCAGCCCGAACATCTAATCCTCTCGCCCCGGGCGTTCGACCAGGCGCTTGACGGTGATACTTCGTCTCAACTAGAGTGAGACCAGATATCACTGACGGGAGCCGCACGATGTCCGACGTCGACCTGATCATCGAGCGCATGGAGATGCGCGGGCACCGCGTGACGGCCAGCCGCCGCCGCGTCATCGACGCGGTGCTGGCGCAGGCGGCGCACTTCACCGTCGACGACGTGCTGCGCGGCGCCCGCAAGGTCGGCCGCGCGACTGTGTTCCGCACGATGAAGCTGATGCTGGACCTGAACCTGCTGTGCCGCATCCTGCTGGACGACGGCGCGCTCCACTATCGCCTCAGCACGCGCGGCCACCACCACCACCTGGTGTGCCGGGACTGCGGCCGCGTCGAAGATTTCACGACGTGCGACGTGAAGGCGCTCGTGCGCGAACTGACCCGCAGCACCGACTACGAGATCGAGGGCCACTGGCTGGAGGTGTACGGCCGCTGCCACGCCTGCCGCCTGCTGAAGACGGCGCAGGAGGCAGCCGTTGGCTGAGGTCGCGCCCACACCGACCGCGGCGCCGGAGCCGAGTGCCATGCACGCCCGCTGCCTGCTGCTGCGCGACGTGACGATCGCGTACGGCAGCCGCGTCGTGCTGGCGCACGTGGACGCGGACATCCCGCGCAGCCAGGTCGTGAGCATCGTCGGGCCGAACGGTTCGGGCAAGAGCACGCTGCTGAAGGCGATCGCGGGGCTGATCCCGCTGACGGGCGGCGAGATCACGCTGTTCGACCAGCCGATCGCCCGGATGCGCCGACACGTCGCCTACGTGCCGCAGCGCGAAGACGTGGACTGGGCGTTCCCGGTCTCGGTGCGCGACGTGGTGATGATGGGGCGCTATCCCCGCCGCGGCTGGCTGCGCCGCCCCACCGCGGAAGACGCACACATCGTCGCGCACGCGATGGAGCGCGTCGGCATCGCGCCGCTGGCACGGCGGCAGATCAGCGAGCTTTCGGGCGGACAGCAGCGGCGCACGTTCATCGCGCGCGCGCTGGCGCAGGAGTCGGACGTGATCCTGCTGGACGAGCCGATGACCGGCATCGACGCGGAGACGCACGACCGGATCCTGGAGCTGTTCGACGAGTGGCGCGACGAGGGCAAGGTCGTGCTGCAGGCGACGCACACGCACATCCACGGCGGCTCGATGATCGTGCTGCGGCGCACCGTGGACCCGATCGCCGCGGAGGACTTCGCGCATCACGCCGCGGAGGGCGGGGAGCACCATGAACATCATCACTGACCCGCTGTCCGACCCGGCGTTCCTGCGTGCGCTGGCCGACGTCATCGCCGTGGCGATCGTCGCGGGCGTGATCGGCACGTTCATCGTGCTGCGCGGCATCGGCTTCCTGGGTGATGCGCTGGCGCACGCGATCTTCCCGGGCGTGGTGACGGCGTTCCTCATCGGCGCGAACCTGCTGGTGGGCGCGCTGGTGGCGGGGCTCGCGACGGCGGCGATCATGGGGCTGCTCACCGCGAACGAGCGGGTGCGGGACAACACGGCGATCGGCGTCATCTTCACGGCGGCGTTCGCGCTGGGCGTGGTGATCATCACGAGCCACAGCCTGAACTCCGACGAACTCGAGGGCATCCTCTTCGGCGACCCGCTCGGCGCGGACGCCTGGGACGTGGCGCTGACGCTGCTCATCGGCGGCGGCGTGCTGGCGCTGATCGTGGCGCTGTGGCGGCTGCTGGTGATGGCCTCGTTCGACCCGGCCGGCGCGCGCGCCATGGGGCTGCCGGTCGTCGCGCTCGACGTCCTGCTGCTGGGGCTGACGGCGCTGACGGTCGTCGTTGCGTTCAAGGCGGTCGGCAACATCCTGGTGATCTCACTGATGATCACGCCGGCGGCGACGGCGCGGCTGTTCACGGACCGGCTGGCGCCGATGGCGGCACTGGCGGCCGCGCTGGGTGCGTGCGCGAGCGTCGCGGGCATCTTTATCGCCTACCAGCTCGATACGTCGGCGGGCGGCATCATCGTGCTGGCGGCGACGGCGACGTTCTTCGCGGCGTGGCTGCTGGCGCCGAGGCACGGCATCGTGGCGCAGGGCATGGCGCGCCGGCGGGGCGCCCTGCTACGATCAGCACCTGAGGCCGTCGCGGAGGTCATCCTCGCCTCGCCCGAGATCCGCGCGCCCCACCAGGCATGATCTTGGTTCGACCGCTGCCGCTGCTCCTGATCGTGCTCGCCGTGGCGGGCGTCTTCGTCGCGGCCTGCGGCTCCGGCGGGCGGCCGTCGTCCGCGGCGGGCGTGACGGTCGAGGCGCGTGCGACGCAGACCCCGGCGCAGAGCCCGTCGAGCGGCGGCAAGCCGGCGACGCCCGCGCTCGCCGCCTCCGACGTGTCACCGACGCCCGCCCCCGAGAGACCGACTGCCGCAGTCGCCGCGGCGGAGGCCGCGCCCACGGCGTCGGCGGCCGCCGCCGATCCTCTCGCGCCGACGAAGGGACGATGGATCGACGTGGACGTGACGCGCTTCGCGGTGCGGCTGATGGACGGCACGGCGGTGGTGAAGGAGATCGCGCCGGTCGCCGTGGGCAAGGAGATCGACACGGGTGCGTACGAGTCGACGCAGACGGGGCTGTTCCACGTCTACAACAAGACCGAAGACCTGGCGTGGGACGCGCCGTACCAGACGTACATCAGCCACTGGGTCGGATTTGACCCGGAGAAGGCGAACGGCTTCCACTCGTTCCTCAAGGACAAGGACGGCCACGTCGTCGATGCGTCCACGGGGAACGTCTCCAACGGCTGCATCCGCACCGGCGACGAGGCGGCGATCTTCGCGTTCGCGGAGATCGGCATGCCGGTATACGTGCACGGGTAGTTGTTAGTTTGGAGTTCGTAGTTTGTAGTGGGTAGTCACTCGAAGAGCGCGCCTGCGGCGCGCTCCGACTACAAACTACCCACTACAAACTACCGACTCGTCACAGCACCGATTCGTGTGGGTCGAAGGCGGGGTACGGGGGGAAGAGCGACTCAAGCTCGCGGCGGATCGGGTCGTCCGGCGGCAGGAAGCGGCTGAAGTCGCCGTCGGGCTCCGGGCGCTCGCGCTGTCCGGTCACCTTCGCGTCCATGATCTTGTTCTGCAGCATGATGAGGCCGGTGAGCAGCGACTCGGGCCGCGGCGGGCAGCCGGGCACGTAGACGTCCACGGGCACCAGCAGGTTGACGCCGGGCAGCACGCTGTAGCCGTAGGCGAACGGGCCGCCCATGATCGCGCAGCCGCCCATCGAGATCGCCCACTTGGGCTCCGGCATCTGCAACCAGATACGGCGGATCGCGGGCGCCATCTTCCACGTGCAGGTGCCCGAGACGATCATCAGGTCCGACTGCCGCGGCGACGCGCGGAAGATCTCCGCGCCGAAGCGGGCGATGTCGTAGCGCGGCGTCGCCGTCGCGATCATCTCCATCGCGCAGCAGGCGAGGCCGAACATCGTCGGCCAGAGCGACGACGAACGCGCCCAGTTCATGACGGTGTCGACGCCGGTGAGCAGGATGTTCTGCTCGACCTCGGTGTCGATGTCCGGCTCCTGGCCGATCAGCGGGATCGTGTCCTGCACCATGGCGTCCATTCTGCCGGATCGCCCCATATTGGGCAATATTTCACAATCGGTGTCAGGGCATGGGGGGCGGCGTGCCGGCAGCCTTCGGGCGAAGCGGGCCGGCCTGGGGAAGACCGTCGACGATCGCGCGTGGTTCCAGCTTCCGCTCGCACCAGCGGTCCAGCGTGTCGCGGTCGGACTCGTACGCCATGCGCGGGATAGAGTAGCCGCACGACGTCTGCACCTTCTCCACGTCGATGAAGAACGCCTGGCGCACGTACGGGTGCAGGTCGTCCTTGAAGGCCTCGCGATAGCGCGCCAGGTCGGGGTCGTCGAGGTCGACGCGGCGGCCGCGGCCGTAGAGGCGCAGCGTGCCGGCGGTGGCATCGAAACTGCAGAGCATGACGGTGATGCGGCTGCCCTGCTCCAGGTGCGCGGCGGTCTCGTTGCCGCTGCCGGGGTAGTCGGCGTAGCCCACCAGGTTCGGACCGAGGACGCGGAGCAGGCTGCGGCCCTTGGGCGAGAGGTTCGGGTAGCCTTCGGCGTCGCCCGACGCGGTGGCGACGAAGAAGATGTGCTGACGTTCGATGAACTGCCTGCGCTCGTCGTCGATGTGGTCGTACCAGGCTGCCATGCACCCGCTCCCTTCCGTCGCGCCGCCGCTTCCCGGTCAGTTCACCGGCACCTTCGGGCAGAAGCCCTCCGGGTCGAAGCGACAGCTGTGGGCCTTGATGAACTGGCGCACGCGCGCGTCGGTGTAGTCGGAGATCGCGAAGTTGTCGACGCGCGTCCACGCAGCGATGCCGACGCTGTCGGGATCGAGATCGGGGTCGGGCGACATGACGACGCGCGCGCCGAGCGAGACCTCCTGCGTCACCAGGTCCTTGATGCGATCCGCCGTCTGGCGGCAGTCGTCGCTGGCGCAGTTGTAGCCGAGATACACGCCGGCGTGCTCCTCGATGTGCGGGACCGCCTCGCGCGGGATGGCGAAGTCGTAGACGCCGGGATCGGGCGGGATCCGCACGTGATGCCCGTCCGGGAGCGCGACCAGGTTCTCCACGGGCAGATGCTGGCCGGAGGAGGGCGGGTTCGACGCGTAGCAGTCGTTGCGGACCTTGTCCGGAGGGCAGAACGGCACGCCGGGGTGCACCGGGTACGGCAACGTGTGTTGCCGGCCCTGCGTGGGCACGAACCGCCCCGGCAGCGATTCGCTGGCATCCTGCTCGGCACGCTCGGCCGCCGTCGCGCTCGACGCCGCGGCGTGCCGCGCGTCGATCGCGTTCTCGCCGACGATGACGCCCGCGTAGACGCCCGCGTACAGCAGCACGTTCACCGCGATCAGCGACGCGGCGACGATGATGAGGAGCACTTCGGGGAATGAACGGACCAGGCGCACATTGGAGTATACCTGTGCCTGTGCGCCTCGCGTTTACCCCGCCCCCGGCGGCGATTAGACTGCCGGTGCATGACCGCCCTCCGCATCCACCCGCAACGCCTGCTCGTGCGTACGTGGCCGCTGCTGCTGGCGGTGGCGCTGCTGATCGCGGCGCCCCTGCTGCTCAGCGTGAACCGACAGGGCCGCGTCGCCGTCAAGGCGTCGATCTTCCTGCCCGACATGGTGCTGCAGGTGCCGCTGCCCTTCCGCCCGGTCGACCTCATCTCGGACGCGCCGAAGCGCGAGCACGTCGCTATCGAGTACCAGAGCCGGAACGGGCCGCGCACGATCGAGGCGGAGCTGTATACGCCGGCGCACGGCGCGAAGCACGCGGGCGTCGTGTTCTCGATGGGCGCGCCGCCGCTGCTGCTGGACGATCCCCGCCTCGTGCGGATCGCGGAAGACGCGTCGCGCGCCGGCGTCGTGATGCTGGTGCCGTTCTCCGACCGGCTGGACGAGCTGAAGATCGAACCCGAGGAGATCGACGCGCTGGTGGCGGAATTCCAGTACGTGCGCGCGCTGCCGGACGTGGACCCGCAGCGCATGGGCTTCTTCGGCGCCAGCGTCGGCGGGTCGCTGGCGCTGGTCGCGGCGGGGGACCCGCGCATCGCGGACGAGGTGCAGCACGTGGTCTCGTTCGGCGGCTACTTCGACGCGCTGCAGACCTTCGGGGCGATCATCACGCACCACATCGAGTATGAGGACGTGGACGAGCCCTGGACGCCGAAGATCCACGCGTACAACGTGGTGACGCACCAGCTGATCGACCGCGTGGACAGCGAGCGCGACCGCGGCTTGCTGACGAGCTGGTTCCTCGACGGCGAGACGGCGAGCCCGCAGGATATTGCGACGCTCGGCCCGGCCGGTCTCGCGTCGTACAACTTCCTGGCGAACCGCGACCCGGGCGCCGTGCAGCGGCTGATCGACAGGCTGCCGCAGTCGGAGATCGACGACATGAGCTACCTGTCGCCGCGCACGAGCATCGCCAACGTAAAGGCGGACTTGATCATCCTGCACGACCAGGGCGACCCATACATCCCCTACACCGAGTCGCGGCGGCTGCAGGACGCGATCGGCGGCCGCCCGAACGTCACGTTCGACGAACTGCGCCTCTTCGACCACGTGTCGCCGAAGCTGAACACGCGCCCGGAGATCGTGGCGGTGGACAGCACGCGCCTGCTGTTCCGCCTCTACCAGTTGCTGCTGCGCTGGGAGTGACGCACGCCGCAGGACGCTGCCGCGATCACGATTCCGGCAACGCCGCGAGCCGAGAGGCGCCCGCACCGTAACGGGTGTGGCGATGCCTCGACGATAGAATTATGTCAACTTCTCACGCTGCCAGGTTCGGCACCGCCGCCAAGGCTTCGATCCGGTCACGAACTCCTACGGTGCGAATGCACCCCGTATCAGGGTAATGCTGCATAGCCCCCCGCACTGACGACCGGTACAACCGAAGCGTCACCCATGCCTAGTCCCGAGGTTGATCGCTGTGCCATTCCTCGCCACGTTCTTCGCCGTCTCCGTGACGATGGTCGCGGCCATCATGCCGGCCTTCGATCTGGCGAGCACGGCCTCGGACCACCGCGCGTATCCGGCGGCGCCGGGGTACCTGCTGCCGTGGGCCGGCGGCGAGATCCACGAAGTGACGCAGGGCGAGGAGACGGGACTGACGCACAACGGGCACGCGGCGTACGCGTTCGACTTCAACCTGCACTACGACACGGTCGTCGCGGCGCGCTCCGGCAGGGTCGCGATGGTGCGGCAGGACTCCAACACCGGCGGCTGCGACGCAAGATATTCCAACGCGGCGAACTACGTGGTGATCGACCACGGCGACGGCACGTCCGCGCTCTACCTGCACCTGGCGTTCCGGTTCGTGACGGTGAAGCCCGGCGACATCGTCGAACAGGGCGCTCCCATCGCCATCTCGGGCGAAACCGGGCTGACCTGCAGCGACGCGGCGGACGCGCCGGCGCCGCACCTGCACTTCCAGGTCGAGAAGACCGAGCCCAGCCACTACTTCACGCAGTCGCTGCCCGTTGCCTTCGACGACATATCGAAGGACGGCGTGCCGCAGGAAGGCAAGTCGTACGTGTCAGGGAACTTCGGCCGCGGCAAGCCGCAGAAGATCGGCCTGACAACGCACCGCATGCCTCGCGACTTCCACCCGGTCGCCACACCCGCCGACCCGGCGCTGATCGAGGGTGACCCGAACGCCGTCGTTACGCCCGTGCCGGGCAGCCCGGCGACGCCGACGCCCTGGCCGCTGTCGATCACGCGCACGGCCACGCAGACGCCAACGCCCGGCGTATCGCCGACGGTCACGCCATCGCCGGCCGCCACAGCGACGCTGCTTCCGGGGGAGACGCCGACGGAAACGCCCACGCCCACACCGGCGCCTCCGATCGTCGCGCCGGCGGCCGGCACCACGCCATCGCCCGCGGACGCGCCGACACCGCCGCCGCCGCCGCCGACGGCGCCCGCACCGACCGACACCCCGGCACCCTTCTATCCGGCGGCGACCGATACGCCCCCCGCGCCAGCGGACACTCCGGTACCAGCGGGCACCGATACGCCGACGCCTGCCGACACACCCGCGGACCCGCCGACGCCGGCGGTCTGAGCCGGCCGCCTCTCTCGGACACGCACGCGGCCCGCACGGCTGCTAAGCTGCTTCCGCCCCGGATCGCGGCAGAGGTACCCCTTGGCGCTCGAACTCGAAGCACAGACTCCGCCTGTCATGCGCGCCAGCGCGCTCGACATGACCGGGCGGCACATCTCACGCACGATCCTCAAGCTCGCGTGGCCGGTGGTCATCGAGCGCTTCTCGATCTCCGTGTTGAGCGGGGTGGACGCGGCGCTGGTGGGCCATTACGTCGGCGCGAACGGTCTCGCGGCGGTCGGCATCGGCGCGCTGATGTTCTGGATCCCGCTGTCGGGCGCGCTGGCGATCGACGTCGGCTCGACGGCGGTGGTGGCGCGGGACGTGGGCGCGGGCGACCGCTCGCGCGTGCAGCAGGGGCTGCACACGGCGATCGTGGCGGCGCTTGTCTGGGGGATCATCTGCACCGCGCTGGTGTTCGCGTTCGCGCCGCGGATCATGCACGTGATGGGCGCGAAGCCGGACGTCGCGCCGCTCGGTGTCGAGTACCTCCGCGCAGGCGCGTTCGGCTTCCCGATGCTGATGACGTTGTACGCGGTCAGCGGCTCGCTGCGCGGCATGGGCAACACGTGGATGCCGATGCTGATCCTGGTGGCCGTCAACATCGTCAATGCGGTCGTCACGTTCACCCTGATCAGCGGCCACGTCGCGGACCTGGGCGTGCGCGCGTCCGGCATCGGCTACGCCAGCGCCGGCTGCACCGGCGGCGTGCTGGCGCTGGCCCTCGCGGCCAGCGGCGCCGCGCCTGTGCGGATGGACGTGCGGCGCCTGCTGGACGTGACGCGCGCATCGTTCGGGCGCCTCTTCCACATCGGGCTGCCGGTGGGGCTGGAGGAGGCCCAGTTCATGCTGGCGTTCCTGGTCTACACCCGGATCATCGCCCAATTAGGCACCGACCAGCTGGCGGCGCACTCGCTGGCGCTGCGCTCGGTCGAGATGGCGATCCTGCCGGGCTTCGCGCTGGGCACGGCGGCGACGGCGCTCGTCGGCCAGTACCTGGGCGCGGGACGCACCGACCTGGCGGAGCGCGTCGCGGTGCGGGTGCGGACCTTCGCGTTCGGCACGCTCGTGGTGATGGCCGTGCTGCAGTTCACGCTCGCGCCGTACATCGTGCGCATCTTCGTGGACGACCCCGCCGTCGTGGACACGGGCGCGAAGCTGCTGCGCGTCTTCGCCTTCGCGCTGCCGGCGCTGGGGCTGCACGCGTCGCTCTCGGGCGCGCTGCGGGGCGCCGGCGACGTGCGCTTCGTGCTGGGGACGTTCACGGCCACGGCCTGGGGCGTGCGCGTGCCGATCGCCGTGCTGATGGTGCTGGTGCTGGGCCTCGGCGCGCCGTTCGCCTGGCTGGGCGCCGTCGCGGAGAACTGGACGCGCGCGGCGCTGCTCCTGCGCCGCTTCAACCGCGGCAAGTGGAAGACGATCCGCGTGTAGCGCGCTGCGCAGAACCAAGAACTGAGAAGGTAACAATATACTTGACTCAGCGGGGGATGAGCCACCAAGATTGCAAGGGGGTACGGAGGTTCCGTATCACACAGGAAAGCATCTCATCGTGGTTGTGAAACTTCTTGGCTTTGCTGACGAGAGCGGTATCGGTGCTGAATCTCGTTACTGCGTCATGGCTGGCTACATCGGCCTGCCGAGGGAGTGGGATCGACTCAACAAGAAGTGGCAGGCCCTAATCAGGCGATATGGCGTCGATGAATTTCACGCGCACGAATTCTTTAGCCGCGAAGAGAACACAGGTCAACGCATCGGCGCTTACGGGAACTGGACCAACGCGAAATCCAACCTGTTCATCGAGCGTCTCTGTCGTCTCATTGATGATCACGACATCTATCCCGTTGGTTCCATCATCGATGTCAAGGCGTTTTCTTCGTTGGCAGAGGGGATACAGCGCGGGTTGACGGGCGGGAAGCTGAAGCAGTGGCGCGACAAGTGGACAGACTCGGGATCACCAAAGCCCTATCATGCGGCGTTCCAGGCTTTCCTTGCTGACGCGGCGGTGTACCGAGATGATGATTCAACCCGGATCGATTTCATCTTCGACAAGCAGACGGTGTACGAAGGACGCGCCAAGTATGCCTTCGCCAACATTTTGACATCGGCAGACCCAGAGTTAAGCCGGTTCCGCTCGATTGCATATGACTGCTCCCAGGAGCATCCCGGACTTCAAGCATCGGATCTCGTGACGCATTGTTTGCACCGCGCGGTCGAGATGCGGTCGGGTATAGATGCGGAGCGTCGTCGCGTCTTTCTTCGACTGATGAACAAGCGAAACAGGATGTTGATTTGGGACGCTAAACTGCTCGATTCCCTGCTTGCCAACATTCCCGAGGACTACCGAGAGCGGCTAGCTGCTATGGGAACAAGGACGACCGAGATAATCGAATGATCAGGGATTCCGCTTCTTCAAGTACTTGCGTTGCTGTCTATCGACCTCGGACTTTGGCACGGCGATCAGTTTTCGCGCGAGCCGAGCGGTACGCTCTAGCGGCGTCTCGGTCGGCTTGTCGCTGGGCTTCAGCTTTGCCATCGCGCTTCCCTCTCAGCTGCCTTCTAGGCAGGCGTCGTGCCCACCTTGCCGGTCAATTCGGTGTAGGTGATGCGCTTGCCGACGATAGCGGCCAGCACGCGCATGAAGCGCGCGCCATCGTTGGTCTTGCGCTCGTTGTACCGGAAGGCTTGCTCGTCGAGGTACCGGAACAGGTGGAACGGCTCGACGCTGACATAGGTTCCCTTGATCGACCGCTTCAAACAGGCTCCAGAAGTTCTCAAGGCCGTTGGTGTGAACCCGGCCGCGCACGTATTCCTCGGCGTGGTCAACGACCTCGTGCAGGTAGGCATCGCTCAGCGTGCGGTACGAGTAGCTGGCGTCAGTGAAGATCGCTGAGCCTTCAACGACGTGCTTGCGGACTTCTGGGCTGAGGGTCTTGAGCTGGACGTTCGGCACGACCTTGGTGCGGACAACGCTGTGCCCCTCGGGGCCGTTGCGCTCAAGGATGCCGAGAACGGCAGTCTTGCCGACCGGCCCGCCACGTCGGCCCTTCATCACGCGCTCGCGCTTGTCGGGGTGCATGAACATCGAGCGGCCGCCGATGAAGGTTTCATCGGCCTCGACCTCGCCGGACATGCGGCGGAATGTGCCGGTCTGCATGGCGAGCCGGATGCGGTGGAACACGAACCAAGCGGACTTCTGAGTGACGCCGACGGCGCGACCCAGTTCGGCGGAGCTGATGCCGTTCTTGTCGTTGGCGATCATCCAGACAGCCGGGAGCCACTTGTCCAGACCGAGCGGGCTGTCCTCGAAGATCGTGCCGACCTTGATGGAGAACTGGCGCTTGGCGTGCTTGCCCTTGCACTCCCACAGCTTGCGGGTGCCGAGGAATCGCACCTCGTCACTATCGCAGTTGGGGCAGCGGACAGCGCCGTCCGGCCAGCGCAGCGTGGCCATGAACTCCAACGCCAGATCGGCGTCAGAGAAGTAGCGGACGGCTTCGATGAGGGTGGTTGGCTCTTGCATGGCTCTCTCTACCCTCACATTTTACCCCCGATCCTCTACTGAGTCAAGTATACTATTACCACCTAGAACCTATGCCTCGTACGCCACCGAGGTTCCAGGTTCTTGGTTCTCGGTTCTGTGTCTCTCGTCCATACTGTCGGCATGCGGATCGGCA
This sequence comes from Dehalococcoidia bacterium, assembly GCA_041494685.1. Taxonomy (GTDB): domain Bacteria; phylum Chloroflexota; class Dehalococcoidia; order DSTF01; family JACRBR01; genus JBGQBE01. The sequence goes on along the minus strand of JBGQBE010000012.1, from coordinate 39,608 downwards.
TCGTCTCGGACATCCACTGCAACCACGAAGCGTTGCGCATCGCGCTCGACCGGATGGGCGACGTCGACGAGCTGTTGTGCGCGGGCGACGCCGTGTACCAGTTCCGCTTCTCGAACGAGGTGATGGCGCTGCTGCGCGAGCGGGGCGCGCGCTACATCCAGGGCAACCACGAGGACGTGCTACTGGGCAGGTGGGGCGAGCGCGCGCGCGCGGCCGGCTGGGTGCGCGGCGACGAGCTGGCGTACATGGCCGGACAGCCGCACCGGATGACGGTGCAGGTATCCGGCAAGACGCTCGTGATGGTGCACGGCAGCCCCTTCGAGCCGCACAACGAGTACATCTACCCGAACAGCCCCAGCCTGTCGCGGCTCGGGACGATCGACGCCGACTACGTGATCCTGGGGCACACGCACTACCAGATGGCGGAGCGCATCGGCCGGGTGCTGGTGATCAATCCCGGCTCGGCGGGCGAGGCGCGTGACGCGCGGAACGCGTTCAAGCTGTCGTACGCGGTGCTGGACACATCGACGGACGAAGTGACGTTCGACGACTTCCAGGACCCGACGCGGGCGCCGATCGACCCGTCGATCATCCCGGGCGGCGTGGGCGAGCGGCGGCCGAGCACGGAGCAGGCGCACCGGAACGGCAACTTCTGGACGCCGGAGTGATGAAAGCGGTGAGCGGCGGCCGGCATAGGAGCGGGCGGTCGTCCGTCATCCGCCGGGCGCGGGCGCAGCAGGCCGCGCCCCTACCGTGGCACCGTGTGCCGTGCCGACCCGCCGGACGCGGGCGCAGCAGGCTGTGCCCCTAGGGTGGCGGGGCGATGCTCAGGCATGGACGCCGAGGTGCGGCTCGCTCGACGTGACGCCCTCGGCGGCGAGCGACGCGATCTCGTCGTCGCTGAGGCCGAGCAGGTCGCGGAGCACCCAGTCGTTGTGCTCGCCGTACATCGGCGGCGGGACGCGCACGTGCGCCGGCGTGCGGGAGAAGCGCCAGACCGGCCCCTCCATGTCCCACGTGCCGGCGTCGGCGTGCGTCACGCTCTCCCAGAAGCCCCGCGCGCGCAGATGCTCGTCCCGCATCAGCTCCTGGATGCGCAGCACCGGCGCCGCCGACACGCCGGCCGCCTGCATCGCGCGGGCGGCGTCGTCTTGCGCGCGGCCGCGCGACCACTCCGCGATGATCGCGTCGATCTCGTCGTGGTTGTGGCGGCGCGAGACGACGTCCGCGAAGCGCGCGTCGCGCGCCAGCTCGGCGCGGCCGACGACGCCGCAGAGCGCGGCGAACTCGGCGTCGGAGCCGGCGGAGATGGCCACCCACTGGTCCGGCCCCTCGCACGGATAGACGCCCTGCACGCGCGAGACGTGGCGGTTGCCGAGGCTCTCGCCGGGGTTTCCGTCCATCTGGTACGCGAGGACGAACTCACCGATGGTCCCGATCATCGCCTCCCACTGCGCGACCTCGACGTGCTGCCCCTCGCCGGTCTCGCGGCGGTGGCGCAGCGCGGCGAGCGCGGCGGCGGCGGCGATGGCGCCGGCGTTCGGGTCGCCATACGCGATCGGCGACTTGTGCGGGCCCATGCCGGGGTAGCCGGTGAGCGACGCCAGCCCGGAGAGCTGCTCGACGTTGGTGCCGTAGGCGACGTGGTGCGACTCCGGCCCGCTCTTGCCGTGGCTCGGCATCGAGACGAGGATGATGTCCGGCTTGGCGGCGCGCAGGTCGGCGTAGTCCATGCCGAGCTTGCCGACGACGTCGGCGCGGTAGTTCTCGAAGACGAGGTCCGACTGCTCGACGAGTCGCAGCGCCAGCTTTCGGCCGCGCGCGGTCTGCAGGTCGAGCGTGCAGGCGTACTTGTTGCGGTTGTTGTGGTTGAAATAGGCGGCCTTGTTCCACCAGCGCTCCGTCTGGCCGCCCAGGAAGTGCAACGAGCGGAGCATGTCCCACGACCGCGCCGATTCGACCTTGATCACCTCGGCGCCCACGTCGGCGAGCAGGCGCGTGCCGGACGGCCCCGCCCACACCATCGTGAGGTCGAGCACGCGGATGCCGTGCAGAGGCAGTCGGTCGAGGTTGCGCATCAGACGACCCCCGCCGCGCGCAGGATCGCGATCTCGCGCGGCGTCAGGCCGAGCAGGCCGCCGAACACGTCGACGTTGTGCTGGCCGAGCAGCGGCGCCGGGCGCAGCTCCGCCGGCGTGGCGGGCGTGCGCGCGCCGGGGCTCGGATAGCGCAGCGTGCCGGCCACGGGGTGCGCGACCTCGCGGAAGAAGCCGCGCGACTCCAGATGCTCCGATTCCAGCAGGTCCCGCACCGTGTTGACGGGCGAGATCGGCGCGCGGAAGCGGCCCGCGCGCTCGTACGCCTCGCGCTTCGTGACGCCGGTCGACCAGATGAAGAGCTGCGCCGAGAGGTCGTCGTTGTTGCGCAACCGCGCGCGGTTGTCGACGAAGCGCTCGTCCTCGGCCATCCACTCCGCGTCGAGCGCCTGCACGAGCTGCGGCCAGTTCTTCGGCATCGCGTGGATACCGATGTGGCCGTCCAGCGCGGGATAGATGCCGACGACGGCGGACGACATGTTGCCGCGGCGGGTCGTCAGCACGTCGGACTTCCGGTACGCGTAGTCCGGCAGGTAGATCTCCAGGATCGCCGCCTGTACCTCGACGCCCGCCACCTCGGCCTGCTGCCCGACGCCCTGTGTGCGCGCGTCGAGGATCGCCGCGACGGTGGCGCCGAAGGCCCACGTGCCGGCCTGGTACTCCGCCTGGTAGCCGCCGTTCTGCAGCGGCTCGCGGTCGGCGTCGCCGGTCAGGTAGTGCTGCCCGCCCGCCGCGTACGAGGCGATGTTCGTGGAGACGTAGTCGGCGTAGGGTCCGCTCTGCCCGAAGGCGGTGACGGACGTGGAGGCGATGCGCGGGTTCGCGGCGGCGAAGACCTCGTGCGAGAGCCGCAGCCGCGCCAGGTCCGCGGGGCGAAAGTCGTGCACGACGGCGTCGCAGCCGGCGGCGAGGCGCAGCAGCAGCGCGCGGCCGGTGGCGGTCTCGATGTCAAGCGTAACGCCGCGCTTGCTGGTGTTGAGCCAGAGGAAGAGCGCGCTCTTCTCCGGGTGCGGCACGCCGCCGGGGAAGCGGCCGTGCCCGCGCGAGCGGTCGCCGGTGCCGGGTCGCTCGACCTTGATCACGTCGGCGCCGTAGTCGGCGAGCAGCTTCGTGCACCACGGCCCCGCCACGCCGGAGGTGAGATCGAGGATGCGGAGCCCGTGCAGCGGTCCGGTCATGGGTTAGCCCTGTGATTGCAGTTGGTGATGCGACTCAGTCTCGGGACGGACGCCGGATTGAGCGAATGTACCGGCGAAATTGGGCAGCGTCCTTCTTCGTCGGCCACACGGCCGAAAAGATCGCGCGATAGTCCGGCGCTTCGCCGGAGATCCCCTGCTCGCGCATCAGCTCCTCAAGCGTCTTCGCGCGGGTATATCGCGGCGAAGACACGGACGCGGCGGGACGGTGACGGCGCGGCGACTGGACCATATCGGACTCCTCTATCCGGCCAGCAGTCTAGCGTACGGCCGCGCGGCGCCGACAGGCCGCTTGCGTCGCGCGGGGGCGCTTCGCATATACTGCGCCAACATTCGCGGGAGCAACGACGATGATGATGCGGCGATTCACGGCCATGCAGTTCGACGGACAGATGCGCCAGGCGTGCGATGGTCTCACGCCGCCGTCGACCGGAGTATCGGGGCCTGCCATCGCCCGGCGCACCTAACGCGCCGCCACAGCAAGCGATCAGGCAGGCCCACCACGCGGTGGGCCTGTTCGTTTGTGCGGCGGACGCCGCACGGAAGAGGAGGAGCGGTGATCGAAGGGAAGCTGGTGCATCTGCGCGCGCCCGAGATGACGGACCTGGAGAGGAACACGCGCTGGATCAACGACCGGGCGGTGACGCGATTCCTGTCGATGCGCTACCTGATGTCCAGCGCCGCGGAGGAAGGTTGGCTGCGCGGGCGGTGCAGCCGTCCGATGTCGTTCGGCGATACGTTCTTCGCCATCGAAACCAAGGACGGCGAGCACATCGGCAACACGAATCTGTTCGACGTGTCGCCGGAAGACCGCAAGGCCGAGTTCGGCATCATGATCGGCGAGAAGGCGTACTGGTCGAAGGGCTACGGCAGCGACGCCGCGCAGACGCTGCTGCGATTCGCGTTTGATGAGATGAACCTGAACCGCGTGCAGCTCGACACGTACGCGTTCAACGAGCGGGCGCTGGCCGCGTACCGCAAGAGCGGCTTCGTCGAGGAAGGGCGGCGGCGGCAGGCGACGTTCCGCGAGGGCACGTACCACGACGTGGTCGTGATGAGCGCCCTGCGCCACGAGTGGCTGCCGAGCTTCGGAGCGCGGGACGGAGGCAGCTGATGCTGGAGGGACGCATCGTCAATCTGCGCGCGAGAGGGATGGCGGATCTGGAGCGGAACACGCGCTGGATCAACGACCGCGAGGTCACGCGGTTCATGGCGGCGCGTTACCTGTGGTCGAGCGCTGCTGAAGAGCAGTGGATGCGCGACCACATGGTGGGCCCCATGACGTTCGCAGCTACGCCCTTCGCCATCAATACCAAGGACGGCGAGCACATCGGCAACACGAGCCTCTTCAATGTGTCACCGGAGGACCGCAAAGCAGACTTCGGCATCATGATCGGCGAGAAGGCGTACTGGTCGAAGGGCTACGGCAGCGACGCCACGCAGACGCTGCTGCGATTCGCGTTCGATGAGATGAACCTGAACCGCGTGCAGCTCGACACGTACGCGTTCAACGAGCGGGCCATTGCCGCGTACCGCAAGAGCGGCTTCGTCGAAGAGGGGCGTCGCAGGCAAGCGCGATGGTCGGAGGGCGCATACCACGACGTGATCCTCATGAGCGCCTTGCGCGACGAATGGCTGGCGAGCTTCGGCTAGTGCGGCCGCCTGTCAGTCGATCAGCCGGAGCGAGCGCAGCGCGGGGACGAGCTCCATGAGCGTGTCGATGCGGGCGTGCGGCGTCATGCCGTCGGCGCTGAGGTCGCCGATCTGCACGCTCCACATGCCGGCCTGCCGAGCGCCGAAGACGTCCAGACGCGGCTGATCGCCGACGAACGCGGCGTCCCGCGCATCGACGCCGAGTTCGGCGAGCGCGCCGGCGAAGATCGCGGGCGCGGGCTTGCACATCTCGACCTCGTCGGAGAATACGGTGATGTCGAGCAGCCGCAGCAGGCCGAAGTCGTCGAGGATCTGGCGCAGCACGAAGCCGGGCGTGATGCCGGCGTTCGAGATCAGGCCGGTGGGGATGCCCAGCGCCTTCACCTCGGCCAGCGCCTCCCTCGCGCCCGGCATGATGACGGGGCGGTGCGTGAGGGCCGGCGTCAAGATCACCTCGTCGAGCCGCCGCCAGCCGTCCTCGTCGACGCGGTCGAGCAGGGCGGGGTCGACGTGCTGCAGGTAGAGCAGCGTGCGCCCGCGCGTCGACAGATCGCGGTCGGCGTGGTGCAGGCGCTCGTGTTCGGCGCCGGCCGCCAGGAACGCCGCTTCGATGTCGTCGTGCTGGTGCGCGAAGCCGAACTCCCCCAGCAGGTCGCGGGTGGCGTCGCGGCGCATGATGCGGCGGCGCTCGCTGGACTCGACGTCGTCGATGATCAGCGTGCCCCAGAGATCGAAGAGGACGGCTCGAAGTGGCATGGATCCCTCGCGACAAGCAGAACGCCGCCGGTCGCGGACCGGCGGCGGATCGTACGTACCGGGCGGCGGAACTCTAACTGGCGGCGGAACCGATCGAATGGCCGCAGTTGGAGCAGAACTTCACGTTGCGCGGGTTCTTCGCGCCGCACTCGCTGCAGAAGATCGTGTCGGTGGACGGAGCAGCGACAGGCGCGGCGGGAGCGGCGTCCGCAGGGGCCGCGCTGCTCTGCATCGCGGCGGCAGCCTTGGCCTCGGCTTCGGCCTCGTCGTCCTTCGTCGCCTTGCGGAACTCGCGGATCCCCTTGCCCACCGCTCCGCCCACCTCGGGCAGGCGGCCGACGCCGAAGACGAGGACGACGATGAGCAGGATCAGGCCCAGTTCGAGCGGGCCCAGCCCGAGCGGCGCGAGAATTGGCAATGACATACCCCGCTCCCTCCTTGGGAAGCGTCCTCAGCCTAGCACCGGCCCCGGAGCGCGGCAAGCGCGGCCGAAGCTACGCGGGCGTGGCGGACGGCGCCCCGGCGGCGGATTTCGCCTCGCGCAGGAACTCCTCGACGATGCGCGCGCACTCCTCCGGCCGCTCGTCGTAGAGCTGATGGCTGGCGCGCTCCACGACGACCAGGCGGGCGTGCGGCAGCCGCTCGCGGATCCGCTGCGCCGCGCTGAGCGGCACGACCCCGTCGTGCGCCCCGTAGAGCAGCAGCACCGGCATCGTGATGCGGGCGTCGTCGACGGGGGCGTCGCTCGCGCGGTCGCGCATCGACTGGAAGATCCCGTCCATCGAGCCCCTGAGGCGCGCGGGACGGAGAAACTCCTCGCGCACCTCCGGCGTGACGCACGATGGGTCGTAGTACGACGCCTTGAGGATGCGGCCCGCCATCAGGCCGGCGCCGAGCGGCACCAAAGGCTTGATCAACGGCGCGGCCGGCATGCGCCGCGGCAGGTGCTCCTCGCCGGTGACGGAGGCCATCAGCACCAGCGCCTCGGTCGCTTCCGGGTACGTGGCGGCGAAGCGCCGCGCGACCGCGCCGCCCATCGAGTGCCCGACGATCACGGCGCGGTCGATACCGAGCCGCTGCATCAGCTTGCGGACCATCACGACCTGGTCGGTGAACGACAGGCCGGCGTGCGCGTCGCGCTGACTGTAGCCGTAGCCCTTGAGGTCGAGCGCGCCGACGCGGTGGTCGCGGGCGAGCAGCGGCATGATGTTGCGGAAGTGATACGTGTGGCCGCCGAAACCGTGGATCAGCACGATCGCGGGCCCCGCGCCCTGCTCGACGTAGTGCACGCCGTAGCCGTCGATGTCGACGACGCGGCCGGGCTTGGGCACGTCGGCCCACTCCAGGTCCTCGCGAATGGCGACCTTGCGCGCGAGCAGCACCGCGCCCGCGGCGAGACCGCCGACGATCAGGAGAAGCAGTTTCTTCATGGTCCACCTCGCAGGAGTGATGCGAGTGTACGCCCGTCGCGCCGGGGCGGGCAACCCTCTATCAGCCGCCCGGGCGGGACGACAGCGTCACGCTGACCGTGTGCGGATCGCTGCCCCGGTAGTAGTCGATGCTGACGGTGTCGCCCGCCCTGTGCTTGGCCAGAAGCGCCAGGAGGGTGCCGTTGTTGTCCACGTCCTGCCCATCCACCTTCACGATCACGTCGTTCTCGCGCAGGCCGGCAGCCTCCGCCGGCGTGCCGCTACCGACAACCGTCACGGCGATGCCCCTGGCGACCGGCAGGTTGAAGTTCTTGGCGATGCTCTCGGTGACGTCGACGGTGCCGACGCCGAGGTACGCACGGTCCACTTTCCCGGCGCTGATGAGCTGGTCGACCGTGGGCTTCACCAGCGCAGCGGAGATCGAGAAGCCGATGCTCTGCGCGCTCTTGATGATCGCGGTGTTGATGCCGATCACCTCGCCGCGGGCGTTGACCAGCGGTCCGCCCGAGTTACCGGGGTTGATGCCGGCGTCGGTCTGGATCGCGTCGTTGATCGTGTAGGGCTGCTCGTCGATCGTGCGGCCCTTGGCCGAGAGCACGCCGCGCGTCACCGTCGGCCCGCCCTTGAGGTCCAGCGCGAAACCGATGGCGACGACGTCCTCGCCCACCTGCTGCTCGTCTGCGTTGCCGAACTCGGCGGCGGTGAGGCCGGACGCATCGACCTTCAGCACCGCGAGATCGGTCGGCTGGTCGCGGCCGACGATCTTCGCGTCGAACGTGCGCTGATCGGATAGCGTGACCGTGATGCGGTCGGCGGGCGTGTTGCCGTCGCCGATCGTCACGACGTGGTTGTTGGTGACGATGTGGCCGTCGGTATCGATGATGACGCCGGTACCGACGCCCGTGCTCGGCGTCGTGCGGCCGAAGATGTCGAGCGTCGCGCTCTCGGTCTGCACGCGGACGATGGACGGGCGCAGCTTCTCGACGATCTGCGGCGTGGTGAGCGCGTCGTCGTTCGAGATCCGCGGCACGCTGACCACGGTGCCGCCGGACGAAGAGGCGGCAGACGCCGCGGCCCCCGGCGTACCGCCGGCAGCGGGCGTCTTGCCGCCCGAGCCGCCGCCGGTGCACGCGGCGGCGAACAGCGCCAGCGCGAGCGGCACGATCAGCAACCGGCGGGCGCGCAGGCTCATGTCGGGTCCACGGAGGGGAAAATTGGTGGGCGTGTGGCGCATGTGTGAGTTAGACCTGGCGGTCCCAGCCCGGCGGCACGCACGCCCGTATCAATCATCGGCACGAAATGATCGTAGCACTGCGGGGAATCCCTGAAAATGGCTGGCCGCCAGAGATCACAGATTTCTCACCTAATGGCGCCCCGGACAACCTGTTACACTCGAACCACACCGGCGGTAGCGAAGGAGAGGACCCCCGTGCCGATCATCATCCTTATCGTCATTGCCGTGGCCGTGGTGGCGGTCGTCTGGGCCGTGCTGATGTACAACGGGCTGGTGCAGGCGCGCCTTCGCACCAAGGAGGCCTGGTCCGGCATCGACGTCCAGCTCAAGCGCCGGGCGTCGCTAATCCCGAACCTGGTGGAGACCGTCAAGGGGTACGCCGCGCACGAGAAGGAGACGTTCGAGAACGTCACCGCCGCCCGCGCACGGCTGCAACAGGCGGGCACACCCGCCCAGGCCGCCGAGGCGAACAACATGCTGACGCAGACGCTGCGCTCGCTGTTCGCGGTCGCGGAGGCCTACCCGGACCTGAAGGCCAACCAGAACTTCCTCGACCTGCAGCACGAGCTCTCGGACATCGAAGAGAAGATCGCGTACGCGCGCCAGTTCTACAACACGAACGCCCTGGCGTACAACACGAAGACGCAGACGTTCCCGAGCACGATCTTCGCGGGCATGTTCGGCTTCCAGGCGGCGGAGTTCTTCGAAGCGGAAGAGGCCGCGCGCGAGGACGTGAAGGTCAGCTTCACGCCCAGCCCGCCGCCCGCCGCGAGCGCGTAGCGGGATGGCCGACAGCATCCAGAGCCTGCACGGAGAGCCGGGCGAGCCAGTCCTCGTCTACGACCGCATCGGCAAGAACAAGCGCCAGACGTGGCTGATGATGCTGGTGTTCGTCGCCGTCGTCGGCGCCTTCGCGACGGTGATCGCGCTGCTGTTCGGGCTGCCGTGGCAGGGCGCGCCCTTCGTCTTCGTTGCCCTCGGCGCCTACGCCATGATCAGCTATTACGCCAGCGCCGGCGTCGCGCTGGCGGTGAGCAACGCGCACGAGGTGACAAAGGAGCAGGAGCCCGACCTCTACCGGATCGTCGAGAACCTGAGCATCGGCTCCGGTCTGCCGATGCCGAAGGTCTACGTGATCGAAGACAGCGCCCCCAACGCCTTCGCGACGGGGCGTGACCCGAAGCACGCCTCGGTAACGGCGACACGCGGCCTGCTGGACAAGCTCGACCACAACGAGCTGGAGGGCGTGATCGCGCACGAGATGTCGCACGTCGGCAACTACGACATCAGGGTGATGACGATCACCGTCGTGCTGGTGGGGCTGGTGGCGCTGCTCTCCGACTTCTTCATGCGCTGGGCGTGGTTCGGCAGCGGCAGCCGCCGGAGCAACGATGACCGCAGCGGCGGCGCATACGCCATCTTGATCGTGATCGCGGTTGTGCTGGCGATCCTGGCGCCGATCGCGGCGCAGCTGATCCAGCTCGCGATCTCGCGGCAGCGCGAGTACCTGGCGGACGCCTCGGGCGCGCTGCTGTGCCGCAACCCCGACGCGCTGGCGCGGGCGCTCGAGAAGATCACCGCCGACCCGGAACCGCTGCAGGAGGCCAACAAGGCCACGGCCCACCTCTACTTCAGCAACCCGTTGCGCGACCACAACTCGTTCCTGAACGGCCTCTTCGACACGCACCCGCCGGTCGAGGAGCGCATCCGCCTGCTGCGCGCGATGTAGGCCCGCGCGGCCCGTCGCGAACGGAGATTTGAGTTCGGACGGCCGTTTGTGCTTCAATGCGGCGTCGAATCAGGAGAGGTGTCTGTTGGTACTTGCCGCGCTTCAGTTCAAAGATTACATCCACACGGCCCAGATCCTGGTGTCGATCGTGCTCACGGTCATCATCCTGCTCCAGGCGAAGGGCTCGGGCGTCGGCGCGGCCTTCGGGGGCGGCACCAGCGGCAGCTTCCGCACGCGCCGCGGCGTCGAGAAGACGCTGTTCCAGCTCACGATCGTCATCGCGGTCGTCTTCCTCATCGTCTCGGTGTGGGGCGTCCGGGCGGAGATCGGCTAACCAGCGCCGCAGGACCTTCATCGAGGGGCCGTTGAGTTGCCGTTGATGCACACCCGATGGCCCCTGTTCGCCGCCCTCGTGGCAGGCGTCTCCGCCGTCGCCATCTTCTGGTACGTCGTCCTCGCGAACCCTACGGGCGCGACCGTGCCCGCCAGCGGCGGCCACTACGTCGAGGGCGTGACGGTCGCGCCCGAGCGCATCAACCCGCTGTTCGTTGGGAACAATCCGGTGGATGGCGACGTCGCGTCGCTGGTGTTCAGCGGGCTCGTGCGCCTGGGGCCGGACGGCACGCCGCAAGCGGACCTGGCGGAGCGCTGGGAGATCACGGGCAACGGCCAGAGCTACGTCTTCCACCTGCGCCAGGGCGTCGCGTGGCAGGACGGTGAGCCGTTCGACGCGGACGACGTCGTCTTCACGTTCAAGGCGATCGCCGACCCGGGGTTCAAGGGCGATCCGGCGCTGGCGCAACTCATGGAGGGCGTCGCCGTCAGCGCGCGCGACCCGGCAACCGTCGAGTTCAAGCTGGAGCAGGCGTACGCGCCGTTCCTTTCGTACCTGACGGTGGGGATGCTGCCACAGCACCTGCTGCACGGGATGGACGCGAATCAGCTCTTCAACGCCGAGTTCAACGCCCATCCGATCGGCACCGGGCCCTACACGTTCAAGCGCCACACCGACGGAGGCGGCGTCGTCCTCGCCTCTAACTCGACCTACTACCTGGGCCCGCCCCGCATCAGCACGCTCGAGTTCCGCGTGTACCCGGACGCCGCGTCCCTGTCGGCCGCCGTGCGCGCGCACGACATCGACGGCGCGCTGCTGGGTCCCGACACGCCGAAGTCGGAGATCGAGTTCCTGGCCAGCGACAAGAAGGTGACGCTGCACAATCTGACCGCCGCCTCCTACAACACCGTCTACCTGGATACGCGGGCACCGCTCTTCGCCGACCGCGATTTGCGCCAGGCGCTCTGGCAGGCGATCAACCCGCAATCGCTGATCGACGACGCTGTCGACGGGCGCGGCACGCTGGCCGATACCGGCATCCCGCGCGCGTCCTGGGCGTACTCGCCCGTGGACGTACCCGCGTTCGACCCGGGCGCGTCGGCGCGCTCGCTGGAGGCGTCGGGATGGTCGCGCGGCACGGATGGCGTGCGCCGCAACGGCGACCAGCGCCTGGCGTTCACGCTCTCGACGACGAACGACCCGCAACGCGTCGCGATCGCGCAGAACCTGGCGCGGCAGTGGCGGGCGATCGGCGCGGACGTGCAGGTGCAGCCGCTGGCGGCGTCCACGTACATCGACGACGTGCTGGTGCCGCGCAAGTTCCAGGCGGCGCTCGTGGCGGTGGACCCGGGGGCGGACCCCGACCCCTATCCGTTCTGGCACAGCAGCCAGATCGCGCCGCCGGGCCGCAACCTGAGCAACTACTCCGACCCGCGCATGGACGACGTGCTGCAGCGCGCGCGCCAGACGACGGACACGGCGCGCCGCAAGGAGCTCTACGCGCTGTTCGAGGGGTTGATCATCGCCGCCGCGCCGCAGATCCCGCTGTACTCGCCGGTCTACGTTTACGCGCAGAGCGCGCGCACGCAGGGCTTCGCCGAGGCGCTGCTGTTCACTCCGGCGTCGCGCTTCGCGAACGTGCAGGAGTGGTACGTGAACACGCGCGTGAAGTAAGTACCGCCGGGACACGCGGCCAGAAGCGCCGAAGCGATGGAGGCTCACGCCGATTGCGGCGCGAGCCTCATGTGTTCTTGTCCCGGGACCGCCGCGCGCACGAGCCCGTCACGCGTCCGGCGTCCCGCTTCCCGCTTCGCGCCGCTCGACGCCCGGCTTCACCTGGATGCCAACGGCGTCCAGGGCCGCCGCATCCACGGGGTACGGGGCGCCGGTCATCAGGTCGGTGGCGCTCTTGGTCTTCGGGAACGCGATCACCTCGCGGATGTCGCTCTCCTGCGCGAAGAGCGCGACGGTGCGGTCCATGCCGGGTGCCACGCCGCCGTGCGGGGGCGCGCCGAAGTCGAACGCTTCGAGCATGTGGCCGAACTTCAGCTTCTGCTCCTCCGGCCCGATCTTGAGCAGCGTGAAGATCTTCTCCTGCACCTCGCGGCGATGGATCCGGATGCTGCCGCTGCCGATCTCCCAGCCGTTGCAGGTGATGTCATAGGCGTTGCTGCGCGCCTTGCCGGGGTCGCTGTCGAGCAGCGGGAGGTCCTCCTCCTTGCACGATGTGAAGAGGTGGTGGCTCGCCTGCCAGCGCTCCGTCTCGTCGTCCCACTCGAACATCGGGAAGTCGACGACGAACGCGAACTTCAGCGTGTCCGGATCGACCAGGCCCAGCTTCGCGGCGACCGTGCGGCGCAGCGCGTCGAGCGACGGCTTCACGCGCGCCGCCGAGCCCGCTTCGAGCGCGCGCATGCCCCCCTGGCCGGCGACGATCAGCACCAGGTCGCCGGCGCCCGCGCCGGCCAGCTTGCCGATGACGCGCACCAGGTCGATGCCGATGTGCTTGAGCACGGGCGATTTCACCTCGTCCTCGCCGGCGCCCTCCGGCGCGGCGGTGTAGGCGATCGAGACGAGGCCCTTCGCGCCGAGCTGCTTCACGGTCTCGGTGAGCGCGTCGATCTCCTTGCGGCTGAAGGCCGCGCCGCCGGGCACGCAGATACCCTCGACGGAGCCACCGCTCTCGACGGCGGACTTGAAGACGATGAACCCGGTGCCACGGACGGCGTTCGTGAAGTCCACCAGCTCCAGCCCGAAGCGGAGGTCCGGCTTGTCGCTGCCGAAGCGGCGCATCGATTCGGCGTAGGTGATGCGCGGAAAGGGCCCCGGCACGTCCAGGTCGGGCCGCACTTCGGCCGCGATACCCAGGTACATCTGCTCCATCAGGTCCAGGATGTCATCCTGCTCGACGAAGCTCATCTCCAGGTCGAGCTGCGTGAATTCGGGCTGGCGGTCGGCGCGGAGGTCCTCGTCGCGGTAGCAGCGCGCGATCTGGAAGTAGCGCTCGAAGCCGGCGACCATCAGCAGCTGCTTGAACTGCTGGGGCGACTGCGGCAGCGCGTAGAAGCTGCCGGGATGCACGCGGCTCGGCACGAGGTAGTCGCGCGCGCCCTCGGGCGTCGGGTTCGCCAGCACGGGCGTCTCGATCTCGATGAAGCTGCGATCGGTGAGGAAGCGCCGGATGTAGGCGACGATCCGGTGGCGCAGCACGATGTTGTTGTGCATGCGCTCGCGGCGCAGGTCGAGGTAGCGGTACTTGAGGCGCGCGGCGTCGCCCGGCTCCGTCTCGTCGTTGACGTAGAACGGCGGCGTCTTCGCGGCGTTCAGTACGTCCGCCTCCATCGCGCGAACCTCGATGGCGCCGGTGGGCATCTTGTCGTTCTCGGTGCCGGGGCGGCGGCGCTCGACGCGGCCGCGGACGCGCAGCACGTACTCGCCGCGGGAGTCGCCGGCGACGGCGTGCGCCAGCGCCTGCTCCGGGTTGAAGACGACCTGCACCAGGCCGCGGCTATCGCGCAGGTCGATGAAGATCAGCCCGCCGTGGTCACGGCGGCGGTTGACCCATCCGGCCAGGACTACCTCCTGGCCCTCATCGCTCGCGCGAAGGTCGCCGCAGTAGTGAGTCTTGTACACGTCTCCTCCTGGTCGGGTGGGTCCCCGCCGGTGCGCGGCGGGTTGCGGGCAGTGTACCGGCCGCCCAAAGATCGAACCACAGCGGCTGGCCCGGAGGGCCGTCGTGGTACGATCGGGCGCCGGGCGCGCCCGGCCGGCGAGGGCGTATGTCACGTCACATCATCGCAGCGATCACGATCACGGCCACCCTGCTCGCGGCGTGCGGCACGGGCGCGTCGCGCGCACCCACGGCCACGCCGGCGGCGAGCGCCACGCCGGGCGGCGTGATGACCGCGATCTCCGGCACCGCCATCGCGGTCACGCCGGGCGGCGTGCCGCCGTCCAGCGCGACGCCGGCGCCTGCCGTGAGCGCGACGCCCGCGCCGCCGACCTCGACGCCGCCGCCGGAGGGCGCGACGGGCATTGCGGGGATGGTGACGATCGGCCCGACATGCCCGGTGGAGCGTCCGGAGAGCCCCTGCGCCGACCGGCCGTACCAGGCCAGGCTCACATTCTCGCGCTTGAGCGACGGCTCTCCCGTCGCATCGGTGGAGTCGGCGGCGGACGGCCGCTTCTTCGCGGCGCTGCCGCCCGGCAGCTATCGCGTCGTCGGCGAGTCCGCGGGGCCGATGCCGCACGCAGTGGAGCAGACGGCCGAGGTCGTCCAGGGCCGCGTGACGAGCATTCAAGTGAAGTACGATTCCGGCATCCGCTAGGTATTGCAATCGACCGGGATCGGTGGCACACTACGGTCTCTATAGACGCGGCCGATAGTCGCTGTACTCCCTCTCGGGTGTAACCCACCCGCCGTGCGCGGGTTATGACAAGGCAAACCGGTGGACCTCGGACAAGTCGAGGCGTTCGTACAGGTCGCGCAGTACCGCAGCTTCAGCAAGGCTGCCGACGCGCTGTTCCTCACGCAACCGTCCGTCACGGCGCGCATCCAGTCGCTGGAGCGCGATCTCGGCGAGGCGCTCTTCGAGCGCAACGGCCGCGGCGTGCGGCTCACCGAGATGGGCACGACGTTCCTGCCGTTCGCGCGCCGCGCGCTGAAGGCGCTACAGGAGGGACGCGACGCGCTCGACGGCATGCGCAACCTCGACATCGGCGCGCTGAAGCTCGGCTCGGCGCTGACCGTGAGCACCTACGTGCTGCCGCGCATCCTGAAGCGCTACTGCTCGCAATACCCCGGCGTCGAGGTGAGCGTGCACACCGGCCGCTCCGAGCAGGTGCTGCAGATGGTGCTGAGCGACGACGTGCACTGCGCGCTCGAGCGCACGGTGCACCACCCCGAGATCGTCACGGTGCCGCTGTACGAGGACGACCTGGTGCTGGTGGCGTCGCCGCAGCACCGCTTCGCGAAGACCGGCGCGGCCACGATCGACGACGTCGGCCGCGAGCCGCTGATCCAGTTCGACAAGGGCTCCAGCTACAACCAGCTGATCCAGGGCGTCTTCCGCCAGCACGGCATCGTGCCGCACACGCTGATGGAGCTGGACACGATCGAGGCGACGAAGAAGATGGTGGAGGAGGGGCTGGGTGTCGCGCTGCTGCCCAAGGTATCGACGGAGCGGGAGTTCCAGCAGGGCACGCTGATCCCGGTCACGGTCAGCGACGCGACGATGCCGCGCCGCCAGATCTCGCTGATCTTCCGCAAGAACCGCAAGTACACGCGCGCGGTCTACGCCTTCTTCGCGCTGGTCGCCGAGCTGTACAAGGTGACGATCCCGGAGACGGCGCTGTCGGGCGTGGCGTAGGGCGGGCGCCGATGACCCATCATTGATTGGCGGTTGGTCACGGTAACCGCATGGCTGCCGCTGGCAATCCTCTCACCGTTCAATCGACCGCGAGCAGACCTCATGACGATTGTGCTTAAGGGCTACTGCGACGGAAGCGGGCATCCGGACGATCCAAACACGCCCTTCCTGACGCTTGCTGGATTGATTGCCCCAACGGAAGCTTGGGATCGCTTTGGGCACGAGTGGTCTGCGACCCTCGACGATCACGGCAGCAAACCGTGGCACTCGAAGGATGCGCACGGCAGAGCAAAGGACTTCGCTGGCTGGTCCGAAGAGCGGGTTCGAGCGTTGCGGAACGATCTCTATAGGCGTTGCTTTGAGAAGATTGCGTGGGAAGAGCAATTCGTCCACGCGGCATGTACCGTCGATTGTGAGGGGTATGAGCGCGCGCGCGTTGACATGCCGTGGGTAAACGATGTCTCCCCGGTGGGGCTTTGCGCGAACTGGTTTGTGAACACGGCATCAAGCTGGCTCGTCACATTGACGAAGGACCCATCGGGACAGGCTGGCGATATCCTCTTGTTTTTCGATCGCGGTGAGCGGTTTCACCATCATGTTCAGAGAGAATGGGAGCGGAGAAAATGGAACCCTAACGACATCCTGAGTCGCATTTCTGCCACGCCTCGGTCTCTGGATTACAGGGAGTTCCCGCCGATCCAGGCGGCCGACTTTCTGGCATGGCATACGAACCGTGGGCTCAGGAATTGGCAAGGAGAACAAGCGTCAACGATGATGAGTTGGTTTGGAGCACCTCGCCATGCGATCACTTGGGACTACGAGATGTTCGTCAGGGCCGATGCACTGAAGCGAGAGTCAGAGGGTGCGAGCGGATGACGTCTGGCGTTCCTCTCGCCTATTCACCTTATCGACCTCGGCCCTTGGCACGGCCATCGGTTTCGCGCGAGCCGAGCGGTAGAACTTAGAATCTGGGACCTAGTTGGCCGGATCGCGATGCGACTTGGCGGGCGGGCGGTTCTCGGTTCTGGGTTCGGCGCGCTAAGGCTTCACTTTCGCCTTCGCGCGAATCTCCTTCATCAGGTCGACGTTCTGCTTGTCGGGGCCCTTGGCCGCGCCGTCGAGCTTGAAGCCGGGCACCTCCAGCAGGAACGGCACGCCGGCGAAGGCCCGATGCGCCACCAGCGCCTCGAAGCCCGCGCGGCCGATGTGGCCTTCGCCGATGTTCTCGTGCAGGTCGCGGCCCGCGCCGAGCGGCGTCTTGGAGTCGTTGCAGTGCACCGCGGCGACGTTCTCCGCGCCGATCTCGCGCTCCAGTTCGTCCATGGCGGCGGCGACGCCGGCGGCGGTGCTCAGGTCGTAGCCGGCGGCGAAGGCGTGGCAGGTGTCGACGCACACCTTCGCGCGCGGGTTGTCGATGCGCTTGAGGATCTGGCCGAGGTCGGCGAACTGCGAGCCGATCGTGCCGCCCTGCCCCGCCGAGTTCTCGAAGATCATCCAGACGTCGTCCGGCGTCTCCGCCAGGATGCTGACGGCCGCCTCGCAGACCTGCTCGAACACCGCCTCCAGTCCGAGTCCCTTGTGGCTGCCCGTGTGGAAGATGACGCCGCGCGCGCCGATCCGCCCGGCGATGACGAGCGTGCTGCGGAGCGTGCTGGCCGAGGTCTTGAAGATCTTGGCGTCGGCGCTGGCCAGGTTCATCAGGTACTTGCCGTGGATGAACACGGGCCCGATGCCGGACTCCGCCATGCCGTCGCGGAACGCCTGCGCCTGCGCGGCGTCGATGCGCGACGTGCCCCACTGCTGCGGCGCCGACTCGAAGATCTGCATGCACTCGGCGCCGATGTTCAACGCGCGCTCGAACGCCGTCGTGAGCCCGCCGGCCGTCGATACGTGCGCGCCGATCTTCATGGGACTGCCTTTCCAGTGCCGTAGCCGGTGGTCGGTAGCGAGTGGTCCCGCCCGGTACTTGCCCGGACGCAGCCATGCACCCAGACTGATGCAGCCCCGCCGGGCTACAGACTACTCGCTACGAACCACAGACTACCAACTGGAGACACATGACTGCCGAAACCGTGAACACCATCGAGCACACGGTCGTCCTGTACGCGTCGGGATCCTGCGAGTTCTCGGAGATGGTGCGCCTGCACCTGGAGTCGCGCGGCCAGACGTACACGGAGCGCGACGTCGACCGCGACCCGGGCGCGCGGCAGGAGATGATGGATCTCGGCGCGACGGGCACGCCGGTGACCGTGATCGACGGCGAAGTGGTAATCGGCTTCGACGAGGAGTCGATCGACGACCTGCTGGGCTTCACGCCGTATAACCCGCGCGTGGAGATGGGCCCGGGGCTGGACGAGTAGCGTCTCTCTAGCCGCCGCGGAGTTCCGCGTTGAACTCGCGGCGGAGGCGCTCCAGGATCTTGCGTTGCGCCTTCGCGACCTCGTCGTCGGTGAGCGTGTGGTCGTCGGACTGATACGTCACCGAGAAGGCGATCGACTTGCGGCCGGCGGGCACCTGGTCGCCCGTGTACACGTCGAAGATGCGCGCCTCGCGCACCAGCGCCGACGCCTCGATCGCGCGGCGCAGCGCGCCCGCCTCGGCGGCGCGGTCCACGATCAGCGCGAGGTCCTGCTCGACGGCGGGGAAGCGCGACACGGGCGCCATCTTGCGCGCGCCCCGGACGTGCGGCAGCAGCGCGTCGAGCGAGATGTCGAAGATGTAGGCTTCCTGCTCCACTTCGAACGCGGCGGCGACCTCCGGGTGCACCTGGCCGACGACGCCGACGCGCGCGCCGCCGGCGCGCACCTCCGCCGTGCGTCCCGGCACGAGCCCGAACTCGTCGGCCGCCATGTACTCCGCGTCCGCGCCGAGGCCGTGCAGCAGGTCGTCGACGTACGCTTTCGCGTCGAAGAAGTCGAGCGCGTCATCCGACGGGCGGCCCCAGCGGTCGGCGCGGTGGCCGCTGATCGCGCCGATCACCTGCTCGCCCTCGACCGGCATCACCTCTTCGCCGAAGGGGCGGCCGGACTGCGGCAGGCGCTCGTCGCCGCGCTGGTAGACGCGCGCCGTCTCGAAGATCGCCACTTCGCCGTGCTGGTAGCGCAGGTTCGCGCCGAGCGTCTGCAGCACGCTGGCCCGCAGCGTCGGGCGCAGGTACTCGTGGTCGGCGCTGATCGGGTTGACGAGGCGGAACGGCGGATAGATCGCCAGGTCCTCCTTCGGCATGACGCGCTGGAGCGCCTCCAGCGTCGTCATCGAGTACGAGATCACCTCGTGCATGCCCGCCGCGGCCAGCACGTCGCGCGCGCGCTCGCGCAGGTCGCGCAGCGGTTGCGCGATCGGCGAGGGCACCGCGCCCTCCAGCAGCTTCGCGGGGATCTCGTCGTAGCCGTTGACGCGCGCGACCTCTTCGATCACGTCATCGGCGATGCGGACGTCCGGGCGCCAGTACGGCACGCGCACGACGTAGCGGTCCGGCGGCACCCAGCGCACCGAGAAGCCGAGCGCGGTCAGGACGGCCCGCACCTTCGCGGTCGGCGGGTCGATGCCGATCAGGCGCGCCATACGCTCCTTCGTCACCTCGACCCGCGTCTCTTTCTGCTTCGCGGGGTACACGTCGATGCAGCCGGCGTCGGCCTTGCCGCCGCACAGCTCCACCAGCAGCTTCGTGGCGCGACGCGACGCGATCAGTGCGGTCTCCGCCGGCAGCCCCTTCTCGAAGCGGGACGACGCCTCGCTGCGCGACTTGAGCGCCACGCTCGTGCGCCGGACGTTCGCGCCCAGGAAGTTGGCCGACTCCAGCAGGATCTTCGTGGTCTTGTCCGTGACCTCGCTCTCGAGCCCGCCCATGACGCCGGCGAGCGCCACCGGCCCTTCCGAATCGGCGATCACGAGCATGTCGCGTGTCAGCACCCGCTCCTCGCCGTCGAGCGTACGGAACGTCTCCTCGTCCTCGCCGCGCCGCACGATGATGCGGTGGCCGGCGACGCGGTCGTAGTCGAACGCGTGGAGCGGCTGTCCCAGCTCCAGCATCACGTAGTTGGTGATGTCGACGACGTTGTTGATCGGCCGCTGGCCCAGCGCGATCAGCCGCTCCTGCATCCACTGCGGCGACGGGCCGATCGTCACGCCCGAGATCACGGTGGCGACGTAGCGGCGGCAGAGGTCGGCCGCGTGGATCTCGACCGCCGCGCGGCCCTTGATCGGCGGGCCGGCCTCGGCGTACTCGAGCGACGGCTCGCGCACCGCTTCACCGGTGAGCGCGGCGACCTCGCGGGCGATGCCGAGCACGGAGAGCCAGTCGGCGCGGTTCGGCGTGACGGACAGCTCGAAGATCACGTCGCCGAGCAGGTCCGCCAGCCGCGTGCCGGGCACGGCGTCGGCGGGCAGCACCAAAATGCCTTCGTGGTCCTCAGAGAGGCCGAGTTCGCGCTCGCTGAGCACCATGCCGGCGGACTCGACGCCGCGGATGACGGCGGGCTTGAGCACCGACTCCTTGCCGCTGTGGCCGTCGCGCACGCGCGCGCCCACCGTGGCGAAGGCGATCTTCTGGCCGACGGCAAGGTTCGGCGCGCCGCAGACGACGCGGTGCCGCTCGTCCGGGCCGACGTCCACCGTGGCGAGGCGCAGGCGGTCTGCGTTGGGGTGCGGCTCGACCGCCGCGATCTGGCCGACGCGGATGTCGGCGCCCCAGTCGCCGCCCGTGCGCACGATCGCATCGACCGCGAGGCCGGCGTGCGTCAGCCGCGCCGCCAGCTCTTCCGGCGGCAAGCGCAGGTCAACATAGTCGCCCAGCCACTCGAGTGAGACTCGCATTCGTCCCCTAGAACTGCTTCAACAGCCGCAGGTCGTTCTGGTACCAGTAGCGGATGTCGTCCACGCCGTAGATCTGCATCGCCAGCCGCTCGACGCCCATGCCGGCGGCGAAGCCGGTGTAGCGGTTCGAGTCGATGCCCATCGACTCGAGGATCTCGGGGTGCACCATGCCGGCGCCCATCATCTCGATCCAGCCGCTGTTGTGGCACGTGTTGCAGCCCTTGCCGCTGCAGACGAAGCAGTCCACCGCCACCTCGGCGCCGGGCTCGACGAACGGGAAGTAGGAGCACTGCAGGCGGATCTGGCGCTCCGGGCCGAAGAGGCGGCGCATCATCTCCAGCAGCGTGCCCTTCATGTGCGCCATCGACAGCCCCTCGTCGACGGCCAGCACCTCGATCTGCGTCATCATCCACTCGTGCGTGGTGTCGGTCGCCTCGTAGCGGTAGGCGCGGCCGGGCACGGCGACGCGGATCGGCGGCGCGTGCTGCTCCATGGTGCGGATCTGCGCGGGCGACGTGTGCGTGCGCATCAGCATCGGCCGGCGGCCGTCCAGCGTCTCATCGACCCAGATGGTGTCCCACATGTCGCGCGCCGGGTGGTCGGACGGGATGCGCAGCGCGTCGAAGTTGTAGTACTCCAGCTCGACTTCCGGCCCCTCGACGACGGAGAAGCCCATCGACGTGAAGGCGTCGAGGATGCGGCGCAGCGTGCGCGTGACGGGGTGCAGGCTTCCGCGCGGGTGCGGCCGGGCGGGCAGCGTCACGTCGAGCATTCCGGTCTCGATCGACGACTGGAGCGCGGCGCGGCGCAGCGCCTCGGCGCGGTCATCGAACGCCGCTTCCAGCTCGAGCTTCAGCGCGTTCGCGGCCGCGCCGGCGCTCTTCCGCTCGTCGATCGAGAGCCCGGCGAGGCCGCGCAGCACGCCGGTGAGGCGGCCCTTGCGGCCCAGGTACTCGACGCGCCATGCGTCAAGCGCGGCCGGGTCGCCGGCGGCGGCGAGCGCCTTCGTCGCATCGATGCGAAGCTGCTGTACCGAGTCGTCCGGCATGCGCGGTCCGCCGTCTCCTGCTGTATGCGTTGGAAGTGGGGATAGTATAGGCCGACCCGGCCGGTAGCGGCAGGCCGCTTGAGCGAAGCGGCGCGCGGGCGTAGCCTTGCGATGCCCTCCAACGTCGCGACGGTGCGGCGGGCCACGGGCGCAGACTGGAGATTCCATGAGAGCCGCTATCTTCCGCGCCGCGAAACAGCCCTTGAGCATCGAAGAGATCGACATCGACAAGCCCGGCCCGCGCGAAGTGCTGGTGAAGACGGCCGCGTGCGGCGTCTGCCACAGCGACCTGCACTTCGTCGACGGCCTGTACCCCTATCCGGCGCCGGCGGTGCTGGGCCACGAGCCCGCGGGCATCGTCGAGGCGGTGGGCGAGCTGGTGACGTACGTGAAGCCGGGCGACCACATCATCGGCTGCCTGTCGGTGTTCTGCGGGCACTGCGACTTCTGCCTGACCGGCCGCCCGAACCTCTGCGCGAACCCGGAGACAAAGCGCGCGCCGATGGAGAAGCCGCGCCTCTCGCAGAAGGGCGAGTCGATCTTCCAGGGGCTGGACCTGGCGGGTTACGCCGAGTACATGCTGCTGCACGAGAACGCGCTCGTGAAGATCCGCCCCGACATGCCGCTAGACAAGGCCGCGCTCATCGGCTGCGGCGTGATGACGGGCGTGGGCGCGGTGCTGAACACGGCGAAGGTGCCCGCGGGCGCGACGGTAGCGGTGTTCGGCGCGGGCGGCATCGGCCTGTCGGCGATCCAGGGCGCGCGGATCGCGGGCGCGCGGACGATCATCGCCGTGGACATGGTGGAGAGCAAGCTGGCGACGGCGAAGGAGATGGGCGCGACGCACATCGTCGACGCGTCGTCGCACGACCCGGTGCAGGCCGTGAAGGAGATCACCGACGGCGGCGTGGAGTACTCGTTCGAGGCGATCGGCCTGAAGGTGACGGCGGAGCAGTCGTTCCGCGCGCTGGCGTGCGGCGGCGTGTCGACGATCATCGGCATGATCCCGGTGGGACAGAAGGTGGAACTGGACGGCTACGAGTTCCTGAGCGAGAAGAAGATGCAGGGCAGCCTGATGGGCTCCAACCGCTTCCGCGTAGACATGCCGCACTACATCGACCTGTACCTGCAGGGCCGCCTCAAGCTGGACGAGATGATCAGCGTGCGCGGCAAGCTGGAGGACGTGAACGAGGCGTTCCGCGCGATGAAGGCCGGCGAAGTCGCGCGCACGGTGCTGATGTTCTGATCTGGTCGCTGGTCGCTGGTACGTCGTGAGCGTAACGGGTGCCGCGCTGTGCGCGGCACCCGTTTGTCGTGTGCAGCTGATCCACGCGCACCCGGCTACGCGCCCTGATCACCGAGGACGCGAAGACCGGAGTACACGAGCGCACCGCCGACCGCACGTCGCACTGCGCCGGCCGCTCGAACCCCACGACGCCCGTCTCCCGTCCGCGCGAGTTCCCTGTGGACTTCGCACAGCGCGTCGCGGCACCGGGCATCGCGCCGCATCGCCTCGAGCCGCCATTCGCCGAGCTGTTTCAACGTCATCGGGTCCACGGCACCCTCCTCCACTCGTGCCTGCCGCCACCGGGCAGTTCGCAGTCACAGTTTGCGGCGACGAGCAGGGAGGAACTATCCGGATCTTGCGGATGCACGTGCGTCCCCACGCAGCGTCGAACGACGCAGACGTTCCGCGGCGGCCACCAGCGACAAGGAGGCTAGGTGGCCGCGGGGTACGAGCCGAAGACTTTGAAGAAGTCGGCTTGCTCCTTGACCGCGGCGAGCGCCTGCGCGATCAGCGGGTCGTCGCGGTGGCCTTCGACGTCGATGAGGAAGACGTAGACGCCGAGGTCTTCGCCCGACGGGCGGGACTCGATCTTCGTGAGGTTGATCTGGCGGTCGGCGAACTCGTGCAGGACGCTGACGAGCGTGCCGGGGCGGTCGTGCGCGACGGCGAACGCCAGCGACGTCTTGTCGCGGCCGGTGGGCGCGGCGCCCTGCCGCGCGACGGCGACGAAGCGCGTCTTGTTCACCGGCGAGTCCTCGATGCCGCGCTCCAGGATCTCCGCGCCGTAGATCTCGGCGGCGCGCGCGGGGCCGATCGCCGCGGCGCCGGCCGTGCGCATCATCACGGCGACGGCCTCGGAGTTCGAAAGGGCGGCCTCGGTGCGCACGCCGTTGAAGTTCGTCTCCAGGTAGCGGCGGCACTGCCCCAGCGACTGCGGGTGCGAGTAGATAACGGTGATCGACTCGCGTTTCGCGCCGGGCGGCACCATCAGGCAGTGCTCGATGTCCAGCACGAGTTCGCCGCAGATCGCCAGGTCGTCCTCGTGGATCAGCAGGTCGACCGTGTCGGTGATGGTGCCCTGCAGGCTGTTCTCGATCGGGACGACGGCGCAGTCGGCCTCGCCCGCCTGGACGGCGCGGACGGCGGCGACGACGGTGGGGTACGGGAGGTGCCGGGCGGCGGGGTAGGCGCGCATCGCGGCGACCTCGCTGTTGGTGCCGGCCGGGCCCAGGTAGGCGACGCGGGCGATGGTGGCCACTAGAACGTGCGCGCCGGGGGCGGCGCCATCAGCGCCTCCCGCAGCGATTCCTCGCTCTCGTGCAGGGTGACGGCCATCACCTCGTCGTCGGCGTGCAGGATCGTGTCGCCGGTCGGCACTTTCGCCTGCCCGTCCTCGCCCACGACGAGCGCGATGATCGACTGGTACGGCAGCATGATGCTCCGGACCGGCTGGCCCACCACGCGCGAGTCGTCCGGGATGCGGAGGCCGACGACCTCCAGGCCGCTGCCCTTGAGCTTCATCAGCGGGATCAAGTGGTGCGTCGGCAGCTCCTGCTCGATGTGCGCCATGATGGCAGAGGTGGCGCTGACCGTGATGTCCACCTCGAGCTTGCGGAAGATCTCTTCGTTCTTGGGGTTGTTGATGCGGGCGACCGTGCGCGGCACGTTGAAGCGCTGCTTCGCCACCTGGCACGAGACCAGGTTGTCCTCGTCGTCGCCGGTGACGGCGATCAGCATGTTCGCGCGGGCGCAGCCGGCCTTCTCGAGCACGGTGGCCTCGCAGCCGTCGCCGAGCATCACGACGTCCGGCAGATCCTGCCCGATCTCGGTGACTTTCTCGGCGTCCTGCTCGATGATCAGGACCTCGTGCATGCCGTCCGCGAGGAGGTCCTTGGCGAGCTGCAGGCCGACCTTCCCGCCTCCGACGATGATCATGTACATGGCTGCTACGCTCCGTCCTGCGCCAGGAACTCCGCCGCGATCGCGTTCGCGGCGTCGTCGTCCGGCGCTTCGATGATCTTCTTCAGCCGCCGGGACTGGACGCGCGTCGGGTTGATCGTGCGCAGGCCCATGTTGCGGTACATCTCCTCGCGGATCGGGTCGAAGACGCGGCTCGCGACGACCGGCACGCCGAAGATGTGCTTGGCGATCTGCGCGGCCATCACGTTGCGGTTGTCGCCGCGCGTGGCGCTGACGAACACGTCCATGTTCTCGATGCCGAGGCGGCGCAGGACGTCGAGGTCGATGCCGTTGCCGACGACCGTCGTGCCGCGGAAGCCCTCGGGCAGGAAGCGGAACGCCGCCGGGTCGGTGTCCAGCACGAGGACCTGGTTGCCCTCAGCATCCAGATCCGCTGCGAGCGCAGCGCCTACACGGCCGCAGCCCATGATGACGACTTTCTTCATCGTGCTCCCGCCCTGTGTTGTCATTCGTGCACCGGGTGGCGCCACACCCACACGTTGCACGGCGCCGCCCGCAAGACGTACTGCGTGAGGCGCCCCATCTGGTACTCGCCCAGCGGCGCTTTGTGCTCGGCCCCCATCAGGATGAGGTCCACCTTCTTCTCGACCGCCTCGTCGACGACGGCGTGGCCCGCCTCGCGCGCCTGCAGCAGGTCGCCCTCGATGCGGAAGTCGGCGTCGGCCGCCACCTGCTCGGCGCGCGTCAGCACGTCCTCGCCGACGGACGCCTCCGCGGAGAGGTCGGCGTCGAGTGGCAGCGACCGCCTCACCTCGATGACGTGGACCGCGTACACGATGCCCTTGTTCTTCTTGGCGATCGAGCAGGCGAGCCGGATGGCGTCCAGGCTGGCCGGGGAACCATCGACAGGAACGAGGATTGAGCGGACGCCCGCCAAGGGGTCGGTAGCAGCCAAATTACGTCTACTCCGCGAGGCTCAGACGCCTCGTTGCAGGCGTCTCGCCATTATAGGTACGGCCCTGCGTACTGGCAACCAAATCTGAATCTGGGGAGCCCCTGCAACAAAGTCGTCATGTGTCTCATAACACTAGGGGGGGTTGCCGATACTTCACTGGTGACATCTGCGTCCAGAGCGCGCGGGAGCGATCCTTGCCAACGAGTGAGATCCACGACCGGCCCTACATGCAGTCGCGCATCCGCGAGGAGATCGCGCGCGCCAAGCGCCATGACCGGACGTTCGGCCTGGCGGTGTTCGAGGTGCTTCCCTCATCGGACGGCATCCCGATCCGCAAGAAGATGGAGATCGGCATCGCGATCCTGTGCCAGTCGGTGCGCTCGTGCGACACGGTCGGCAAGATGTTCGACGACACCCTCGTTGCGCTGCTGGTGGAGACGGACGCGCGCGGCATGAGGGACGCGATGCTGCGAGTGCGGAGCCGGATCGCCCAGTACGGCGGCGCGTGGCAGGTGACCATCTACCACTACCCCGAGCACGCGGAGTCGATCGAGACGCTGCCGCTGCTCAGCGCGGCATAGCGGCTACTCCGGCTTCCAGGTCGTCCCCTGCGGCCCATCTTCCAGCGTGATGTGGAGGGCGGCGAGCCCGTCGCGGATCAGGTCGCTCATCTGCCACTGCTTCGCGGCGCGCAGATCGCCGCGGACCCGCACCAGCAGGTCGATGAACGGCGCGGCCTCGATCGCCTGCTCGGCCTGCTCCAGCCGCAGCCCCAGCACATCGGCCAGTTCCAATAGCAGACCCTGGGCGCCGGCGATGCCGCGGCCGTCGTCGCGCGCGCGGTTGATCTCCTTCGCGAGATCGAACAGCACGGCGAGCGCCTGCGGGGTGTTCAGGTCGTCGTCCATGGCGGCGGTGAAGCGCTCTCGGAACGCCGCGTCGTCGATGCCCGCGTCGCCGTCGCCGGCCGCGGACGCGCGCGCGGCGGTGCGCAGGCGGTCGGCGCCGTTCTTCGCGGCCTCCAGCGTGTCCTCGCTGAAGGTCAGCGGCTTGCGGTAGTGCGAGGTCAGCACCCACAGGCGCAGGCCGTCGCCGCCGACCTTGTTCAGCCCGTCGCGGATGGTGATGAAGTTTCCGAGCGACTTGCTCATCTTCTCCTCACCCATCTTCACCCAGGCGTTGTGCAGCCAGTAGCGCACGAACGGCTCCGCGCCGGTATAGGCTTCGGTCTGCGCGATCTCGTTCTCGTGATGCGGGAAGACCAGGTCCTCGCCGCCGCCGTGGATGTCGATGCGCTCGCCGAGGTACTTGAGCGACATGGCGGAGCATTCGATGTGCCATCCGGGGCGGCCCTTCCCCCACGGGCTGTCCCAGCTGGGCTCGCCCGCCTTCGCGCCCTTCCAGAGCGCGAAGTCCGCCGCGTTCTCCTTCTGCTCCCCGGACTCGACGCGCGCGCCGGCGAGCAGGGAATCCTGCGTGCGGTGCGACAGCTTGCCGTAGTCCTTCTTCGCCGACACGCGATAGTAGACGTCCGACCACTCGCTCTGCGGCGAGGCGGCCTCGTAGGCGTAGCCCTTCGCGATCAGCCCCTGGATGATCTCGATCATCTCGGGCACCTCGCGCGTCGCATACGGGTAGACGTCGGCGGGCAGCACGTTCAGGTCGCGCATGTCGTCCATGTAGCGGCCGATGAACTTCTGCACGAGCTCATCCGTCGTGATCTTCAGCCGGTTCGCCCGCTCGATGATCCGGTCGTCGATGTCGGTGAAGTTCTGGGCGTGTTTGACCCTGAAGCCGCGCCAGGTCAGGTAGCGCTTCACGACGTCGAACACGATGTAGCTCATGGCGTGGCCGATGTGCGACTCGTCGTACGGCGTGATGCCGCAGACGTACATCGTCACAATGTCGCCCTGTGGCTTGAATTCCTCAAGCTGGCGGGTGAGTGTGTTCGTGAAGCGGATCAACCGCCGGACGCCTCCCTGCTCGGGAGCGTATCATCCGGCGGCGCGTCGGGCACGGGGACGAGGTCGCGGCGGCGGTGCAGGTGCATGGGCTCGCTGCCGTCGCGCTCTTGCTCGCCCGTCTGCGCGCCCAGCGCCTCCAGCTTCTCCTGCAGCGCACGCATCCGGCGGTCCATGCGCTCGATGTGGCGCTCCAGCGCGTCGATGCGGTCCCACTCCGGGTCCGGCAGGCGCGTGAGCGTATCGCTGCCGGGGTCGTGGAACGAGACGACGTGCCCGGGCACGCCGACGACCGTCGCGTTCTCCGGCACATTCGTGACGACGACCGAACCGGCGCCGATGCGTGCGTTGTCGCCGATCTCGACGGCGCCGATGAGCTTCGCGCCGGCGCCGACCGTGACGCGGTTGCCCAGCGTCGGGTGGCGCTTGCTGCGGTGCAGGCTCGTGCCGCCCAGCGTCACGCCCTGCAGGATGTGGCAGTCGTCGCCGATCTCGGCCGTCTCGCCGATGACGACGCCCATGCCGTGGTCGATGAACAGCCCCTCGCCGATCGTCGCACCGGGGTGGATTTCGATGCCCGTGACGAAGCGGCTGAAGTTGGAGATCGCCCGCGGGAGCACCGGTATTCCGCGGCGGTGCAGCGTGTGCGCCAGGCGGTGCAGCTCCCGCGCGTGGAAGCCGGGATACGCCAGGACGACTTCGGCCACGTTCCGGGCGGCGGGGTCGCGTTCGCGGATGGCGTCGATGTCGCGCTTGATGGACTTGAGGACGGACATGAGGACGAGGTCCCCCTTCTACTCCCTGACGGTGTTGTCGGCGTGCTACGGAGCGCCCGTTAGGCCGTGCGCCCCGTCGGACAACCGCACGACGCCCTGCCGCGAAGCCGGGTCGCGTTGGCCGGGAAACCGGGGAAGGAAGACGTCGCCACGTTCAACTCGCAGTGCCGGGCGCTGCCGGCAGGTTCGTTATTGTTCACTCTAACAGCACCACCGCAAGGGCGGCAATGCCCTCGCCGCGGCCGGTAAACCCCAGCCCATCGCTCGTCGTCGCCTTCACGCTCACTAGCGTTACGTCAAGTTCGAGCGCCGTGGCTATCGCCTCCCGCATCGCCGGGACGTGCGGCGCCAGCCGCGGCTCCTGCGCGACGACCGTCGCATCGACGCTGGCCACGGCGTATCCCGCCGCGCGCACCCGCTCGTGGGCGCGGCGCAGCAGGTCGATGCTGCTCGCCTCGGCCCACTGCGCGTCGCTCGACGGGAACATGCCGCCGATGTCGCCCAGCGCCGCCGCGCCCAGCATCGCGTCGATGATCGCGTGGAGCAGCGCGTCGGCGTCGGAGTGGCCGGCGAGACCGCGGGCGTGCGGGATCTCGACGCCGCCCAACACGAGGCG
Organism: Dehalococcoidia bacterium; assembly: GCA_041494685.1. GTDB lineage: Bacteria > Chloroflexota > Dehalococcoidia > DSTF01 > JACRBR01 > JBGQBE01. The sequence continues at coordinate 10,432 of JBGQBE010000012.1, read as the reverse complement.
GCGCCCCCCGGCGAACGCGTGCACGTCGACGCCCTGTCCGATCCGCATGTGGCGATTCTATCCCGCCCGCGCCGCTGGCGCGCGCCGCATCCGATATCATCGGATCGACATGGAAGACTTTGAAGCCTTTGGGCAGCTGCGCGACCGTCCCGCGCCCGGGCCATCCGCGCCGCCCCAGGTGCTCGCGCCGCCCCGGCCCAGGCGCTCGCACTGGCTCCGCAACCTCGTCCTGGCGCTGTTCGCGTATCTCCTTCTGGCCGTGGCGACGACGGTGCAGCCCATCCCGATCCCGCTCACGTCGATCCGGGCCAGCGTGCCGTTCCCGGGCGGCGCGCCGCTGCTCTTCGGGCTGCCGGACCGGCCGTACGTGGTGCTGGTGATCGGCCTGGACCGCCGCCCGACGGAGACCGGCCCGAGCCGCACCGACACGGTGCTGCTGCTGCGCATCGACCCGGGCGCGCACAAGGCGTCGTTCCTGAGCGTGCCACGCGACTCGCTGATGGAGGTGCCGTCGCCGGACGGCAGCTACTCGCAGGACCGCATCAACACGGCGTTCGTCTACAACTGGTCGTCGAAGGACCACAGCGCCGCGCCGAAGGCGGTGATGGCCACGATCGAGCACAACCTGGGCATCACGGTGGACCACTACGTGATCTTCGACCAGCGCAGCGCCGAGGGGCTGATCGACGCGGCAGGGGGCGTGACCATCGACAATCCGAAGGAGATCGGCCAGGCCGACTACTCGGACGACGACGTGCACGTGGTGCCGGAGCAGTTCGCCGTGGGCACGTTGCATCTCGACGGCTACCAGGCCGTAGCGTACGGCCGCATCCGCCAGGGCTCGACGGACTTCGACCGCATCGAGCGGCAGCAGCGCGTCGGGTCGGCGCTGATCCACAAACTGTCGTCGCCGATGTCGCTCTTGCGGCTGCCGGGGATGTACGACGACTACAAGAAGACCGTGACGACCGATATGAGCCTGCGCCAGTCGGCCGGCGTCATGACGATGCTGAAGGGCGTCTCCGACGGCAACCTGAAGACGAAGTCGCTGGGCGACGCCGCCGTCTCGTGCGTGCGGTGCACCGCGTCGATCCAGTTGCTGGACCCGGCGAAGGTGCAGCAGATCATCGCCGAAGCGTTCGGCGACAAGAACGCGGGCGCGCGCGCGGCGGAGCTGCTGGTGGCCGCCGGCGTCACGCCGTAAGCGTATCGCCGAAATCGGGGCGGATGAACTCCGCCGCACGATCGCGCACTTCCGCAACGCCGGGCTGGCTCGTCTCCGGCACCGGCGGCTCCATCAGGTACAGGTTCGCGCGGTCGAAGTTCGACGAGATGGGCGAGCCAGGACGGGCCAGGTAGCCGGCGATCGCGTCCTTGAGCGCGTCCGAGAGCGTCAGCTTCTTGCGCGCAGCGATCTTGCGAAGCGCGTGCAGTTGGAACGCGGGCACACGCACGGAGAGCACCGCGCTCGTACCCATGCCGCGGTTGACCTGCCGCGGGCGGTCGAGCCGCCACGCGTCGGCGCTATCGCGCTGGCCTTCGGCTTCGGCGGCCATGCGCGCTTCTTCGTCGGGTGTCAGGTGTCGCCTCGCCATGCCCTCGCCTCTCTCGGTGTGCTGGGCCAGCCGGTAATCGGCCGCCAGATCCAGCGCTCGTCGTCCGCAAGCCAGATCACGATCGTCCACATCTCGCCCCGCGCCACCTCTCCGATCATCACGGAGGACGCCTCGCCTTCGGCCGGTACGCGCTCGCAGAAGACGGGCGCGTCACCCCATACGTCCCACACGTCGTTCGGATCGATGCCGTGCCGGGCGAGGTGTTCAATATTCGCGGCGTCGAAGTCGAATCCGTGGACATCGATCGGACCAAGCGGCTCAAGCACGAGTTGACAGGCCCGGGCGCCTCCCGCTAGAGTATCGGCGGAAGTGTATACATTGTATACACTGCAAGCAAGCAATCGAGGCTATCGTGAGCGATATTGCAGCCGATTTCCTGATCCTGGCCGACGCCGCGCAGGTGCAGGGCGAGAAGCTCTACATGCTGGGCGGCGGCTGGTCGCAGGTGTGGGCGAAGGAGTTCCCCGCCACGCACCAGATGGCCGTCGCCGCCGGCATCCTGGTGCCGTGGATGGAGACGAACGCACGCCACCACTTCCGCATCCACGTCCACACCGAGGACGGCACGACGTTCGGCGACGTACAGGGCGAGTTCGAGCAGGGGCGCCCGACCGGCCTGCCGCCCGGCACGACGCAGCGCGTCATGCTCACCGTGAACCTGGCGATCCGCATCGAGAATGCGTGCGAGGCCATTGCGGAGCTATCGCTCGACGGCGCGCTCGCGCGCTCCGTGCCGTTCCGCATCGTGGCGTCGCCGCGCTGAGGCGCGGCTACGCCCGAGAGCGCTGCGCCTGCCGCACGAACGCCTCGAACAGCCGCCGCATCAGCGGCGCGAAGTCGGGCTTGTGCTCTTCCAGCCGCTCCGGGTGCCACTGCACGCTGACGACCCAGCGGTGCCGCTCGCTCTCCGCCGCCTCGATCAGCTCGCCGCCGTGATCGTCCGCAAACGCGATTGGCCGCAGCCCGGCCGCGAGGTCGCGCGGCCGCACCGCCTGGTGATGGCGCGAATTGATCTCGAACTCCGTGGCACCGAACGCCGCGGCGAGGCGCGTGTCCGGCAGCAGGCGCACGCCGTGCCAGCGCGACGGGTAGCCCGGCGCGCGGTAGTCGGCTCGGTGCTCGCCGCTGTCGATGTGCTGGAGCAGCGTGCCGCCGAAGCCGACGTTGAGGAGCTGGTGGCCCCGGCAGATCGCCAGGACCGGGATGTCGCGCGCCAGGGCCGCCTCCAGGTACGCAAGCTCCATCGCGTCCCGCCCCGCGGCCGTCTCTTTCGTCTTCTCGTGGCGCTCGGCGCCGTAGGCGCCGGGATCGACGTCGATGCCGCCGGTCAGGACGAGCGCCTCAAGGCCGGGCGCCAGCTCGGCAACGCGCCCGGCGGCGGCCTCATCGAGGTGGACGACCGTGCCGCCGGCCTCGCGCACGCGCGACCAGTAGCGCTCGCGCGCTTCATCCGGCACGTCTTCCCAGCGCGTCACGCCGATGCGCGGCCCATCCGCCATGCTGCAACTCCCGTGGACTGAGATCTCGCGTCGAACCAGAGACTAACACGCTCGCCCGGCGTCGCGCGAAACGGAACGGGGCAGCCTTCGCCGCCCCGTCGTGTGTCTCGCGTTCGCGTCGCCCGCCGCTACTCGTCGAACTCGACTTCGTCGGCGTCCTCGTCGCGCGCGGCGTCGAAGAGCGTGACTTCACGCGGCTCGGCGTCGGGCTCCGCTTCGGTGTCGGTGTCTTCCCATTCGTCCGTGTCGTCCGACGATTCGTCCTCGTCCTCCATGTCGGAACGGACCATGCTCTCCTTGGTGTACGGGCGCACGACGTCGCCGGCCTTGCCGGCGGGGAACGAGAGCCGTCCCGCCTGCGTCGGGTGCTGGAACGTCTCCTTGATGATGACGCGGACGGTGTCCGAGGTCCTCCCGGTGACGGCGGCGGCGTACTTGTTGCCGCCGGCGATGAGCTTGGCCAGCCGCAGCGCGAGCTTGGGCTCGACGTCGCTGATGTACTCGCCCGCCATCGTCTCGACCGTGAGGCGGGAGCCGATCTGCTTGAGTGCGACCTCGTCACCGGCCGAAAGCGTCGGCAGGACCTTGAGGTTCGCCGGCTTCAGCGTGGTGACGCCGGTCTTCCCCATCTCCTCGATGAAGAGGCTGGCGTCCACCTGCTGCGCCTTGTCGGGCTCGGCCTTGGCCTTGGCGCTGGCGAGCCGCTCCAGGTTCTTGCGCGCGATGTTGTTCGTCGGCTCCAGCTCAAGCGCCTTCTGGTAGGCCTCGCGGGCCTCCTTGATCTTGCCCGTCTCGCTCAGCGCCTTGCCGAGGCGGTTGTACGCCTCCGGCTCGTCCGGGAACATCGCGATGATTGCGCGGTTCGCCGTGATGGCGTCGTCCCATCGGCTCTGCATGGCGAACTGGATCGCCTGCTCCGCCCGCACCCGCTTGACACGAGTCTTATCTTCAGCCTGGTACGTCATGGATCCTCTGGAATTGGCGTCGAGTTGTGGATGTCGGGAGATTGTATTGTCTCGCAGATCGCAACACAAGAGATATGTGGCTCATGAACCATCGGTCACCCGGGTGGCCCGCGCCAGCCGGGGCACCCCGTACATCTACGCGCCGCGTGCACCCGCGGATCGCTCGATCGGGACCGGCGCGGCACCGTATAGTGCAAGTATGAGCGAATCCGGGCCCCCGGTCGACGATCCGGCCGTCAGCGAAGTGATCGTGCACGGCATCGTCGTGGGCGCGTTCCAAGAGAACTGCTGGGTGATCGGCAACCGCCGCACCGGCGAGGCGATCTGCGTCGACCCCGGCGACGAGCCGGACGAGATCCTGGCGATGGCGCGGGACATGGGCGTGCGCATCAAGTACATCGCCAACAGCCACGCGCACATCGACCACATCCTCGGCGTGGGCGCGGTGCGCGAGGCGACGGGTGCGAAGTTCCTGCTGCACCGGGGCGACCTGGAACTCGCGCGCAGCACGGCCGCGTACGCGAAGAGCTTGATGGGGCTCGATCTGCCGGACCCGCCCGACCCGGACGCGTTCCTCGAAGACAGCGACGAGATCGACGTGGACGGGCTCAAGGTTCGGGTGCTCTACACGCCCGGCCACACGCGTGGCAGCGTCTGCTTCTACGCCAACGGCATCCTCTTCGCGGGCGACACGTTGTTCCAGGGCTCCGTGGGCCGGACGGACCTCCCCGGCGGCGACCAGGACGAGGAGATGGCGAGCATCGTCGACCGCCTGCTGGTGCTGCCGGACGAGACGATCGTGCTGCCGGGCCACATGGGACAGACCACGATCGGCCAGGAGCGGCAGCGCAACCCCTTCGTCCGCATGGAGCTGGCGCGCCGCGCCGGCGGCTGATCCCTACACGCAGGCGGCCGTGAGGTCGGAGGAGCACATGGCCTACACCCGCTACCCGCTGCTCGCGCTCGCGACGGTGTTTGCGCTGGCCCTCACCGGCTGCGGCCGTGGCGGCACGTCGTCGTCCTTGAGGACCGGCGCCGGGACCATCACCGTCTTCGCCGCCTCGTCGCTCACCGACGCCTTCAATCAGGAAGCCACGGCGTTCCAGAAGGCGCACCCGGGCGTCACCGTCAAATTCAACTTCGGCGGAAGCCCGACCCTCGTCACGCAGATCGACCAGGGGGCGCCGGCGGACGTGCTCGCAACCGCGGACGAGAAGAACATGAAGACCGCGACGGACGCGGCGCTAGTCTCCGAGCCGGTACGGATCTTCGCCAGGAACCGGCTCGTGGTCATCGTGCCGAGGTCGAATCCCGGCGGCATCGCCACGCCGGCGGACCTCGCGAAGCCCGGCCTGAAGCTGGTGCTGGCGCAGAACGGCGTGCCGGCGGGCGCGTACGCACGCAAGATCTTCGCCAACATGGCGGCCGACGCGTCGTACGGCGCGGGGTTCGACGCGAAGGTGCTGGCGAACCTCGTCTCCGATGAGGCGAACGTCAAGGCCGTCGTCGGCAAGATCCAACTCGGCGAGGCCGACGCCGGCGTCGTCTACGCGACAGACGTGACCGCGGGCGTAGCGGGCGACGTCACCGCCATCACGATCCCGGACGCGTACAATGTGACCGCCAGCTACCCGGCCGCCGTGACGAAGAACGCGGCGGCCCCGGCGCTGGCGCAGGCGTTCGTCGACTTCCTGCGCTCGGCGGACGGGCAGGCGATCCTGCAGAAGAGCGGGTTCGTGGGAGCGCCATGACCGTGACGGCAGCACCGCCAGCCGACCGACCCGGCGTCGCGAGGCGCGCTCGGCTCGACTGGCTCTTCGGCCCGCCGGCGCTCCTGTTCGTCGCCTTCCTCGGCGTGCCACTGGCGGCGCTGGTCTGGCGAGCCGGCAACAGCGGTGAACTGGGTAATAACATCACGTCGTCGCTGGTGCTGGACTCGCTGCGGCTCAGCGCGATCACGAGCACCGTGACGCTGCTGGTGGCGGTGATGGTGGGCACGCCGCTGGCGTACCTGCTGGCGCGGCGCGACTTTCCCGGCAAGATGATCGTCGACCTGCTGCTGGACCTGCCGATCGTGCTGCCGCCGACGGTCGCCGGCGTCGCGCTGCTCGTGGCGTTGGGACGCCGCGGCGTCATCGGGCAGCACCTCGACGCCGCGGGCTACGACATCGCCTTCACGACGGCGGCCGTCGTGCTCGCGCAGCTCTTCGTCTCGGCGCCGTTCTACATCCGCACGGCCAAGGCCGGGTTCGAAAGCATCGAGCCGGTGTACGAGGGCGTCGCCTCCACGCTGGGCGCGTCGCCGCTGCGCACCTTCGTGCGCGTGACGCTGCCGCTGGCGTGGCCGTCGCTGGTGGCCGGCGCGATCCTCTGCTGGGCGCGCGCGCTGAGCGAGCTGGGCGCGACGCTGATCTTCGCGGGCAACCTGCGCGGCGACACGCAGACGATGCCGCTGGCGATCATCAGTGCCTTCGAGTCCGGCGCGTCGATCGACGTGCCGATCGCGATCTCCGTCATCCTCGTCGCGGCCGCGGCGGCGCTGCTGCTGCTGCTACGGCTCGTCGCCCGCGGCGCGGCGATGCGGGTGTAACGCGATGCTGCGGATCGACATCGACAAGCGTGTGGGCGACTTCCACCTGCGGCCGAAGTTCGAAGCCGGCAACGAGCTGGTCGTGCTGTTCGGGCCGTCGGGCTGCGGCAAGTCGATGACGCTGCAGGCCGTCGCCGGGCTGCTGCGCCCGGACGCCGGCCGCATCGAGCTGCCCGGCGGAGCGGTGGCGTTCGACGCGGCGACGCGCACGGACTTGCCGCCGCAGCGGCGCAGCGTCGGCTACGTCGTGCAGGAGCTGGCGCTCTTCCCGCACATGACGGCGAGGCAGAACATCGAGTTCGGCATTGCGGGCTGGCCGGCCACGCGCCGGCGCGCGCGGGCGGCGCACCTGGTCGCCCTGCTCGGGCTGGACGGGCTGGAGGATCGCCGGCCGCGCCAGATGTCAGGCGGCCAGCAGCAGCGCGTCGCACTGGCGCGCGCGCTGGCGGCGGAGCCATCGCTGCTGCTGCTGGACGAACCGTTCTCGGCGCTGGAAGCGCCGCTGCGCGCGATGCTGCGACGCGAGGTAGCGGCGGTGCGCCGCCGCCTGGACCTGACGGCGCTCTTCGTCACCCATGACCTGGGCGAGGCGTACGCGCTGGGCGACCGCATCGCGGTGTACGACGCCGGCGAGGTGCTGCAGCACGGTCCGCGCGACGACGTGCTGCGCCGCCCGCGCAGCCGCCGCGTGGCGGAGCTGCTGGAGGTGCGAAACATCATTCCGGGCGCCATCGACGCCTACGCCGAAGGCGTGGCGGTGGTGCGCACGCCGTGGTTCACGGCGCGCGTGCGCGACCCGGAGGCGCCCGTGCGCGGCGACGTCTACGTCTGCATCCGTCCGGAGCACATCATCGTCGAGCGCACCGACCGCTCGCGCCGCGACGGCGGGAACGTCGTCATCGACACGGAGATCGTGGAGGAAGTGCCGATGGGCAATACGCACCGCCTCTACATGCGCGCGCAGCCGGCGGACGCCGACCTGGGCGAGCCGTACATCTTCGAAGTAGACATGCCGGCGCACCCGTACGAAGTGCTGGGCATCGCGTCGCGCCGCGACTGGCGCATCGGCCTGACGGCGGAACACCTCTCGCTGGTACCGCGCGCGTAGCGTCAGAGAGCGGCGTCGCCGGCCGCGCCGTCAACGTTCGTCCGGCGCGGCATCCTCGCGCTCGCGCGGGCGGCCTTCCACTTCGGCCTTGAGGTTCGCGAGCCCTTCCACCAGCGGGATCTCGAAGCCGTCGTTGCGCAGGCCCAGCGTGACGATCTTGAACGCGAGGTAGCGCCAGCCGAACGGCGTCAGCCGCGCCGTCACCTCCGTGTGCTCCGGCTTCCGCTCCAGCTCGTAGGTCAGCCAGCACGACATGCCGCCGATCGTGACGCGCAGGTCGATCGTACGCGGCGGATCGCGGCGCAGCACTTCGAAGGTGCGGCCGGCGTGGGCTGACGCATCGCGCAGATCGCGATCGAGCGCTTCGAAGATCGCCTCCGGCGTCGCGTGCATGGCGAAGGCTTTTTCGATCGGCACGATAGACTCCCAGCGGGCGCCGTAGTGGCGGCTTCGCCCGTCCAGGGACATAATACGCGCGGCGCTGCCTCCCGTCTCCGGCCGCGCGCACGAGGTCTCATGCCAAGAATCTCCGCGTGGCTCGCGGCGCTGGTCGCCGCCATCGCCCTCGCCGCGTGCGGCGGCGGCGGCAGTGGCACGAAGACGCCTGCACCGACCTCCGTCGCCACGCCCGAGCCTCGGATCGCGATCGCCGCCGGACAGCCTGTGACGATCGGCGTGTCGGCGGCGCTTGCGGGCGACCAGTCGGCCCTCGGCGGCGACATCGCCGACGCGGCGGAGCTGGCTGTCATCGACGCCGGGCGCACGGTCAAGGGACACCCGCTCCAGATCTCGCGCAAGGACGACGGCTGCGCCGACGCCGAGAAGGCGGCGGCCGTAGCGCACGCATTCGTGCAGGACGGCACGCTGGTGGGCGTCATCGGACCGATGTGCACGACCGGGGCGCAGGCGGCGAACGGCGTCTATGCGCAGGCCCAGACCGTGCATATCTCACCGTCGGCGACCCGCATCGACCTTGCGTCGCCGGACGATCGCTTCTTCTTCCGCACCGCCTGGCGCGATGACTTCCAGGCACGGGTGCAGGCCACGTACGCCTTTCAAAGCCTCAGAGCCACGACGGCAATCGTCGTCGACGACGCGCAGCCGTACGGCAAGGCGCTCGGGGATGCGTTCGTCGCGGCGTTCGAGAGCATGGGAGGCCGCGTCTCGTCCCGCGAGCGCATCGACCGCGGGCAAGTCGACTTCGGAACGCTGGCGCGGCAGGTGAAAAGCGCCGCGCCGGATGTGCTGGTGTTCGAGGGATTGAACCCGGAGGGCGTGCTGCTGGCGAGGGCCCTGCACGATGCCGGCTACGCGGGCACGTTCATGGCGCCCGACGGCGTGATGAGCCAGCGCGACTTCGTGGCGGCAGGCGGGCCCGCCGCGGAAGGCGCCGTCCTCACGGGCGGCGCCAGCCCCGACGACGCGTTCGTATCACGATTCCGCGACAACTTCCATCGCGCGCCCGCCACGACGTTCGTGCTCCAGGCCCACGACGCCGTCGCCGTGCTGCTGGCGGCGCTGAACACCGTGGCGACGCAGAACGCCGACGGCTCGCTGGTCATCGACCGGGTGAAGCTGGCGGATGCACTGCGCTCGCAATCCTTCGCGGGGCTGACGGGACCGATCCAGTTCGGCGACGATGGCGACCGCAAAGGCGACACGCCGTCGGCGCTGGGCCTGACGATCTACCGCGTCACGAACGGCCAGTTCCAGCCGGTGCCGTGATTACGCCGCACGGTCCAGCTCCGTCAGCTCATCCAGCGCCCGGGACAACGCCTCGTTGAGCAGGCGGATCGTCTCATCGCGCTGATCGATCTGCGACCGCAGTTCGGCGATGCCGGCGCCTTTGCGCTGCTGACTTGCCGCCGTGTTCGTGTCTGCTTGCTTGTTCATCATGCGGCGATTGTGCCGCCGCCGCCGCGTGGCGGCCATCAGTGATCTCCCGCATCTTGTCTCGCGCCCCGAGCCGCCGTCTTGACGCCGCCAGATTCGCAGGCTGACCGCCTTACGCAGGCTTTACGGAGAGTTTCCGGTACCGCGACGCCCCGATAACAACACCGCCGCCCCTGCGCACGATAGTAGAGGCATCAGACGGACGTTCACCCGCCCCACGGCGGGCGCAGACAGAACAAGGAGCAGACCAATGTTGAAGAAGCTTTCGATCGCGGCCACCGTCCTCGGCATCGGCGCCATGGCGTTCGCCGCCCTCGCCCCCGCGGCCTCCGCGGCAGAGCCGACGCCGACGCCGGGCGCGCGCACGATCATCGGCGGCACGGGCGTCCTCGACGCTCAGGGCAGCGGCATCGCGGCGGTGAAGGGCGCGATGGACCTGAGCGTATCGGCCTCGCACGGCATCCTGCTGGTCCGGGACCTGGACCACGATGCCGTCGTGCACGTTGACGGCAACGGCCAGACGGTGCAGTGGCGCGGCTTCACCGTGTACTTCGGCTTCGACGGCCACGCGACCGTGGTCGCGCGCGACGCGGCGGTCATCGTCCTGGGCCAGGACATCGATCTGCGCGTGGCGGGGCGCGGCTGGGCCTTCCTGAAGGGCGACGGCACGTTCACGGCGAACGGCCACGGCCCCTTCCCGTGGACGCCGGACGGCGCCTTCGGCTCGGTCACGCCGTAACCGGCACCCAGGCGGATCCCGG